>JBBDRI010000008.1:137208-181203 GCA_040905545.1 Gemmatimonadota bacterium | reverse complement strand
GGCGCCCCTCACCGTAGCTTTCGCTATGGTGTCGGAGCGCCGCCTCGGATCTGGCGCCCGTGGTGCTCGTAACGCGGCTCGCCCCATTACCCGGACACGCCCCTAAAAGGCCGTTGAAGAAGTACCGAGACCACCGACGGCCTTCTAATAGTTGTCGATCTGGGCACGCTGTAGGCTCCCGGAGTAATCCACATAGCACACCTTGGTTTCCGAATAGAATTCATAGACCTCCCAACCCCCCTCCCTGTGCCCATTGCCCGTCTGCTTGACCCCGCCGAAGGGGAGGTGCGCCTCGGCCCCGATGGTGGGTGCGTTCACATAGGTGATCCCATTGTCCAGTTCCTGGAAGGCTCTGAACGCTACTGTTACGTCCCGAGTATAGATGGAGGAAGAGAGCCCGTACTGAACCTCGTTGTTGATGGCAATGGCCTCGTCCACCGTGGAAAAGGTGAGCACAGAGAGCACGGGCCCGAACACCTCTTCCGTGGCCATGGTAGATCCTGGAAGCAGGCCCGTGACCACCGTAGGATGAAAGAAGTGGCCTCGAGACAACTCTCCAGCTTCCGCTCGGGAGCCTCCCAACACCACGTCACCTTCAACCTGGGCCACCTTCATATACCCCTCCACCTTCTCCAACGCTGCGGGGTTGATGAGGGGGCCCACCTGGGTCTCGGGCAACAGACCATCGCCCAGGTGCAGCGCTCGGGCTCGCGGAAGGAGCTCTTCCAGGAAATCCTGAGCGATATCCTGGTGCAGAAGAAGTCTGGATGTGGCCGTGCATCGCTGGCCCGTGGTGCCGAACGCCCCCCATAGAACGCCGTCCAGGGCCAATTCCATGTCCGCATCGGGCAGCACGATCTGAGCGTTCTTCCCACCCATCTCCAGGGAGAGTCGGCGATGGTCTCGACCACAAATCTCGCCGATCCTTCTCCCCGTCTCCGTGGAGCCGGTGAAGGACACCAGATCGACCCCTGAGTGGCTCACCAGAGGCTCCCCCGCTTCCTGGCCGAAGCCATGGATCAACTGGACGACCTCCGGGGGTAGACCGGCTTCCAGAAGAGCCTCTATGAAGAGGTGGGCCGTGTGGGGAACATCTTCGCCGGGCTTGAACACCACCGCATTCCCGCATGCCAGAGCGGGAAAGATCTTCCAGGTGGGGATGGCCAGGGGGAAGTTGAAAGGTGTGATGACTCCAGCCACGCCCACCGGACGCCGATAGCTCATAGCCCATTTGCGAGGCAACTCGGAGGGGACGGTGTGACCGAAGAGTCGACGAGTCTCGCTGCCAGCGTAATACGCCGTATCGATGCCCTCCTGTACGTCCCCACGGGTCTCCTCCAGCACCTTGCCCATCTCCCGGGTGGCGACACTGGCAATTTCGTCCTTCCGGGCAGCCAATATGTCGCCACACCTCCGCAGCACATCCCCCCGAGCCGGAGCCGGTGTCGCCCCCCAGATCCGGAACCCGTCTCTGGCCGCCGCTACCGCCGCATCCACATCGTCGGTGCTGGAACGGGGAAAGTGGCCGAGGATTTCGTCCCATCGGGCGGGATTCCGGTTGGGGAAGGTCTCCCCCGAGAGGGCCGGTCGCCAGGCGCCGGCGATGAAGTTCTGGAAGGAGGGTGGGGTGTGGTGCGAAGTCATAGCCACTGGCGTTGGAGGGATGTGGGAAGTAGGGATTCCTACTCCTCTCGGCTCAGGCCGTGCCGCTCAATCTTCTTGTATAGATTCGATCGGGGCATATCCAGAACCCTCGCCGTCTCCGACACGTTCCAGTCATGGGCCCGCAGTTTGTGGAGAAGGAACGCCCGCTCCGCTTGGTCACGGAATTCCGCGTAGCTGTCGGCAGAGAGAAAGCGAACACCCAGGCCCGGATCTCCAGCGGGAGCCCCCGCCAGCGCATCCACGTCCTGTGGGCCGATCTCGTCACCCGAAGCCAGAATCACCAACCGCTCCACCGTGTTTCGCAACTCCCGCACATTCCCAGGCCAATTCAAGTGGGTCAGGCGCTTCATGGCTTCAGGGTGGAGTTTCCGGGCCGGGAGTTGATCTGCCTGCCGGATTCGTTCCAGAAAGTGTTGTACCAACTCAGGGATATCCCCCCGCCGTTCCCTCAGGGGCGGCACGTGAATGGGCACCACGTTCAGACGATAGAAGAGGTCCTCCCGAAAGCCGCCGGCTCGGATCTCCTCCTCCAGGTTCTTGTTGGTGGCTGCCACAACCCTCACGCTGACCCGGATGAGTTTCTGCCCCCCCACCCGGGTGACGACACCTTCCTCCAGGGCTCGTAAGACCTTGGCCTGAGCGGGGAGCGACATATCCCCCACTTCGTCCAGGAAGAGCGTCCCCCCGTCGGCCTGTTCGAACCGACCGGCCCGGTCACCCACGGCCCCTGTGAACGAGCCCTTCACGTGTCCGAACAGCTCCGACTCGATGAGTTCCGACGGAATGGCAGCGCAGTTCACCTCAACGAAGGGACCCCTGGCGCGGGATGATCCGGCGTGAAGGGCCCGGGCCACCAACTCCTTACCGGTTCCGTTCTCTCCGGTGATGAGAACCCGCGAGTCTGTGGGTGCCACCCTATCCACTCTGTCCAGCAGAACCCGGATGGCTTCGGATTGACCCACGATCCGATACCTCTCCCTATTTTCATCCCGAAGCTCCCGAACACTCCGGGAGAGACCCCGGACCTCCAGGGCGTTTCGCACTGTCACCAGCAAGCGGTCTGAATCGAGAGGCTTCTCCAGGAAGTCGTATGCCCCCGCCCGGGTGGCATGCACCGCAGCGTCTACCGTTCCATGTCCGGAGATCATCACCACCACGGCCTCCGGGTCCTGGTTTCGAATTCTTTCCAGAACCTGAAGGCCGTCCATGCCCGGCATCTTCACGTCCAGGAAGATCACATCGGGAGGAGCCGTCCGCATCCGCTCCAGACCCTCCCTTCCGCTGGAGGCGGTTTCCACCTCATGACCCTCATACTCGAAGATCTGCCGGAGTATGTCCCGGATGGGAGCCTCGTCGTCGACGATGAGGATGGTGGCCATGAGTCCAACAGGGAAAGAGGTGGGTTGGAAGGCTGGAGTCCAGAACCCTCAGGGAGAACGCTCCAGCCGAACGGTACCCCCTGAAAGGTAGACAGAAGCCAGTCCGGTTGGCAGGTGCAGGGCCAGGGTGTCGCCCCGTACCTGGAAGCCATTGCGGTCTGCAAGGACCCTCAGGATCATGGGATGGAGCCTTTTGGGTACGGGAATCCCAGCAGCGGTGACGCGCTCCATGGTGATCAGGGAGACCCCCGGGACCCCGGGCACCATCCTGACCTGGGCTTCTACCGGGATCGTGTCGGGGAGGAGTTGGAGAAATCCCTCAGCATCAACTTCATCTTCCAGGATCTCCCGGAGCAGACGCCCGTGGAGCACCAGAAGATCCTCTTGAGTCCGAAGCCGGACCCCCGAAAGGGATGCCGGGATCAGATCAGACAGTTGGAAAGCCATGAGTGAAGCCAGATGACCCTCGGTGAGGGTCAGAGACCCGGTAGCCTCCTCGCCCTCAGCCGCCACGAACGTTTCGAGGGCTCCCCATGCCTCCTGGGCCATCGCCGGAGATGCGGACGCCCACTCTCCTTCGTCCCCCGATGTTCCCGGTTCCAGGAATCCTGGAGCATATCCCAGCCTTAGCGCACCCACCAGCGCGGCCCCCACGGCCAAAGCCGCCAGCCCTGCAATCCCCCAAGCCCGGGCCCCACCGTTGGTATTCATCATCTGTACCGTCAGCCTCCAGCCTCGGAAGGGGGTTCTTCCGCCAGCTGAAAGCCCTCCAGCACGGTGTACCGGACGCCCTGCCGAGAAAGGTGGGAGCGAACCAGATCCACGTTCTGCGCGGCCACATGCTCCCGAGAAGTCAGCCCCGCCGCCAGAGCATCCAACCCGCGGAAGGCCCCAGCTCCTTCGTTCCCATCCACCCGCCCCAAGGTGATGTGGGGATGGAAGGCACGTGTCTCTCGTTCAAATCCATGGTCGGTGAGGGCCCATTCCAGATCCTGCTTCAGGCACCGAAGGGCCGGAGTGGGCTCGACTCCCACCCAGAGGACCTGAGGACGTCGAATGGTGGGGAATGCGCCGAAACCCGCGATGTCCATGGGGAACTCCCGGGTTGTTGACGCCACTCGCTCCACCGCCTTGGACAGTCCCGGAAGCGTCTCCGACCGAACCTCCCCCAGGAACTTGAGGGTGAGGTGGTATTCGCCAGGCTCCACCCATCGCACGGGCAGCCCCGCCTGACGGAGAGGCCCCGCAGCAGAGTGAATTGCTTTGCGATGGACTTCCCCCAACCGAACGGCCAGAAACAACCTCATGATGCTCTCCCAACTTCGGATTTGGTGTGACTCACGCCGGAGGTAGACGCGGCGTCTCGGCTCACCAGCTGCTCCACGGCGTCGACTACGGTATCAACCCCCTCCGCCGTGGTGTCCCAACCCAGGGAAAAGCGCAGGGCCCCGGTCTCCGACGTGCCCAGTAGGCGGTGGGCCTCCGGCGCGCAGTGCAGCCCAGCCCGGGTCATGATCCCGAACTCTCTATCCAACTTGGCAGCCAGGGCCGACGGGGCCGTGCGATCCGAAACCATGGTAACCACTCCCACCCCTGCTGGATCCGGAGGTGAAAGCACAGTCACACCAGCAATGGCAGACAGCCCCCCATGGAGACGGAGCTTGAGTTCTGAGATCCGGGTGTGAAGGCGTTCCACACCCGTCTCTTCCAGAAACTCCAACCCTGCCAGGAGCCCTGCGATCCCTGGAGCATTGGGCGTACCGGCCTCCAGGTGGTCCGGCATCGTGTGAGGCATCTCCCGAAGGGCTGAATCCCCCCCCGTGCCACCGCTCAGGAGAGGAGGAATCTCAACGCCCTCCCGAAGCCAGAGAGCTCCAGTTCCCTGGGGACCCAGCAGGCCCTTGTGGCCTGTCATGGCCACCAAATCTGCCCCCAATTCTCCAGGCCGATCGGTGAGGTGTCCGGCCGACTGGGCCGCATCTACCAGAACCAGCGCCCCCGCCTCATGGGCCATCCCTGCGAGCTCCTCCAGGGGGAGGCGGGTACCCAGTACGTTGGAGACCGCGTTCACCACCACGACCCTGGCGCCGTCCATGAGCCCACGGGCTCCCTGGAGATCCACGGCGCCTTGGGCGTCACCCTCCATCACCCGAATCTGCACCCCCCGGGCTCGCGACAGATAGTGTACGGGTCGGAGCACCGCATTGTGGTCGAAGGGGCTCACCACAACGACATCGTCTTCCTGAAGAAGTCCGAAGAGTGCCGTATTCAAGGCATGGGTGGCATTCATCATGAACGCCAGCCGGCCCGGGCTCCCCCTCAACCCCATGAGGCCGGCCAGCTTCCGTCTACATCGGAAGCAGATCCGACCCGAGTCCACCGAGCGACTGTACCCGCCTCGACCCGGACTCGCCCCGTTCAGGGAGAGAAAATCGGCCACAGCCTGCACCACCTGTGACGGACGGGATGCGGATGTAGCCGCATGATCGAAGTAGAGCATCTTGGACTGGCTCTTCAGCAGGAACTCCAGGGAGATGGCGTTCTTGTGGAGGGGGCGTCTGGGCCGAGTACGGGGAGGCCGCAGAGCCGCAGTCCCCCAGCTAACCGGGGGCGAGGAAGTTACGACTCGCCCTTGGGAGGAACAAGCGAGCCTGCTTCAGACGATTTCGCCCCGGTGACTCCCACAATCCGGTGGGTGGGATAAGCCAGATCCAACCCGGGCTCCATTGCCACCAGATCCAGGACCTCCTCCCAGATGCTCTGAGCCGTGCCCCGGCGCGTCCGGGGAGCGCACAGGTAGCGTACCGTGAGCATGACGCCATGATCCACCACGGATGTATAGACGATAGGCGAGAGCGTCCGGTAGTGGATGAGCAGCTTCCGGGAAGCGCGGTGCAGTGAACGCTCGGCTTCCCGGGAGATATCCGCCGAGACCTTCCCGGCCACCGCAGCCAGGAGTTGCTTCCCCCTCCTCCAGTCACTCTCGAAGGTCACAACGACGGCCACTTCGTTCCAGAGGTATGGGAAGTGGGAGGTGTAGTTGGCGATGGGAGTGGTGAACACCTTCAAATTGGGAAGATGGATGATGCGCCCAGTGCTCTGGTCCGCCGAAACCCAATTCCCGATCTCCAGGATGCTGAGCTGGAAGATCCGAATGTCCACCACATCACCGGCATGTTCGCCCAACTGAATTCGGTCACCCACCTCGAAGGGACGGCGGAGCACGATGAAGACCCATCCGGCGAATGACGCCACCATGTCCCGGAGTGCGATGGCCAGCCCGGCAGTGAGAAGCCCGAGGAACGTCCCCAACGAACGGACCCCCACCAGCCAGATCTGTCCCAGGAGGAGAATGATCAGAACCGTGGCCACGTAGGCGGAAGCCTTGGACCATTGGTAGACGGAGCGAGAATCCTCGAGGTTGCGCTCCAACAGCTCCATGAGGATCCGGCGCGTCAGCCACACCGCAGCCAACGACAGCGCGGACAGGAGTAGCCGGGTAACGACTTCTGGGGACGGGCCCTGGAGGCCCTGGAGGAATTCGGGCATACGCTTCCGGAGAGGACGTGATGGCTTGAAAGCTAAGTTACGCCGGTCCGTGGGGGAAACGGTTGCCCCTGGATCCCGGGTTCCGGCCTGGAGCCGTCGTGCCCTTCATCCATCACCCTCTCGCCGGCCGAAGACCCTTCGCCAGAACCGGTATCGACAACCAGGCAACGAAGGCTCCCCCGGCAGCCCTGCTCAGAAGCGACTGATCTGGACGATCAGGGAGCCCATCATCCACCCCCATGGCCACCCGTAGAAGATCCACATCCTTCCCCATAGCCACCAGGAGAAGTCCTGCTCCAACGTAGAACAGTGCCAGTGCCACGGTGGGGAACCGTGCCCGGCCCACCACCTCCAGCCCAAGGAGCACGGGAAGCAGGAAAAGAAGGATGCAGCCCCAACTGCCCATCTGGGCGGCCACCCTCCACCCGTCGCCGCCACGGATCCAGGCCAGGCAGGCAGCCACCAGGCCCACCAATAGCAACAACCCCATTACCCGGAAAACAGCCGAGAGCAGCCGGACCCTCAGATAGCGCACGGGAGACGAGAGGTTGGCGAGGCAGTAGGAAAGGAAGCCGCATTCTCGATCTCTGGTAACGCCGAAGCCGTAGCCCCATGGCAATCCCACCAGGATCACGAAACCGGCCCATCGCAACTCCTCCCCCGAAGCCAGCAATCCCCTCAGGTGGAGGATTTCACCCAGCACCAGCAGGGCAGTCAGGCCACCTACCCACCCCAACGTCACCCTGGCAGTCCACCAGCTCTGGAGTTCCAATTTCAGGAGAGAGGTACCTCGCAGGTTACCGGTGACCACCCGTCGGGCCTGGAACCCACCTGACGCTGAGGAGACCGGATCCGCCGGGTGGATGCCCGGGCTCGCCGGCTCCAAAGGGTGGGCGCTATCATGTCGGTCAACCAGGTGCCCACCCTGCCCATCCAGGGTGAGGGTACGAGTGGCTGCAGGCAGCTGTTCCGCAGTCATGGGTGGGACATGGGAAGCCAGCCAAGTGACCGCCGTGCCTCCGCGGGCCCTAAGTGCCTCTACCACGTCATGGCGACGTTCCGGCGCCAGATGCTCCAGCGCCTCGTCCATGAGGAGCACATCCCTGGGCAGGGCCATAACCCCCTCCATCAGGAGGAGCCGCTGCTCGCCGGTAGAAAGTTCACGAAAGGGTAGCTTTGCTCCCAAGGATCCGGCCAGGATGGGGGGAGAGCCCGCTCCGCCCCGAGCCAGGCATCGGCGCCACATCCCCACGCGGTACCCCGGCGGTAGCCCCATCCCTGGGTGCACCCACCCCACCACCGCCCATCCTCCCCTCAACTCAGCTTCCAGGGCGGCTAGAAACGTGCTTTTGCCCGATCCGTTGGGGCCCCGTAGCCAGACGAACGTCCCGGCAGGAAACATATCTGAGTATGAAGCCACCAGTTCTCTCGATCCTGCCGACACATGGAGGTCCCGAATGGTCATCCCACCGCTGGGAGAGAGGACAACCGTTCCGGATGCTCTCTTCGGCTCCATCGTCTTCACCCTCCTGGTTATCAAGGAAGTGGACAGGTGAACCACCGATCTTCTCCATCAACCACAATGGCCAGATCACGTTGGACATCCAGCGCCATGAACCCAGCGTTCACCGGAAGGCGTACCCCGCCCAGATAGGTGAACTGGGAATCCACACGGAGAATGACCTTTTCCGAGTGTCCCCCCACCTCTCGCCCGGACCGGGTGAGATACAAGTAGTCTCCGGAAACCGAGTGCAGTGCGCCTGCCAGAACCGGAGTGAGCCATCCGACTCCCGACTCTGGAGCGGAGGTCGGCATCTCTCCCCACCACCGGCGGGCCTCATCCGGAAGGGGGACCCGGACCATCTGCCATGGTACCCCCGAGTCCGCCGACCTCGTTGTGTAGGCCCGCGGGACCAAAAAACGATGCGCCACAACCACTTGTCCCTGGGCTCCCGTACTCAGTTCAAGGGAGTTCACCAAAGACCGAACCCTCCAGTCGTCATGGGGGAATGGAGGAATCTCCAGTCCCGTAAGCCCTCGACTACCTACTTTGTAAAGGAGTGAAGACGGTCCGTCCCCCAGAGCCAACCGAGAGACTAGAACTCCATCCGGCAATGGCGCCACGGCGTCCGGGGGGAATCCCAGACTCTCGGAACCGGCATCTTCCCAGTCCAGGGTCAGGCGCCGGAGTGCTCCCCGGGGACCATCGGCGAAGACCAGGAGCGAGTCCCCTACCAGGGCCACATTCCGGGGGTCCAGAATCCCCGTGGGACCCTCAGGCGTGAGGGGATACCCAGCCTTGGTCCGACCATCGGGATGGATGAGCACAAAGCGTCTCTGCTGGACATCCACCACCGCCAGGAGAGAATCGGATAACTGCACCAGGGAAGTGGGAGCAAGTTCCAGGGAGTTGAGGGCCACATGGGGTTCACACGGCACCTCCATGGTGACTTGTGCCGTGGGTCCGATCCATACCGGCTCTGGCATCGGGGAGAAGGACTGCTCGCACCCGTGGAGACTCAGGGCGATTGGCAGCAACAGACACCAGCGCCGAGGAAAGGGCTTCAGAATCGGAGGATGGTCAGGAGGAGAGATCATGGAAAACTCACTTGGTCATGAGATGGTTCGAGAGCGCCCACGGCGACCTCGGAAAGTGTGCCTGTGAATCACCAGAAACGAAGGTCCCGGGCCACACATCCCACCCATGCGGCACCGCATTCCACAGACTCAAAGGAGTCGATGCCGTAACCACCTGCGAAGGTGGCCTCATTGAGACAGAGGTAGTAGCTGTTGGTGCAGGAGGCAGATACAGGCTCCGCACCTGCCGTCATGAGGAAGGCCAGTCCAAAGACGGCCCCCCACCAAGAGATCAAACGTTTCATGAAATCCTCCTTCTGTTGTGAGGTGCTTGGGAAAGTCCCTCCTCCCAACCACCCTCCGACCTGAATTCCCTATCCCTCTTCCTTCCCCCACTGCATCCGATACTGGAGGGCCTCGGCCAGATGGGGCCCCTGGATGGTTCGGGCGCCCTCAAGATCCGCAACGGTTCGAGCCACCTTCAAAACCCGGTGGTACGCCCGAGGCGAAAGCCGCAGCCGCTCGGCGCCCAGGTGGAGAAGACGTTGCCCAGAGGAATCCAGGGAGCAGCAGCGCATTACCTCCCTGGGACCCATGGCCGCATTGCAATGGATCTGGGCACTGCTCTGGAATCGGTTCTGCTGCCGTCTCCGGGCTCGTGTCACCCGGGAACGCACGGTGGTGGCAAGATCCCCCTTGGGCGGCTCCGCCAGTCGGCCGGTAGATGGGGCCCAAACCTCCACCTGCAGGTCCATACGATCTTTCAATGGACCGGACACCCGACCCCGATATCGTCTCACGGTCCCGGCGTCGCACTCACAGCGACCGGGTTCGTGGGAGCCCGCGAAGCCACAGGGGCATACCTGCGTTGCCTTTTTGCCATGTCACCCTGAGAAGTCGAAAGCCGCTCCCGAGGGGCTATCCTGTCTCACCCGGCTCTGCCGGAGAGCACATCCGAAAGGCCCGGTTGGACCGCGAACTTCGCCAGCAGGACGTGGCCGGCCTGGTGGACGTCGACACGTCCACCATCACCAACTGGGAGCTCGGCCGCACCGAACCGGCGCTCGAACATTGGCCGGCGATCATCCGGTTCCTGGGATTCGTTCCCCTGCCCTGCCCGAACACCTTCCCGGAACGGATCCGCGCGTACCGGTTGATCACGGGCCATTCCATGAAGTCCCTCGGTGGGAAGATCGGTGTCGACCCCGCCACGGTCGCGGGGTGGGAGTCGGGCCAACGCAACCCGTTCGAGGGTCTTCAGGCGCGCGCCGAACGAGAGATCGGTCCGACGCTCGCCTCGTGTTCTTGGGAATAGCTGACGCCGATACACGAACGCCGAGTATGGTTCTTCCGGCGCGGCCACACCGACCGGACGACTGACGGAGAAAGGATCGGTACTGGGTTGCCCAACTCCGCCCTACCCCGTCTCTTGTCCTGCAAGCCGAATAGCGGGACGGTCGGGGTCCGACTCACCGTCCACCTTCAGATCCATCCACACCCATACGAAAGGCGGTCAAGGGCCGGTCCAGCGATCCGCAGGCTCGCGGATGGCCGAAGCCGGCAGCTCACTCCCACCTCAACTGATGTCGGAGGGTCGTGCTCACGAACCGAACTCGTGCCAGCCTGGTCCAGCTCCTGGAAGCACTCTCATCCAGCGCAGTCCGGGTACTGCTTCTCAAGCACCTGGATGAGAACCTTTGGCCCATCAACACCCACGAACTCCTTTCGGTCACCGAGACCGCAGACGGGACGGCGATGGCTGGCTTGCTCGTGGAACTCGTGGGTGGCGGCACCTCGATCCGGGCGAACGCGCCCGCGAAGTATGTATTTGACACCCGACTTGAGGATCTCAGGAGCAACCTGCGGGCCGACGGATTCGAGGTGATCGAGGGTGCGCTCGTGCGCCTGCTGCCCGGCGCCGAGCCGGTGGCGCGGATCACTGACAGCTTGGAAGGCGTGTTCGCGAGCAGCGACCTAGATAGGGATGGAGAAATCCGACGCCTGCTGCGCGAGTCCCATGAGGACCTCGCAGCGACGCCCCCCGATTTCAACGGCGGGACAACCAAGGCGCGCATAGCGCTCGAAACCGTCGTGCGACGGTCTGCCGCTAAGATCGCCAGCAGCCGCATGGTTCCCGCGCCCGACGACCGGTGGGGTGCCGCGCTCGCCTTCCTCAAGGACCAAGAGGTGGTCACGACGGTGGAGGAGGAAGCACTCGCGAAGGTGTACACACTCATCAGCTCGGGGGCTCACGTGCCCCGCGGACTGACCGACGAGCAGTGGGCCCTGCTTGCCCGCACTTTCGCGGTCTCGGGTGCGTACTTCCTCACCCATAAGCATCTGGTGACTTGACGCCGACCCGAGGCCGTGTGCCCAGTTCCTTCGTCGATCCTCGTAGCTCCCCCGATCCACGAGCAGGCAAGCAGCCTCCTCGGGTCACCCGCGACCCTGACCAAATCGCGGAGCTACAGGAACTCTGCCGCGCCGGACAGCTGTACTATGTAGAGAACTGGATTCGGGGTGGCCGCCCGCTCCAGTGGAAGCCCGGAACGCACGTCCGCGGCCGGCGTCGAGCCTCCGTCCTCCAGATCGGCCTTGACCGCGGCGACCACTCCCTCGTCCACCTCCTGCTCTGCAACGGGTACGACCCGAACGCCGAGGAAGAATCCCCCCTGGACCGGGCCCTCGAATCCCGCCGGATCGACCTCCTCGACCTCCTCCTCGCCTGGGGTGCCGACCCCCATCGCGTCAGTCGCGCCGCCGTGTTCGAGACGTACTCCACTGAGTTGATGGAGCGATTCCGGTCGCTGGGCGTCGAAATGACCGACGGGCACGAGATGGCCGACGTGCTAGCCGAGCGAACCAGCAACAAGCCCCTCTTCGGATTCGCCAAGCGGCACCGAGACGGTGACCCTAAGGTTCAGCGTGAGCTCGACATGGCTCTCGCCTATCACGCTGGGGAGGGAAACCAAAAGGGTGTGATGCTCTGCCTCTGGGCCGGAGCCGACCCGTACACCCCTGTGCTCGATCTCCGCTGGCCGGCAGATGATGATGAGCCATGTGGTCTCACAGCGATCTGGAGAGCCTGCGCCAGCGGACACGCTGACATCCTGGAGCGATTGAACCCGGATCCGTCGAGAGAGGATTTCGATGACCTATACCGTTGGGCCGACTCAACCGCAGTGATCGACGTGCTTGCCAAGCGCACCCTCCCCAAGAACGTCGGCCCGGTGATCGCAGCTCATATTTCCAGGCAACGCCTGCCCTTTCCCTTCAGCGACCGGTGGCCTTCCGTTGAACCGCTTCGCCGGCTGTTCGACCTGGGAGTCCGATGGACCTGTGGGTCCAAGGAGGAGATCGCATACGCGCGGTGGTCGTTACTCAGGACCTCCGACTACTCCTTTGTCGAGACGTTGAAGCTCCTCACCAAGGGGGATCACTGCTCACCCGAGGTGCTCCATGAACTGGCTCGCACGCCGGCCTTCCAAAGGAAAATGGTTGAGGCCGGTTTCATGCGGCGTCCGAACGAGGATCCCTGGAAGTGGGAGCGCCGTCGGCCAACGCGGGCACACGAGGTCATCACGAAGTGCGGGCTCGGTAAATCGAAGCAAAAGGGATCGAAAGGAAGGCCTAGGGCCTCAGGTTCGACACCGGAGCCACCGCTCCCTCGGACCGTCCGGATCGGACACCACCGCCGAAACGGTCGAGAGGTCCAGCTCACCCGACGGGAGCTCTTCGACCATGTATGGTCGACCCCCATGATCCAGCTCGCCCCGGAGTGGGGCCTGTCGGACCAGGGGCTCGCGAAGGTATGCCGACGGCTCAAGGTTCCGAGGCCTCCCCGAGGCTACTGGGCGAAGAAGCGGGCCGGGCACAAGCCCCGGCGCCCGAAACTCCCGAAGCTCCGTGAAGGGGAAGCGGAGGAGATCGTCATCCGGATCCCGGAGTAGGTTAGGTCGGTGAGGAGAGATTTCCGCCCGAGGCGCCTAATCCCGCCGCCTCGCACGCCACCTCCTGTCTGATATGCTGGCCCCTACAAGCTCGGGCGACCGCGCCTGAGCATTCCGTTCCTTCCCCATCCCATCCGCACGAACCGGAAAGCAGCGGGAAACGCGCCTCCGGTTCCCTTGCGTGCAACCGGGCCCGCCCCGGAAAAGGAGCCAGTCATGTCAGCCGATCCACGCGCCATGCCATCCGACCCGCCCGCGGCGATCCGGCACTCCCGTATCCGACTTGTAACGACGGATCTCCCCGAGATCGTCGCCGAGCCCAGCGATCGGGTCCGTGGCCCCGAGGCCGCCGCAAGGCTCATCGCCGCATTCATTGGCCAGAAGGACCGGGAGCACTTCGTCGTGGTCCACCTCTCCACCCAACACGAACCCGTGGCGGTGGAGACGATCGCCATAGGCCACCTCTCGGCCGCCCTCGTGCACCCGCGCGAAGTGTTCAAGGGTGCGATCCTCGCGAACGCCGCCTCGATCATCATCGGGCACAACCATCCGTCCGGTGACCTCACGTTCTCGCCCGAAGACCGGCAGATCTGGAAGCACATCCGGGAGGCTGGCGAACTGGTCGGCATCCAGGTCCTGGATTTCCTGGTGGTCGCCGGCACCCGTTGGTGCACGATCGTGCAGCAGGGAGACGCGGGCCCGTAAGGGTTCCGCATCACCAAAGGCCCAGCTCAATGAGCTGGGCCTTTTCTTACCCGGGACATGTCCCCTCCCTACGATTCCCGGGTGAGGGAGGACGGAGACCACGCCGAGGCTTCCCTCGCCTGGCCACACCCGATCGCGGGATCGTCCGCCCGCGAGAGAACGAGGCCCGAGTAGAAGCCCAATCCGTCGCCCGGCGTCTCCACCCAGGAGCACCGACACGTCCTGAGAGGTTGCGATGTTAGATCGGGGTTGGTGGTCGAGGAGAAGCTCCTCGGTGCCGTAGGCGGCTGAAAACGGCGGTTGATCGACGGTCAGTGCGTATCTTCCGCACATCCCTTCCTCCGGAGCTCCGTTTTGCGACGTGCTCCGCCTTTGACAGGCGGTGGAGGGATGGTATGGTGAACTCACTTATTCGACATTAGGAAATCTCCTCGGCCGAAGTTTCAACAAACTCTCCCGGCCAGAGGTCGGAGGTGAGCGATGAAACGAACGATCAGTCAAGCTACAACACTACTTTGCACCGGCGACATCCACATCGGGCGGCGGCCATCACGGCTTCCTACCCATCTCGATGGGCGCCGATTCGCTGCGAGTGCGGCATGGAATCAGGTCGTGGACGAGGCGGTCCAGCGAAGGGTGGACGCCGTGGTTCTCACCGGTGATATCGTGGAGCGGGAGAACCGTTACTACGAGGCGCTTGGCCCGCTTGAACAGGGCCTACGGCGACTCGGTGAGGAGAGCATCCAAACCTTCGCTGTCGCCGGAAATCACGACTTTGACGTGTTCCCGGAGATCGTGGAATCTCTCAAACTCGACGGATTCCACTTGCTCGGCCCCAGGGGGACGTGGACGCGAGAGGCTCTCATCATCGAAAACGAACTTGAACCCCGGCTGTTCCTGGACGGCTGGTCTTTCCCCCAACTTCACATGGCCCGCTCCCCGCTGGAAACGTACAAGTACGAGCAAGCCAATGTGCCTGTGTTGGGTGTACTCCACGGGGAAGTAGATCCAAGCAGCGGCACCCGTTACGCCCCGGTGTCAAGCAGCGAACTTGCACGCGCCGGCCCGGTCATGTGGCTTATGGGTCATAGACACAGTCCCACGCTTAAGGAGACCGAAACGGGGGTTAAATATCTCTACCCTGGATCACCCCAGCCGCTCGGCCCCAACGAAACCGGAGCCCACGGGCCGTGGCTTATCCACGTCCACCCCACCGGTGCTGTTGAGCCCGAGCAGCTCATCACAGCTACCGTTCGATATGAGGAAATTGACGTCGACCTAACCGACGTGGACGACGAAGGAGAGACACGAACGCGCGTGGTCGAACGGATTCGCCAAGCTCTCCACACTGATCTAGACGATCTCGGTCCCGTGGAACGGCTGGTCTGCCGACTCAAATTGCGGGGCCGCACCTCCCTGCACGGATCAGTACTCGACATCACGTCAGCCGCCACTGACGACTTCGAGCTGAATCTGGACGACACCACGGCAACCATCGACACGATCAGAAATGAGACGCGGCCAGCCATCGATCTCGATGCGCTTGCGACGGCTCGATCACCCTCCGGGTCGCTTGCGCGGATCGTTCGAGACCTCGAAGCGGGAAAAGACACACCGGAGATCCGAACGCTCCTCGCCGCAGCGCGCGAGAGGGTCACCGAGGTAGATCGGTCGAGAACCTACGCCCCAATCTCCGACCGCTTTACAGACGTGCCACGCGTCGGACGCGCAGATCTCCGATCCCTGGTGCGCCAACAGGCTCTGTTGTTGATCGACGAACTCGAAGGCCAAAAGCACAAAGAAAGACCATGAGTAACCCGCGCATCCATCTCCAAACGCTTGAAATCCACCGGATGCCCGGGTTCCCGCCAACCCGTGCTTTCAGCATCGACGAGCTCTCGCCCGGTATCAACATCATTCACGGTCCCCAAGAGAGCGGTAAGACCACAATCACCCAGGCCATTAGCCTAGCGCTGCACGGAGCACCGGATCCCACTGGACTAGCGATCCTGAGAGGAAATCTTCGCCACGACGATAGAGCGTACCAAGTAGTCGTTGACCCAGGACGGCGAACATTCCTCAGGGACGGAGATCCGGACCCCGGGCCCAGCCTTCCGCCAAGTATCGCCGCGGACCGGTACAAGCTCTGGCTCCACGAGCTCCTGCAGGCGGAGGATCCCAACCGTGACTTTGCACAGCAGATCCTCCAGGAATCCGCAGGCGGGTACGACATTCGTGAGGCTCGCGGGAACCTCGGCTTCCGACCCTCTCCTTCCAGTCCAAACATCGGGGAACGCCGGGACTACAATCGTCAGGAACGTGAACTCAAAGAGGCCATAAGGAACGTCATTGACCCTAAAGAAGCCGAGCACCGCCTCCAGGAATTGAAAGCGGAGCGGAGAGCGGCACGGGCGGTTCAGGAGAGGTCGAGCGCTCTGAAGCGCGCCCAGGAGTATCGTCAGCACCAAGCCGCGCTTGAGCTTGCCCAGCGCCGCTTGAGCGAACTACCCAAAGCGGTCGCGAATGTCACCGGGCAGGAACCCGGGCATCTGGCGAAACTCCGCAAAGAGCTGGCCGACTGGCACACTGCGGTCCACGATGCCAAGGCCAACATCGACGGTGCTCAGCAGGGTATCCGCGACGCAGAGCTGCCCGACGAGGATCCTCCAGAGGATCTAATCCCCACGCTTCGCCGCCGGATCCAGAAGCTCCACGATTTCGAGAGCCGGGTTGGGAGCCTGGAAAGAGAGACGCAAAAGGCGAAGGTGAAAGCCGCAGAAGCAGGCAGAGCACTCGGTGAGATCACCGACCTTGAGGCACTCGCGCGTGTGAACACAGGTCTTCTGCACCGATCCGAACGGATCGCTGAAAACGCGGACGCGGTCCGTCAAGAGCAAGCGATCCTTGATGTAATCGACGCGTGGCTCAGCGAAGAACAGTCTGCGTCCGATCCCGGAACCTTGCACGAAGGCCGGCGAATCCTCCGACGATGGTTGCAGGTGCCTGAGGACCAAAGGTCGTCGACCACCAGCAGCAGACTCATCGGTTCGGCTGGAGGCGTCGTGACCGCTCTGACCGGCGTGAGCTTGATTGCATTCAACGTCGTATCCGGCGGGATCCTTCTGCTCGCTGGACTTGTGCTGCTCTTTCTTTGGTGGCGCACGAAGCCCACGGAGCATGGCGCAGCCGCCAGGGCCACCTATGAGCGGGACTTTCAGCGGACCGGGCTCGACGCTCCCCCGAACTGGGAACGCGAGGCTGTAGAGGCGTACCTTGACCGCCTGGAAGACGACGTGGCGGCAGCAAAGTTGGCAAGCGAGCGCGAGCAGCAACGCATCAAGTTAGCCCCGGACCGCGAGACTTTGGAACAACGGGCAACGCAGCTCGCGGAAGATATCGCGACGGCGGCAAATGACCTTGGGGTCCAGCTCGACGTGGGCCCGCGATCGTTCTCTTGGTTCGTTCGCAACCTGGGCGCTTGGCAGGAGGCACGGATCGATCTCGTCGGTGCCGAGGAAGAAGTAACGAAGGCCCGGAGCCAATGCACCGCCCTCGTTGAAGAGATCGGCGACACGCTCGCCCCATACGGGTACGAGAAGGCTGCAAACGCCGAATCCGCCCTGACCCTGTTGGAGCTGCTGGACGATCGATTCCGAACCTACCGGTCAGCCAAGAGAGATCTTGAGAAGGCAGAGTCCGATAAGGAGGCCGCCGAGGGAACCGTTGGGGAAAGGGAACAGGAGATCCGGAGCCTATTCGAGGCTCTGGATCTCAGTCCCGACGACGAGGCCGGCCTTCAGCAACTGTGCAACTATCGGGAGGATTACGAGGCCGCCCTGAGAGAGCAGTCGAAAGCTAGGCCCCTACGCAATCAAGCGCTCGGCATACTACACAGGGAACCAGCGTACGATGATCGAATGGAAGAACTTAGCGAGACTGAGATCGAGACAGAACTCGAAGGACTTCAGGAAACGCTTGATCGCTTAGAGACGCTCCAGGATCAGATCCCCAGGCTCGAACAAGACATTAAGAATGCAAAACGTGAGCAAACCATAGAGACGGCGATCGAAGCCCGGGATCGAGCTGCGGCCGCACTCCAAGAAAAGTTGGAAGAGGAGACCGCGCAGGTCGTGGGCTGGACGGTCGCAGAGTTCGTTCACGACGAGACGAAGGATCACGACCGCCCGGCAGTCTTTCACCGAGCTCGGGAGTTGCTCGCCACTGTTACACTAGGTCGCTATGAGCTCCAGTTCAAGGACTCCGAAACACCCGAGTTCACGGCACTCGATACCCGGCACAACGAAGTTAAGTCTTTGGGCCAGTTGTCCAGCGGCACACGGATCCAACTTCTCCTCGCCGTGCGGCTCGCCTTTGTCGAGCAGCAAGAACAGGGGCCAATGCTACCAATCCTCCTGGACGAAACCCTAGCGAACACAGATGACATTCGGGCCCGAGCGATCATCGACACCGTGATCGAGATTGCGCGTCGGGGAAGGCAGGTCTTCTACGTAACCGCTCAAAACGATGAGGTGCGAAAGTGGGCCGCCGCCCTCGAGAATGGAGACGAGACCGATCCACCGTACCAGTTCATCAACCTCGCCAAGAGGCGTTCGCTGACCGAGGAGCTTAAAGCGCCGAAGGTGGAGTACGCAGACACTCTTCCGGAGGATATCCCAGAGCCGGACGGAAAGGATCACCGCACTTATGGACGCTCTCTCTCCGTGACGCCGCTTTCCCCAGCAGCCGATGTAGGTGATACCCACATCTGGCACCTCGTTGACGACCCAAACCTCATATCCACCTTGCTTCAACGCGGAATCGATCGGTGGGGTCAGCTTCGCACCCTACGCGAGCATGATGGAAGCCTTGCTACGGTTTTATCTGAGGACCAGTGGGTCAGGATCCAGGCGCTGGCCAAATCGCTCTCCGCATTTCTATCAGCGTCCTCAATTGGTCGAGAGAAACTGATTGATCGGGTCATTCTCGAACAGGCCGATGGCGTGACGCTCACCAAGCTTGACGATTTGGCCGATCTTGCCGAGCGCTTGGGCGGGGATCCTTCTGCGCTCTTAGATGCGCTCGCTCAAAAGGAGGTTCCTCGCTTTTTGCATAGCCAGCGCCAGAAGCTGGAGGACTTCCTCTGCTCTGAAGGCTTTTTGGACAGTCGGCCCAAACTGTCCCCTGGGGAGGTCACGCAGCGGACCCTCGCTGGCGTCGCCGACGAGATCCGCGCCGGAGTCATAGATCGTAAGGATGTACTAAACCTATTGAAGCGTATAACAAACGGCCCATAGGTAGTGTCCGTCTCGAAACATCGTTGTTTGGACGGCTCTCCCGAGCCGGAGCTTTGCCTTCGGCTTCCTTCCCGCGGCTCTTCACGGAACAACGGTTGCCGTTTGGCTACGGGTTCCCGGCACTCGGAGTCCCCAGAGGACTTTCACCTCCAACTCACTTCCCGCTCGGCTTTCGCCTCACGGTTGTTCCCGGCTCGCGCCGGGACGCGCCATCCCTGGCGCACCACCGCAATAGGCCCAGCTCGATGAGCTGGGCCTTTCTTCTACCACCACCCCTCCCGGACCAGGAAACCGGCAGGAGGGAGAACCGGGCCGGATGCAGTTCGGCCCCTCGTTCCGGGGGTTGTTCACGTGGCGGGATACGACATGGGCGTGCATCTTATCATCCAGATGCGGCCTGAGGAGCTCCGTGAGGCTGTCCGACGGGACCACGGAATCGATCCACACGCGGCGGGGCTCCGCATTCCCGAGGACCACCCGCATGCGGCGGTGGCTCCCCTTCACGAGGGGGTTCCTGTCGGTGGTCTTCACGCTCGAGGGGTTTGATCCGCGCTCCCTCAGCGAGCGCGGATCCGAAAATCCCCACTGCCTCCTGTTAGGTACCGATCACCGGCGAGGAACAGCTACCCCGGAGCATCGCTGTCTGTCGGGGTGCGTTGCGTTCCCGATCGATATATGGCCAGTATCGCCATGACTCACGCTCACACCTCGGATGACCCTAAGATGTTCGTGATGTAGTCGTAGCCCCCGTTTCGTTCCGGGAACAATATGTGCGCCTTCGCAAACCGCTTCCGATCCCAGCTGCCGTCGTCGTAGCGCATCCGTAGCTCCTCGTAGGGCGTAGCCGAGATCAGGAACGAGTCCAGCTCCAAGTCATCCCGATCGGACCTTTCGCCCATCTCCACCGCCAGCTCGCGGAGTCGCACATGAAGCTGGGCCTTCTCGTCGTGATCGTATGCCTTCGCGTGGATCATTCCATGGGGTTCGATGAACACGATGCGCTGTCTCGCTCCATCCTGCACCCACAGGATGAAGTCGGGATAGAAACGACTCTTGTCAAAGAACCCGATCCCCTTGCTCCGGGTCAAGTTTCGGAGGAGGAATATTTCCTTTTGCGCCAGCAAGCCCTCCTTCTGCTCTCGGAAATATTCCCGAAGGTCCGCCACAAACCCTTCTTCGCTTTCGTTCAGCCCCGGCGGGGTACTCCGGATCTTCTCCCCCCTTTCCACGAGAAGTGGCTGATACAGATGACGATCGAAGTATATATTGGGTAGCTCACGGAGCTCCGCGTTGTAGATGCGCTTGCCCTCTTCGATAAGTTGGTGCACGGCCGTGACGAGCTCCGCCTCTCCCCGTGGAATCTTGATGACGTAGTCTTGGAAGTTTCCATCACTTTCGTCGAGTACACCGTAGACCATGTTCAAAGATTCCCACCGTTCCTGCCGAACTCGGTAGAACTTCTCGGCGTACTTCCTGAGGATGGAGGTCACCGCCTCTTGTAGGAACTTTCTCTCTCCGAACGACCGAGGGTTCACCACCGATTCGGCGGCGACGAGAGCGTACACGCGCGATGGTTCGTCGGTTTCTACGATCTCCCGTATCATCCGAGGCCGGACCACGAGATTTCGAAGCCCCTTCCGCTCCTTGTACTCAATCAGGTCGAGATACGCCTCTTCCCAATCGATCAGCTCCAGCGATTGCTTTGAAATCCTTTGTTCCTTACCCGCCTTCGCGGCGGTTTCCTTCAGACCGTCGAGGTCGCTCTCGAACGCTTCCACCTTGAGGGACATGTCCACGTGAACCCGAACATCGCAGTCCACCTCCAACAGCAGATTCACCTCATCGGAAAAACTCCGATCCTTCGGCACCCGCGGGACCATCAAGGCTTCCTTCAGAAACCGGGCGTTCTCGCGGATAGGGAGGGGAATCTCCGTGGCGCCTTCGGTTTCCACACCCTCCTTCTCAAGGTAGTCCCGGAATTGAGCCATGTAGTTGGCGCGCACCGCGAAGATCGTCAAGGTCTCCAAGACTCCGAGATGTGCCGGATGCTCACCGTCTAAGACCGCGCTTCGCTTCAAGCTCGAATCCCGGCCCCGCAGCCGCACCCCGCGACCGAACAACTGGATAATCTCCGAACCTTCCCTCCTCCCGATGTTCAGCAGGCCCATGCTCGACACTCGCCAGGAGTTCCAACCCTCCATAAATTTCTTCGCGCCGATCAAGATTTCAACGGTGGTGTTTGGCGCATTGATCTCCTTGAACAGGGAATCGGTGACTGCGTCCTCTTCGATCGCAATCCCAGACCCTTCCCCTTCCACCAGTTTCTTGAAGCTACTAGTGTCACCTATGTAGATTACGCCGAAGTAATTTTCAGCTCCGCTGGCCTTTAGGCCCAGCTCCCCTGGGCTGCCACGCATGTCGGCGATCTGGAGTGCGCCGCCGGTCGGAGTATGCAACACCCTCGCCAGGATGTCTCGATAAACCTTCTCCGGTTGCACTCCCAGCGACCGGAGATATCCGAAACGCTCCTCAAAGATGTCTTGCCCGTGTGGATCGACGAGGCCGCTGCGTCCGTCGAGGAGATCCCGAATCGTCTTGATGACCCAGCCGTCCTTATTCTCCAAGAGATGATGCAGAAAACGCACCACTGTCAAAACATCGCTCCGCTTTCTGCCTCGCTCCGTGTATACGGCGTTGACGCTGCTACCCACGAAGACCCAGAGCGGCTTCTCGAGGTTGTACGGACGTATCTGATCCGCCTTCTCGTGGAAGATACGTTGCTGCTCATAGAACGACAGCAGGTTTCCAAGAAATAGCGTCTCCGTGGCCTCCTCCCTGGTTTCCTGCTTGAGATTGAGGATGTGAAAATCCTTGCCGTACCCGTCTCCGTGGAAATATCGATATGAGTAGTCGAAGATGATCGCTCTTCCGTATTCCTTCGTGAGCTCGTCGTTCCTGGCCGCCGTGAGCGCCTGACCGAAGGTGGCACTGTACTCGAACGTGAACCCGGTCGCCGACAGTGCGTCCCGGAAGCCCCGCCACACCGCACCACCCGAACCCTTGTGGCCCTCGTCGACGAAGATCAGGTTGTTGCCTTCGAAGGCTTCTACAGGCACGCTTTGTCCGCCACCCCGTTTCTCCTCCACCAACTTCGTGATCTCGATCACCCGAACGACGTTCGGAGCGGTCAGGGTCAATCCGCTCTCCTCAAGGTCGAAGCGTTCCGAAAGGATCCCCGATGCGGCCATCTCCTCCATGTGTTGGTCGCTGAGCCCCTCGTTTGGCGTGATCAGCAAGATGTTGTCGAGCGGTCGGTCGTTGTAGTGGAGGAACTGCCGATAATTCAGGTGCATGAGCAAAGTCTTGCCACTCCCGGTCGCCATCCACACGGCCACCTTCCCCAGGTCCTCCTCCGCAAAACCGCTGTCCTGCGGCTCCCCCGGGTTCTTCCTCGCGTTCCGCTCCCTCACGAACTCATCGAGAGCTTGGATAAGCCTCCGGCGCCCTCGGAAGCACCGCTCAAGGAAGATCTCACAGTAGAGGGCCGCCAGGTATTGGAAGTATCGCAGGGTGATCGGGTCTGATCGACGTGCGTTCATCGCGCGCAGGTGCTCGCGGATGTTCTCGTCATAGCGGGCCAGGTCCGTCAGCGACAGCTTCAGTTTGTCGCCCCGGGCTTCAAGATGGTGGTAGAAGTAGCTACGCCCTTCCGGGCCGAAACCCTCGGCCACCATTTTGGTATCCGCGAGCAGTTCACGATTGCTTTTGTATCCGAGAAGGTGATTGAACCAGTCCAGTAGAAGCAAACGCTCCTCCAGACGTACATACTCTCGCTTACCATCGATCTGTCTCGCCATATTCTATCTGTCCATACTTGCGAACAAACGACCTTTCATGACCGGCTCCAAGGCCTTCGCGTTCGGGACAACCGAATCGCCGTTTATGAATACGTCGTCGGCCCCCTCGGTGATCTCTTCTTTCTTCACAAATGCTCTATCTCGTGCGAAATCCTCTTTGGTCCATTTCTCTGTGTCTCTCCAGATCACGACGACATCGCGGTCCTTCATCTTGCCTTTATACACTAGATATCGTCTGTCGTCATCCCAGAAGGTCTGTCGTCTCTCCACCCGCAGGCCGATCAAGTAGTTGAAGGTTTCCGGGACATCGATCACACGCTTCTTGATCTCTCGATCCTCGTGAATTCGGAGAGAATAGCGAAATGGATTCACCAATCTGTCCGCGTTAAGAAGGGTATCGCTCTCTCGTGTCTCCCAGCGAAGCATGTACCGGAGACAATAATCCTCAAAATCCATCGTCTCCTGCATCACCGCGCCATCAAATTCAATGTTTGTCAGTGTGTCCTCAAAACTCTCGAGCTTTACGTACTGAAACGCACCACCTCCCTTCCAGCCGACTTCCGGCGAGACGCCGTATGGGTCTCCATATAACACCCTCTTCATGCGCGGTAACGCAAAGTCGTAGAAGTGATGATCCATTTCGATTCCTACGTACTTTCTTCCCATTTTATGCGCGACTGCTGCAGTCGTTCCGGAGCCCAGAAAATAGTCCAGCACTAAGTCGCCGGGACGTGACGAGGACCCAATCATTCGGGCCAGGAGGTTCTCGTTCTTCTGTGTCAACGCTTGATTTCCTATCTTCTCCTTACTGAAGCTCATGATTTGCACGGAGTGCAGTTTGTCCAGGTCGCTGCAGTTCCAGGTATCCTCAAGTGGGTATCCCTCGCCCGAAGGCGGGTTTCCGTCCCTGCGTGTATATCCTTCTGGATACGGTATGTACGTCTTGATGAACAGGGGCGTCTCATTCTTACCGTACTGGTATATTGTATCGTGATTACGTATGAATTTGTTTGCGGCTGACTTATATCCGGACACCCAGCCGATCCGCCATATGATTTCCGTTACATAATGTAAGTACCGGTCCAGCAACAGCTTGAGCCTCTCCTTCTCCGTGTAATCGATATGAGCATAGAAGGTCCCGTCCGTAGCCAAGAGAGCCGTGGCGAGCTCCACTCGGGATGACATCATAGCCAGCCAACTGGAGTGCTGGTAACCATCCTTATAGAGGAACTCGTCGGTACCGGTGTTGAACGGAGGGTCTATGTAAACACATTGAATGCCGCCTCGGAAGCGTTCTTGTAGGAGTTGGAGCGCCTGGAAGTTCTCGCTATGGATGAGAAGGCCGTCGAGGAGTTCGTCTAGGTTCTCAAAACTCCCCAGCACACGATCTACAAACGCATCGTCGAAGTGCTTCGTGTCCACCACAAGTGTCGGGTGGGTCACAAGAAACTCGAGGCGGCGCTTCTCCTGCCCCTTGTCCGACGAGAAAAGCTTCGGCACCTCCTCTGCGATCCCAAAGAAGTCGTTCCACTCAGCCCACTGCGCCTCATTCCTCCCAATCTCTGGGTAGAAGCTCCTGTCGATTTCGCCGACGGTAATACAATATTGGCTTTCCACAACGAACTTGCGTTTCTCCCAGAGGAGCTTCTGGAAGGACTCGATCTGGTCCAGAAAGGTGATGATGCGGTCCCCAATGCGCTTGATGGTCCGCATCATCTGGAACCACCCTTCTGCCTGGTCCTCCCCACCACCCTCAACAGCGTCGAGATTCAACACCTCGTTCTTCAAATAGAAGTCCAGCTCTCGCGAGAGGAAAACCTTCAGATTCTTATGGATGAAGTAATCGGAAGTGTTTCGCCGGGTATACTGACGAAGATGGTGTGTCAGATGCGAGACGGGATTCCCGTCCGAATCTTTATGTCGTTCAGCTGTCAAAGCCGGAAGTACGGCTTTGATCCCGCTCAACCGCCCGGGAAGCCCGGTCGAGACCTCCGCATTGATCGCATCTTGTTGGCCTCGATTCCCGTAGTTACTCTCCTCTTCCTTCGTCAGCGGTCGATATTCGAAAGGCACCACGAGTTCCTGCTCATCTGCGTCCCATTCCACTTCGCTCAGTAGGGGGAGGAAGAATCGCTTCTCGCCCTTAACGTTGTTCTGTTCCACATCCGCAGAGCGAATCCCGAAGTGGACCGTCACGCCCCGGGCGGCGTAGGCGTAGTTGTGGAAGTACTCAGCCGTCTTGACGTAGTGCTGGTCGCTGTTCGCCCAGTGCAGGTGTACCTCCTCCCCGTTGTAGGGAATAGCGTACTTTTCACGCTTAGAATAGCGACGCTTGGAGATGACATCACCGTCTTCATAGTATCGGCTGAAGAAGGTGTGGAGGTGATTGTAAATAGTGGATTCGAGCCGTTCGCGGGTCATGGCACCCGCCACGGTGGTTTTTAGCGCTTCATACTCTTTTCCGACGGGCGTGTCACGATACGCCGCCAGCAGCCTTCCGTCAGCATCCAGCGCTCCCTCTCCGAGGGTTTCTCTGACTCTTGTCCCTACCTTAGCCAGCTCCTCAGCAGCTCTGGATTGCCTGCGCAGGGCGTCACGATTCAACTCCTCAGCGATACCCTTCGGCAAATCGTCATTGATAAACTTCTGGATCGAATCTCGCTTGTAGTTCATGATGCGGTAGATTCCGAAATCCAGCTCGGCTTGGTCGAGCTGGAACATATCCGATAACAATCGCGTGAGTTTGGCGAGGTTTTGTGACATTGTCGTATTTCTGATTATACCATACTAGGGGGCAGTTTTGGACTAGAAAGGCTGTGGTTCGATCAGGGGAAGCGCCACATGCATCTGGCCCGTGGCGACCGGATGTCGACCGGTGTTCGGGTCTCTACTGACCGAGCTCGTGTACGGATTGATCGCATCCATGGCCGTCTCCGGTTCGGCTCTCTCGCATTCCTGAATCTCGGCTGCGGGAACCTACTCGCACCAACGGCTGGCGAACAAGAGCGCGAGGGACATAGGTCCGCTCGCCGCCTGCACGTGATAGAGCACTCCAAGGGTTCATGCTCCCTCCTCCCACGCGCACACCGCCTCGACCTCGTCCCGGCACACCCGCATGATCCGGCCGTTCCAGAGCGGCAGGTGCGCGATCCCTCCTTCCCCGAAGGACACGTAGAGCTCAGCCTCTATGGCTGCGGGGAACACTCCGTCCGCCAGACTGGCCACCTCGACCTGCAACCCCTCGGGTCGCTCGATCAGCATCATGATCCGTATCATGCTCGAAGGATGGCGCCCACCCCGCGAGCGCGGGAATAGCTAGATCGGCCACCCTTCCACTCGGCGCAGTCGGGATCACGTTGCCGTCTAAATCCACCGCCTTGGGGCGTCGGGCCCGCGTGCTACGCTGGCCGGAAGTTCTTTCGCAGGAATCCCGTTCCACAAGGAGGCTCCCATGGCCCGCCAACCCATCGATCTCGCGACCCACATCAACCAGAACCCGGGCGATCCCAGCGACGCCGACTTCCCCGTCACCCTGAAGCCCGTGCTGTACCGAGCGAATGGCGCCTACATCACCGTTCCGAAGCGGATGGCCGTCGTGCGCGAGGACACCGGCACCCCGCTCGCCGTTGTCTCCGACCGCTACACCCTCGTCCATCACCGCCGTCTCCTGGACGCCATCGCGGCGGCCACGGATCAGATCGACACGGGCCCGGTTCCCCGAGGGATCTTCCTGGACCGGGGAGGTGCCCGTATGCGGGCCGTCTTCAAGTTCCCTTCCCTCACCGGGTCGGTGGCCGACGGAGACAAGTTGTGCCCGTGCATCAAGATCCAGAACACCTATGACGGCACGTCTCGCATCACCGTCCACATCGGCGCGTTCCGGTTCGTCTGCACGAACCTGGCCGTTGGCGGAGGCGGTGCGTTCGCCGGCGGGTTCATGGCTGTCCACTCAGGGGAGATCCCGGTGGACGAGATCGCCCAGCAACTCGGGAGCTACCTGACCGGGTTCGACCGCATCCTCTGGACCTACCAGATGTGGTCCGAGATGCCCCTCGACCAGGACCGGGTCGACCAGATCCTCGAGCCGCTTCCGGAACGGACCGCGAACACGATCCGGGAGCGGATCGCCGCTAGCGCCAACCGGACCGCCTACGCCGCCTACAACGCGGCGACGTGGCACGCCACCCACCGGATGCGGAGCTACCGGTCCGCCTTCGAGCTCCTCCGGCACATCAACCGGGGATTCCAAGAGCACTTTCCCCCGTCGATGAACTGACGGGAAGAACAAGAGCCACGGACCTTCAGGTCCGTGGCTCGCTTTCATTGCCGGTCGATCATTTGAGCTGCATAGCCCACCCCCAGCGGGGCCAGGGTGTCACTTTCAAGAAGACGCGAGTTGTCCGGAGGATGCTGAAGCGCGACACACTAGATGATCTAACCTCTGTCGACGGTGCCAACCGATCGGACAAGCTCCTCGAAGCGGTCGACAGGATACATGAAGGACAAGCACCTGTGGCCCGGCTTGGTATCTGCCCGCAGCGGCGAGTCCCATCCCCCCAGGAAGATCATTGTCGGACGGTCGACTTCCACCGCAGGTGGTACACCAACGTTGAGCACGAGGAGGTGCTCGGTAAGGGGGTGTCCTTCGGGTTGCCCCAGCAACAGCGCCTTCATCGTCCGACCATCTCGAGGCCGGCGCACCGTCACGAACGGTCCGTCCGCGTCGATCAGAGACGAAGCAACCTCGGTCTTTTCCTGCCATTCGCCGCGGATGACCAGTGAGTTAGGAAGGCCATGCTTGAACAGCTGCGGCAAATAGGCGCGGCGTGATCGAATACGGTCCTTCGTGACAACCTCGTATCCACTCAGATCAAACGCATGCATTTCCCAGAGCAAACCAGACTGTGACAGCGGAAAGGACTGCCGCCGAATTTCGGAGTTGACCTTGTTGTCCTGGGAGAAGTGGACTCGTCCGTCGGGCGGATGATGGTACTTCACCAAATGCGAGGTCGCTCTCCCACCTCTCTCGAACTGAATCTCGGATTGACCGCCTCCAGCTTCCTCGAACGTCGCCGAGGAGAGGATGCCTTGCGACTCCTTGAAATATGGGAACTGCACGAAGATGCTACCGATCCTACGGTGGAATTGGATCTGGCACATCATGTGCCAATGCGGTGTGCCCATGGCCGCGACGATTACGGTGAAGCGCTCTGCGGCCAAATACGAGAGGCCGTTCGCCGCCACCATGTAACGCTGATTGCTCGGAATCCTGAAGGGCTCCACCAAGGTCTTCCTCAAACAAGCTTAAGGTCCGACTCCCATCGGCCCGGTCCGGAGTCATCCTCCCAAGCTACCGTCACGAGGGCGCGAATTGGGGTGCCATGGGTAGGCGCGATGAGCACGTTCACCTCGCCCTGAGAACCCAATGCTGTGGGGGGTGAGTCTCCGGAAACCGCCACGGGATGCTCGCTCATCGGCTGTCCGTCGAAGAACACTTGGATGGCGCGGGCCGGCCCCTCACCCTCGTTCCTCAAGAACAACTTGGTTGAGCGGCCAATCGTGCGAACAAAGGCGACCACACGCGCTCGCTTCGCGGCGGCGAGTCGATCCCGCTCGCGAGCGGACTCCAGGGCCACTAGCCGCTCTTGTAGATCATTCGCTTCCCGAGACGCCCCGCGCGATTGAATCGCTGCCCACACTGCGACTCCGAGAGCCGCAACGCCAAGGAGGGGAGAGAGGAGTTCTGTCACGGACACATTGCTCCGTCAGTTGAGCTGTTTACTAACAGTGGCTGTTCCCGGCCTATTGCTGAGAACTGGGTTTTCCCACCGATCGTTCGGCTATCCACGCTGTCATGACCTCCCTTCGCGGAGGGAGCACCTCCTCAACCTCCCTCCCCCGCGTCACGCGACGGCATCCACTTAGGCCTGGGCACAGCCAGGACACTCATGACCCACTCCCTGCACGCCCGTCCAGACCCTCCCGCATCCCGATCAGGTTCTCGCCGATCGCGAAGAGCCCAATCATCAGGGTGCCGACCCCGATGCGTTGACCGATAGGCCCGAGCCCTGACACGATTCGGGTCGGTGCGTGAGCCTCCTCTGTGAGGGCGACTCCACGATTCCCGTAGAACGCAGCATTCTCCTGGATTTTACTGAACCCGCAGCTCGGGCAGGACCGGGAGGAAGGACCGTCAACTAAAGCGATTGAATACGACCAAACTATGACATGCCTGTGACACGCGCACCCCTTCCGGACGGGCTCCCGGCGGCACGGCTCGACCAGAGCCACGGCCAGGTGACCTGGATCAAACACTAAGAAACACCCTCGACCGGAGGGTTCTTCTTAGATCGCGAGGATGGACTGATGGACCAGGGGTTCGGGCGCGCCATCCTCTGTGGTCGAATTCCGGGTCGATCCACATGGAGAAAGGGTGGGTTAACGAATGTTTGGCGAGACAAGGAGGATGGCGCGGCGGAGCCCCCGGTCAGGACTCTCCGTTAGGTGACCCCGCGGCGGTGAGCGCCACGGCCACGGCGTCGAACATGTTGCCGTGGTGGTCCCGCTTCCACTTGGGTTCGTTTATGAGGTAGGCGCGCAGCTGGGGAAAGCGGGATGCTACGGCCTCGGCGACCTGGGCTTTGGCGGCGTGGCCGTCGCCGGTTATGACCTTCTTGACCGTCGATGGGGCGAAGCCAACAACTCGGGCGCGATGCCGGTGCGCGAGCGCCTCCAGTTCGTCCGTGAAGACGTTCAGAAGGGCGGCATTTCGGTTGTTGGTGAAGAAGGTGCGCTCGAACGCGACAAGCTCGGGCGCGAAGTCTTTGAGCAGCCGGATCATCACGCGACGTCCCTCCCGGAGCCGGGAACTTGGTGGGCCGCCGGGTCGGAAGCTCCAGACACCGTGGTAGGCGAGTTCCGATCCGTCCAACACCGCAACCCCCATCCGCCGGGTGCCTGGATCGATAGCGAGGATGCGGAGCGGTCGACCCTTGGTTGTGCGTCGACGAGCCATCATCGGGGTCTGGGCTCCCAGCCCTCGCGGTGGTGGTAGTAGCTGACGCCGAGCGCGACCGCCCAGAAGAGGGGCATGCGGGTGTCCTCGCTCTTCCACGGGGTGCGCCGGCGGTTTGCGGGCCGCCGGTGGGAGATCTGCGGATACCGGCTGGCGAGGATGATCGCGATTTCGTGCTTCGTCTTGGCGCGTGTAGCGGCAAACGCATCCCGAACTTCGCCTCCGGTGAACGTCACGGGAGGAATCCGACGCGCTCGGGCTCGGCTGGTGATCCTTTTGATGAGCGCCTTGATCGCGGGGGAACGCCGGCTCTTCGGATCGTTTGGGTCCTCGCCGACAAGATGGGCGGGCTGGTATCGATGGAGCAGCACCTGCACGCGAAGTGCAACATCGGCCCGCTGCTTTGGCCGTACCTCGAGGAATCCCCAGTCGACGAGACGTTCGGGCCCCTCGAAGACCGCGTATCCGAGACCCTTGGTGTGCGGGGCCAAAGATAGGATCCGGGTGAAGGGTCGGTTTGGCGTGGGGATCGACTTCCCGGGGCCGGATCCCTTGGCGCCCATCCCGAGAGCGCGAGAGGACGCGCGAACCCGACGTTCGACCTTTTCGAATCGGCCCTGGAAGAGCTGTCGAACAGGTACGCGGAAGAGAGCCTCGTATGCGAGGGCTGTATCCAGGTGCGGCACACGCTCGTTCGTCTCGTGCTTGGAGACGACAGTGCCACATTTCTGGCCGAGGGCGCGCGCCACGTCACGCTGCGAGAGGCGGGCGTGCTTGCGGTGGGTTCGAAGGTAGTTGTTGAGTGTCTTTGTCATGGGGGGTGATGGCCTGCTCGCTGCCTCCCGGGAAAGCACGATCAAGCCTACCCAGCCTACCTGGCAGAAAGAACACGCCCAATGCGTCCGATGCCAACCCGTCCGGCACATCCCTCCCCCCTCGGCCAGATGAGTTATCCACAGCTGCGGGGGGACAATCCAGGAGCACGGAAGCGATCCGGTCGGCGCGACGGTGATGAACCGGGACACGAGCAGAGATCTTCCCATTTTCTCACAACGAAAGGGACAGTACCACACCCGCCGTTGGGGAAAACGGCGGGTGTGGGGGTCCCTCGGCGGCCTATGGGTCGCGCAGCTGGACTTCGGGGACTTTGGGGACTTGGCGGTGAAGCGAAGGGTGGTGCTGAAGGGCCTCACGGGGTCTCTTCAGAGTCGGTTGGAGAGAAAACGGCGCCAATGTGAGCCCACGCCCGGGGCGTACAAGCATCGAATCACGATTGATCGATCTGCTCGGCTGAGGGTTTGGACCCCTGGTCCTCCACCCCGTACCTCTGGAACAACCGCTCCAGCACCGGTCGTTCCTCCAGCGAAATCACGTAGACGCCGTGGCTCTTCCGGGTGTGGACGCCGAGCTGTCGCAGGACACGCCCGATCCAGCGCGAGGTGACCTTCCGGTCATACTCCTCCCCGTATCGGTCCACGAACCAGCTCACCACTTCCTTGAGTGGGACGTTCCCGTTGGGCGAGGCTTGGACCAGATCGTGGACGACTTCCAGGACCTGCGCTTCGGGACGCATGCCGCGCTCAAGGAGGAACTCCCGGTGGTACTGGCGCGCCAGGGCCTGGAGCTCCGCACGGGCCTGTTGATCCTCCACCACCGCTAACAGCGGAGCGAACACCTGTGCGAGGCGCGGCGCGATCGTCCGGTCTACCTCCCCGAGGTCTGCGGCACAGCGGTGTAGGTTCCGGAACCGAAAGACGAGAAGCTGGTTCCTGAGCCGCAGAGCCTCATCCCGGGCGGCCGCCGGTAGACTCAGGGGGATGTCCTCCCGGACCTTTGTCTGCTGCCCCATCTCTTCCGTAAGGCACCGGCTCTCCAAGGCATGGTCATCGAAGAATCCCCGGGTAGCGATCAACTTGGGGCCGAACACCTGGAACGCTTGGGGGCTCACTTCTCGGGTGCGGGAGATCTCGCTCCGGAGGACGGGCATTCCCCGGCCATTCCCGTTGTTCAGGATCTTCACCACCTCGGCTCGCTCGTCAGAGAACCGAAAGTCGGCCTCATCGACAATCAGGGTTCCTTGGATCGCGTCCAGTATCCGAAAAAGGGGTGACACCGTGGAAGCTCCACTCGTGAATATAGGCTTGTAGCAGATGGAGCCCACGACCAGGAGGAAACGGGTCTTCCCGCTACCCGCGTCTCCCCGGAGCCGAAGGTACGGCAGTTCGTTGAAGCCGTCGTAGACCCAGGAGAGAAGGACGTAGTAGCTGGCGATGGTCTCGAACAGCGGGCTCACCTGCACGTAGCGACGGATGAAGGCCCGGATCTCAGCCACGAGTGCCTCCTCGGAGGCATACTCCTCGGGGGCCGATGGGAAAAGGACCACCTGGTTCTGAAGCAGAGTGTTCCCAGGGGAGTACGGCACGAGGCGTCGGCCACCGACCATGACGCTGGGCTCCTCTCGCCATGCCCCGTCCCGGTACACGCAGAATGCCGTCCGCCCCTCTGCGGGACGGTAGACGAGCTCGGCCAGCCCGCCGTCCGGCATACGGGCCGAGACGGCAGGCTGGGGCTTCCCCTCATTCTCGCGACGGGGGTCCGTGGGGTGCTCCTCCTGGGGCGTCTCCTGGGCGGACGCCTTGGAATTCGTGTCAGGTCCTAAGGATGGGGTGTGATGCTTCATATCCTCCAGCCTACACGAACCCGATAGGCCTCCAAAGGAGTGTCCTCCTGCCCCCCCTGACACCTCCAAACGCCTTGGGCGTGGCCAGAGTCGGGATATGCTGGTCTAGACCATGACCCCAGAACTACTCGAGGAATTCAAGGAACTCTACCGCGCCGAGTTCGGCGAGGATCTCTCCGAGGAGGAGACCCTCCGCCGCGCCCAGGCGCTCATTTCTCTGTTTCGCGCGATCTATCGACCGATCCCGGCACACAAGCTCCATGTTTACAAACGCTTCCAGCGGTGGTACAAGGAGCGTAACACGTACCAAGCACCATGAGCGACGCAGCCGAACAATCCACATTCTTCATCTATTGCCGGAAGTCTTCAGAGGATGACCGGCAGGCCAGCTCAATCGGAGACCAACTCCGCGAACTCCAGCAGCTCGTCGAGCGCGAAGGGCTGGTGGTGGCCGCAGAGCCCTTCACGGAGGAGAAGAGCGCGAAGGGCCCCGGCCGGCCCATCTTCCACACGATGCTCGCGGGGATCGAAGGGGGTGAGGCGGACGCTCTTTTGTGCTGGGACATCGACCGGCTCTACCGCAACCCCGTGGACGAAGGCCGGGTGCGCTGGCTCTTGCAGCGGGGAATCATCCGAGAGATTCGGACCCCCTTCCGTACTTACCACCCGCACGACGCGGGCCTTCTCATGGGCGTGGAAGGTGGCCGGGCCACCGACCACATCATCACACTCCGGAAGGGCGTCCTCCGCGGGTTTCGCGGGAAGCTCGAACGGGGCGAACGACCCGGGCTCGCTCCGCCCGGATACTTGAACGATCGAACCGGAGAACCGGGAAACCGGCCCCTCCTCTCAGACCCGGAGCGTTTTCCGCTCATTCGACGTGCCTGGGACCTAATGCTCACAAGTCGCCACTCGATTCGGGATATCCAGCGGATCGCCGCCGAGGAGTGGGGGCTTCGTTCCCGCAAGACCCGGCGGCAGGGAGGAAAGCCCTATGCCACCTCCACCTGGTACCGGATCTTCACCGATCCCTTCTACTACGGCTCCTTCTGGTGGAAGACCCCAGGCACCAACCGGCGGAAACTCTATCAGGGCTCACACCAGCCGATGATCACTCAACGGGAATTCGACTGGGTCCAGGAACTGATCAGAGGAAACGGAAAGCCCCGGCCCCGGAAGCGCTACTTCCCCTTCACGGGCCTGATCCGCTGCGGTGAGTGCGGTGGGATGATCACAGCCGAGGAGAAGCGGCAGGTCATCTGCTCCGCGTGCAAGCACAAGTTCTCGTCTCTCAACCGTGACGCTTGTCCCAAGTGCGCACTGACGATTCACGCGATGACCTCACCCACCCGTCTCCACTACGTCTACTACCGCTGCACCAAACGGAAGCGTCAGCCTTGCTCCCAGCGGTTTGTCCGTGCCGACGACCTCGAGGGTCAGATCGACGCAGTTCTGGCCACCTGCGAGATCTCCCAGGAGTTCGCTCGCTTGGCGATCCGAGCTCTTCGCGAGGATGACCGGACGGATCACACCGCCCGGGAACAGCAAGCGGCCTCGCTCAAGAAGCGCCGTGACCGTCTCCGCCGACAGATCGAGCACATCAACCGGCTAGTTCTCTCCCCCGATACGGACTGGAGTCTCATCAGCCAAGAGGAGGTTCGTGAAGAAAAGGAGCGGCTGGTCTCGGATCTCAAACAGACAGAGGGTCAGATCGCGGACGGACAGAAACACCACGAAGTGGTTACGGAGCTCACCGAGAGGACGTTCCTGTTCGGCGCCTTCGTCCGGTTTTGGTTCCACGAGGGAGGATCAGAACAGAAGCGTGAGATTCTACACGCGATTGGTTCGAACCTAAAGATCACCGACCAAAAACTGCATATCGACGTGGAAAAACCGATCCGGATCCTCTCCGAGATCAGCAGCCGGCTCACAGAGCAATTCGACCGGTTCGAACCTGAGAAAAAGCCGATAAACAAAAAGGAATCTCTCGCGTTGCTTGCGGAGATTCCTTGGTTGCAGCGGGGCATGAACGACGTTCGAACTTATTGGCGAGAAATAGTCGTGTCGTCTCGCTCTAGCCTGCTGCGGGCCTTCCTTCAGGAACCTGAGAAATTCGAAAGGTTCGTGAAAACCCTGCGGGTGAGGAGAGGTGGAACGGATGTGCGACGAAACGCCGCATGACCCTAGTTCATATCCTGGGACCGCTCCCCAAAGTCCCCAAACTCCACCTGGCTTCACCACCACATTTCAGGTCTACTGCCACCGCACAGTCGTGCGGACCGCGAGGCCAGAGCAGGATGAAATCGTCAGGCGTCTCTCCCATACGTTGGACGAAGTTGCCTGACGTTCCCCCTGCCACACCCCGGGGTCCTTCTCACTGGGACTGCCCTCGGAAGGGTTCAGCGGCCGAGCCGATAGACCCGGGCTGTGCCTGCAACCGACGGTCGCGGAACCAAGGCCATGAGCGAGGTTCCCTGCTCTTTCCAAGTTGTCAGCTGCGATGACATTCAGGCGAGCAGTTCGCGCAGCCGTCGGCCGTAACGTAGAACCGCCGCGCCGCGCGGACCGCCTCCCAACAGCTTGAGAAGTACCCGAGGTCCCGCCGGTTTCGCGGATCCGCTGGCGTGGGACAGACGTGATCCTTGTGGACCTCGTGGTCCCCGTTCGGCTGCGGGTTCGTGTTGACATAGTACTTATGCATGATCGTTCTCTGGTTAAACGGATAGTGTGCCGGACCGCATCCTATTTTCGGCGGTTGTAGGGCGATTGGTTGGTCGGTTTGAGACTGATGCGCACGCCGGAAGCCTTCGAGTAGATGGCTTCCGGCGTGCGCCCTAGCTTCAATCCGATCACTCTGGTCGGGGTGTTTTCACGCACCAACGCACGGAGTCGACGGACTTCTGCGTCGCTCCACTGAGTGCCGGTATTCCGGGTTGATTTGGACTTGGACATGGTGTGCTCCTTACGCTTAGGTAACTGATCTGACACATCGTCCTCGACGTGCGTACCCCTCCGTATCGTCGGAGTGTAAGCTGACGATAGTTACAGCGTAGCGAAAAAAAACTAGAGTGTCAACTGCGATGCATCGGACGGGGGGAAAAGTCTCTCAAGTCGGTAGCGCCCCACCACTGGGTTGACCTCAAAAACATCGGCCAGCAAGCGAGCAGCAGCTTCCCGGTTCCCGTCCTCAAGCCTAGGTACGCCAAGCATCCCGGTTTCCGTGAGAAGCGGAGTGACCGCAGTGGTAACTAGGTGGCGCGGGAGCAACAAGGCAGCCATCACCATATTCGCCTGGATCTCCCACCAGCGATCACGGTGACTGACTCTCGCGTTCCCAACGCCTGATCGGTCGGCAGCGTCCTCATCCCGACATAACACCCGCTCCGAGGATACATCCTCGGAGTCGAAAAGCGATTGACTGAATGCTTCAGGGAGGAAGAACCCCGCATGTAACAACGCGTGACCCGCCTCATGTGCCAGGGTCGTCGTGACTCGGCGCTGAGATACGACGTCTTTCTGCTCGGCCAGCTCTGCTGAGACAACCACCGCGTCCACGCCATCTGATCCAAAGCGGGTATACCCCAGCACACCCGGAGCAAGGGATTCAAACTCCGGCACCACCCCGAGCTTCTTTTCGATGAACCGGTCGATGCGAACCGGTTCCGGGCTCCCCGGGAGGAGGCCGACAGATCGCAGCGATGCCGCTGCGATGTCCTCGACTTGGTCGGGCGTGTAGAACGGGCGCTTGGTGAAGGACGGATGTCGACGGTTCATGCTCATTTCTCGTCGGACCGCTTAGACTTCTTCTCCTCGCGCTCTCGCACCATTTCAAGTAGCTCCTCGGAGCTCAAACCTTGGTCGATCATCTGCCGAAACGCGAACCCGTATGCGGGGTCCTCACGAGACAGGCGCTTCAGGTCCTCCACCGGAGGGCGCGTATCGTACTGCTTTAGCTCGTCCGATGACTCGCCGAGCAGCTTTGCGGCGTGCCGTAGCGTGTCATCGGAGGGGTACCTTCTCCCCAGTTCGACATCGGACCAAAACGGCGCGGAGACCCCGAGCCGACGCGCGAACTCGCGAAGAGACACGTCTTGTCCCTCCCGTAGTTCCCTGATTCGTTCACCTAGGTTTTTCATAGTATGTCTTCAGCGTAAGCTAACAGGCGCATCCGTGTCAACTGTCCCGTACCGAACCGTCTCCCCGCTGAACGGCCGGCTCACTTTCCCGTCCACCATGAGTCTCAGGTAGATGTGCCTGTTCGGGAGGGCGACCAGGTCCTCGGCGCTGAACTCCGGCGTGAGCTCCCCCTCGAGGATCTCGGCATCCGCGAGCCCCACCCGGAAGCAGATAAGGGTGCCGGCGTTACCCAAGACCGCATCTCGGACCGGCTCTTCGAGCTGCGTGAGAAACTGGTTGGCGAGCACGAGGCTCACCCGGTACTTCCGGAGCTCCGAGAGCATGCCGGCCAGCGCGAGCGTCGTGACGTTCTGGAACTCGTCAAGATATAAATAGAAGTCTCGCCGCTCGTCCTCAGGAACCTCCGCGCGGCCCATGGCAGCCACGTTGAGACCCGAGACAAGTAGACTCCCCAGGAGCGACGAGCTGTCCTCCCCGAGTCTGCCTCTGGCCAGGTTCACTAAGAGAACCTGGCCCTGGTCCATCACCCGCCGAAGATCAAGCCGCGTCCCTGCTCCGGTCAGCACCTCGTGAAGCACCGGGTCAGCGAGAAACGCGCCGACCTTGTTCTGCACGGGTGCGATCGCCTCGCCCCGTAGACGGGCCGGATAACCTTCGAACTCCCGGAGCCAGAAGTCTCGCACCTGAGCGTTGGCGACGCGCTCGGCGGCCCGACGGCGGTAGGGTCGGTCGTCCAGAAGGCGTAGCAGGTCGGTGAGACTGGCCTCGGGCTGCTCCACGAGCGCTAGGAGGGCATTTCGCAAGATGTGCTCCAGGCGCGGCCCCCACGAGTCCGCCCAGAGCTTCTTGAACGCCGCAAGAACCCCGGCCGCAGCCAGCGTCCGCTTTCCCGGAGCGACGCTGGCCAGAGGGTTGTACCCTAGGCGATATCCCGGACGGGCCGGATCGAAGAGGATGATCCGGTCCCTACTGGTGCCCGGGACTGTCGAGACGAGATCCTCAACGAGATCCCCATGCGGATCAAGGAGCGCAAGTCCTCGGCCTGCAGCGATGTCCTGACGGATCATCGTCTCCAGGAGGGTCGTCTTCCCCGTGCCGGTCTTCCCGATCGCGTACATGTGATGCCGCCGGTCTCGCTGACGTATGCCGAAGAGCCGACGATCATCCCGCCAGTTCGTACGTGCCAAAAACGTGACCGGGTTGTCGGACGGCCGTCTGATGAGCATGAGGTCCATTTTCTCGTCTCCGCCGCGCTTTCCCAAGGCGACCGGAGATGCCTTCCCCGGCGGCTCTCCTCGCCTTGGAGGCGCCCTCCGGATCTGGGACGCTGGGAGGACAGTTCTTTCCATCCCAACGTCTCAACGCCTAGAGGAGAAACACGATGAACCCACGAGAACTCGAGAGCCGCCTGGAGCGGGCACGGAGCGAGACCTTCGTGATCGCCCAGACGGACGACGGATTCCGGATTCACTCACCCACGAGCGGGGGCGGCCCGCACGTGGTGGACTCCGCGATCCGGTCTTGCACCTGCAAGGATTTCGAGCGGCATCGGCATGACCCTGAGTGGGTCTGCAAGCACATGCTCGTGATCCGCGACCGGTACCGTAGCGCCCCGCCACATGATGCGTATGAGGAGACAGAACGCACCGCGATCCGCGAGGAGGCGAATGCTCCCGAAGCACTCCGCCAGCTAAGCCACGCGTCTCCCACGATGCTCGTCAAGCGAAGCGTTAGCCCCGACGGGCGCATCGATTCGCTGTCAGTGGAGTTCTCCTGTCCGATTGGGGATTTCACCGACGCGCCCCGCGAACGCGCACGCCAGATCCTGGCCGCCCAAGGGGGAATCATCCGCGCCTTCCTCGATCGAGAGCAGGATGCCCGGGAGCAGGCTCCCCAGCCCCTCCAACCCGCACCCCAGCGGAGGGCGCCGGAACCGTACACGCCCGCCCCTCCCGAGGAGGCAACCGGCGCCATGCCGGCTCAACTCCTGAAGATTGGAGGCACGGACGGCAACTGGGGTCGGCGCCTGTTCATCACTGTCCAGGCGGATGGCCGAGCGCTCCGGCTCTACGGAAGTGCCACACAGCTTGCCGAACACCTCGAAACCGCAGGATACCCGAGCCACGCGGGCAACGTGCAGGAGGGGGTTCGCCTGAACCTCCCCTGTCGCATCGTCACCGCCACGTCGGATGACGGTTTCGTCTCCATCGAGCAGGTCCTCCCGCCCCGGCGGGGAGCCCCCCGCCACCAGCCGACGTACTGAACGCACCCCCACCACAGACATGGAGGACACCATGAACCACGCCACCAACGGCGCGGCACGGGCGCCGTGCGTCCCCGAGGGGGACGTCCGGCCCGCCGAGCTTGCCCAGTACCTCATCTCGCGCGGTCTCGCGGCCCACTGCGAACGATCACAACAGCTCCTGCACGATCTGCTGGAACTCGCCATGCGCCACGCCGATCAGCGGGTGACCATGGAGCGCGCGGCCCGAATGTTGGCCAGCAGCCGCCGCTCGCTGGCCCGCCGCTGTCAGAAAGCTGGCATCCCGGGACCGGCCCGCATCCTCGCCTTCGGGCGCCTCTTGCAGGCCGTGCGGCTTATGAGGCGCACCGGCTGGTCACTCGAACGATCGGCCGCGGCCCAGGGCTGGCCCGATCCGTTCACCCTCTCCAACGCCATGCTGCGGACGACCGGGCTGAGGCCGACCCAGGCCCGACAGTTTGGCCCGGTGTACCTGGCCGAGGCATGGCTCCGGAGGGAGCTGGAAACCGGAGGCGCGAAACTTCACGCTCCCCTTCCCCCGCACTGTCCGGCCTGCGGCCAGGAGGTGCGGGTCACGCAGGGAGGGTAGCATCATGGAATCCGCTACCCTGACTCCCCCGGTGCGCAGCCGCACTGGGGCACCACACCTGTCGTACTCTCGGATCCAGCGCTATCTGCACTGTCCCGAGCAGTACCGTCTCTACTACGTGAAGGGGCTCCGGCCCCGGTCTCCCTCGGCAAGCCTTGCGTTCGGACAGATCGTCCACCAAGCGCTCGCGCACCTGTTCCAGGAGCGCGGGGATCCCGTGCAGCGCTTCCGTGAAAGCTGGGAGGGCGCCCGGGAGGCCGCGCTTACCTACGCCCAGCGCGACTCGTGGGAGAAGATGGCCGAGGCCGGTGAGAGGCTTCTCGAGAAGTTCGTCACTGAGGAGCTACCGAAGCTTGGGCGCGTCGAAAGCGCGGAAAAGGAGTTCCGGCTGGACATCACGTCCCTGGAGGCTCCTCTCATCGGGTTCATGGACCTCGTGGCCGAGGTGGAAGGCGTGCGCACAGTCGTCGACTTCAAGACCTCGGGCTCCAAGTACGGAGAGCACGAGGCCGCCATGTCCGACCAGCTCACCGCCTATCAGCTTGCTGAGCCGGAGGTGGAGCAGTCGGCGCTCTGTGTGCTCGTGAGGACGAAAACTCCGAAGATCGAGTGGCACATCACCACCCGGTCGCCAGAACAGATCCAGGAGTACCTCGCCAAAGCCGACGTCGTCGCCTCTGAGATCCACGACGGCCGCTTCTTCAAGCGGCCCGGGATGTGGTGCTCGTTCTGCGATTATCTGCCCGTCTGCACGGGCAACGCCCAAAAGGCGGAAGAGACGTTGGTCCAGATCTTTTGAACCTTAACCAGCCGGCGTGTGAGAAGCGCCGGTTTTTATTTGTCAGCAGCTTCCCATTTCGTGCGAGAACTCTGCCGTACTTGGGGTCAGGTCGCCAGTTCGATCGGGGTCAGGCGGCCACTTCCCTCGCGATACACACCTTTCACTCCTACTCGGAATCCACGGCGCCATCGGATGCGAGCTCACCCTGCAATCTTCATCCATTGCGACAACCGCCCGGCGACTCCGACGAGCGAGGCGCGGCTCATCCACGAGGACAGACTCACGGCACCCGGGAGTCGCAGATCTAATCAGCCGCGCACGAGTGCCTCGGCAACCTAATCGGACGCCATCCGTCCCTCCGCCACTTGGATCAGCCTCCCTGGGGTCGTCCCCATCCCTTCTGCCAGCCGCCACACCACCCAGAGCGTGGGGTTACGCCGGCCGCGCTCGATCCCGCTGATGTAGGTCTGGTCCAGCTTCGTTCGATAGCTGACCTCCTCCTGCGTGAGTGCGGCCTCAAGCCGGAGTTCCCGCACGGCTTCTCCGAACGCGCGAAGCCAACGCTCTCGATGACCCTCTGAAGCTCTTGACATCTCTCCACGGTCCACCCCACATTGACCGGGTGCCATGGACTATGAGTCATATTCTGTTCCCGTAGCAGCCACGCAGGAGGCCGAATGCTCCGTTCCGTTCGGGTTGCCCCGCTCTTGGTCTTCCTGGTTCTTACGTGGTTCATCTGCCCCGCAAATGCCCAGGTCCGAGCCGAGCAGGTTCGGGTCACCGCCAGCGCAGCGAACATCCGCTCAGGACCCTCCACCGACGCTGGGGTGATCGTCGTGGCCCCGGAACACACCATCCTCCCCGTCCTCGAACAGAGGGGAGTCTGGTACCTGGTGAGCCTGGCGACCGAACTCGGTACGACCGTGACGCAAGGCTTCATCCATCAATCCACCGTGGCTCGGGAAGTCCGCACCCAGAGCGATCCCTTCGCGCAGAGGGGCCAGCAGGTTCGGGTGTCCGCGAGTTCCGCGAACGTGCGGGCGGGACCCGGATTGGATCAGCACGTCGTGGAGGTCCTACCGCAGGGAGCCATAGCCCAGGGGATCACGCAGCGAGGTGATTGGGTTGAGGTCCGCCTCTCCTCTGAGTTCGACGTCCAAGAGCGATCCGGCTTCATTCACATGTCTTCGGTAGAGATCCTGACCCTGGACGAAGCCGCATTACCCGAGGACGAACCGCACGTGACTCCGACCCCGAACCCTTCACCTCCTACGGCCCCTGCCCGTGCGGAGGAGGACCCTGCTCCCCAGATCCAGACGGCCCGTATGGAGAACCGCATACGGTTCGGCCCCCAACTCAGTTGGGGGGATTCCGACGGGGTCGCCGTGGGCGTCCGCGTGGAATATCCCACAACGACCTGGCATCGGTCCCTTCGGCTGGTGGGATCCTTCGACCATTACTTCCCCGATGTACCAGCACCCTTCGAGGCTCGGGTACTGGAGTTCAGTGGAAACATCCAGTATGTCTTCCCGCCCCTGGAGCCCCAACACATCGCACCATACCTGGGCAGTGGCGTGAGCCTTGCCCACGGATCCCTCGCCGTAAATGGCGTTAGCGGTTCGCTCAGCGAATTGGGATTCAACCTCCTGGGTGGCGCCCAATTCGGGGACGGGCCCCGCCGTCCGTTCGCCGAGTTCCGGGTCGCCTTTTCGGGGCTGGACCAGTTCGTTGTCACCGGGGGACTCCTGTTCTGAGGCCATCGTGACCGACCACCCTCGGGCCTTCAATCCGGTTCTCTCCCACATGAGTGACTCCGCTCCCGCCTCGTCGTCTTTGGGAGTGACCCGGCACGGTCGACCCCGCAGAGACCTTTCGCTTCTCGCTGGCATCACCGTAGTCGTGGCGCTATCCGGTTGCAGCGTGGACTCCTCGCCGCTCACCTCCCGCATTACCCTCCCGGGAACCATCGAAGTGCACTATTCGTCCCCACAACCCTTCGACTTTCGGGCCTCGGGACCGTTGGTGTTCAAGGAGGGGTGCAGAGTGATGATTTCGAAGGACTTTGCGGGCGCGTATCACTCCGGCCATGAATTGGTGATCCATGCAGTGCAGCACACCGGCGCCCAGCGGCTCAACGTCCTTTTGGCCGTGGTCCCTCTGGAATACCAGACGCCAGGCGAGTACCACATCAGGAGCAACCCACTGCTGGCTCAAGTGTGGATGGAAATGCATCTGGGCGTCTATCAGGAGGACGACACAACAACCCGGTTCACGGACGAGGCGGGAGCGATGGCCATGGGAGGCACGATCATCATTGAAGAAATCTCGGACCGATTGGTGCGTGCCCGCATCTCAGGAATCGCACAGGTCGCGCGACGACCCTTCTGGGAGGTGATCACACAAGGCAGCTTTGAGGGTCAGATCGAAGCACCCATCACGGAGTCGCCTGGCCTCTGCGCCTAGAGGGAGGCCCTGCCCGGCCCCCATTTCGACCACGTTATGAGCACGATAGAACCGACGGGACCGGAGCGGCACGTTCGCGGAACGCCCCGGGAAGCCCCATGGTTCCGAGATATGGGGATGGTGAACGAGTCGCTCGAATCGACCTCCGTCGGATCCTTGGCCCCTCTGGCCGATCGTCTACCCGACCATGAACGCTTCGTTGATGGGCTTGCGCTCCAGTTCCGAGAGTGCCTTCACCCCCTGCGCTGCGGTGAGCTCGTCCACCGCCTCAAGAACCGCGCTGTGCACGGCGGAGCGGAACATGAGGAAGGTATCCACCTCGTAATAGGTCTCAGGGCGGAACCAGCGTCCATACATTGGGCCGACCACGGGCAGGCTTCGGATCGGGTCATCCCATCCGGCGAGTTCCTCGGGGGTGTGCCGAGCAAGGAGCCAGACGAGCCAGGGGAGTCCAAAGAAGAAGAACATGATTCCCAAGAAGATCCCCAGTAGCTCCCAGACGATCGACCAAATGATGTAGAGACCCACAGCCACCGCCACAAACCTGAGCGGCCCGGCGCGTAACTCCCCGAACCACCAGGATACAAAGAACCCGGTACCGAAGGGTGCACCGCAGATGTCGAAGCAATACCGACCGCGCCGCACTCGCAGGTATTCCCGTCGGGCAGAAAGGACACCTCCCTCGTGGTGTTCCACGCGAGTCAGGTCGGTGTCCGGAACGGCACGGCGCTCGATGGCCTCCTCGACGGACGCGTAGAAGTCCATCGCAGAGGCTTCAGCGTTGCCGAGGAGCTGGTGCCAATGGGAAAGCGGGACGGACTTTTTGGCCATGGAATGGCTCCTCTGCCTGGGACGTCCTTCATCCAGACCGCACACGATCTACAGTGGTACCATCAGCCTCGTCACGCAAGAATAGACGAAATGTATACGGGCGACCTCGTCGAATCCGACCACACGCATATCAGAAGTTGACTCTGCTACAGCTCTGCCAGGAGTCGGGCTAACTGTCGAAGGATTCTCATGTTATAGGGTACAGCCGTCAGCAGTTCGCCGGGCGCCGGTGCCAGACTCTTCGGCAGTCTGGCACCGGC
>JBBDRI010000008.1:0-137198 GCA_040905545.1 Gemmatimonadota bacterium | reverse complement strand
CCCCCCCCCCCCCCCCCCCCCCCCCCCCCCCCCCCCCCCCCCCCCCCCTCGCCAACGGCGAGGGGGGCTTCGAAAAAACATCGAAGATTTGTGAAGAACACCAGCGACAAGCGGATCAACAGCCTAGAAACACGTTACTTTGACACCTGGCAGAAACCCTTCTCTGGTCCCATCAGTCGTTGTGGCTATTACCTTTTCAGGATTGCGTTGATCCGGTCTGGTTTGGCCCTTTTTTGCCCGGTTTGGCCCCTCCGTCAGGATAAATCGGGATGGAAACGCCCTGGGGACGGGCATCCGGAGGCACGAAAAGGGGCCCAACCGGGAGTCGTTCCCGAGGGGCCCCAGACGCTTCACTGGATCTTCGAATGCGGCCACCCTCCGTACCGACACTCCGAAGATGTCGAAGAACTCCTGGTAGAAGAGCTGCGTCTGTCCGCGCTCATACCCGTCCCCTTCCCACTCCCGGGCAAAGGTGGCCGCTCGGGCCCGGATCTCATTCCAGGAAAGACGCATGGTATCTCGGGTTGCAGGGGGGACGCATATCAGTCAGGAGAGTAGGGAAGGAGGAGTGCTCCGGACAAGCTCAGGGTCCCCATACTGGCGTCACCCCCCCACCATGGAATAGAATCCGTCTTAAACTGTTCTGCCGCAGGTGCCGGATTCTCTCAGCAATCAGGAGGACGGCCGATGGAGGGACAGGCCCGAACCGAAGTAATCGTCACCGATATCCAGATGACGTTCTGGAGCATGGTCGTCTTCATGGTGAAGTGGACCGTCGCAGCCATTCCAGCATTTCTGATCCTCTTCCTGCTGGGGCTGGGGCTCGCTGCTTTGGGAGCTGGGTTCGTCGCCAGCCTGGGGTTGTGACGCATGGGCATCGCTGATCCCGGTTGGGTGGGCCCCGGGAGTGTGGACCCGCGCCCGTCGAAGCCACGCAAGCCAGCCACTGAACTCGGGATCAACCATCGAGTACTGGACGTGCTCATCCCTGTGGAAGCGTTCCGAAGCATGCTGTCGGATGGAGAATGGGTTGAAGTACCCATCAGTCCGTATCACACCCAGGCCACCGAGAATGATAAGTGTCAAGGGATCCTCGTCATCGCTTCCCCGGATCGGATGGCGGAGGTGCGGGAGCGGATCCAGGCGGCGTTGAAGGGAGGGGGGGAGGGGTGACAAAATGGCACCGTTTGTGCCTCGGCTTGGTAGGGGCGGGGCTGGTGCTCTTCTTGGCCCTACGGTTTTCGGATCTGATGAACGGCGTTGCATCTGGCGTGGACCTCCTGGCGGTTGCGGTCCTTCTCGCCCTGCTATTGGCGCCATTGTACTCCGAGGTGACCCTCGGAGGGGTAACGCTCAAGAGGGAGATCGAACGTCAGGTGAAGCAGGAGGTGAGCGTTGCAGAACGCGAGGCACTGAAAACTCGAGCCTCGCTTGATCTCCAGCTTATGCCTGTGTGGGAACGGGAGCATAGCAGTAGCCCTTCGGACTGGTCGGTTCAGAAGCTGAAGCTCATCGCCGACCAAGTCCGAGATCTGGAAGCGCAGGTTGTAACGGCTCCGGAATCGGATCGAGTCCAGTACCAGAAAGTGCTCCGGGAACTCTATTGGGAGTGGCTCGCGGTAGCCCGGGAAGTGTACGCATCGTCCAGTCCCTACCAAGATGTGTGGCGAAGGGTGGAGGCGGGTTTCAGTCGGATTGCCGATGTACCTCACGTACCGAGTCGATGAACCGATGATAGATCTGCCCCCCCACCGACGCGCGAAGCTGAAGCGCATGCTCCATGGGACCACGGCCAGGGAGGTCACGGGCCGAGGTGGGCAGGTCTGGAGTCTTCATTGGCGCCCGGCATCCCCAGGCGTGGGGTTCTCCGCCTCGTCCGTCCCGCCGGCAGCCGGGGTTGTCGGGCACCTCTATGTGGTGCGGCCTGACGGAAGCTGGGTGAGTCAGGTGGATCCGTTTGGGGTTCGGTCGTCGGAGCAGTTTGCAACCTTGGGGGATGAGGTTCTGAGGGAGTGGCTTGAGGGGGAGCTTGGGGGGAAGGCATGATGCCGGAAACGGGGATCGTGGTAGGCGGGATTTTCCTAATGTCCTGGTACCTTCGCCACTATGTCGGAGAGAAGGCGAAGCACCTCGCCTCCAAGGAGGATGTTGCCGAACTCACCCGAGAGGTGGAGGCGGTAAAGAGTGAGTTCCGTGTTCGAGAGGATGAGCGGAGGGCCGAGCTGGATCGGCAGGGAAGGGTTCATCAGACTCAGTTGGAACTCGAATTGCGCATCTACCGAAAGATCTGGGCGGAGGTTCAGAAAGTGCAGGAAGCTATGGTCGTCGTGGAGGTGCTTGGGGGGTCCGAGAGACCGGCAGGGGATCTCAAGGTGCGGGCTGCGACCGATCGGTTCCACGCCGCACGGCAGGAACTCGAAGACCTGCAAAGTCGATGGGAGCCCTTTATGGCTCCGGAGGTTCAGCGGGCGTTGATCCACCTGACGCTCCAGATGCGGGCCTTGGTGCTGATTGCCACGCAGGCCGTGGGGTATGAGTCAGGCTCTGAAGACCAATGGAGGGAGGGGTTTGGAGATCTGCGGAAAAGCCTGAAAACTGCAATTCGGCATCGGCTTTTCGGAGCCGTGCCAACCCTTGCAACGGAAGCTCAGGTTTCGCGCCCGGACCAGGCCATGCCGTAACTGCCGGGCGAGTGACAAGGTTTGGAGTAACGGGTTGGGGAGTGACCGGAGGATGGTTCCAGGATCTGATTGCTCAAGTGCCATCATCACTCTGGCGGGACAGGTACGCCTTACCTACCTTCATGATCGCTTTGACCGAACATCCGTCGGAGCCCCCCTATGGACAGGCGGTTTTGAAACCAAACGCCCTCTTAGGTGGTAAATCTACCGATGGTAGGCGTTTTTTGGGTCTGCGAGGCCAGCGGCTAGGCAGCTCGCCAGTAGATCACCCCTCTGATGAGAGATAGAGTTTTGGCAACTGCCCCCCCCACCCCACATCCACAGCGTCCCCCGTCGGAGAGCCCGCCGACTGTTCATGAGATGTCCGAGGATATGCCGAAGGTCTATGCCAATGGGTTCCAGATCGGCATAAGCAACGCCGACATGCACGTGATACTCACTCTGGCAGGTCGCCCGATCCAAGTCATGTTTCTCTCCTACACTCTTGCTAAGACGTTGCATGAAAAGCTCGGTGGTGTCGTCCAAGAGTTCGAGACCCAAGTCGACCGAAAGATGCTCACCACCGATGATATACATGAGGCATTTCAGGGGGGTGAAAAATGAGCGTCGTTTCAGAGTACCGTTCCTTAACATCCACCACTTCGGAAGCGGTTTCGGCCACGGAACAGAAGCTTAGGGGCTTCTCGAGCCTTTCCGAAGGATGGCATTTTGGAGAGGGACATGGTCCCACTATCACCGCGATGAAGGTGGCCGCTCAAGTATTACGAGCCAGCTCCGGCCTGCATGTCTCGTCAGATGTGTTCCCGGGAACGAATGGAAGTGTGGCTGTAGCTTTCTACCGGGATGAGCGGTGCGTTGAGGTCACCGTGGATCCCGATGGTGGGTTAGCAGTATTCGTCGAGGAGGGATTAGGGTTCTCCTTTCATCTCGTCTGTGAGATTCCTCAGGCCAAATGGTCGGATATCATTCTCCAACTCACCGCTCTGGCTAGGCCGCAAAGATGGAGCTCATTCGACTTATCAACCCTAAGATGTTCGATTCTCGAAGACTGCGGTTCACGAACGTGGTCTTCAAGCACAGCTCTGGATCTGTTCCAGGAACTCCGGACGGAAAGGCGGGAATCTCTCTCATCGACGCAGAGTGTGCATGCCCAGGAGCTGATTCCACCTGTCTTTGCCAACATGTCGCTAAGTACTATCAACATCGGTTCCCCGAGCCTTGCATAATCTGGCGTTTCAACTCATCGATTCTTGACCCACAGGGACCGAACGAGGCGACCGCTCCTCTGCCCACACTCGTGCGCATGCCGAGTGACACAGGTGATCCCTGTCATGTGAACCTTCATAATGTGACGAACTCGAGGGCCAAGAAGATACTTGAGCGGACAGTGTACAGTGGGCAGGCCAAACTTGGCATATGCGACAGTGGTAGAATGGTGGACTACTCTCAAGAGGCGGTGTTGGAGATACTTGAATTATCTTGACCACACCGCTTCTCCCGATAGGCATGTCACCGCACCGCCTCCCTCACCACCCTGACCACCTGAGCCACCTCTACCACGGCGCCACCCAGGGATGCAATCCAAGAAAGGGCCACCTCGAGACGGGACCGGCCGGAGCTCCTGGCTGCCACCTCCAGGGATGTCCGGGTGATCTACCTGATCACCTCTGCCCCTCCGCCCTGAAATCCTACTGGGTGGGCTCGTCCGCAACCTGGCAAGTCACAACCGGCATGGATTCTTCACCCACCGCGATATCTAGCCGCGACGTGAGCGTGGCGCGGGCGAGGATGACGGCCGTTTTCGGATGGGCTGACGATCACCAGGACGCGGACAACAGGCCGCTCCCGGGGGCCGCAAGGGAAAGCCTCGTGCGCGAGCTTCATAGTTGGAAGGAGCGACCGGAGAGGGCGGTCAGAGTTGTCTCTCCATCAGAGACACGCAGGGTAATGGTGTGTTCACCGATTGGAATGGGGTCAGGCTCCGCGTCCGCATGAGGAGGAGCAAGGATCAATCCCATATCCACTTCACAAAGAGCCGGGCCACCTGAGAGCATCCACTCAACGGTGAGGGAACGATTCTCCGGATTGTTCACCGAGAACTCACACGGCACCTTGCCATCTGTGTCGAAGAACTGCGCATTCTCCGCCGGCTGAAGGATCCGGAGGTTGGAGAATCCGGAACCGTTGTCCGGATCGGCGATCCCCTCGCGGCAGCCCACCACGAGGGCAATCAGAACGGCCGCCGTTACGAAACCCCGGATCCGACCGTTCATGACTACCTCCTTCATAATCTCGCGATGTCCCATCCACGATAGTGTCGGGAGCGTTGACGACCGTCCAGCACCATGTCGGATCACAACCCGTCGAATCTCCTCAATCCCCCCGCATCTTCTTTGTCGCAGAGAGGATCACCTTCGAGATGGCACCCAAGCGTCTCTCTGCTTCGGCTTCGCCGACGGGGGTATGCTGTGTGCGCACCCGCCACCCCCGTACCGTGCCCTGGGATCCAGCCGTGCGCGCGTCGGATTCCTCCAGGAACGCGAAGAGCTCCTCAGGTGACAGATATGAGACCCGGTCCGCGTTCACATCGAGCTTCTTTTTGACCACTGCCTCGGTGCGGGCCAGCACCTTTCGTTCGGTGGCGACCACCACGATGACATCGAACCCGGCCGCGAGACACTTTTGCACGTTACCGAGCTCCTGTTCGGCGGAACTGGTCACGGCGATCTCGCACGCGACCGTCCGATCATCCTTTTCGAGAGCCACATCGACTCGCCCAAGCCCGTCCAAGATCGGCTTCTCAATGGTAACCCGCCAGCCACGGCTCCCGGCCCAGCGTTTGACAAGTTCTTGAAGGTAGGTGTGCTGGGCCCCGCCCTTTCCGAGCCGCGGTTGCTCTGAAACCTCCTGGAGGCGCTTTCTGGGTCTCTCCGGAGTTACCTCGACCTCTGGCTCACGTGAGGGCATCTCGGTAGTTGGAAGGGCCTCTGACGCCTCCTGGCGGCCTGTTTCTTCCTGTTCCGGTGTCTCGCCCGGGTAGTGGAGCGAATCTTGGACTTCCCTGGTCGGCTTTCCGTGTCGCGCCCGGGACCGCGCCAACACCCAGTTGCGGCGCTCCTGCGCGACCGAGGCATCTACCTCCGGCAGCGGTAGGGTTGCCAGGTTGAAGTCCCAGTCACTCCGCTCCACGCGGCAGATGGCCTCCCCCACGGCCAACTCTTGGAGGTCCTGCGCCCCGAAACTCGAGAACCCTTCCTCCAGCTTCCGAGCGTCGCGCTCGCCCACCCGGAAAACAATCCGGGTTGCCGGGTTGGTGAGAACCGCACCGACGAGCTTGGCATCATCACGGAGCTGTTCCAAGTCCTGGTGCGCCATGACGAGGCCCAGACCGTATTTACGCCCCCCTGCGAGGATCTGGGCCATTGAGGGGGTGGCAACGTTCTGGAACTCATCGAGGTAGAGAATGAATGGCCGCCGGTCTTCCGGCCGCTCGTCCTGGCGGGCCAGGGCCAGCTGGTGGAACCGTGCGACCAGGAGCGAGCCGAGGAGGTGTGCGTTCTCCTCCCCCATCGCTCCTTGGGGGATCTTCGCAAGGAGGATCTTCCCCTGACGCATCATCGCACCCACGTCGAGCGTGTCCTCTCGCTGGGCCACGACGCCGCGCACGAGCCGGTGACGTAGGAAGGTGTTGAGCCGGGTCAGGAGCGGTCCCTGACTGCGACGGCCCAGCACCGGAAACTCCCGCTCCCAGAAGTAGCGAACCTCTCGGTCGGGCACAGTGGCCAGGAGGCGCTTCCGGAAAGCGTCGTCGGTAAGGAGATGCCGGAGATCCGCGATCGTGCCCCCACCCTCGGTCTCCAGGACCGCGAGCACCCCGTTGGCAAGCACGGCCGTCATCTGGTCGCCCCAGCTGGTCGAGAGGCGTCGGAACACGGCAACCATATCCGAGGCGAGTAGATCCTTTTCGAGCGTAGAGCGCGCTTCCAGGATGTTGAAGCCTACCGGACGCTCCGCATCGGACGGGTCGAAGACGATCACGTCCTCAACCCGGTTCTCCGGTACGTACCGGAGCACCAGGTCGACCAGGTCTCCGTGTGGATCGATGAGCCCAACGCCCCGATTTGCCTCCATGTCTTGGATGATGAGATGGGCCATGAGGTGCGACTTCCCGGTCCCTGACGCACCGACCACATAGGTGTGACGGAGGCGATGATCCGTGTCGAGCGTCACAGTCCGCACCGCACCCCCATGCCGGTTCTCGCCGAGGACCAGCGCATGCCCGTCGGTCATTGCGGGCGAGGCCTTGGTACGGCGGATTCGCCGGGCAAGGGCAGCCGAGCGGACGGAGGCCGCCGGCAGATGCGCCAGGGCGGCCAGCTCACGGACGTTGAGGATCATCCCGCTCCGCTCCGTCTCGCGCGTGATCAGGTCGTATTCGTGGTTGTCCGGGTCGTAGTCAACATCAGAGAGCGGGATGAACTCGTTGGCACCGGGCCGAGCGAACTGCCGAAGGGCACCGGCCACTTCCCGTACCAGGTGTCCGGCACGTCCGGGGTGAGGGCTGCGGGCACCCGCGCGAAGCAGAGCGGCGAAGAGCGGTTCGGCGACCTTCTCCTTGGCGAGTGGGAGCACCTCGGGAGCGTCCACGAAGAAGGGCCGCCCGGACCCGTCATTCACCGACCGGAGAACACTCTCACCCCACGGATGTCGAGCAGGCTGGAAGAGCACCTGTAAGACGGCGACCTCTCCGGCACGCGTGCCGGAGAGCGCTCCGACGATCCCGATGAGCGGATCGACCTGATACCCTGCTGACGCCTGGATCGGGAGCATGAACTCGTGGGAGAGCCCGAAGTCCGTCACTCTCGCCTCACCGGGGTAGATGTCCTCCCAGCGATCCTTCAGGTACCGGTGAGCTTCGACGATGACCGCATCGGGGAAGTGTCCTAGGAGCTGTCGGCGCACGACGTCCCGATCGACTGCGGCGGCGACGAGCTGGACCTGGACCTCGCCCTGGATGCCGATGAACTCGACACCGACGGGAGCCGACAGCGGAGCCAGGCTCACCAGAAACTGCTCGGCCGCGTCCCTCGACACCGCCATCCCCGCAGGAAGGGAGACCCGGAGCTCGGTCAGCTCACCGACCGAAGGCGCGTCGGCGGGATCGGGTTCCCAGGCTTCCGGCATCAGTTCGGCGTCCGGAAAGGACTCCTGCGCTACGGGCAATGCAAAAAGTCCCCGCACGGCCTCTACAAAGCCGCTTACGACCGTGGGGCGCCGTCCGTCATCCCCGGAACGAGGGGTCGCCCGGGTGGGATTGTATGGGAAGAAGGGACGAAAGGGAGGCTCCAACTCCACCGACCGGCCCCACGTCTGCCATCCCCGGCCGCGCCGCTCCCAGGCATAGAAGTGGTCGGTCAGCCCAACGACGGGTTGGGGCTTAGGCGTCTCACCATCCGATGACCCCTCTTCTCGGGCCGTCATTGCTTATCCGCAACTCACGACGGGTTCGCGGTTGACGGGCTTTCGTTCCAGATCGGAAAGCGCTCCGACCCTGTGGTCGGGACAGTGTGAAAGGATGATTGGCCGCGTGGCCACGAGGCACCTCCTATCGCCGGACGTCCGCAGGGCACGAATCCTGAGGACCATAGGCCGATCTGGCCAAAACAGCAAAAAGTGCGCGGCGGGTACGCCTCATGGCGCGTTTGACACGCCGAGGGGGTATGCTACCCTGAAGAGCAGTGTAACCGGTCTCTTCCTCTTGGGTGGTGCCACGCGCCAACCGGCTGAAGGACCCTACCCCGTATGCAACGCGTAAAAGTCCACAACCCAACTACCGGAGGTTCGGCAATGCAATCCTACATCTTCCGCGTTGTCGTCGAACCCGACGAAGATCGCTGGCTCGCCTACGTACCCGAACTCGAATCCCGGGGCGCAGTGAGCTGGGGCAACACTCGGGACGAGGCGCTGCGCAACATCCAAGAGGTGGCGCACATGGTGGTGGAGGAACTCCTCGCGGACAACGAGGAACTCCCCGCCGGCGTTACGAAGGGCGACGAGCCGGCCGTCGCCGTCAACATCGGATGACGGACTACTCCCTACTCCGCTCCCTTACCGCCCGCCAACTCGCCGCAGCACTCTCACAGGACGGCTTCACCCTCGCCCGGCAGAAGGGAAGCCACCGCCACTACAAGCACCCGGATGGCCGTCGGGTCACCCTGTCGTTTCACCGGTCGTCGCAGACCTTCGGAACCGGCCTCCTCAAGAAGCTCATCGAGGTTGAAGCCCGCTGGTCGGAGGACGACCTTCGGAGGTTGAAGCTCCTTCCCTAACCCCAACGCCCACGTCTCGCGACGTGGGCGTCTTTTGGATCCTGCGCTTCTCCTGCTGTTGCCTCCACCCTCTGGCGCGCCACGCGACAAACTCCCACCCTCTCAAGGAAGCGGATCAGACAACCAGGAGCTGACACCATGCAGGATGCGAAGCGCGCCAAGTCGGTAGGAATCTGGATCCGGGTATCCACCCTGGATCAGGCCCAAGGTGACAGCCCCGAGCACCATGAGCGCCGGGCACAGATGTACGCCGAGGCGAAAGGGTGGACGGTGCGGGAGGTGTACCACTTGGAGGCGGTGAGCGGGAAGTCGCTCATGGGCCACCCCGAGACCGAGCGGATGCTCTCGGACATCGCCAAGGGACACATCACCGGCCTCATCTTCTCAAAGCTCGCCCGCCTCGCTCGCAACACCCGCGAACTGCTTGACTTCGCCGACATGTTCCGCGAGCACGACGCGGACCTTGTCTCGCTCCAGGAGTCCATCGACACGACCACTCCGGCTGGCCGCCTCTTCTATACGATGATCGCTGCCATGGCCCAATGGGAGCGGGAGGAGATCGCCGACCGCGTCGCCGCTTCGGTGAAAGTGCGCGCGGAGATGGGCAAGCCGCTGGGAGGGGCGGCCCCGTACGGGTACCGCTGGGAGGACGATGGTCTCGTGCCGGATCCCGAAGAAGCGCCCATCCGCCGTCGGATGTACGAACTGTTCCTAGAGATGCAACGCGTCAAGGCCGTAGCGCGGACGCTCAACGAGGCAGGCCACCGCACTCGGCAAGGCGCGAAGTTCTCCGACACCTCCGTCCGCCGACTCCTCACCGACCCTACGGCCAAGGGATGGCGCCGTACGAACTACACGAAGAGCCGCGGGACCGGACTCGGATGGGACGCCAAGCCGGAGGGGGAGTGGTCCTGGCACCGCATCGAGCCGATCGTCCCCGAGGACACATGGGAACAAACCAACGCGATCCTCGAAGAGCGGAGACGCCACTATTCCAAGCGGCGTGGTCGCCGTCCCGTCCACCTATTCGCCGGAGTGACCGTCTGCCACTGTGGCACCAAGATGTACGTACCCTCCAACACCCCCAAGTATGTCTGCCGCTCCTGCCGAAACAAGATCCCCATCGAGGATCTTGAAGGGGTGTTTGAGGAACAGCTCAAAGCCTTCTTCCTCTCCCCTGAGCAGTCGCTGCACTACCTGGAGCAGGCTGACGACACGATCCATGAGCGGGAGTCGCTCCGCACCACCCTGGAGCAGGAACGTCAGGCGGTGGAACGGGAACGGGAGAAGATCTACCGCGCCTACATCGACGATAAGCTGGATGTGGATGCCTTTGGTGAGCGGTACAAACCACTCGATGAACGACTCCGACAGCTCGACGAGGAGATTCCACGGATCCAGGGAGAGATCGACTTTCTCAAGATCCAATACCTCTCAGCTGACGACATCCTCTCTGAAGCCCAATCGGTCTACGGACGTTGGCAACACCTCAGCTTCGAGGAACGGTGCCAGATCGTTGAACACCTCGTTCAGGAGATCACGATTCATGACGGCGAGGTCGTCATTGAGCTCGCCTACCTCCCCGCTACCGTATCCCCCTCTCCAGAGACACTGGCAAAAAGTCAACACAACCTCAAGGGTTCATGGCAGCCACCAGCATGAAACGAGCTGGGAACCGGACCGCCCCTTGGGCCCTGGAAATGAGGATGCTCCCTTCTTCCAACGGCTGCCGAAGCGCTTCTGTGGCGTTTCGGCGAAACTCCGGCAGTTCGTCCAGGAAGAGGACCCCGTGGTGGGCCAGACTCACTTCTCCGGGCCGGGGTGGGGAACCGCTGCCCACCAGGCCTGCCTCGCTTATGGATGCGTGGGGAGCTCGAAACGGGCGGTCTGCCACCAACGCCGCCCCAGGCGGTAGAAGGCCAGCCACGGAATGCACTGCCGTGACCTCTACAGCTTCCGTCAGGGTCAGGGGAGGCAGGATGGCCGGGAGGCTCCGGGCCAGCAGAGTCTTCCCCGTCCCGGGTGGACCCGTGAGAAGCAGGTTGTGACCGCCGGCGGCCGCCACCTCCAGAGCCCGTTTCGCAGTCTCCACACCACGGATCTCTTGAAGATCACCGAGCTCGCTGCGTGCCTGCGAAAGCACTTCCCCCGGTGTCACCTCCTCGTAGGGAATGGTCCTGAGGCCGCTCAGGTGCTCCATCACCTCAGCCAGACTTCCCGCCCCCAGGACCCGTACGCCCTGCACCACGGCCGCTTCCCTGCTGTTCTCCCGGGGCACCACCAGAATCCCTATCCGCTCCTGACGACACCGGAGAGCCACCGGCAGGACCCCCCTCACGGGGCGAAGACACCCGTTCAAGCCCAGCTCCCCCAAAAACGCCATCCCCTCAAATCGAGCGGGGTCCAGGGAGCCAGCCCCCGCAGCCACCCCCAAGGCGATGGGAAGATCGAACCCACTCCCCTCCTTGCGGACATCTGCCGGGGCCAGGTTCACGGTAATCCGCTGGAGCGGCAAAGACATCCCAACCTGATGGAGGGCTGCGCGCACCCGTTCCCGACCTTCCCTGACAGCCCCCTCCGGCAACCCCACCACGGAAAAGGTGGGAAGACCCGGGGTAACCTTCACCTCTACCTGGATGAGGAGGCTCTCTACACCCCGTAAGGTGGCGCTTCGGAGCGTGGCCAGCATTCCATCCCCCCTTCCCCAGGTGACGCGTAGAGGCTTCGAAGGGAAGGTCGGTGCAGGGATGGGGCGGCCCCATGGGCAAACGGGCCTCGTTCGCCAGCCTACCCCCTACTGCATCAGACGCCTTGGTGGGGAAGTCCACGCGGGGACGGAACAGCTCCCGCCCGAACGGGAGGGTTCCTCAAGAGATCAGTCGTGCGGACGCTCCCCGGCACGAATACCCACGGACACCCCCAGCTGAAAAGTCAGAAGGTTCGTGTCACCGTGCCGGGGGGTGATCCTGATCTCACCCCCAGGAAGATCTTCGATGTCGCCCGGGGTGAGATACTGGGCCTGACCGTTTCCGTGATACCGCACCGCCAGGTCCACATGGACCGGGTTCCATCCCCTGTACACCGGGATCTGCACCCCCCCACCTGCGGTCCAGGCGAAGGTAGCGTCGGAGAAGTTCCGGGTCTGCGCAAAGGGGGTGTCGTGATCCTCACTCCCCGAAACCGAAGACTCCGTTGTGAAGTACGCCAGGCCGGCGGTAGCCAACCCATAGAGCCGAGCCGACCCCAAGGGGACGGCCAGTTCCGGCCCCCCATTCAACAGGAAGATGTTGTTGGACGTGACGAGATCCACCTCAATCCGGCATCCCACCGTAGCGCTCAAACACACCCGTTGGCTTTCGTTGCCGTAGTTCAAAAACCCCACCTCCGCCCGGAGGCTCAGCAGGCCCCGGGGGTCCAGAGCGGCTCTACCGAATCCATGAAGACCGACTCCCACGTCCACCACGTCACCGAACCCTCCCAGGGGATCCGCCAGGAGAACGTGGCCGCCTGCGTGAAATCGAGGCGACACATCCGCCGGGGCTACCTGTCCTTGGAGTTCCGTGGGGAGAATGGAGAGGGATACCCCCAGGGGGAGAAGCAGGCCCGGACAAAGCCGACAAAACCGTCCAACGGATAGAAAAAGCATAGCGGTCGAAGGGGTTCAGAGAGGAAGACGAACGGCCCGTCCCCTGCCCATGGTGGAAGCTGGAAGGAGACCAGTTTGTGGCAGAGGGCCACCGGGATAACACTGCCCCTTCTACGCACGAGCCCACCTGGAGGTTTCACCCTCCTCACGGGTTCCCAGGAGCGCGTCCGGGCAATAGGGCGAGGCTCCCTCAAGGGCACCACGGGTGCCCGATCCGAGGCTTCATGGAATGCCTGGCCATTGCGATCTCACAATGACCCTTGCTACCGTGGGAGAGATGTCATCGTTGCAAGTCGGTGCATTCTTCCCACCTATACCCCCGGTGACCTATGGAGTTGGCGGTTCTTCGTGAACCTGACCCGAGGGAACGACGGGTTGCCGTGACCCCCCACGATCTTCCGGCCCTCAAAAAGCTGGGGATCCAGATCCGCCTGGAGAGCGGAGCGGGCGAGGCAGCGGGATACCCGGACGAAGCCTACCACTCCGCTGGAGCTGTCGTTCTGGATGATCCGGGGGAGGCATTGAAGGGGGCAGACCTCTGGGTGGCCGTCCAACTGGCCGGACACCCGGGATCCGACCCCACCCCTGCACATCGTTTTCCCCAGGCATCCGTAGCCATGGGCCTGGTGGGATTCGAGCCACCGGCAGATTGGCTCCGGGAGCTGGAGGAGCGGAGAGTGACCCTCCTCTCCCTGGAGCGGCTTCCCAGGATCACCCGAGCCCAGTCCATGGATGTCCTGTCCTCCCAGGCCACCGTGTCCGGATATCTTTCGGTGCTCCGCGCGGCCACCCATCTTCCCCGCTTCCTTCCCATGCTCACCACCGCCGCCGGCACCATCCGTCCGGCCCGCGTCCTGGTCATGGGAGCGGGGGTAGCCGGTCTGCAAGCCATCGCCACTGCCCGCCGTTTGGGCTCCGTGGTGACCGGATACGACATCCGCCCCGCCGCCCGGGAACAGATCCGGAGCCTGGGGGCCCAGAGCCTGGAGGAGGAGGATGCCGTGGGAGCCGAGGGAGAAGGCGGATACGCCCGGTCCCTTTCTCAGGGGGAACAGGAGCGCCAGATGGAATTCCTGGCCCGGTCCGTGCCCCAATTCGATGTGGTCATCACCACCGCGCAGATCCCCGGAAAGGCTGCCCCGACCCTGGTGACGGTGGAAATGGTGGAGGCCATGTCACCCGGATCCGTGATCATGGACCTGGCGGCGGAGACCGGGGGAAACTGCCCCCTGTCCCGGCCGGGGGAAATAGTGAAGCACGGGGGTGTGACTTTGGATGCTCCGGTTCTCCTTCCCTCGGGCCTTCCCGGAGACGCCAGCCGGATGTTCGGCCGAAACGTCACAGCCCTGCTCCGTCACATGGTGAAGGACGGGAATCTGGTTCTGGATATGGAAGATGAAATCACGAGTGCCATCGCCGTAACCCTACCTCAGGAAGGCAACGATGGGTGAGTGGATTATCGGTCTCTACGTGCTGGTGCTGGCCACCCTGGTGGGATTCGAGGTCATCACCAAGGTGCCGCCCACCCTCCACACACCTCTCATGTCCGGGGCGAACGCCATCTCCGGGATCACCCTCATCGGGGCGCTTCTGGTGGCCGGGAGCGGTGAGGGGGGAATGTGGGTGACCATTCTGGCAGGTGCCTCGGTGACGTTCGCCACCGTGAATGTGGTAGGGGGATTCCTGGTCACGGAGCGCATGCTCCGAATGTTCAGGAAGGGGTAGAGGCATGAGCCTGGAAACCCTCCTTCCCGTGATGACGGACCTCGTCTACATCCTCTCTGCGGCCCTCTTCATCTGGGGCCTGAAGCGCATGGGTTCCCCGGCCACCGCCCGGCAAGGTAACGCCTTGGCTGCCCTCGCCATGCTGTTGGCGGCCGTGGTGACCCTGCTGGATCGGTCCATCGTCAGCTGGACTGTCCTGGCACCGGCTCTTCTGAGCGGTACGGTTCTAGGAGCCATCCTGGCTCGATGGGTCCAGATGACAGCCATGCCCCAACTGGTGGCCGTGTTCAACGGATTCGGTGGAGGAGCTTCGGCTCTGGTGGCGGCAGCCGAGTTCCTTCGCGGCTCAGGAAGCGGAGCGGTTTCCCCTGGTGTGGGAGCTTCGGTGGCCATCGGGATCCTGGTGGGAACCGTCACCTTCACCGGGAGCTTCATCGCGTTCGGCAAGCTGCAGGGCTTCGTGGCAGGGCGCCCCATCACCTGGCCTCTTCAGAAGACTGGCAGCCTCATCCTGTTCCTGCTCCTGCTGGGGATCGCTGGGATGATGACGGCGGGAGGCGGCGACCCCCGGTTGCTGTTGGCCATGGCCGCTGCCGCCGGGCTTCTGGGAATCGCATTGGTGCTCCCCATCGGGGGGGCAGACATGCCGGTGGTGGTGTCTTTGCTGAACTCCTACTCCGGGCTCGCAGCCTCCGCCGCCGGATTCGCCTTGGGGAACCCACTACTCATCATCGCAGGCGCGCTGGTGGGGGCGGCGGGTCTCATCCTCACCCAACTCATGTGCCGGTCCATGAACCGTTCGCTGGCCAATGTGGCCTTCGGTGCATTCGGCACGGATGGGGGCGGGAGCATCCAGCAGGCGGAAGGAGAGAAACCGGTCCGTCGCACCACCCCTGAAGAGGCGGCGCTCCTCCTGGCCTACGCCACCACCGTGGTCTTCGTGCCCGGATACGGTCTGGCCGTATCTCAGGCGCAGCACGAGTTGAAGAAGCTCATGTCCCTCTTGCAGGCCCGTGGGGTGAAGGTCCTCTTCGCCATCCATCCGGTGGCAGGACGGATGCCGGGCCACATGAACGTTCTGCTGGCCGAAGCAGATGTGCCCTATGACCTCCTCCTGGACATGGAGGAGATCAACCCCGACATGGAGCGGGCCGATGTGGCGGTGGTGGTGGGCGCCAACGACGTGGTGAACCCCCTGGCCAGGGAGCCAGGCAGCCCCATTGCCGGGATGCCCATCCTGGACGTGGACCGAGCCCGCAGCGTGGTGGTCATCAAGAGAAGCCTGAGCCCCGGCTTCGCCGGGCTGGACAACCCCCTCTTCTACCTGGATCGGACCATGATGCTCTTCAGCGATGCCAAAGAGGCGTTGGCTGAGTTGGCCAGAGAGGTGAAGGACGCCTGAACCGAAAGCCGCCCGCCTTTGTCCACCCGGCGGAAAGGGGGAGAGGGAGCCCATGGCGTCGAAGGGGCGACGACCCAGGCGCTGATGGCGCCAGCCGTGTTACGGCTCAGACGCCGGGAGCCAGTGCTGCGGCACCCTCCTGGAGGAGGTCCCAGGCTCGTTCCAGGTGCCGCCACTCCGTCCGCAGGTTCCCCACCGAGACCCGAATGCACACCCCCGGCTCCAGGCGGGTGTGTGAAAGAAACACCTCGCCCTGACGGTTCACCCGTTCCATCAACTCCATCCCCAGGGCATCACATTCGTCCCGGGAAACGGCTGGAGGCGACCACCTCAGCACCACCGTGCTGAAGTGCACCGGAGCCACCACATCCCAGTGGGGGGAACCACCCACCAACTCCGCCAGGCGCTTCGCCAGGTCGATGTGTCCTCGAATTCTGGACTGAAGGCCTCGCGCACCGAAGTAACGTAGAACGAACCAGAGCTTGAGTGCCCGGAATCGTCGTCCCAGTGGCACCCCGTAATCCATGAGATTCAAGACCTCTGTCCCTTCAGCGGTCCTCAGATACTCGGGCGTGAGGGAGAGGGCGTCCCGCACCGAGTCGCCATCGGACAGGAACAGGAGCGAGCAATCCACAGGAGTGAACAGCCATTTGTGGGGATTCACCACCACCGAATCCGCCTCCTCCCACCCCTTGAACAAGTGAGACAACTCACCGAGCATGGCTGCAGCTCCTCCGTAGGCTGCATCCACGTGCAGCCACATCCCATGCTCCCGAACGATGGGAAGGATCTCCGCCACTGGGTCACAGCTGGCGGTTGAAGTGGTTCCCAGGGTGGCCACCACAGCCACCGGGCGAATCCCCGCAGCCCGATCTTCCTGGATAGCTTTCTCCAGGGCTCCCGGACGCATTTGATACTCGGAGTCCACTTCGATTCGTCGAAGTCCGGCTTTCCCCAACCCCAGGGCCATGACTGCCTTGTCGATGGACGAATGGGCCTCCTGTGAGGCATAGACCCGCCCCCGGGGTAGACCAAAGAGCCCGGACTCCCGAGACTCCGGATAGGCCCGGTGGCGAGCCCCTGCCAACGCTGCCAACGACGACGACGATGCGGTGTCCTGAATCACACCCATGAAGTGTGGCGGAAGCCCCAACAACTCCAACATCCAGGCCACCACCCGCTGTTCCAACTCGGTCCCAGCCGGCGATGTACGCCAGAGCATGGCGTTCACGTTCAAGGCGGCAGCCAACATCTCTGCCAGTACACCGGGCCCGGAACCCGTGATGGCGAAGTAGCCCAGGAATCCGGGATGATTCCAATGCGTGATCCCCGGAACCACCAGCTCCTGGAAATCCTCGAGAATGGCCTCCATGGCCTCGCCGGCCTGAGGAGGAGAAGGGGGGAGTCCATGGAGGAGATCTCCGGGTTCAACCCGGGAGAGGACCGGCAGGCTTTCAACCGTCTGTAGGTACCCTGTCATCCACTCCGCCACCCGATGAACCTGCCGTTGGAACTCCTCGGGCGGCATGTCCCCAAGAGCACCCGCCTCGGTCAAGGACGCTCCAACCGGAGCAATTCAGCCCGGAGTCCCGCCATTTGAGTACCCACTTCATCCAGGATTTCCGGCGACAGAGCCCGGGGCACGCCGGCCCCATGGAAGAGGGCGAAGAAGAGGGCGTCCGTATGACCGATGCTGCTATGGGTCACGCCCAGATCCACCGTGCGGTTCAACAGAAGCAGGTCTCGCAGCCGAAGACTGAGTTCCCCCGCCTCTCCGGCCTGCCAGGCCCGACGGATCAACACTTCTCTAAGCAATTGGAATTCCTCGATGACTTCCCCCGCCGCCAATCCCCGCATGGCCGCCACGCTCCCATAAAGCTCGGCGGCTTGCTTCCACAATGGCTCGGCCGGCTCCCGAAACGCCCCCATGGAGGGTGGTAGAAAGGAGATGAGGAAGGGGATGAACGACTCCAGCAATCCCTCGCCGTTTCCTCGTGCCGCAGCGCCCTGGGAAGTGAGACGCATGAGCCACCGTTCGGACAGAAAATCCATCTCTCGCCGGAGCCAGGCCTCAATTCCAGGGATTGGCTCCACGAAGGACCCCGAGGGATGAGACCCCGATCCAGCGGACGCGGAGCCGGGGCGGCCCAAGGCGAATTCAGAGAGCTGTTCTGATCCTGGTTCCATCATGGTTCCGGGGGCAATGTGGCCGACGTGTGGGTAGCCCCGGAAAGGTAGTGGGCCATGGCCAAGGCGTCACCCCTCACCATGGGCTGTCAGCCCTCCCCCCGCTGGTTTCCGGGGCTCTCCTTGATACTCCGCAGTCGCCAGCGAACCCGTCGAGCCGTCCCACGGGTTCATGAAGACCCTGATTGCGGTGCCCACCGACACATCGCTCTGCGCCTCGACTCCCCCACCCCACGACTCCACCAACTGGTTGACGATGGCCAGCCCCAGGCCGGACCCCGTCCCCCGAGTGGAGAAATGCGGCTCGAAAATTCTCGGGAGGAACTCCGGTTCGATTCCCATGCCCTCATCGGTGACCTCAAGAATCACCCCATTCCCGAAACGCGTTCCCCGAACGAGGATGTCCCCACCGTCCGGCATGGCCTGTCGCGCATTCTCCAGGAGGTTCACCAGAACCTCCTTCAACTCAGAGGCTCTTGCCTGGACAGTTGGAAGCTCCGGCTCCATATCCACCATGACCCTGACGCCGTCATCCCCGGCCGCGTAGAGAGTCATCATCTCGGCCACCACGTCGTCCAGTCTCACTGGCTGCAGAGGCTCTTCTCCCGCTACCCCCGGTGCGCCGAAGCGGGAGAAAGATGTGGCAATGGCAGCCAGGCGATCGATCTCATCCAGGATGGCCGAGGCATTACGCTCCAGAATAAGCCCGAAATCCTCCCGCTGGTCTTGCCACGCCCGACGGATGTGTTGGATTCCCAGCTTCACCGGAGTAAGGGGATTCTTCACTTCGTGGGCCACTTGACGAGCCATTTCACCCCACGCCAGGATTCGCTCACTCCGAAGCTCGTCGGTGACGTCCTCCAGAGACAATACCGCTCCTCCCGAAGCCCCCTCCCGGGAAATCCGACGGGCCTTCACTTTGATCCTCCGATCACCCCATGCCAGCTCCGTGGCGGCTTCCTTCAACCCTTCGCCAAAGTAGAGATCCACCCAACGGGCCAGATCACCCGAGACCTCGGATCCGGGGTGGATGGGCTGTCCCGGAACAAGATCCCCTCCCAGAAGAACCGCCGCTCTAGGGTTCGACAAGGTCACCCGCCCGGCTGGATCCAGCGCAATGACTCCAGTGGCCGCCTCCTCCACGATGGCTCGCGTGCGCCGAGCAGATCGGATCAGGTCTCGCCGGGCACGTCGAAGCCGTCGAACCATCCGGTCAAAAGCCTCGAAGACAGGTCCGAACTCATCGGACCGATGAGGTGGAAGGCGTACCCCCAAGTTCCCTGAGCCTACCCGCTCCGACGCCACCCTGAGGGCCTGGATGGGACGGGACAGGGCTCGCCCCACAAGGACTGCCAGGCCCAGGGAGAGCGCAGCACCCACCAGGATGGCGAACGCCAGAAGGTCCAGCAGATCACGTTGCCGCAGGGCCGAAGCTCCGGCCTGTACCGGGGCCGCTGCGGCCAGCACCCCGTCTTCCGACAAACGCCGAAAGGCCAATGCGTGGTCCCGCCCAGCCAGGGGAAGGATCCGGGACGTCAGAAGGGTCTCTCCCATCTGGAGGCGGAAGTGAACATCAGACGGGAGCCAGCCGGGGTACAGGCCCAATTCCACCAGCTCCCGGGGGGATCCAGTTACGAGTTCCCCGCCCTGGTAAAGGAGCAACTCCCCCGTGGCGCGCCCCGCCAACAACTCCATGGAACCCTGAAGCTCATCATACCAGCGGGCAGCCTCATCCACCGATCGTTCGGCAAGGGTCTGGGCTGTCCGGACAGACGCAGTGGCCAATGCTCCCTGGATGAGAGTCCCCAACAGCACGGTGGGGGCAAGGAAGAACGCGAACAGGGCCACGGTGACCCTGGCGCGGAAGGTGCCCAGCAGGGTCGGGATCCGCAGCCTCCCTTCCGGGGGGCCTCGGGGAAGGATGGTGCAGAGGCCCCAGACCAAGCCCAAGAAGAGGATATGCAGGAGCAGAAGGAGGGATGCCCGGGCCCATCTTACCCCCGGGGAAGCCACACTCAGATCCACATGGGCCTGATAGTCCTGCTCTGGAGCCTGAAACGAGAGTTCTCCGTGCCAGCCACCCTCGGTGCGGGCCCAACGGACCTCCGACGGGCCTGCGCCAGTGGCGGCATCCGCCTCGCCGGCACCTACTCTCGCCACAGGAACAACAGACACCACATCTCCTGCGTCCCCTCCCACGCTGGGGGAAAAACCGGCCGTGGTGGGCACCCTGGCCACCATTCGTCGAGGGGGTACCGCGGCTGTCACGAGCGCTCCGTCGCTCAGAGGAAGAACAGCCAGATAGTGGACATCAGGTAATTCCAGTCTCAGGACCTCCACCTCACGAGAAGGTGCGGATGCCCCCGTGAGCGTCAGGGGAAGGACAGGACGAGCACCTGGCACCCCGATGCGAAGTTCATCCAGAGGCAACCCGCCAGGTGACCAGTACGTGAGCCAGAGTGGAACCCCCTCCCACACCATGCCGCTCTCCACCCACCCCCGGTAGAGGAGTTCCACGGGTTGGGATGTTCGAGCTCGGGCCTCCTCCAGTCGATCTCCAAGGCCCAACAAGAGGAACTCGAGATACGGGTCCACGGGAGTATTCAGCCGCTCCATTTCATCCGTGGCCAGGTCGGCTCGGGCCTCCAGACGTTGGCCCCAGGTCATGGGAAGGGCGAGGGTGCCCCCCAACACGGCGATGACCAGCCACCTGGCGGCCTCCAACCCCGGCCGGTTCCGGACGAAGACCCCGGCCACCAGGGCCATGGGCAAGGCCCAGAACAGGCCTGCCCAGGGGCTCACTCCCTGGGGGACGCGGGCGGAGGTGGCCACTCCCAGGGCCAGAGCCACCCCAGCCAGGGCGGAGGCCAGCAGCAACAGTTCGGCCGGATACCGATCCTGCTCGCTCCGTGACAGTCGGACCACCACGCCCACCCCAAGGGAGAAGACCAGCGCTGAAGTGAGGAAGTAGGCGATCCAGTCTGCCTCCGAGCCAGCCAGCAGGTGAGGCGCGGCCCCTGCGGCCATCCAATGGGCCAGCCCCACCAGCAGTGCCGCCCCCAGGAAGGCCGCACCTGTTGGGTGGATCCCATCCAAATCCCGGGGAACCAACGCAACCGCCACCATACCGGCTATAGCCAGAAGGAGAAGTCGACCCAACGACGCGTCCCCCGGCCCCGGAAGCACAAAGTCCACGGCGGTGGAAAGGGCATCGGGTCCGGGAAGAAGGGTGACGGGGAACCAGGCGGCCAGGATCAGAAGCGACGCAGCCGCACCCCATCGCTCAACGGCCCCAAGGCGGTGCACGGCCAGGGAAAGAACCCAGAAAAGCCCCGTCAGGACCAACACGAGCCCCACCCAACGGGCGCGGGTTTCGGTAAGCACTTGCGTCTGGGAAGGTGACTCCAGCGCCACTGAGAAGAGGGTTTCATCCCCTCTTCCCAGATCCCAGATCCCTTCTCCCGAGGCTCGGTCGGCCAGGGTGATGGTCAACCGTCCACCCCATCGGTCTTCGAACGCCTCAGCGAGCCCCTGGAGCCCCTGGCCCAGGCCCGGCGGCAGGTCGGCGTGGAGAAGCACGGCGGCCACGGCCGTGCCTTCCTCCCTGGGCAGAGGTGACGAGATGTAGAGGTATCCGAACAGGGGCTGGGAGGTGTAGAGATACCGACCCTCCCCTCTCATCACTTGCTCCGGCACGGCGCCCTGATGGAGTCCATCCCAGCCCATGAGTTGGCCCCGGCCGTCATACACGGCCAGGGCATCCACCCTCGTTCCCCGCCGGATTCGGGCCAGGCCATCGGCCAGATCGAAGCCACCCAGCCCCTCCAATGCGGCCGCCGCCGCGGCTGCCCCTTCTCCTTCCTCAAGCACGCCATCCAATTCGTCAGCCAGTCTTTCCGCAAGACGGTTCTCTCGCTGGAGGCGGATGGAATCCCAATCCTGCATGACACCGCGTATCTGACCCTCTGCCAGAAACCCCGACATGAGTGCCAGGAGGAGCAGCAACCGCGCACCACCCTTCGCCCAACTCACCGATCCATCGCTCGGCAGCAAGTGGAAACCCGCGGCCAACGAGGCCAGACCCAGCCAAAGGGGCTCTCCGGTCCCTCCCCAGAGAGCGAGGGCCGCCAAGCCCACCCATCCGGCACTCCTTGCCAGGACGGAAGGTTCGGGGGGATTCACCTGCGGGGAACTGGATGGGTTTACCTGATCCATGGGTCCGCTGTGGAAAGTTACAGGGCTTGCACCCGATACCCCGGATGCAACACCCTGGCAACGTAGGGGATCCGAGGGGGCACCCTTCGGGTAACCAATTCGGGTAACCAAGAGAAACCCTCTCACCCTGGACCGCCATCCTCGGCCAGCGGAGATCCAATGCACTTCCATAGCATCAACGCAACTGAAACCTCCCCGCGTCAAGCCTCCTACCCAGGAGCCCTGTGGCTTCTGGGAGCCCTCTTGGCGGCGTGGACCGGTACCCCAACGGAGATCGTGGGGCAAGCCGTGACGTTGGACCAGGGAAGCTTCACGCTGACGGTCCAGGGGCGGAGCGCAGGCTCAGAGACCTTCAACATCCGTCGTCTGGGAACGGGAGATGATGCCAGGATCATCGCTCAGGGTCAGATCCGCATGGAAGGCCCAGGCGGGCTCTTGAATCTGGACCCGGCCCTCCAGGCCTCCGGGCCAGACGCCGACATCACGGCCTATCAGGTGAAGGTGTCCGGACGGGAGACCGAGGAAGTCTACGTCACCCTGGGAGATCGCCGCTTCCTCACACGTGTCCGATCAGAGGTAGGCGAACAGGAACGGGAATATCGAGCGGCGCCTGGAACCCTGGTTCTGGATGCGGATGTGGTCCATCACTACCACTTCCTGGGTCTCCGCATCGACAATGGCTCTCCCTCATCCGTCCCGGTGATCGTACCCCGGGGGGGGCGGCAATACACCCTCCAGATCTCGGTCCAGGGGAACGAGAGCCTCACGGTGGGTGGTGCCAGCGTCTCCTCCCGGCGATACCGCCTGGAAGGGGAGGGTGAGAGCTGGGACCTCTGGCTGGATGACCGAGGGAGGGTGCTCCGCCTGGAGATGCCTGCTGCGGGCTTCATCGCCCAAAGAGACGCGGCTCCCGGCTAACTTCCCCGACGCAACCATTGTGCGGACACAGGGGCATTCCAGCGCACAACGGAATTCCTGTGTGCAGGGCGCATCCTACGATAGCCTGAAACCCTCCCAGGCCTTCCTCCGTAGATGGTTCCAAGCCCTCCCCCCTTGCCAGGAAGATGAAGGTTGGCCCGGGACCCTCCGTATTGCCGTCAAGCAGGATGATCGGTCAAGCCCACTCATCCCCCAGCCCCGGAAGCCATGAAGGCCCACATCCCCTCATTCGTCCTGGTGGCATCACTGGCGTGCCTGGCGGCCCTGCCCGAAGGGGTATCCGGCCAGCGCACCCCGGCGTCCCTTACGCTGGATGTCGCCCTGGCCGAAGCGTTGACCAACAACCCAACGCTCCTCTCCACCCGCAATCAAGAAGCACTGGCCCGGGCAGACATCCGGAACTCGCGGGGAGACCTCCTCCCGTCGGCAACCGTCTCGTCCTCGGTGTCGTGGCAGGGGCAGGGAGAGCAGCGATTCGGGAGCGTCACTCTGGGGCAACTGGGCGTTCAAGACCAGCAGAGCTTCTACTTCTCCTCGTATCAACTGGGATTGGGGTTCGAGTTGGATGGCTCACGAATTCTGGCGCCGGGCCGAGCTCAGATGGCGTGGGATGCCCGGCAAGCCCGGGTCCGGGAGGGTGAAGATCGGGTCCGCCTGGAGGTGACACGGGCCTATCTGGAGGTCCTGAGACAGGTGGAGGAAGTCCGGTTGGCTCAAAGCGAGACCGATCGAGCCCAGCAGAATTGGCGGCTTGTGGAGGCCCAGCGGGATGTGGGTCTGGCCACCGATCTGGAAGCCAGCCAGGCCCAAGTGGGTTTGGGCCGAAGCGAGGTGAATCAGGTGCGGGCCTCTGCCGCGCTCCATCAGGCCACCGCCACCCTCCTGGCCCTCATGGGATGGGATCCTACCATTCCCGTGGAACTCACCACCCGTTTCCAACTCTTCCCCGTAGCTGCAGCTGAAGACGCTCTCTTGGAGATGGCCATGAGTGGGAATCCTTCCCTGGCAGCCGGTCGGTTGGAGGAAGATGTGGCCAGCCGGGAGGTCACCATGGCTCGTACGGCCTACCTTCCCAGTGTCTCGGTTCAGGCGTCCTGGTCGGGGTTTACCCGTCGAGCCGGCAGCACCCAGCTACTCATTGACCAGGCCAACGCCCAATCGCAGCAGCAGGTGGAGCAATGCCAGTGGCAGAACGAGATCTACAGTCGCCTGGCGAACCCCATTCCCGCCCAAAACTGTTCTTTGCTTCGTCTCAGTCCCGACCAGCAGCGGGGGCTGGCGGCTTCCAACGAAGCATTCCCTTTCGATTTCACCCGGCAACCGCCTCAGGCATTATTGTCACTGAGCCTCCCCATTTTTCAAGGTTTCACCCGCTCCCGTCGGGTGGAAGGGGCCCGGCTGGAGTTGGACAACGCTCGCCTTCGGATTCGGGACGAAGAACTGCAACTCCGTCGGGACATCACCTCGGGGGTCACCTGGGCCCGGGCAGCCTACCAGACAGCCAGCCTGGAGGAGCGCAACCGCAATGTGGCCGAGCAACAACTCAACCTGGCTCGGGAGCAGTTCCGGGTGGGGGCTGTGGACTTCCTGCAGCTCCTGGAGGCAGAGGCCGTGAAGGCGAGGGCTGATCGAGAATGGCTGGCCGCCGTCTTCGCATTCCACGACACACTCGCATCTCTGGAAGCGGTGGTGGGAGCACCCATCCGCTCCATTCTCGGGGAGACCCCATGACTGGAAAGACGAAGGTGATCCTGGGCGGAGGAGTTCTGGGCCTGCTGGCGCTCTCAGTGCTCGTCCCACTCCTGGGATCCCGGGACCAGGGACACGAGGTCCGGGTGGAGGCAGTTGAGATCCGTGATCTGGTGGCCACGGTCACCGCCAACGGAAGCATCCGCGCCCGACGCTCGGTGAACATCAGCTCCGACGTCATGGGTCGGGTGCTGGAACTCCCGGTGAACGAGGGAGACGAGGTGACCCAGGGCGACCTCCTCCTGCGCCTGGATCCGGCACAGTTCCGGGCGGCGGTATCACGGTCCCAGGCGGCCCTGGCCCAGACCCGAGCCCAGGCAGCCCAACAGCGGGCGAACCTCCTCCAGGCCATCCGGGAGAGAGACCGGCTCCGGGAGTTGGCGGTTCGGGACCAGAATCTGGTGCGAGGGCAGCAGATGGACGACGCTGAGACCCAGGTGGAGGTAGCCACGGCGCTCCTGGAAGCTGCGGAACATGGCGTAGCTCAGGCGCAAGCTGGGCTGGAGGAGGCTGAAGACCAGCTTTCCCGGACCATCATCCGATCGCCCATCGCCGGAAGGGTGACCCGGAAAAACATCGAGGAAGGGGAGATGGCGGTGGTGGGTACCATGAACAATCCGGGCAGCCTCCTCCTGACCGTGAGCGACCTGGCGGTGATGGAGGTGGTTCTGGTGGTGGATGAGACCGACATCCCCAGAGTAGCCATTGGCCAGGAGGCTTCTGTGGAGTTGGATGCCTTTCCTGGGCAGATGCTCAGGGGTCGGATTACCGAGATCGGAAACTCTGCCATCCGTTCCGCTTCCGCGACAGGTGGGACCGCCTCCACCCAGTCGGGCTCCACCGTCGACTTCGAAGTGGTCGTCACCCTGGAGGAGCCTCCCACGGAGTTGCGCCCCGACCTGTCGGCCACAGCGGAGATCCGGACCCAGCGGCGGGAAGGGGTGCCCACCATCCCCATCATCGCCCTCACCCTCCGGGACAGTGTGGCCGGTGAACCAGCCGGGACAGCTGCGGAAGAGGGTTCGCTGAGACGGGGCACCCCTGGCGTGGAGGGAGTATTCCAGGTTCTCCAGGGCCAGGTAACCTTCGTCCCCGTGGAAGTGGGCATCGCCGGGCAGGAGTATTTCGAGGTCGTTTCGGGGGTTAGCCCCGGCGACTCCGTCGTGGCCGGGCCATACCAGAGCATCCGGGAGCTTCGGGATGGTGACAACGTACGTCGACTGAACGACGAGGGATGAACTTCATGGAAGGGGTTCGGCTGGCCCTGCACCAGCTTCGAACCGAGAAATTGAAGAGTGCGTTCAGTCTTCTGGGAGTCATCATCGGCGTGACCTTCCTTCTGGTGGTAGTCAGCGTGGTAGAGGGAATGGATCGGTACATCACTGAGGAGTTCAGCCAGCAGATCTTCGGAGTAAACACCATCACTGTACGGCGGACCCCGTCGGTACAAATGAGCGACGATCCGGAGTTGCGGCGACAGTGGAACCGACGGCCCTACATGACATTCGAAGACGCCGAGGCGCTCCGTCGGAGTCTCACGGTTCCGGCCCTGGTAGGCGTGGAGACATCCCGCACCGGTGCTCTGGCCGGCGACAATGGGCGGATGGCTGAGAACATCCGGATCTCGGGGATCTCGGAGGAGGTGCTCCAGATCCGGAGCCTGGAGGTGGAGTTGGGACGGCCCTTCTCCCCACAGGAGGCTCAGCGGGGAATCCCGGTGATGATCCTGGGAAAGAGCACGGCCGAGACCCTTTTCCCCGACGGCGACGCAGTGGGGCGGAAGGTGCGGTTCCAGGGGTTCCCCTACCGGGTGGTGGGGGTCCTGGAGGAACAGGGATCTTTGCTGGGCATGTCGTTGGACAACCGGGCCATGGCCCCGGCTCAATCGCCCCTTCAGCGCTCGTTCAACCCCTTCCACCGAGTGGGTGAAATCATCATCCAGGCCCAGGCGGCCTCGGATCTCCGCACCGCCATCCTGGATGCGGAGGCCACCCTCCGGATACGCCACCGTCTGCGCCCGGGCGACCCCAATTCTTTCGAGTTGGAGACGGCCGAGGATTCCATGGCGTTCTGGGACCGCATCTCCCGGATCCTCTTCATCGCATTGCCGGGACTGGTGGGGATCTCACTGGTGGTGGGGGGAATCGTCATCATGAACATCATGCTGGTGTCTGTGATGGAGCGAACCCGGGAAGTGGGGGTCCGAAAGGCCCTGGGTGCACGGCGAAGAGACATCCTGGTGCAGTTCATCGTGGAGTCGGTCACCCTTTCAGGGGCCGGAGCCGTGCTGGGTGTGGGGGTGGGGCTGGGGCTGGCCTGGATCGTCCAGGCGGTGAGTCCCCTTCCCGCCGCGGTAGCCCTCCGTTGGATCGTCCTGGGAGTGGGGCTGGGGATGCTGGTGGGGATCATCGCCGGGGTGTACCCGGCAGCCCGAGCCAGTCGGTTGGACCCCGTCGTGGCGCTCCGACATGAGTGAGAAGCGAAGTGCCTTCCACTTCCAGGCGGTGACAGAAGGCATCCGCATCGCCCTGGCTTCCCTCAGGGAGAACCTCTTTCGCTCGGGGCTCACCATTCTCGGTGTGGCCATCGGGGTGAGCGTGGTGGTCATCATGGCCGGCCTGGTGACAGGGATCCGGACATCGGTGGTGGAGAGCCTTGAGGCGGCAGGACCCGACAACTTCTTCGTGAGCCGCTTTGACCTTTCCGAGGTCCGCATCGTGAACGACGGTACGGGCCGTCCTCCCTGGTGGGGCATGCCGAAGATCACCCTGGCAGAAGTGGCCCGGATCCAGGGGCTGCCGGGGGTATCTCGAGCGGTTCTCTCCTCCAACCTGGCAGGGGACCAGTTCCAGGGTGGGATCGTCCTGGAGTACCAGGGGAGGCGTGTGGAGAACGTCACCGGGCAGGGAAATGACGCAGGCTGGCCAGAGTACACGGCCGGGGAATTTCTGGAAGGCCGGGACTTTGTCCCGGCCGAGGTGAGCCGAGGGGTCCCGGTGATGGTCCTGTCAGCTCGAACAGCTGAAGAGCTGTTCGCGGATGCGGTTGCGGTGGGGAAGAGGGTACGAGCCACCATGGAGGGCCAGGGCTCAGGGCTCTTCACGGTGGTGGGCGTGTTCTCTCCCGGCGAGAACATCTTCGGCGAAGGAGCCAACGAATTCGTGGTTTTTCCCTACACCGCTGCCTTCAGGCGCCTGAAGGGAAGGGATGATTTCATTCAGGTGGTGGTGGTTCCCGAGGCCGGATACCCCCGGGAGGTGGTGCAGGACCAGGTCATCACCGCTCTCCGGTCCATGCGCGGCCTGGGCCCTGGTGAGGAGAACAACTTCGCCATCCTGCAGGCGGATCAGATCATCCAGCTCTTCGACCAATTCACCGGCGTCTTCTTCGTGGTGATGATCGCCCTCTCCTCGGTGGGCCTCATGGTGGGCGGTGTGGGAGTGGTGGGAATCATGCTCATCTCCGTCACCGAGCGGACCCGGGAAATCGGCGTTCGAAAGGCCGTGGGCGCCACCCGCCGGGAGATCCTCTGGCAGTTCCTGGTGGAGGCGGCCTTCCTCACTGGAGTGGGGGGAGCTCTGGGGTTGCTCATGGGGGGAGGACTGGCCACCCTGGTGGCCGCCGTGACCCCCATTCCTGCGGAGATCCCCATCTGGGCCGTGGTCCTTTCCCTGGCTATGGCTGTGGTCACTGGGATGCTCTTCGGACTTGTTCCCGCCCTGCGGGCCGCCCGGATGGAGCCGGTGGCGGCACTCCGCTACGAGTAGCTCGCTAGGAGCGAGGGGGGTAGACCGACTCCCGTTCTCATTGCACCTTCCGGACCATGAACGAACCACTGGACATCCTGGCTGTCATGGCCCATCCGGACGATGCCGAACTCCTGGCGGGAGGCACGCTCATCAAGTGCGCCCGACGGGGGGAGCGCACAGGCGTTCTGGACCTCACGGCGGGGGAGGCGGGAAGCCGTGGCTCAGCCAAACTGAGGGCCAGAGAAGCTGAATCGGCCGGAGAGGTGCTGGGCCTCGCCGCCCGCCGGAATGCCGGTCTGCCTGATTCAGGCCTTGAGAATTCTCTGGAGGCCCGACGCGCGGTGGCCACCATCCTTCGGGAACTCCGCCCGCGCATCGTCATCACCCACGCCCCCCATGGGCGGCATCCCGATCACCGCGTGGCAGCTCAATTGGCGTACGATGCTGCATTCCTGGCGGGCCTCAAGAATTTCCCCGTCCCCGAAGAACCCGCACGGGCTCTCAAGGTGATCCATGCCGTGGCCTTTCGCGAGGACCCCATCCGCCCCTCATTCGTGGTGGATATCAGCGCAGAAATGGAGGCAAAGCTGGAAGCGCTGGCATGCTACGGTTCCCAGTTTGCCGAAGCAGTTGGGGCAGGAGAGGTCTTTCCAGGCGGTCACCGACCGCTCATGGATCAGATCAGGATGCAGGCAGCCGCCAGCGGATCGCTCATCCGGGTGGCGTACGGGGAACCCTTCCTCCTGAGGGAGACCATGATGTTGGAGAGCCCCAGCCAACTCTCCGTGAGCACATTCTGACCCACCCTCAGCTCCCGACTTCCTTTCAGAACGCACCCACGGCTGAAGATGCGGTGCCGCACTCCACCTCTACCAACACCCGTCTCCAACTGGGAACTTCGTCACCGGACACCCGAAGGGCTTTGGCCCGAGCCAGACCGCCTGCCTGAAGCCAGGGTGCCAGCCAGTCCGCGATCTCCGTGGGGAGATGGCCCACCAACTCGCCGTTCTCCAGATGCACCCAGACCTGTGGCATGACCTCCACCGGCAAGGATGGCTTGAGCTTGAGGGGTTCTCCCACCTCCATGGCGTCCAGATGCCTTTCCCGGCCTGAGAACACGGTGCCGTGAAGGGTAGCTCTGAAGGTGGTGGGCTGCTGGGGAGGGAATGGTGGGATGCCCAGAAGACAGATCTCCGGTTCAAGGACGGGAAGAGTACATATACATTAGAAGGCCGTCTCGGTGGTCCCGGTACTCCTTCAACGGCCTTCCAGTCAACCTGTTGTCCTCCCCAGGCTCCTGCAACCAGAGTCATGTCCGCACCGACACCCATCTACCTGGACCATGCTGCCACCTCCCCCCTTCGGAAGGACGTGCTGGAGGCCATGCTCCCTATTCTGCAGGGTCCTCCCGCCAACCCGGGGAGCCAGCACCGGTTTGGTCGGCGGGCTTCGGCACAATTGGAGGCAGCCCGGAGCGAGGCCGCCCTGACCCTGGGCGTACCCTCATCCTGGATCTACTTCGTCCGGGGGGGTACCGAGGGAGACAATCTGGCTATTCTTGGCGGCGTCAAAGCCCTCCAACAGCGGGTGGATGGGGAGGCGGGGTTGGTGATCTCAGCCGTGGAGCATTCCGCCGTCTGGGAACCGGCCCACGCCCTCCAGAAGGCGGGGGTGCCACTGACCACCGTAGACCTCCGTCCCTCGGGCCACCTGAACTGGGAAGACCTCCCTGTAAAGGTAGCCAGGCGCCCGGCCCTCTACTCATTCATGGCGGTGAACAACGAGACCGGACATCGTCTCCCCATTCAGGAGGTGGGCGAGCGGGCACGGGCCTGCGGGGGCTGGTTCCACACCGATCTCGTTCAGGCGGTGGGCCGCATTCCCCTGGAGCTGGCCCAACTCCCGGTGGATATGGCTACCCTTTCCGGACACAAGCTGGGCGGGCCCATGGGCACGGGGATCCTCATGGTCAGGGAAGGAGTGACCCTGGAGCCCCTCCTCAAGGGAGGTGGACAGGAACGGGGGGTCCGCCCAGGCACCCAGGATGTGGCGGGAGCTGTGGGGATGGCCCGGGCCCTTCGTCTTGCGGTGGCCTCCCAGAAGGAGGAGAGCCAGCGCCTGGAGACCTTGCGGAACCGGCTGGAGGCGGCACTGCTCCGGGAAATCCCCGGTTTGTCGATACACGGGGGCAATGCGCCGCGAGCTCCCCACATCCTCAACGTGGGGGTGCCAGGGGTGGAGCGGGAAACCCTCCACATGGCCCTGGACCTGGCCGGGGTAGCAGCGTCTCCGGGTTCGGCGTGCTCCTCCGGCGGCCAGGGACCCGGCCGTATCCTCCAGGCTCTATACGGCCAGGAATCCGAGGGACGAGCCCCCCTCCGGTTCAGTCTGGGTCACACCTCTACCCAGAGCGATATGGATGAGGCGGCCAGGCGGACTGGAGACACAGTACGGCGTCTCCGAGTCATTCCGGAGGTGGTGTCATGACCCCGCCACGGATCCTCATGGCCATGTCCGGTGGGGTGGACTCCTCCGTGGCGGCCGCCCTCCTGGTAGAGGCCGGCTTCGAGGTGGTGGGTGCCACCATGAAGACGTTCTGCTACGAGGAGAACTCCGGCCCCACCCGCACGTGCTGCGGGCTGGATGGCATCCTGGATGCCCGGCGGGTGGCAGACCATCTCGACATTCCACACTACGTCTTTGACGTGGAGGAGGACTTCACCCGGGACGTCATCGACGACTTCGTGAGCGAATACGCCCAGGGGCGTACTCCGAACCCCTGTGTCCGCTGCAACTCCAACACGAAGTTCAGGGATCTCCTCAAGCGAGGGAGGGCGCTGGGTTGCCAGGGCATCGCATCGGGGCACTACGTTCGCATGGAGCGGAGCGCTCAAGGGGAGCCCCGTCTGCTAAGGGGACTCGACAGGGGTAAGGATCAAGCATATTTCCTCTGGGGTCTCCCTCCGGATATCCTCCCCCTCCTGCACTTCCCGGTGGGACACCTCACCAAGCATGAGGTACGGGAACGAGCCGAGGCGCTGGGCTTGGTCACTGCACAGAAGCCGGAATCCCAGGAGATCTGCTTCGTGCCGGCAGGTGACTATCGGGACCTCCTGGGGCGGCGCCTGGGAGCCCGGCATCCCGCGCTGGAGCCGGGCCCTCTGGTGTCCTGGACCGGCGAGGTGCTGGGGGAGCACACGGGATACGCCAACTATACCATTGGACAGAGAAAAGGGCTGGGGGGCGGCTTCTCCGAGGCTCTGTACGTCATCGAGACCCGTCCATCCACCCGAGAGGTGGTGGTGGGACCTCTGGAGGCACTTTCTTCGGAGGTGATCCGGGTGAAGGACCTCAACTGGTTGACGCTTCCCCCGAAACCCGGCGATACCGTGGAGATCCAGATCCGGCACCGGGCCAAGGCAGCTCCGGCCATCGTGGAGTCACGTACGGAGACCGAACTCTTCGCCCGCTTCCGGATGCCCCAACGCGCCGTTACTCCCGGACAATCGGCAGGGATCTTCCAGAACGATTGGCTACTGGGCGGGGGACGGATCCACCGGCTTCCGGTGGAACCCACCCAAGCCGTCTAGAAGGCTGCTTGGAGGAATTCCAGGAGTTCCTCCCTGGATGCGGTCTTCAAACGTAAGGCTGCACCCACCGGTGGGTCCGGGAGATCCAGGCTCCTGGGAGGATGCTCCGGGTGGGAAAGGGAGCGGAACATCAGTCGGGAGGTCGTGGGTGATCCCATGCTCGTCACGTTGGTCACCACCTCCCATTCCTCCAATTCAGCGTCTCGGAAGATCCGATGCATCCCCTCCCCTCCGTTCCATGGATCTCTGTGACCCGGTCATTCAGTATCGCAGGCCAGCGGAATCAGCCAACTCCTTGAACCGTTCCCTCTCTTCGTCCGACATGTTCTTCGGCACCTCTACCTTCACCTCCACATACTGATCGCCCGTGCGATCTCCCTTCCTTACCCCGTGGCCCTTCAGCCTGAACCGGGTTCCGCTCTGGGTCCCGGGGGGGATCGTCAGTACCGCCCGCTTCCCGTCCACGGTACGAACCCGCATCTTCGTTCCCAGCGTGGCCTGCGCGAAGTTCAGGGGCACGGAAACATGGATATCCAGCCCATCTCGCCGGAAGAACCGATGAGGGCGCACCTGGAAAATCACGTAGAGATCTCCAGGAGTCCCGCCACCATCTCCTCCCTCCCCCTGTCCAGCCAGCCGAAGGCGAGTACCCGTCTCCACCCCTCGAGGTACGCTGAGTTGCACCTTCCGGGTTTGACGAACCGACCCACTTCCCCTGCAGGACGGGCAGGGCACCTCTGGAAGTTGGCCCCGTCCCATGCACGCCGGACAAGGTCGCTTTACGGCAAAGCCGCCTTGCCCAAAAGAAACGGTACCACTCCCCCCACACTCGCTGCACCTGCGAAGGTTCGTTCCCGGAGCCCCGCCGCTTCCCGAACAGGTGGCGCACACCTCCGTCACAGGGACGGAGAGCTGGATGGATCCGCCCGCCACCGCCTTTTCGAAGGAGATCTCTACCGTGGTCTCCACGTCCCTACCCCGGGAAGGACCCCCGCGAGGGTCCCCTGCCATGCCAGGCCGACGGCCCCGGTCGAAAATGGAGCTGAAGATATCTCCCAACCCGCCGAAGCCAGAAAGATCCTCGAATGAGAAGGGCTCTCCTTGGGCCCCCGGCCCTGGCCGCCCGCCCCCTCGAACCCTGGAGGAGTCGAATGCCCCCAACCGCCGCATCTGGTCGTACTGCTTCCGTTTCTCCGGATCGGAGAGCACTCCGTATGCCTCTCCTACATCCTTGAACCGATCGGCGGCGGAAGGATCCTGGGGGTTGGCGTCGGGGTGATTCTCCTTGGCGAGCCGACGGTAGGCCTTCTTGATCTCGTCCTGCGACGCCGATTCCGAAACGCCCAGAATCCGGTAGAAGTCCTTGGCCGCTTGGGTCATGATGGGCCTACTCCAACTTCCGGACGCTGACTCGGGCGGGCCGCACCAATTGGCCCTTCAAGCGGAAGCCTCGCTGAAAAACCTGATCCACCCGATCGTCCTCCTCAGGGTCGCTCACGGCAACCCTCATGAGCGCCTCCATGACCTCGGGATCGAATGGTTCACCGCTTGGCACGAGAATCTCGGACCCTGCCTCCTCCAACGCCCGCAGGATCTTCTGCTCCACCAGGCGAACCCCCTCGATCACCGACCCCACGGTGCTATCCCCCGCATCCATCGCTGAAACCCTTTCCAGGTCATCCAGGCTTTCCAGAAGTCGGCCCAGCAGAGCCGCCTGCCCCCGGACACCTGATTCCCTGAGGTCCACCTGGACCCGCCGACGGTAGTTGTCGAACTCCGCCGCCAGCCGGAGGTACCGGTCTTTCAACTCTTCCACCTGGTCTTCCAGGGTCTGCTCGGAGACCACCATGGGCTCTTGAGTCTCGTTCAGGTTGGTGGGTTGTTCCGTCCCTTCCCCGGCCTCGCGGGTGGCCCCCCCACGGTCCGTGGCGTCCCGAGCCGTATCTCCTTGATCCATTGGTTCGTCCTCGCGCTCCGTCATCACTTCTCCTGTGCGGCTGAATCCAGCGAATCGAACTCCCAATACCCTTCGGTCTTACCTCCGTTCACCACTGCCTTCCAGGCTAGAAAAAGCATGGCCTGAGCCGTCCGGGCACGCACTGACCCGCGGTCTCCGGGGAAGCGGTGGAGCTCCGCTCTCCCCCCATGGGACGACCAGACGGCCACCCACACGGTTCCCACGGGCTTCTCCGGGCTTCCACCTCCTGGTCCTGCCACTCCAGTTACCCCCAGTCCGTAATCCGTGCCCCAGCGGGTTCTCACCCCCTTGGCCATGGCCAAGGCCACCTCTCTGGACACGGCGCCGTGATGCTCCAGAAGGTGGGGATCCACCCCAAGGAATGTCTCCTTCACGTGGTTGGCGTACGCCACCACTCCTCCATGGAAAACCCTGGAGGCACCAGGCACATCGGTGATCCGAGCGGCCACCCCGCCGCCCGTACAGCTCTCCGCCACACTCAACGTGGCCCGCTCCGCCGCCACAGCCTCCACCAGCGCCGCAGCCACGTCCCCATCATCCCGGGGCACGCGGAAATCGGCCACCACAGGCGCCAGCACTTCCTCCATGCGGTCCAGCCACCCCATGCCATCGGACCAACTGGCAGATACGGTCAATCGGAGGTCCACCCCGGTGACGCCAGGCAGATAGGCCAGATTCCCCGGAGGTGGGATGGAAGGCAGGAGTGCCTGGATGCGGTCAGTAAGGAGTGACTCGGGAATCCCCGTGGTAGGGATAACGCGGAAGGCCAACGGTTCGAGCCCACGGGGGAACAGGTCCGGGAGGCGCGGGACCAACTCCTCCTGGAAGATGGCTTTCATCTCTGCAGGCACACCTGGAAGAAGCACGAGCACTCCTTCCCCTACCGATATGAGGAGCCCTGGCGCCGTCCCCTTTGAGTTGGGCAAGACCACTCCCCCTTCGGGAACCTGAGCCGTCTTCCGGTTGCTGGGAGGAAGCTCCGGGTAGCCCCGAGCCTTGAAACGCCGTTCCAGAGCAGCCAGAAGCTCCGGGTCCTCGCGAAGCGGGAGGCCAGCGAAGTCCGCCGCCACCTCCCGTGTCAGATCATCGGGGGTGGGGCCAAGGCCTCCGGTAACCACCACCAGTGGAGCCCGCTGGAGGGCGGATGAGAAGGCGTCTCGGATCGCTTCTTCTTCGTCGGGAACGGTGAGAATTCCCACCAGTGGCAGGCCCAACTCCGCCAACCGCTCTCCCAACCAGGCCGAGTTCGTGTCCACCGTGCGTCCCAGGAGCAGTTCATCGCCCACGGCTACGATCACCGCACGGGGAGCCCCCTCCCGCGGCGTCCGCAGACTCCCTGACTCCTGCGGACCCGGACCCTCTGACGCCTGCGAACGCACCACCGGATTCACCCCCGCTGACTCCAGATGTATCGGTACTGCCAGATGTAGACTCCCAGGGAATAGACGGTGAGGACGAGAGCCACCAACAGACTCAGCCCCACGAAGCCGCCATGAAGTTGTCGCCAGAAGTTCCAGAACCCGCCGTCCCATCCGTTCTGGAGTGCCGACCCGTAAACGGCATACCAGAGGAGAAGAGATCCACTGAACAGGTTCTGGACGAACGCCTTGACCTTCCCCGACCAACCCGCTGAGATGACGGTCCCCCGCCTGGCCGCGAAGCTCCTGAACACCGTCACTGCCAATTCTCGACCGAAAATCACCAGGACCACCCAGAGCGGCAACTCCCCCCACCACGGTACCAGTCCCTCGGGAGCCCGGGAGTGGGAAATCATGTAGAAAGGGATCACCGTGGCTACCAACAAAAGCTTGTCCGCCAGAGGGTCCAGAAGCTTTCCGACGTCCGTGACCTGACCGTGCTTCCTGGCCAGATACCCGTCCCAGAGGTCACTGAGGCTGGCCGCCAGGAAAACGATGAAGGCCAAATACAGCAGAAGTGGACGGATCTGGAATGCCAGAACGAAGACCACTGGGCATGCCAGTATCCGAGCAACCGTGATCCCGTTGGGGAGATTCAAGCTGGAAGCGGTCACGAACGGTCGTGGACAGTCAACTCAGGGACTTGACCACAAGTTTGCTCACAGCCGTCAACGTCTCCAGCACCCCGGTACCCTGAGGCGCCACCCCCTCAAAGTCAGGCACCCCGGTGGGATTCAGCTGCGCCCTGAGGGCTTCCACCGGAAGAGCGTCGGCCACATCTCTCTTGTTGTACTGGATCACGAACGGGATCTCGGCCAGGTCGTAGCCATACGCCTCCAGGTTGTCGTAGAGATTGTGCATGGCCTCCACATTCGCCTCCATCCGGGACGGCTGTGAATCTGCCACGAAGACCACCCCGTCAACGCCCTTCAGGATGAGCTTGCGGCTGGCATTGTAATAGACCTGCCCTGGAACTGTGTAGAGGTGGAATCGGGTCTTGAACCCCCGAATCTCTCCCAGATCGATAGGGAGAAAATCGAAAAACAGGGTCCGATCCGACTCGGTTGCCAGAGATATCATTTTTCCCCGGGTTTCGGGGTCCACCTTGGAGAAAACATACTCAAGATTCGTCGTCTTCCCCCCCAGACCGGGGCCATAATAGACGATCTTGCAGCTGATCTCTCGACTGGCGTAGTTGATCATGGACATGATCGGTCTCTACGCTCCTTCCCCGAAAATCCGATCGATATGGGATTCGGCCTCGTTGGCCCATCCCGCCACTCCGGCATCATCGTGCGCTGAGGTAACGGCCCCCAGGGCCCGAGCCACCGTCACTGCCAGATCATCCAGCACCTGACCCGAGAGCACCGAACCCGGCCGCCCTCGCCCGGTTCCTCCTTCCAACCCCAGGGCCAAGATGGCCCCTTCCCCCAGTCTAAGTAGGACCAATGCGTCTGGACTGCCCTGCTGGACAAGCGCCGTAAGGTCGGGATCTCCGAGGGAAGAAGCAAGTTGGCGACCCGCACCGAAATGCGCCGAGGCCAGCGACGCAAGTCCGGACGGGTCCTCCTCAGGTAGGGTTCCTCGACTCAGGAGAGGGGTTCCTCCTTCGTCCATGAGGAGCAGGAATCCTCCCCCGGCGTGACGAAGGAACCGATCCATCCTGTCCTGGAGATGGTGGACCGTGCTGGGATCCCCCCCCAGCCGTTGCCCGCGCGGAGGAGACGTCACGCCTCCAGGCCCAATGGCCCGGGACCGGAGCCCTGAGCTTCGTCTTCCATCCGACGAACAATGGCCTGGGCCCTCCCCCGCAGCATGGAACGGGACTCCCAACTGATGAAGTCCCTGAGGAGGTTGATGTTGTCCACCGAAGCCTCCGCTCGAGCCATGTGCCCCAACGCTGCCAGACGTCGGAACGCCATGGAGTGGAAAAGATTCCGGCGATGACGGCTCACCTGGTCGCGAACCAACAGGGTCGTAAGCAGTCCTGCACTGGCCGCAGCCAGAAGGGTCAACCCCAGGAGTCTAAGCGCCCGGTTCATGGTAATGTCCTCCTTGTGAGACTCCGCACCGTCACATCTCCTTCCGCCCGTCCAACGCCTCTGCCAGCGTCGTCCCGTCCACGTATTCCAGATCACTTCCCATTGGGATTCCCCGGGCAAGCCGAGTCACCCTCATCCCCAGGGGTCGAAGCAGACCCTCGAGAAATACCGCCGTCGCCTCCCCCTCCACGCTGGGGTTGGTAGCCAGGATAACCTCCCGGACAGCTCCGTTTCCGGCCCTTATCCGATCCAGCAATGATGCGACATTCAAGGCGTCAGGACCAATCCCGTCAAGGGGCGAAAGGTGGCCCCCCAACACGTGATACCGACCCCCAAACCGACCCGTCCCTTCCAGGGCCGCAATGTCGAAGGCACCTTCCACCACACAGAGTAACCCGGTGTCGCGTCGTGGATCACGACAGACCTGACAGCGCTCTTCCTCCGAATAATTCCCACACTCCCGACACGGCTGGACTCGTTCGGCCAGGTCCGCCAGTGCCCCGGACAACCGGAGTGTGTCTTCTCGAGGCCCCCGCATCAAGTGGAATACCATCCGGTTGGCCGTGCGGGCTCCCACCCCGGGAAGGCGGCTCAGTTCACCCACCAGGCGCTGGATGGCGGACACGTTCCGCCCCTCCTCAGAGCAGCCCGGGCAGCTTGAAGGGAAGTGGCAGTCCCCCAGCCAGCTTCTGCATCTCCTCCTCATAGCGGCCCCGGGCCTTCTCCTGGGCCTCCGTCACGGCGGCGGCCACCAGGTCTTCCAACATCTCTACATCCTGTGGATCCACCACCGCAGGATCGATGGAAATCTTTCTCAACGTTCCTTTTCCATCCACGGTGACCGTCACCATCCCCCCACCCGAGGCGGCGGAGATTTCCTCCCGCCCCAGGCGGTCCTGTATTTCAGTCACACGGGACTGCATCTGCTGTCCCATCTGTAGGATCTGCTGCAAATTATTCATTGTGCTCCGCAGAACGATTGTGGATGTGGGTTCCGAGCCTGAACCAGAACGAGTCACCAGAGTCTCTGCGGCTCATTCCAGAAGCTCCAGGTCCAGTTCTTGTACCGCCTCCCGGAGGCGCGGTTCCCGCCCTTCATACTCCTCCAGGAGGCCCCTGCGCACCGCCTCGGTGGAGATCCGCTCCTGTTCCCGGGGATCTCCCACACCATGGATAGAGAGGGGGCACGGACGACCGAGGACCCCCTCCAAGGCCTGCTCCACAGCCCTTCGGGCAGTTGGATCCAGCAATCGGTCGAGTCCAGGACCCGGCGGAAGCTCCGCTCGCAGTCCACCATCGTCCTGACTGATGACCCGGGCAGCTTTCAGGAATGGGGTGATCCCGGTGGGCAACAGCCCGGCGCTCTCCAGGATCCGGCGCCACGCTTCCTCCGGATTGGCTGCGGCGGGGCGCGGCGCAGCATCGACCGGTGTGGAGGGAGCTGGTGGCTCCTGGGGCATGTCCGTCTCAAGAGGCGCTGGGGGTACCGACGCTTCCAACCCCTGGGGCATCCCGTGGGTGCCGTCGCTGTCCTCAGGAGCCTGAACGAGCCCCGCAGAATCTCGGGGCTCCTGGGTGGGGGCCGATGGCGGCCCCCCTGCCCATGCCGACCCTCCCTCACCTCGCGAGACGGTCCCGCGGGGACGCTCCCCTCCCAACCCCTGGATCACTTCCTCCAGGGTGATGGTCCGGTCCGTGTAGGCCAGTTGCAGCAGGAGGAGTTCCACCAGGAGTCGGGGGTGGGCATTCCTGCGGAAGGCCCCTCCGGTCTCCAACTCCGATGCCTGAGCCAGCATCCTGACCAGATCCGCCGGGGAGAAGGCCTCAGCCCCTTCCCGGAACCGGGGAAGCAGATCCTCCCGAAATCCGGATGCCTCCTGATCTGTGGCCCCCAACCGGATTCGTAAGAGACCCCTGAGCAGGTCCAGCAGTCCATGGTAGAACTCCGCCAGGTCGTATCCGTCATTCTGGAGTCGCTCCACGAAGGGGAACACCCCCGCGGCATCTCCTTCCACCAGTAGCCCCACCAGTTCCAGATAGCGCTCTTCCTCCACCAACCCCAGGACCCTGCGCACCTCGTCCGGCCCCACTTCCCCCTGGGATAGAGCCAGCACCTGGTCCAGAAGGGAGAGGGCGTCGCGCATCCCCCCATCCGCCTTGCGAGCGATGAGATGAAGGGCCTCGTCCCGGCCCTTTACGCCCTCGCGATCCAGTACCTCGCGGAGGCGGTCCAGCATATCGGTGGTTCCCACCCTCCGGAAGTCGAATCGCTGACAGCGGGACAGGATGGGAGCCGCAGTCTGCTGGATCTTCTGGGGCTCGGTGGTGGCGAAGACGAAGATGACGCGAGGGGGAGGCTCTTCCAGGATCTTCAGGAGTGCGTTCCACGCCTCCCGGGTCAGCATGTGGGCTTCGTCCACGATGTACACCTTGTAGCGTCCGTCCTGGGACGGAGCGTACATGGCTCGCTCCCTCAAGTCGCGGGCGTCGTCCACACCGCGATTCGAGGCGGCATCAATCTCCACCACGTCCAACGACGACTGCCCGTACCAGATGCGAGAGCAGCTGTCGCACTCACCGCACGGATCACCCTCCGCACTCCGCTCCGGGCAGTTGAGGGCCATGGCGAGTAGACGGGCCAGGGTGGTCTTCCCCACCCCACGGGGGCCGGCAAAAAGATAGGCATGCCCAACCCGGCCCGTGGCCACCGACCGACGAAGGGTCTCGGAGACATGCTCCTGGGTGGCCACCTCCGAGAAACCTCGAGGGCGATACTTCCTGGCTAGGGCGGTATGGGACACGGAGCGGTTCGTCACCCGGTGAAGGAGGGGATGGAGGGGACGAAAAGTGCCCCAGGCTCCCCCCAGCACCGATCACCGCACTTACCGCTGCTACCTGCGGGGTCCTGACGGAGTTCGCGGGCTTTCGATCTGAGGACCTGGGGCACATCTGAAAGGTACCGGGAGAACGGGTCCCGGGTCAACCGACCTCTCCGGGCCTCCAGGCGTCCGGCACGTGCCGCACCACGGGCTCTTCACCTTCAGCCGGCCACAGGATGGCCACAGCGTCAAATCGCACTCCCGTCCATCGCCAGGGGTGACGCGCCAACCACGCCCGTGCCGCCCTCTCCACATCCCGCCTTTTCCAAACCGACAGGGTCTCCAGCGGGTCACCCCACTTCCCTGATGCCCGGGTCCGAACCTCCACGAAGGCCAAGATCCCGTGGCGGGTTACCACCAGATCGAGTTCCCGCGGACCGTCCCGGTAATTCCGGCTCAAAACCTTCCACCCATCCCGTTCCAGGCTGCGGGCCGCCTCCGCCTCCCCCTCCCGACCTCGGGCCGTACGGTTTCTCCTATGGGGTTCATCCATGGGAGAAAGATGGGTTCAGCCCTGGGCCACCTCCATGGCATCCGGGGACACTAGTGTCCTGACACCAGGGGGGCGGTGACGTCGCGGTCGATGGCCCGGGCGATGCCACGGATCCGATCCATGAGGTCGGCAAACTGGTCCGGGTAGAGAGACTGGGCACCGTCGGACAGGGCCTGATTCGGATCCTGGTGCACCTCAATCATGAGACCGTCCGCTCCGGCTGCCACCGCCGCACGGGCCATGGGTATCACCTTCGTCCGAAGACCGGTGCCATGGCTGGGATCGGCGATGATGGGGAGGTGGGAGAGGGATTTCACCACCGGGATCGCCGTGAGGTCCAGCAGATTCCGGGTATGTTGATCGAAGCTCCGGACGCCCCGTTCGCAGAGGATGACCTGGGAGTTCCCCTCCGCCAAAAGGTATTCCGCCGCCAGGAGCAACTCGGTGATGGTGGCGGCCATCCCCCGCTTCAGAAGCACAGGCTTACCCGACCTGCCGGCTTTCCTGAGGAGGGGGTAGTTCTGCATGTTCCGGGCACCGATCTGGATCACGTCAGCGTAGCGGGCCACCAGATCCAGGCTCTCATGATCCAACGCTTCCGTCACCACCGCCATCCCCGTCTCTTTGCGAGCCTGGGCCAGATATTTGAGACCTTCTTCACCCAACCCCTGGAATGAGTAGGGGGAGGTTCGGGGTTTGAAGGCCCCGCCCCGGAGGATCGTGGCCCCACGCTCCCGCAGCAGGTGGGCCACCTCCACGATGCCAGCCTCGCTTTCCACGGCGCAGGGACCCGCCATTACGGCGATCTCCCTTCCCCCGATGCGCGTCCCGTTGGGTAGCGTCACCACGGTGTCCTCCTGGCGCCATTCCCTGGAAACCTGCTTGTAGGGATGGCTCACTGTGATGATTTCCAGTACCCCCGGAAGCCCCTCCAGCCTACCGGCATCCACCCGGCCATCATTCCCGATGAGGCCCACGGCCGTGCGCTGCTTTCCGGGAATGGGCCGAGCCTCGTACCCCAGGTCACGGATAGCTTGGGACACGGCATCCACCTCATCGGCGGTGGCCGTGTGCTTCATTACGATGAGCATGGAAAGTCCAGATGGAGGGGTTTCATAGGTATCACCGGCCGAGGCCGAGTGGGGCAGGAAGGCCGGGCGTCAGGGGTTCCGCGGCGAAACAAGGGGCACCCGAAACCCATCCATGGGTGCCACAGCCCTCCCGGTATACCCCGCCCGTCGCAGGAGATCCAAAGCCTGCTCACCTTCCATCCCCGGTGGACGGTGGGTGAGGACGAGCAGGCCCGGCCGGGCCCCCGCTGCCATGGCCGCCAGGCCGGAGGGCGAGAAGTGGAGGGGGGTCCCGGGGGGATCCCACTGCCCACATTCTGACACCAGCACATCGACATTCCGGAAGAAGCCATCCAGCCCCGGGTAGGGTCCGGTGTCGCCGGTATACCCCAGCTGGCCATCGCGCATCTCGATCCGCCAGGCCACAGCGCCCCGCGAATGACGCACTGGATGGGTCCTGAGCTTCAGATCCTTCACTTCCAGCCCAATCTCCTGAGAGGTGCAGGAATCCGGCAACTCCCGGAGGTGGAGCGAGTCACTGGCTTCGTCCACCCACCTTCCGGCCCTGGTGCGGAAATCCTGCCACAGCGCATGGAGCCCGGGAGGTCCTACCACCGTCAGGGGCAGTTGGCGCGCTCGGATCCCGCCGTGTCGAAAGGCCCAGAGGAGGGACAGGAGATCACCCACATGATCGGTATGGTAGTGGCTGAGAAGAATCAGGGTGATGCGTTCCCAGGGAAGGCGCGCTTGAGCCAAGCCCTTCAGAACCCCGGCACCGCAGTCCAGAAGGAGGACACTTCCGTCTCCCCACTCCACCGCGTGACCAGCCGAACCTCGGGTGGGATGAGGGAGAAGATTTCCCGAGCCCAGCACCGTGAGGGTGCTCACCCCACTCCAGTACTCACCTGTAGGGCCTCCCTCAGCTGAACCCCCACGATGGAACTCACCCCGGGTTCCTCCATGGTGACCCCGTAGATCCAGTCCGCCGCCTCGATGGTCCTGGGGTTATGGGTTATCACCACGAACTGGGTCTGCTCCTTGAACTCCTGAAGCAAGCGGATGAAGCGTCCGATGTTGGATTCATCCAGAGGGGCGTCCACCTCATCCAACACACAGAAGGGGCTGGGCTTCACCAGGTAGATGCCGAAGAGGAGAGACAGTGCCGTAAGAGCCCGCTCTCCGCCGGAGAGCAGATCGATACGCTGGGTCCTCTTCCCCACAGGCGATGCATGTATCTCGATGGCCGATTCCAGCGGATCCTCGGGATCTCCCAGCCAGAGATCACATTCCCCTCCCTGAAACAATCGCTGGAAGGTCTCCCGGAAGTTGTCTCGGATGGCGTGAAAGGTTTCCAGGAAGAGTTCTGTGGCGGTGTGATTGATTTCCCGGATGGCTGCCCGAAGGTCGTCTCGAGCCTTCGTGAGGTCATCGCGCTGTTCCGTGAGGAAGGAGAGCCGGGCACTCTCCTCGTCGTGCTCTTCCACGGCCAGCATGTTCACCGGCCCCAGGCGCTCCAGGGCCGCCACCACCTCTTTGAGTTCCTCCGCCAATTGCTCCGGATCTCCCTCCAGTGGCTCCACTTCCTTCAAGAGCCACTCCACCGGGCGAGCCCACTCCCCCTCCAGTCGCTCTCGAATCCGCTCCAGGGCGCCTTCCACCTCCCTGGATTCCAGTTCCAGAGCATGACGACGCTCAGTGGCTTCGCGCTCCTGGATCCGGAGAGACCGCACCCGTGAATCCAACCGGGTCACGGTGGCCTGGACCTCCGCCAGAGCCTCGTCTCGGGCCCGCATCTCGGTCTGGACGGTGTCCCTCTCCCGGAAAAGCGCATCCGTCTCATGCCCGCCGCGCTCCTGCAGCGAAACAGCTTCCTGCCGGGCTGCATGGAGGGCAGTCTCCTCCTGGGCCAAGGCTTCCAACCTCCGGGTGGTCCCTGCCTGGGCCTCCAACATCTGTCGGATCTTCTGGCGAACCGCCTCCAACTCACCTTCCGCACGGGTCTGATCCACCGCCAGCGCCGATTCCCGGCTCCGGGAGGCCTCCCATTCCTCCTGCACCTGGTCCAGGGCCTCCCGGGCCTCCCTCCGGACCTCGGCAAGCGAATCGTCCTCCTTCAGAAGGGCTTCCCGCTGACTCCGGGCCTCTTCGGCTCGTTGGAGCGCCCTCTCACGGGCAGTGCCTGTGGCATCCACCTGGCGAAGAGCATCCGCCTTGCGACGATCCAGACGCTGCTGTTGATCGTTCCTGGCACTTTCTTCTCCCTGAGCCTTCCGGAGGACGTCTTCCGCCCTGCGGTGATCGGCCAGGGAAGCCTCCACAGTACCTTCGGCTGCCTTCACATCGTCTTGCATTCGGCCCACTGCTTCCCGGGCCTCCTCGAGACCCCTGGTGAGTTCCTTCACTTCCTTCTGAAGGGCCCGGATCTCTTCCTTCCTCTCCAGAATCCCCCTGGCTCCCATGGGATTCCCCACGCGCACCATACCGTGGCGATCCACCGAGATGCCATCGGGCCGCACCCGATCCCGACCCTGGGGAGAAGGCTCCAATGAGTCCGTATCCCCCACCTCCAGCCCTCCCACGAGATGGCGCAACCACCCTTCTCCCGGCTCTCGAAACTCCAGACCGGACGGAGGGGGCCCGGCGGCATCTCCCCCCGAGCCCGGAAACTGCTGCGCGGGAAGGAGAACCAGACCACCCCCCCCTGACCACTCTCCGTTGAACCACTCGGCCACCCTGGCTGCCGCCGCCCGGTCCACCACCACCAGAGCGTGGGTGAGTGCACCCAGGTGGAGTTCTACCGCCCGCATCACCGGCGCAGGTCCCGAGAGAAAATCCGCCAGGATCCCCAGGACGTCCGTTGGGTGGGCCACCAGTGCGGCCCGAACGGCCGGCTCCGTGCCCTCGCGGTCGCGCTCCAGGCGCTCCAGAGCCTCCAGCCGGGCCGAGACCGCCCCCAGTCGGTCAGACGCCGCCCTCTCCTGGGCTCGGGCCACCTCCCATTGATCCCTGGCCTCCTGAAGGGCCTCCCGGCTGGCCTGCACGCGATTCCTCGTCGCCTCCACTTCACTGGTGACGCGCCCTACCTCATCGGCGAAGAGGTCACCCTGGCCCCGAAGTTCATCCAGACTTCTAGAGGCCTCGCCCAACTCCATCTCGAGGTGCGCCAACCTCCTCTCCAACTCCAGAGCTTGATCCCGAGCCGCTGCCTCGTCGCCCTCCAGCTGGGCACTCTTCCGGGCCACCTCCCTCTCCCTGGACTCCACCTCGTCTACCCGAGCTCGGGCCTTCCCCAGACGATCCCTCACTCCCTCCAGCTCTCTCCGGCCCGTCTCGGCTCGGGCCCGGAACTCCTCTGCCCGGGTCTGGACCTCCGTTTCCAGGAGGTGGAGCTCCTGAGCCTGCTGGGCCAGTTCCCCTCCCCGCTTATCCAGTTCCTCGCGCTCCTGGGAGAGGCGATTCAACCGGGATTCGGCTGTCGCTGACCGCTCTCCTGCCACCGCCAGGTCCCTTTCCCACTTCACCAGAGCATCCCGAATCGCCGCCCCCCGTCGCCCAACTTCACCACGCGCCTGCTCCACCCCCACGGCACGCAGTCTCAGGGCCTGCAACTCAGCCTCGGCGGCGGCCAGTTCTGCGCTGACCCCGGGCCCATCCTCCTGCTGGTGGCCCAGGCTTTTCTCCAACTCCTTCTGCCTTGCCGCCAGGCCCTCCATGCGAGTTCGAGCGCGATGAACATCCAGGGACAAACGCCGTGCCCTGAGTTCCTTGTATCGTTCCGCCTTCCCCTTCTGCCGCGACAGGGACCGGACCTTGGTCTGGACTTCCCCCAGAACATCCTCCAATCGCTGAAGGTCCATTTCCGCCCGCTCCAGACGACGAAGGGCAGCTTTGCGGCGGTCCTTGTACTTTCCAACTCCCGACGCCTCCTCGAAGAGACCCCTGCGCTCTTCCGCCCTGTCCGAAAGGATGGCGTCCACCATCCGCCCCTCAATGACCGCATAGGCGTTCGCGCCCAACCCCGTATCCCGGCAGAGCTCCTGGATGTCCCGGAGGCGACATGAACTCCGATTCAGGGAATAGTCGCTCCCGCCATCCCGGTAGACGGTCCGGCCGATCTCCACTTCTTCGAAGGGCACCGGAAGCCGCCCCTCGTCGTTGGAGACCACCAGAGTGACCGACCCCCGGTTCACGGGTCGGCGATGCACCGTGCCCTGGAAGATGGCTTCCTCCATCCGGGCGCCCCGGATCACAGCCGGCCGCTGCTCGCCCAGGACCCATCGGATGGCATCGCTGATGTTGGATTTTCCACAGCCGTTTGGTCCCACCACGGCCGTGATCCCGTCGTGGAACTGGAGTTCCGTACGATCTGCAAACGACTTGAAACCATGGAGTCGGAGCGCCCGAAGCTTCATTCCGTGGAGTGCCCCAACAGATGGGCGGTAGCCGTTGCCGCTTCATGCCAAGGGAGTTCCACTACCGAGGAGAGATCCAGATACCCCAGATAATCTGCCAGCAAGACGCCTACCAGGAGGAAGAGCATCACAAGCAGAACATTCCGCACCACGCTTCCACCTCCGGTCCCCACCACTTCCCGGGGCTTCCCTGGAACCGCAGATAGGGGGGGGCTAGCCACCTCATCCTCCACATCCGGCTCTGGTTCCTCCCGCCCCAGGTCCAACTCCATCTCCTCACCCGGATGGGCTGATTCTGGCGGTCGGGGAGTCTCTGGTCCCATGCGCCCCGCCACAATCCCCCCCTGGGTTAGGCTGGCATCGGGATCTTCAAGGGCGTCTGGGGACGGGCCGTCGGGAGCGTTCCCCTTCGCACCACTTGATGCACCCAGTCCGGGGCCCGCCACGGCGGTGGGAGTGGGGCGCTGCGCATCGGCCTCCACATGCCCTTCCCGGGGACCTCGGAGCAGAATCCGCACCTTCGTCGCACGGGTCAGAGGAGACGAATCCAGAAGCTCATGGGGGCAGTAGACCACCAGAGTAACCCCGGCTTCCCGGAACCCCTGGATGACCTCGTTCCACCGGGAGTGGGACAGCACCTCGCTGGCATCGGCCACGGCAGTTCCCGCAGTGGCCAGATAGAACGATCCGCCGTCCACCGGCCGAGACACCCTGGGAACGGAGGCTCCATAGAGCACCACGTCGGATACCCCTTCCCGATTCTCATGACCCGCAAAGCCGTGGAGATCGGGAGCATCCAGATTCAGATCCATGAGAAAGATGCGGGATCCGGCCCTTGTCCACTCCCGAACCAGATGGAGGGTGGCCCGCGCCGCCCAACCCTGGTCCCTGGCCGCAGCGGTGGCCATGACCATCACAGTGGTGAGACCCTCCTCACCATCCTCGGAAGGCAACTGGAGTGCTGCGGGAACCGGGCCTGCCTGCAGGTCCAAGTCGTTCCAGGACGGAGAATCACCAGTCATACCTGGCTCCTGAGGTGAAGGCTGGAAGCAGATTGTGGGAAGGTACAGGCTCGGGGCCATGACCGGCAAACCCCCTGTCTACCCCGTTCCCCCCCGCATTACGCATCAGTCGTGGAATGCCACCACAGGGGCGTCGCCCCAGAGTTGCTCCAGACCGTAGAACGAGCGGGCTTCGGCGTGGAATACGTGCACCACGAAGTCAAAATAGTCCAACAGAACCCAGCGAGCCGCACCCAAGCCCTCGGCATGCTTGGGACGAAGCCCTTCTTCCCGCAGGGTGTCCATCACATGCTCCGCGATGGCCTTCACCTGGACATCGGACGTGCCGGTGGCCACCACGAAGTAGTCGGTGGCAGACGAAAGCCCCCTCAAATCCAACGCCACCACATCGCCTCCCCTTCGCTCCAGAGCCAGTTCACAGGCCCTCCTCACCTGGGGCGGCAAATCGTCCATGGAGAGTTCTGAAGAAGGAGGTTGTGACGTACCCTCCACAGGGTGGTCTTGGGACGAAGTCAGAGTGCTATGCCTCTTCTTCGACGACGTCGACACCCACCTCAACCTCCACTTCGCCATGGAGCCGAACCGGAACCCGATAGCTTCCCAGGGCCTTGATGGGCTCATCCAGGTGCACATGGCGACGGTCCACCTCGAAATCCAGATCCCCTTCGTTGAGGCGTGCGGCTACATCTTGATTCGTCACCGAGCCAAAGAGCTTGCCCTCTTCTCCGGCCCGTACGTGGAAGGTGAGGTTGATGCCCTCCAGTTTGGCGCCCCGGCGGTTGGCTTCCAAGAAGTCCCTCCGGGACCGCTCCTTGGCCAATCTCTGCTCCTCCTCCAGCTTCTGGATGTTGGCCGGAGACGCTTCGTAGGCCAGGCCCTGGGGTAGTAGATAATTCCGGCCGAACCCCGGTTTCACATCTACCACCTCACCAGCTTCGCCCAGGTTTTGAACCTGCGACTTCAAGATCAGTTTCATGTTTCAAATCTCTCCTGGAGCATCTCGCTCCGAATAGTCAACTTTCCCGGCCGTCCAACTGCTGCCGCTGCCTCAGGTCAAACCAACTGTCTCCAAGCCCTACCAGGAAGGCCGCTGCCAGGAGCATGGGCGCCAGAAACAGGAAGCCCACCGCAAGCAACAAGACCCACAGCCCCGTGACCCCCCCTTTCAGGAACACCACCACGGCCAGTCCCCTCAGGGCGTACAGTGCAGCCATGAAGAGCGCCGCGTTGGTGCCCACCCGGCTGACCACTCCCTCGCCGCCGAGGAGTACCAACAGCAGGCCGCCGATAAAGAGCCAGATCCAGTGATGCCCAAACCGCAACTCTCCCAGGGGACCCAGCGCATCGGCCCTCCCCACCACCATACGCACATACAGCCACCACGCCACCCCGAGGGACGCCAGGGTGGCAAGCCCCAGAAGTGCCGGAAACAACATCCCCTGCACTTCCACCGTACGAACGACCGCCTCCTCCAACGCAGGGGAGAGAGCCTCGGCACCCTGCATCAACCTCATGGCTTCAAGGGCCACCGCGGTTCCGGAAACCAACCGCTCCGTAACCAACCAGTCCAGAACCCCCCACCCACCTGGAATGAGGGCTATCGCCACCGCTCCCGCCACCACTGCGGCGAAAACCGCAACCAGGGCCCGGGGAAAGAACGGGGCTTCAGGCCGCATGAGCGTCGCAGCAGCGAATCCCCCCCCCGCCAACAGCGCCCACCCTCGCTCGGCATACCAGAATCCCCCCGGTGCATGGGCAGATAGGAGAATCGCCAGGAGGACGCCGGCTGTGACGATGGGAAGCAGACTCCTACCGGGGGCCAGAACACAGAGGACTACGAAGGGGATGAGGATGGCCACCAAAGGATTTCCCACCGCCAGAACCACGGCCGGTATGAGAAGCGCCAGCGCCCTGAGGCCGGGCCGGCCCCCTTCCTTCTCTTTCGACGCTTCCTGCACCACCGTACCCCCCTACCAGCCCCTACCGGTCGTGGTTGGAGACGTAGGGAAGTAAAGCCAGGAAGCGCGCCCGCTTCACAGCGGTACCCAAACTCCGCTGGAACGCAGCGGTGACCTTGGTGGTGCGTTTGGGAAGCAATTTCCCCTGCTCCGTGACGAAGCGGGAGAGGGTCGACACATCCTTGTAGTTCAGGATCTCGATGGCCGGCCCGTCGACCCGTCGCCTGCGACCACGGCCGCCGGAAAACTCCGGTGGGCCTGAATCCGAATCCGAGGGAAGGTCGTCATCCTCGTCATCATCCTCGTCGTCGTCGTCGTCATCGTCCCGACGGCTCCGGGGCACATCCCCTTCCTCTGCCAAGACGGACTTCCCGTCCGTGGGCTCACCTTCATTCACCACCAGCAGGTAGCGGAGCAGATCGTCGTCCAGTTTGAGGATGCGCTCCAACTCCGGCAGATGGTCGGGGGCCGACCGAAAGTGACTCACTACGTAGTATCCGGAGCCCTGCTTACCCACCAGATAAGCCAACTGTCGGATACCCCAGTGATCCACCTCCAGCACCTCTTCCCCCTTTCCGGAGGTGACGATGCCATGGAAGCGCTCCAACTTCTTGTCCAACGCCGCCTCGTCCAGCGCGGGGTCGAAAATACAAACCAACTCATAGGTTCTCATGCGGGTCTCCCTCGGTCCGCAGTAACACGGGCCCCGGCACACCATGGCCGGAGCGGGGTCAGCCTAAAAGGGTAACGAGTCACACGTTGAAGCGGAAGAGGAGGATATCCCCATCCTCCACGCTGTACTCCTTCCCCTCCGATCGTACGAGCCCCTTCTCCCGGGCCGTCTTCCATGAGCCGGCAGCCATGAAGTCATGGTACCCGACGGTCTCCGCCCGGATGAAGCCACGTTCGAAGTCCGAGTGGATCACCCCTGCCGCCTGTGGCGCCGTCGCCCCCAATGGGACGGTCCAAGCACGGCTCTCCTTCTCCCCCGAGGTGAAGAAGGTGCGGAGGCCCAGGAGCTCATAGGTGGACCGAATGAGCCGATGCAGGCCGGGCTCTTCCAGCCCCAGGTCGGAGAGGAACTCCTTCCTGGCGTCTTCATCCAGTTCCGAGAGCTCCGCTTCGATGGAGGAGCACACCGCAAGCACCTGCGCATGGGGCTCCTCTGCCGCCACCACCTCCCGAACCACCTGGGTCCACTGGTTCTCCCCGCTGGGAAGATCGCCTTCGGCCACGTTCGTCACGTACAGAACCGGCTTCGCCCGCAGCAGTTGGAAAGAGCGCAGCAGGGGCAGGTCTTCTTTGGCGAAAGCCGCCGAATCCACCAACCCTCCCTGGGCCAGCTGGGCGTGAACGCCCTTCAACAGCTCCATCTCGCGACCGGCATCGCGCTCCCCGGACTTGACGCGCTTCTCCAGGCGAGTCATGCGTCGCTCCACCGAATCCAGATCGGCCAACGCCAGTTCGGTGTTTACCACCTCGCGATCCCGCACCGGGTCTACCTCCCCCAGGACATGGGCGACGTCAGGATCGTGGAAGCACCGCAGCACGTGGACCACTGCGTCTACCTCCCGTATGTTGCCCAGGAACTGGTTCCCAAGCCCCTCGCCCTCCGAGGCTCCCTTTACCAGCCCGGCGATGTCTACGAATCGCATGATGGTGGGGACCCGAGCACGGCTGCCCGTAATGGCATGAATCCGATCCAGTCTGGCATCGGGCACTTCCACCGTGCCCACATTGGGCTCCACTGTGCAGAAGGGGTAGTTTTCGGAAGGGGCACCCACTGCAGTGAGGGCATTGAAGAGCGACGACTTCCCCACATTGGGAAGTCCAACGATACCGGCGTTCAGCATGAGAGCGAGGTGGTAGGCGGAACTTACGGGCCCCGTAAGGCGGGCACCCGCCCAACCCGGAGCGGGTAGGGCGCACAGGAAAAAGGGCGCACCCGAACGCCTGAGGTGTCTTCAGGCCCGAGTCCGCCCTGCCAGAACTTAGACTCCCCGCCAGGGAAGGTCAAACCCTCGCAGGGCAGCGACCCCACCCCCCAGGCGCCGGGACGGGACGCCCTGGCCGTCTTGCTTTCCGCACGCAATCCGCCGACCTTTTCCCCTTCAGGTAAACCCTGTTCACCCCTCCTTCTGGCCTTTAGCGACTCCGGCTCATGCGTGGTCCGGATCATCTTGGAATTTACGAATGGATTTTTCGTTCGCCGGTGAATGGCAGCAGGAATCTACCCGAGATTTCGTAGATGGACTCCGGGCGGTCATGCAGGCCAAGGGCCACAGCTTTGTAGCCGACCCTGACGACGCCTCCCTGGTGTTGAACTTCTTCCCGTACGAGAAGCCACGGCCCTTTCGGCGTAGAGCCCAGGCCGTGTTTCTCGTCTCGGTGACGGAGGTTCCGGTCCCATTCTCAGATCCCGTTCCCATGGGCTATCCGATACTGGTGCGTTCCCTGGCCAACCTCTTCATTGGACTGGCGCCCCACCCAGACGGCTCAAGGGACGCCCATTTCCTGACACCCGAGCAGGGCTACTACCGTGTGGATGCGGAGGAGGGCAACCCGTCCAGCTTCTACGAGAGGGTCTACCAGCGCATCGAGCCGCTGGCTACCTCTCGACTGGTCATCGACAACGTCTACCATGACGACCTTCCGGACGATCTCTGGCAAGGCGACGAGATCACGGAAGCGATCTTTCGGGCCGGACGCACCCTCGACGCGCTGAACCTCCTACCCGCCCCCTTCCCCCTGGATGAGATCCTTTCGGAACGGGAGCGCCGACACCTGAAGAAACTCTACGGGCTAGGAGGACTGTCGTATGGCAACATCAGCGCCCGGAAGGATGCGGAGCGATTCTGGATGAGCGCCAGCGGGGTAGACAAGGCCAACTTGAAGGTGATTGGTCGGGACATCCTCATGGTGAAAGACTATGATGCCTCCCAACCCGCCATGATCCTCAGCGTACCACCCGAAATCGTGCCACGTCGGGTTTCCGTCGATGCCATCGAGCACTGGATGATCTATCGGGAGCATCCGGAGGTGGGCGCCATCCTCCACGTGCATGCCTGGATGGATGGAATCCCGTCTACGGAGTTCAACTTCCCTTGCGGAACCTACGAGTTGGGGAAGGCGGTGGCGGACATCGTGCGCATGGCCGACAACCCGGCACGGGCGGTAGTGGGCCTCAAGAACCACGGCCTCACCATCACAGGCACCTCCCTGGATGACATCTTCCAACGAGTGGAAGGGCGCCTGATCCCTACCGTGCCCATGTCGTAGCGGGATTGATTACCGGCAGCACCCCGGCAGTTCGGGATGGGGAGCTTCAGGTAAGCGCGAACTGCACAGCCTCGATCAAGATCGGATAGCGGTCGAAGGCCCATCGCGCCGAATCCAGTTCCAGCCGCTCTCGATTGGTATGGGCATATCGCTCTTCCCCCGGTGCGAAGCCCAGGGTGGGAACGCCACTGACCCCGTGGCTCCACCCGCCGTCAGTGGCAAATGTCCAGGGCCTGACCGTGGCCCGCGCTCCTGTTTCTTCCCGTCGGCCAACGGCCGTGGCTGCGGCCTGGACCACGGGGTCGCCGGCCTCCATGAGGAAGCCCGGCGTGAGGACTTCGCGGAGCCTCCGCACCCCGGTCCAGCTCTCCTGGTATTCCCGGGCCATCCTCACCTCCCACGACAAGTCCTCCGGTACGAAGATGTGCTGAAGGGCCATTTGAACCAGCTCCAGCAACTCCTTCCCCTCGCTCCCGGGAAGAATTCGCCAATCCAGAGCCAGAACCACCTCATCCGGGATGACGTTCCGACTCTCCGGTCGCGCAGAAATGTCCGTCACCGCCAGCGTCGCCGAGCCCAGCTCGGGATGGGCGGGCTGATCTTCCTCCAGGCGCTGAATCCCCTCCAACACAGCCGGGAGCATGTGAAACGGGTTGCGGGCCCCATGGGGAGCGCTGGCATGCCCGGCCCTCCCCCGGAGGACCACCTCCACCTCGGCCCGGCCACGATGACCAATGGTGATATCGCCATTGGTGGACTCCCCGATGATGACCGCCGCCGGAACGAACGGGGCGCTCTGGAGATGATGCTCCATGCCCCAGCCGCCCCGCTCCTCCAACACCGTATGGACCAACCAAACGTCGCCGGCTGAGCGGCCCCCCAAAAGAGCCGCCGCATGGGTCTGGATGGCCAACGGGCCCTTGATGTCCATAGCCCCCCGACCGTGGAGAAAGCCCGCTGCGGTCAAGCCATCGAAGGGAGGATACTCCCACGTGGATGGATCCCCGGCGGCGACCACATCCAGATGCGACGAGAGCTGGATGGGGGGGGCGGAGCCCCTTCCCGGGACCCGCCCCCTTACCGAACCCAGCTCGTCCAGGGCCACATCCTCCAGCCCCAATCTCTCGAACTCCTCCAGCACCCGTCGAGCCACCGCCTCTTCCCGCCCCGGTAGGGACGGGATCCGTATGAGGTCGGAAGCGAACTCCATCGCCTTCCCGAAGGCATCGTCCAATCCGCTCTCAGGCGTCGTCATGGAAATCGGGTTACCGAAGTGGACTGGGGGTCAGCCAAACAGGCTCATCACGGCCTCAAAGAGGCGGGAGAACGAAGGGCCGTCGTCATCTGCATGGATCCGAACAAACCAGGGCGCCATGACCAGGGAAACCACGCTCATGAGCTTGATGAGGATGTTCAGGGACGGCCCGGAGGTATCCTTGAAGGGATCACCTACGGTGTCTCCCACCACGGCGGCCTTGTGGGCGTCCGATCCCTTACCCCCATGGCTACCCGCCTCGATCATCTTCTTGGCGTTGTCCCAGGCGCCCCCGGAGTTGGCCATGAAGAGGGCCATGAGCACCCCGGTGACGGTGGCACCGGCCAGAAGCCCCCCCAGCGCCTCCACCCCCAGGAGCCACCCTACCAGCACGGGGGAAACCACCGCAATCACGCCAGGGAGAATCATCTCCCGAAGTGCCGCCCGGGTTGAGATGTCCACGCAACGGGCGGAGTCGGGCTTGGCCGTACCTTCCATGAGTCCCGGGATCTCCCGGAACTGCCGGCGAACCTCATCCACCATCCCGGCCGCGGCCCGGCCCACCGCCGTCATGGTGAGGGCAGCCACGAAGAAGGGGAGGGTGCCGCCCAGGAAGAGCCCTACCACCACCAGGGGATTCACCAGATTGATGCCGGTGACCTGGAGGCCCACCTGAGTGGAATAGGCGGAGAAGAGGGCCAGAGCTGTGAGTGCCGCCGAACCGATGGCGAAGCCCTTCCCGATAGCCGCCGTGGTGTTCCCGATGGCGTCCAGGGAGTCCGTGATCTTTCGAGTCTCGGGCCCCAGCCCAGCCATCTCACTGATTCCACCCGCGTTGTCAGCCACCGGGCCGTAGGCATCCACAGACATGGTGATGCCCACCGTGGCCAGCATCCCCACTGCGGCGATACCGATGCCATAGAGACCGGAGGTGAGGAACCCCGCCATGATGGCCCCGGAAATGAGGATCATGGGTATGGCCGTGGACTCCATGCCCACGGCAAGTCCGGTGATGATATTGGTGGCAGCGCCCGTCTCACTGGCCTGAGCGATCTTCCGCACCGGCCCGAAGGATGTGTAGTACTCCGTGGCGAGTCCGATGAGGATCCCCACCAGGGTACCGGCCAGAATGGCCCAGAAAGGTCCAGAGGGGGAGTACACTTTCCCGGAGGCCGGATCCACCATCTGGAAGTCCATGGCCCCAACGATGAAGTACATGGCCACCAGGAAGAGTCCGGCGGCGATGAAGGTGACATTCCGCAGGGCTGAAGCCGGATCGGTTTTCTCCAGTACCTTCATCATCCCGATCCCCACCACCGAGGCCACCAGACCCACCATGACGGCGATGAGGGGGAGGGCCACGGCTTCCACGGTGCTGGTGGCCATGACGGCCGAAGTGGCCCCGATGGCGATGGTGGCCACGATGGACCCGACATACGATTCGAAGATATCGGCGCCCATTCCTGCCACGTCGCCTACGTTGTCCCCCACGTTGTCCGCGATGGTGGCAGGGTTTCGGGGATCATCCTCGGGGATCCCTGCCTCTACCTTCCCCACCAGGTCGGCTCCAACATCGGCCGCTTTGGTGAAGATCCCTCCTCCCACCCGGGCGAAGAGGGCGATGGTGCTGGCTCCCATGGCAAAGCCCGAGATGACCTCGGCGAAGTGGGGTAGATCCGAAGTGCCGGCGATGGCATCCGCAGCGTAGATCCAATAGAAGATCCCCAAGCCCAGGAGTCCCAGGGAGGCCACAGCCAAACCCATGACGGCCCCGCCCATGAAGGCGATGCGCAGCGCCTTGCCCTGCCCTTCCTTGTTGGCCGCCTCCGAAGTGCGGGAGTTGGCCCGGGTGGCAGCTTTCATTCCGGTAAAGCCAGCGGTCACGGATGCCACGGCACCTGCCACGTACGCAATGGCGGTCTCGCCTCCCACCGCCCAGGCCAGAAGGGCCGCTACCACCACCACGAAGATGGCCAGTACCGAATATTCTCGCTTGAGGAAGGCCATGGCACCATCGTGGATCTGAGCTTCCAGATCCTGCATGGTCTCATTCCCGTTGGGCTGCTTTTTCACGTAGGCATAGATGCCCAGGGCGATGGCGAGTCCCACCACACCCAGGAGCCAGGCGCCCCCGGTCCAAGCCACGAAGTCGATCATGCCGGCTGTCCTTCCTCTTGTTGGTTCACGAATGAAGGGTCGACCCACCCCTTCCCGGAGTCCATCCCTATCTGTTGAAGCGGTTCATGGCCTCCTGGACCCCCTCTTGAGCCCAGACCTGGACGGCCTGGGCCAACGAGGGCAGGAGCTCCACCACCTTCTCCTCTTCCTCAGGCTGGAAGGGGCTCAAGACCCAATCCGCCAGATCCCATCCGGGAGGCGCCCCACCCACCCCCACCCGGAGGCGGGAGTAGTCGTCGCTACCCAGCACCGCAGACACCGACTTTAGTCCGTTGTGACCGCCAGGGCGACCCCGGGGTCGGATCCTGACCCTTCCTGGCTCCATGGAGACGTCGTCCACCACCACCAGAAGATCCCGGTCCGGGTGGGTATCATCTTCTCCCCGCAGGAAGGCCAGGGCAGCCCCGCTCCGGTTCATATACGTCACCGGTTTCAGCAAAAGTAGCGCCTCTCCGGAGTCCAGATGTCCCCTGGCGACCAGCGCGAGCCCCTCCTTTCGGAAAGGCCCAATTCCCAACTCCTGGGCCAAACGGTCTACCACCCACCAACCCACGTTGTGTCGTGTGGCATCGTATTGGGCACCGGGATTTCCCAGGCCGGCCACGACCTTCATACGACCCCGTCCACTCCGTCCTACTGGTCCTCTTCGTCTTCTTCCTCATCCACCAGTGGGACGTCCACCACCGCATCGGCCGCTTCATCTGCATCCTCATCGGCCTCCACTACGGCCCGCGGTGCACTCACCAGGCAGAGGGTGCGTTCCGGATCCACCATAACCTCCACACCATCCATGAGAGCCAGATGGGACACGTCGCGCGAGTCACCGATCTCCATGTCGGAAACATCCAGGGTCGCATCCTCCGGAATGGCCGACGGTATGCATCGCACGTGGATGGAGTGGATCAGTTGCTCCAGGACCCCACCTTCGTCCTTCACACCCTTGGGAGTACCGGTGAGATGCACCGGAATCTCCAACTCCACCTTCACGCCCTTCTGGATTCGGAGAAAATCCACGTGGTGGATCTCGGTGCGATAGGGGTGGGTCTGGATCTCCCGGACCAGGGTCTGTATGCGACCCTTTAACCCCTCGATCTCCAACTCCACGATGGTGTTGTCCACCGAAATGGAGTAGAAGAGGTGCGAGGCCTCTTTCTCATCGAGGGAAAGGTGGATGGGCTCGTCGTTTCCGCCGTAGACCACGGCTGGAAGCCGCCCCGCTGCGCGCAATTTACGCGCAACGCCCTTTCCCGTAGCCGACCGGCGCTGGGCCGGTATAGTTGCCGTCTGACTCATTTTGGATGCTTCCTTCTGATTGTAGCGACGCCTGGCGTTAGCCGGTCGTCAATCGGACGAGTCTCGCAACTCAAAGAGCTGACTGACGGACTCGTTGGAGTGGATGTACTCAATGGCCCGAGCCAGGAGGCCGGCCACAGACAGGATTTTCAGCTGGGGAAAACGCCGTGTTTCCGGGACAAGAATGGAATTCGTCACCACCAGCTCCTCCAGCGGAGCCGCAGAGATCCTGGCCACCGCTTCACCGGACAGGAGGGCATGCGTGGCGCAAGCGTACACGGTTTTTGCGCCTCGCTCCTTCAACGCATGAATGGCCAGGGCCATGGTGCCACCGGTATCCACCATGTCATCGGCGATGATACAGGTCTTCCCTGCCACATCTCCCACCACGTTCAGTATTTCAGCCACATTGGGGGCTGGCCGACGTTTGTCGATGATGGCAAATGACGCATTGAGGCGCTTGGCGAAGCCTCGAGCCATCTTCGCAGAGCCCACATCGGGAGCCACCACCACCAGGTCCGGAAGATTCTTCTCCCGGAAGTATCCCGTCAGAACGGGAGCAGCGTAAAGATGGTCTACGGGAATGTCGAAAAAACCCTGGATCTGATGCTGGTGGAAATCCAAGCCCAGAACACGGTCGGCACCCGCTACGGTGATGAGGTTGGCCGCCAACTTGGCTCCGATGGCCACCCGGGGCTGATCCTTCCGGTCCTGACGCCCGTACCCGAAGTACGGCAGCACCGCAGTTATCCGGGCCGCCGAGGCACGGCGGGCGGCATCGATGAGGAGGAGTAGCTCCATGATGTTGTCTGCCGGAGCTACCGTAGGCTGTAGGATGAAGACATCCCGCCCCCTGGCGTTCTCATCGATCCGAACAAAGATCTCACCGTCGGCGAAATCCCGAATGGTCGCCCCCGCTGGAGATCGATCCAACACTTCCCCTATTTCCTCGGCCAACGGTCGATTGGCTCGCCCGGCCAGAAGAAGAAGAGGTCCTCGCTTGAAGGTGTCGTCCATTGGGTGCCCGGACCAGCTCCTGGAATCAGATTCACGTCACAGCCCGGTAAGTTAGACCTACGTGGGGGCATCGTCAACGACGGGGAGGATCGCGTTCACAATTCCGCGCGCCCGGTCAAGAGGCGTCGGAAGGCGTCAGAAATCCTCCCCTTCGCCCATCTCCACCCAACGTCGGGCCACCACCGCCGACCTTCCCTCCGCTTCCGCCTCCACCATCAATTCATAGGTGCCTGGTTCCATCTCTCCGGGAGTGATATCCACTCCCAGGAAGCGGGTCCCCCCGGTGTCTTCCGGCTGACTCCAGGATACCTGGACCGGTGTCCTGGGGCTCACCAGCCCCAGCCATTCCCCAGCCCGTCGAAGAATCCCCCGGTCTTCTCTCGACATGGACAGCCGAAGGTTCAGCCGGGCTCCCTCCGCAGGCAGCCCATACACCTCGAAGACAACCCCCACGGCTTCCCCGGGCCGCAAACGTCCGCTGGGGCGCCCGGCACCCGCCGCATCTTCCAGAACCCCCTCTTCCCAGATCCCGGCATCCACCAACAATAGATCCGAGATCCCCCACTCCCCTTCTGGAGGCAGGTGGGCGGAGATCACCGCTCTCTCCCTCCACGCTCGGCTCAACTGGCTGTCCACGGTCTCCATGGAGACCGCGTGCCATCCGGGCGGAAGAACGATTCGCATGCCCCCGGGGAGGTCGTCCGGAGACACGCCTTGCCGATCTGCTCCTCGGGTGGGGGTGGTGGGGTAGACACCAGATGCCCCGCCCATCGGCTCGAGGGGAAACGCCAGAAGTGCCTGGGTGAAGCCGTCCGGCGGGAACCCGACGGGTGGCCGTAGACCACTGGACGCCCGGGGGCTCCCGACGCTCTCGGGGGTGTCATGCCCGAGGGCTCCTTCTCCCGACCCCAATCCTGGCAATCCCTCGTCCGACTCCGGGGGGAGCAACGCTGGAACCACCACCAGGAGCGTCTCCTCTCCCCGACGGAACCGGGCCCACTGCCCCCTTCCTCTTCCCCAATCCGTGACGTACGGCACTTCGAAACCCTCCCGAGGTCGAGGAGGTCGCAGGAGCCATTCGGGAAGCTGTTGGGAGGGATCGAGAAAGCCGGTAGCTGAAGAGGAGGGAGACTCCCCCGGGGCTGCCGAGATGGGAGAAAGAACTTCCTCCAGCCAGCTCCCGGGTGGAACGAAGGAACGACTTCCCTGGGGATGCCGGCCTATGAGTTCGGCAAGCGAGGCATCTCCCATCCTGGGCCGAGCCCGCTCCCAACCGGCCTCCGCTCCGTAGCGCAACAGGAGTTCTTCCAGGTCGCTGCCCCAGGACAGGCCGTATCCATTCCGGGCATTGGCCCGGAAGGTGGCCAGCGCATGCCGGGCCATATGCTCCGTCCAGCGTGGGTTTCCCTCCGACATCCAGAGCGGGTCAGATAGCCGCCAGAACAGCGCCTCCCAACCCCAGCGCACCGAATCGGGGAGAGTTCTATGAAGGCGATACCCGGCATGGTCCATGAGAACGCCAGGATCCTCCCATGCGCGTGCGCTCCCAAGCTCTCGCCGGTTCATCCGTGCCAGCGCCTCCTGAAAGGCGGCCATGGCCTCCGGATACTGTCCAGACCCATGCAAAACGTACCCGAGCATCATGGGACACCCTACATCGGATGCCCCGGGCTCACCTGGGCCACATCCCCGGGAGGCCACCTCCAACGCCCGATCCCACTGGCCTGCTTCGCCGAGATAGGCTAACTGTTGCCCCTGAATCCACCGATGGGACGGAGCGATGGCTGCCGCTGCGGACAACTCCTGGAGAAGTCGTTCCCGACCTGCCGCAATGGCGGGGGGCTCAGGGGGCACAGGACGATCCGGCCCCCCGTGGCGGAGGCACATCCGCCCCACCCGTTCATCGCACGGCCCAGCCCCCCCCGCCGCCCAGGTCATGGGGGCCTCCTGGCGACGCAGCCTCTCGAACCGGGCCTGAGCGTCCCGGGCATCCCTCTCCGCCTGGAGGCTGTCTTCCTGGAGGCTGTCTTCCTGGAGCGCGGCCGCTTGGGAACCAGGCAGGCACAAGAAGAGGAGGAGGAATACAATGAGTTGGCCCGGGTGGATTCGAACCACCACCGCAGCATCCAAAGTGCTGTGTCCTGCCATTAGACGACGGGCCAGGGAAATGGGAGACGCTCCATCGTACCCGGGGGACGGGCGGAATTCAATCCCCCGATGCCCACCAAAGTACTCCCTAGAAGGCCGTTGAAGAGGTAGAGGGACCTTCTAAGGTAAAGCTGGAGAGGACAACCCCGAAGGGTTCATACCGGTGGAGCCTCCTGGATCTCCGGGGGGCGATCCAGTGTGCGAGTGAGAACCCATCGTACCTCCGGAAATCTCTCTTCCATGGATTGGGCCACTTCCCCGGCCTGTGTATCGCTTCGGTAGATCCCAAACAAGGAGGAGCCACTCCCGGCCAAAAGCGCCAGCCGAGGCTGGGTTCGTCGAAGCGCCTCGAGAATGGGAGCCAACTCCGGATTTCCCTGCAGGACCGGGGGCTCCAGATCATTCACCGCTCGGCGGGCTACCCCATCCCACCCCCCGGGAAAGCTCCGTTCCAGCAGGGTAGCTCCCGTGGGGTTCACCCCTTCCCGCTGCAACGTCAGGGCCTGGAATGCCTTGGGCGTGGACACGGCAAGGGGGGGCAAGGCCAGAAGCACAGGGGCCGGCGGGAGTGATCGGAGCGGCAAAATCCGGTTCCCCCTCCCCCATGCCAGCGCCAGGGAGGATGGAGAAAGGAAGAATGGCACGTCTGACCCCAACTCCCCTCCCAACTCCGCCAGTTCCCATCGCGGCAGAGGATCATTGAAGACTCGGTTCATTAGGCGCAGAACCGCGGCGGCATCCGACGATCCGCCGCCCAGTCCCCCTCCCGTTGGCAGAACCTTCCGGAGGCGAATCCGCACCCCCTCCGAGATCCCGGTGTGCCGTCGGAATGCCAGTGCCGCACGGAATGCCAGATTCTCCTGCGGCGGGCATGGCGAAGCCCCTTCTTCCTGAAGGGTAACGGACGACTCTCCAGGCGTGAGCTCCACCGCCACTGCGTCCGCCAACTCCAGCATGGCGAAGAGGGTCTCCAACTGATGGTATCCGGACGACTCCCGCGCCAGGACCCGCAGGTGGAGATTCACCTTGGCAGGAGCCAGAAGCTGCAGGGGATTCACCGATTTTCCTCCTCCGCGGCCGTCTGCGGAGCGTCCGTCACATCGGAAACCGTGAGTCCCAAACGCCAGGCGTACCAGAGACCCATGAGCGTCACTGGTATGAAGCCTCCCAGGTGGTAACCGAAGGCGAATGCCAGTGTGGGACCGTCGGCCACGCCGTAGACGTCGGAGAGGGCCACAAGAGCCGCAGCGTGGAAGGTCCCGAAGAAACCCGGCGCAGATGGAACGGCCACGCCCAGAGCGATGATGGCCTGCACGAACAGCGCGCCGGTGTAACCCACCTCGATGCCGAAAGCCTCCAGCGCCAGCCAGAAAGAAACCCCATTCCACGCCCAGAAACCCAGGCTCCAAGCCAGCGCCCCCAGTATCAGTGATGGCTTCTGGATAGCTCGGAGTCCATCCAGGAAGGTGGCGACGGCATCCAGCATCACGGTCCCGACCCGCTGGGGAAGGACGGCAGCGAGGCGCCTTAACCATCGCAGGAGTCGTTCTGGTTCAAAGAGCAGCCCCCCCACGAAGAAGAGTAGCACGAGAAGCACGGCCAGGAAGCCCCATGCCACCATGGCCACGGGACGCCCCCCCACCGTGGCGGCCTCAGGGAATGCAGGCGAAAGAAGCGCCACCGTCAGGAGGAGGAGTATGGCTCCCGCGTCCAGGAGTCGCTCCACCACAAGGGACCCGATGGCTCCGGAGGTGGAGACGGGCTCCAGTCGGCTCAGAGAGTAGGCTCGAGCGAACTCCCCCACCCTCGCAGGGAGGAGATTGTTGGCCATGAAGCCGATGTTCACGGCCGCAAAGCGGGAATGAAGGGTGGTGTGGGGGTGGAGCGGATGGAGAAGGAGTCGCCACCGCAAGGCCCTCACCAGGAACCCGGAGGTGGCTACCGCCACGGCCGCTCCCAGAAGGAGGAGATTCCCATCCCTCACCTCGCGCCACACTTCCACCGGCTCCACGTCCCGAAATACCCACCAGAGCAAAACGCCACTGATGGCCAGCCCAAGGCCGGCCTTCCACCCGGTGCCCACGAAAGCCCCCGAGCCCTAGAAGCCCAGGGGAGCTCGCCAGCTTGGCGGCTCCCCCATGCGTGCGGAAGCGTCTTGAACCAGATGGAGCATCTCGGCCACAGCCCGCTCCAATCCAACGAAAACAGCCCGGGAGATAATGCTGTGGCCTATGTTCACTTCCTCGATTTCAGGGATGGCAGCCACGGGAGTGACGTTCTCGTAGGTGAGGCCATGTCCCGCATGGACCGACAGACCCAGCGCCACCCCATGGGAGGCAGCGGCCCGCAGGCGCTCCCATTGCGCCACCCGATGATCCCCGCGGGCGTTGGCATATTCTCCGGTATGGAGCTCCACTGCCTGCGCTCCCAATGCTTGGGACCTGTCCAGGCTCCGTCTGTCCGGGTCTACGAAGAGAGATACCCGCACCCCCTTCTGGCTGAGGGATGCTACAGCCTCCCGCAACCGGCCCTCGTTGCTGGAAGCGAGGTCGAGCCCGCCCTCCGTGGTCACCTCTTCCCTTCGCTCCGGAACCAACGTCACCTGGAGGGGCGCAAATTCCTCGGCGATAGCCACCATTGCAGGCTCAGCCGAGACCTCCAGGTTGAGGCATGTGCGAACCGTTTCCGCCAGCAGCCGGAGGTCTCGGTCCTGGATATGCCGTCGATCTTCCCGAAGGTGCACCGTGATCCCGTGGGCACCCGCCTGCTCCACAAGCACGGCGGCTCGAACAGGATCCGGCTCATCAGTGCGTCGGGCCTGCCGCACGGTGGCCACATGATCAATGTTCACGTACAGTCGCATCCACATCCTCCTCCGGAGATCGACTTGAAGCTGACTCTTTGAGGCGAGGCCCGCCCCCGGAGGCCAAGAGGCTCTCCATTTCCTGGGCTCCGGGGACCTGGATCCCAGCCTCCATGGCTGACCTGAGAATCCTGAGGGCCAACACTCGATAGAACTGAGCGTCGTCCGGATCCAACGCGCGGAGATGGAGGGACACTGCCTCCAGATCACCCCGAACCACCGGACCCGTCATGGCCGGTCGGAAACCGGACATCCTCGCATTTTCAAGAGTACCAAGGGCCAGCGCCACCACGGCTTGGCGGGCGTCCTCCGGGTCCAGTCCCGAGCGGCCCAGAAGGTCGGCAGAGAGATCCAGCAGAGCAAGGACCCCATTGGAAGTAAGCACTCCGGCCACATGGTACAGAGGACGCCTCAGAGCCGGTACCTCCAGGGGCATCCCGCCCAGCGCCCGGGCCAGACGGCGACCTGCCTGAACAGCCTCAGACTCACCGGAGAGTCCGAAGGCCGACCCAAAGAGGCGGTCCACTCCCACACCGGGATGGGTCACAGTCTGGAACGGATGGATGGAACCCACGGAGTAACCCCGGGCATGGAGTGGGGCGAGGACTTCCACCGCGAGCCCCCCCGCCAGATGGAGAGCGCAGCAACCCTGAGGTGCCACACCTCTCCCCGCCAGCGCCTCGGCCATCTCGGGTACCATGGGGTCGGGCACAGCCAGGAGGACCACCGTGGTGCCATCCCCGGGGCGCTCCAATCCGTAGACGTAGCGGGCCTGTCCTCCCGTGAAGAGCGGATGATCCGGCGGCTCAGGATGGCGGCCGGAGTAAGTCAACTCCTCCACTTCTCCTGAACGCATCAGGGCGTGCCCCAACGCCAGACCCATCCTTCCCGTGCCTACGATGAAGAGCCGTTCCAATCCGCCGCCTCCATGATCACGTGTTCCATCTTCTGAAGTCTCCCCAGAAGGGCCGGAGGGATTCGGGCCTCCACCCGAATGTCGCCCCCCTCCTCGAATCGCCGCATCACTTCTCCCTCCCGATAGACGGTGGCCAGGGTTTCCCCATCTTCGGGCTGCAAACGAAGGTCCACCCTCACCAGACGCGCATGCACGCGGGAGGCCAGGGCGTCTTTCAGTTCCTGGATCCCATCACCCTCCCGGGCCGACAGGAAGAAGTCCTGGCCGTCGTTACGGACGGCCAACTGCTCGCGAAGTGCGCTTTCCTCTCCGTGGGTGAGAAGGTCCATCTTGTTGAACACCCGAAGCTGGGGCCGCTCGTGGAGATCCAGTTCCTCCAGCACCTCCTGGACCACGCGGCACTGCTCCTCCCATCCAGGGTGCGACCCATCGATGACGTGGAGTAGCAGATCGGCCTCCCTGGCCTCTTCCAGGGTGGACCGAAAGGAGGCTACCAGATGGTGCGGAAGCTTTCGGATGAAGCCCACCGTGTCTGTGATCAACACCGGGTGGCCGTCGCCCACCTCCACGGTCCGGGTGGCCGAATCCAGGGTGGCGAAGAGCCGATCCTCCACGAACAGATCGGAACCCGACAACGTCCTGAGGAGGGACGATTTCCCGGCGTTCGTATACCCCACCAGGGCCACCCGGTACTGCCCGGTCCGACGATCTCTCTGCGTGGCCCTGGTCCTGGCTACCCCCTCCAGCTTCCGTTTCAGATCGGCAATGCGGGTTCCCACCATCCGCCGGTCGGTTTCCAACTGGGTTTCCCCTGGCCCCCGGAGCCCGATGCCTCCTCGAATCCGCGACAGATGACTCCACATCCGCTTCAGGCGGGGCAGGAGATACTCCAACTGCGCCAGCTCCACCTGAAGGCGCGCCTCCCGGGTCCGGGCGCGGCTGGCGAAGATATCCAGGATCAACTCGGATCGATCCATCACCCGGATGCCCAGAAAATCTTCCAGGTTCTTGGCCTGATCCGGCTTCAACTCCTCATCGAAGATGATGAGATTCGCCCCCTTCTCTCGAGCCATTTCCCCCAGGAGCTGCGCCTTCCCCTTGCCGATGTAGAGGTGGGCCTGGGGAGCATCCAGTCGCTGGACCATGACTCCAACCACCTTGGCCCCGGCCGTATCCGCCAACCGGAGCAGCTCAGCCAGATGTTCCTCCACCTCCGAGGCCGAGATCCGACCAAGGGGAGCTCCCATGAGAACAGCACGATCCTCCTCCGGGGCGAGTTCGATCACTGAAGCGGCGATATCACTGTCCTCCAGAAAAGTGGGATCCGTTGCTGCCCTTCCATCACGGGCGAAAGCTTCCCTGCGTGGCGAAGGGGCGCTGGATGGTACCCGAGGGGCCCTGGGCCCGGAGGTCACCGACGATCCGGTAACGCACTGCGCCATCCCTCATGGCTGCAGTGAAGGCTGTACCAAGCGCCTGATACCGGAAGGGGAGATCCAGCGTCACTCGCGTCACCTCCCGGCCGGGGAGAGCCACGTCTCGCCCACCGGACCCCCGCCCCAATTCGTCCCATTGCGTCGCCGAGCTGTCGGTGGCCACCTCCAGGGCATATCGAACCTCCTGGAGTCTGATCCCAAACCGATTGGGATTGTCCACGTCCAGAGCCACCCGCGCCGTGGCTCCGGTGAACCCTACATCCGCCAGTGTCACCGCCACGACTTCTACCCCTGGCGCAGTGAAGAGCGCGGAACAGGCAGTCGTTGCCGCAGCCAACACAGTGACCCAGATCGACCCACCCAGGAACCGGGCCCTTCCCCGGTGGGGACGGCCTCCGGCCCGCTTGTGGCCCTGATCCCCAAGGGGAACCCCACACGGCGAAGAGGCATGATCCCGGCGTCCCGTAAGGCAAGCATCACTTTGCATTCCCTCCTTACCCCGAGCCACCGTCCGAGTGTCCTTCCTCCGGGGACGTCTTTCTCTGCTTCTCGTCCCTTTTCGCCTCCCACCACTCCAATCGTTTTCGGATCTCCTTCTCGAACCCGAATGGACCGGGCTCGTAGAACCGGGTGCCTTCCAGCGCTGGAGGGAGAAAGGACTGGCTGGATACCCCGTGTTCCTCATCCGGCTCATAGCGGTATTCGGCACCGTAGCCCAGTTCCCTCATGAGGGCTGTGGGGGCGTTCCGGAGGTGCAACGGAACCCCTTCGCCGCCCGTCTCCCGAGCCGCTGCCCGCGCCGCCCCCCAAGCCCGGTACAGTCGGTTCGACTTGGGAGCCGTGGCCAGGTGGACGGTGGCCTGGGCCAGCGCCAGTTCTCCCTCGGGAGACCCCAGGAAATGATAGGCCTGCCAAGCCGCAACTACTGCTTCAAGAGCCCCCGGATCCGCCAACCCAACATCCTCCGTGGCCATCCGGATGAGGCGGCGGGCCAGGTAGAGGGGTTCCTCACCTCCTTCCAGCATCCGGGCCAACCAGTAGAGTGCCCCCTGGGGATCGCTGCCCCGGATGGATTTGTGGAGAGCCGATACAAGGTTGTAGTGCTCCTCACCCTCTCGATCGTAGAGTGCGAACCGATGCTGGATGGCTTCCCGAACCCCATCCGGCGTCAGGGTCCCCTGGGGGCCGGCAAGCTGAGCCGCACTCTCCAACACCCCCAATCCACGACGGGCGTCGCCGTCTGCCGCAGATGCCAGAACGCGAAGGGCATCGCCCTCCACCTTCAACTTCATTCCTCCCAGCCCCCTCTCCTCATCCAGGATGGCAGCGTGGAGAATCTCCTCCAGTGCTTCGGGACTCAGCGGCTCCAGGACGAGGACCGTGGACCGGGACAGCAACGGCCGAACCACCTGAAAGCTGGGGTTCTCGGTGGTGGCCCCTACCAGCGTCACGGTGCCATCCTCCACATGTGGTAGAAAAGCATCCTGCTGGGCCTTGTTGAATCGATGGATCTCATCGCAGAAGAGCACCGTCCCACCCAGTCCTGCCCTGCGTCGATCCTTGGCTTCAGCGATGATCTCCCGTACTCTGGCCACCCCTTCTGTCACCGCGCTGAACGCCACGAACGTCTCGCCGCTGGCCCTGGCCAGGAGATGGGCCAGGGTGGTCTTTCCCGACCCTGGGGGCCCCCACAGGATGAGGCTCGGCAGGCGCCCGGCCTCCAGGAGCCGGTTCAGTGGCCGCCCGGGCCCGATGAGATGATCCTGTCCCCTGAACTCATCCAGGGCCCGGGGGCGCATCCGGGCAGCCAAGGGAGCCACTCCCTTGGCAGCACCAGGGGAATCCCCGTCCTGACCCTTCGGGGCCTTGGCCCGCTGAGATTCCTCGGGAAAGAGATCTGGATGACTCATGTGGACTCCCCCGAATCGAACCAGAGCTCCCGCACCAACGCCTCCAGGGTCTCCTTCTTGTTCAACTCGGGAACTTCCAGCACCGCGTGCAGGGCGCTCTCGAGGATGCGCCCGAACTGGGGCCCCGGTTTCAGCCCCATCCGCATGAGATCCTTGCCGTCCAGCGCCAGGTCGGCCTGCGTCAGGGGAGGGTTCGTCCGGAGTTGAGAACGCAGGCCCCGAAGTCGGCGGAGGTGCACCTCCATGGCCCCTTCGATTCCCTCCTCCTCAAGGGCCCGGGCCAGCGCTCCCGCTACCCGGAGGGTGTCGTTCACGCGCTCCACTCCCACCCGGGAGAGCCAGAGCCGGAGCATGGACGGGTCTTCCCCCAGGGGAGGCCGGCGGACGCCGTCTGCCACGGTGGCCGTCCCCTTGATGAGAACATTGGAAAGGCGCAGTCGCTCCAGAACCGAGAGAAGGCGAGGCATCCCGGGATCCGTCCCCCCCCCGGCCCTCGGCAGGGGTGGAATCCGAGATAGAAATCCGGCCAACCGGAGTTGGGACCGGAAAGGTGGGAGGTGGCCCACCACCTTCACGGTTTCCATCCAGTTTCCTTCGTCCACCTCCGGGTACAGTACACGGAGGACCCCTGAGGTGCGATACAGCTCCAGGACCCGGGGAGCCGCCTTGAGAGAAAGCGATTTGAGGAGTTCCTCACGGATCCGCTCTGGGGAGAGTTGCGGAAGAAAGGGAACCGATTCCTGAAGTGCCCCCCAGCTCTGCTCCTCTATCTGGAAGTTGAAATCCCCTGCGAAGCGGAGGGCTCTGAGCACCCGGAGATAGTCCTCCCGGAACCGCTCGGCAGGATCCCCCACCGTCCGCAGTCTACCTTCCTCAAGGTCTTGTCCACCTCCGAACGGATCACGCAGTTCCCCGCTGAGAGGATGCCATGCCATGGCGTTGATGGTGAAATCGCGCCTGGAAAGGTCCTCTTCCAGGGTATCGGAAAACACCACCTGGGCATGACGCCCGTCTGTCTGCACGTCCCGGCGGAAGGTTGTGACTTCGTAGAGAGTCCCGTCCCGGGCCAGGACCCCCACCGTTCCGTGATCCACTCCAATGGGGACCGTCCGGCGAAAGATCCGCATGATGTCATGGGGCCGGGCCCGGGTAGTGAAATCCCAGTCCCCTGAGCTCCGTCCTGCCAGGACGTCTCTCACCGAGCCTCCCACAGCCCAGGTCTCGAAGCCCTCCGCCTCCAGAGTCCGGACAATCCAGCTCACAGGAGGCGGTGGCTTGAAGTTCAACGCCGGATGCTCGGTCATCCCACGAGGACGGCCCCACCGTTCACATTGAGGACCTCCCCTGTGATGTGACGAGCCAGCGGGGTACAAAGAAAGACGATGGGTCCCGCCACGTCTGCGGCAGAAGCCACCCGCCCCAGGGGGATGGATGTGGCCACACGCTCCCGGATTCCCGTGGGTAGCGCGGGGGCCGCCATTTCCGTGTCGATCCAACCTGGTGCCACCACATTGGCCCGGATTCCCCGAGGAGCCAACTCCACACAGAGTCCCTTTACCAGAGAGACCAGGGCCCCCTTGGATGCTGCGTAGTCGCCATGCATCGCCTCCCCCCGCTGCGCTGCGGTGGATGACACGAGAACCACGCTCCCGCCGGAAGCCATGCGCGGCAGCCCCTCTCGAAGTAGATGAAAGATCGAGTCCAGATTCTCTGATAGGGTACGCCGCCATTGCTCCGGCTCCATTTCCCAAAGGGGCACCGGATCAGGAGGCCAGATCCCGTGATTGGCCACCAGAATGTCCAAACCACCCCACCTTCCATCGACCTCACGGAACAGTTCGGCCACGGACCCCGGTTGGGATAGGTCCCCACCCACGGCCCACGCGGAGGCGCCTCCCCTTCCCAACTCCGCCACGACCTCATCTGCCGCCTGTTGGCGAGAGCGATAGGCCACGCCCACACGGGCGCCCGACCTTCCCAGAAGAAGGCTCACCTCCCGTCCCACTCCTCGGGAACCACCCGTCACGAGAGCCCGGGTGCCCTCCAGCCCTGGAAGCCGATAGCCCCCCACCTGCGAAGGGAGGGCGCCTCCCCTTTCACTCACTCCCATGGACCCTCGCTGAGGCGGTGCTCCACTTCCTGGCAAACCAGGTGCCCCACCGCCAGATGCAGTTCCTGGGCCATGGCTGTGTCATCGGTAGGCATCACTACGGCCAGATCCACCCTTCCCCGCAGCTCCCCTCCACTGCCTGCAAGAAGGGCCGCCGTTACGATCCCTCCGGCGCGGGCGGCATCGGCCGCCTCCAGGAGATTGGTTGAATTCCCACTGGTGGAGTGCAGAATCAGGAGATCCTCCGGTCGGCCCAGGGCCTGCACCTGGCGAGCGAATACCTGCTGGAAGCCCAGATCGTTGCCCGCGGCCGTGAGGACCGAAGTGTCCGTGGTGAGAGCCAGAGCGGCCCACCCCGGACGGTTGCGGCGAAAACGCACCACGTACTCCGCCGCCAGGTGCTGAGCGTCAGCGGCCGAACCCCCGTTCCCACAGAACATGAGCTTGCCTCCCTTCCGCAGACACTGTTCCACGGCGTTGATGAGGTCCACCACCAAATCCGGTAATTCGGTGGCGGCCTGCCTGAAGAGCTCCCCCCGCTGAAGCAGTCCCTCTCCTATGAGCTTCGCTGTCCTGTCCTCACCGGCCGGCCCTTCCCCATCCATGGGCCCCATCTTCGGGGACTGGGGACCACCGTCGCTTCTCCCAGACTTGCTATCGGTCATCAGTCCCTCTCCTGCCCTGAAAGGAGACGCCGCAAGCGGCCCAGCCATCCCTCCTGGGGAAGGGGTGGCACGGGGAGAGGCACATCCCCACCCAGAAGTCGTCGAGGATTTGCACGGGTGAGGAGATCCCACTGAACCTCAGCCCCCATATCCTGAAAGACCTCCTGGGCCTCGCCCACGTAGGTAGCCGTCCTCGCACGTCCATGAAAATCCGAAGAAAGGTAGTCCACCCATCCCTCCTGGAGCAGGAGGAATGCCGTCTGCCGTGCGTTGGGCCCGTATCGGCCCAACAGCGAGCCATGGTTCACTTGGAGGAAAGCCCCAGTCTCCTTCCATTCCTCCATGACCGCCAGCGGCTGGTCTACCCCCCTATAGCGTTCCGGATGGGCGATCACCGGCCACACTCCCTGAGACCGAATCCGTTGGATCACCCGGGCCGTGCCAGGTGGAACCCGAAGGCCCGGCCACTCCATCAGAAGAAACGTCCCCCCGTCCAACCGGAAGCGCTCACTCGATACCTCCGGATCAGGGATGTCCACGGCCACCTCGTATCCCCTGGCAATGTGCAGCTCGGGGAACCTCGAAGCTGAGCTCTCTGTCAGCTGCCGGAAGGACCTCACCACCTCGTCTTCATATGCAGCCAGTTCTTGGCCCCCCCGGGAAATCATGCTGGCATCCAGATGAGGGGTGCACACCACTCCGGTCACGCCAACTGCCTGAAGTTCGCCCAGGGCGTCGAGGGCCTCCTCAAGCGAGGTCGCACCGTCGTCTACGCCTGGAATGAGGTGACAATGGAGATCCACCATCCCGATCCCCTTCCCCGCCGCCCCGGTCAGGTCAGCCTCCCTGAGATACGCCGTATGGTCTGGTAGAGCCTCTCATCGCCATCCTCCTCCAGCGCCCATCGTTCGCACGCCAGGGTCAAGAGGGCGTCTGCTGCCAGAAGGGAGAATGCACCCTCCCGGTCTGACGGATCCAGTGCCAGCGCCTCGTGCAGTTCACGAAGACCAGCGTCCAGGAGGCTGACCTCCAGACGGCCCGCCTCAGGGAGGTCGCTGAGCAGAGCGTTGGTGCGACCCATCAGTTCCCGGAAGTGGGATGGGAGGCCCTGGCAGGCCTCATCCAGCAGTTCAGCCACAGTGGAACGTCCCGATCTCTGGGGGTCACTCACCGACTCCTCCCCGCCAAAAGCCCCAGGACAATCTCAGGCACCTTTCCCAGAGCCGCATCCAGTGCCGCCAGGTCTTCTACGCCGGCCTGCGCCATATGCGGTCGCCCTCCGCCCCTGCCACCCACATGAGCGGCCACGCTCCGCACCACCTCATCGGCTCGAAGCAAAGACTCTCCCACCAGATCGTGCGATACGAAGGCAAACAGAGCACGCTTTTCGTCTGGAAGTAGGGCGTCCACCACCGACACCGTGCGGGGGGAGCTCTTCAACAAGGCGTCCCCGAAGCTCCGAACGTCATCTGCCCCACCTGCTCGGATCCGGAGCACCCGCAGAGCGAGAGGAGCCACGTCCACCCCGGTTTCCAGCGTGCGCTCCAGAAGGACTTCCTCACCTCCGGAGCCCCCTTGGGCACGCAGGTCCTGCAGGAGTTCCTCCAGCTTTTTGTGTTCGTCCAGGAGCTCCCGGATCCGACCGCCCAGATTGTCTCTGGAGGTCTTGAGAGCCTCCGCTGCCTCGTCCAGAACCCTCTCCACCTCCCGAGCCTGACTCAGGGTAGCACGGCCGGTCACAGCCTCAATTCGCCGAACACCCGCCGCCACCCCCCCCTCCCGAACGATCCGGAACAGCCCGGCCTCCCCAGTATGCCGAAGATGGGTCCCGCCGCAGAGCTCCAGGCTCACATCGGAAATCTCCACCACTCGGACCTCATCTCCGTACTTCTCTCCAAAGAGCGCCATGGCTCCCCGGGCTACCGCCTCCCGATACCCTGTCCAGGAGGTCTCCACCGGGAGATCCTGCAGGATGGCGTCATTCACGCGATCCTCCACCTCCCTGAGTTCACGGGGTGTGACCGGTCCCGAATGGGAAAAATCAAAGCGCAGGCGATCTGGAGCCACCAACGACCCCCGCTGCACCACATGCTCGCCCAAAACCCCCCTGAGGGCAGCGTGAAGGAGGTGGGTGGCAGTGTGGTTGCGCTCCGTATCGTGCCTAACCCCCTCCTCCACCCGCGCTTCCAATGGGTTGTGGGCAAGCTCGGAGAGGTCATCCGGGAGGTCTCCCGTTACGGGCCCGGCCACCGCCACCCGGTCTCCGTCCTGCCACACCCGTGCCACCTGAAGAATCCACCCTTGGGCCGCCACCCGTCCCGTATCTGCCACCTGCCCACCGGCCTGGGCATAGAAGGGGTTCTCCCGAAGTTGCAGGGCCACCTCCCGGCCCTCTCGACGCACCGCCAATGCCTCCGTATTCGCCTTTCGGGTGTCGAAGCCCACAAAGGTCTGCTCATCCGGCACCAGCTGAATCCACGGGCCGGCTCCTGCCTCATCTAGGCCATCATCTCCCAACTTCTGATGGGCTCGACTCCGCTGCCGTTGCTCCAGGAGAGCGGCCTCGAAGCCGGCCCGGTCTACCTGATATCCTCGCTCCTTCGCCATGATCGCCGTGAGATCCAGGGGGAAGCCAAATGTGTCGTAGAGGCGAAAAGCCTCGGCACCGTCCAGGACCGCGTCATCTTCGGGGCTCTCCCGGACGGGGGCCACCTCATCGAAGCGTTCCATTCCCCCTTGGATGGTGGAGAGGAATCGTTCCTCCTCCTGACGAGTCACCCGGAGAAGGACGTCCCGCCGATCTTCCAGTTCCGGATACGCGGGAGCCATGGTGCGAATGACCTCGTCCACCACGGACACCAGGGTGGGCTCCCTTCGTCCCATGAGCCAGGCATGGCGTACGGCCCGCCGGAGGATTCGGCGCAGCACATACCCCCTCCCGTCGCTGGCTGGAAACACCCCATCCGCAAGGAGAAACGCCACTGCCCGGGCATGGTCGGCCAGCACGCGGTACCCCACGCCTTCAGGAGACGCCGCTTCATACGGCCGACCCACGACGTCGGCCACACGCTTTAGGAGGGGCAGAAAGAGGTCGGTGTGATAGTTGGAATCTACCCCCTGAAGCACGGCTGCCAGCCGCTCCAGCCCAGCACCGGTGTCGATGGACGGGGAGGGGAGCGGGTTCAAGACACCCTGAGCGTCTCGATCGTACTGCATGAAGACCAGATTCCACAGCTCCATGAAGATCCCCGCCTCCCCTGCCTCCACGAATTCATCCTGGGAGGGGATCCCCCGCTCGCCGTCCGGCCGCAGGTCGTAATGAAGTTCCGAGCAGGGACCACACGGGCCTGTATCGGCCATCTGCCAGAAGTTGTCCGCATCACCCAGACGGAAAATACGTTCCGGTGGGACGCCCGCCACAGAAGTCCAGAGCTCGGCTGCCTCGTCGTCGGTGTGATGCACGGTGACGAAGAGACGCTCCGGTTCCAGACCCAACTCCTTGGTCAGGAAATCCCAGGCATAGGCAATGGCCTCCTCTTTGAAATAGTCCCCGAAGGAGAAATTGCCCAACATCTCGAAGAAGGTGTGATGCCGGGCCGTCACACCCACCTGTTCGAGATCGTTGTGCTTGCCGCCCGCACGAACGCACTTCTGGGAGGTCACCGCTCGCCGGAATGGCACCTCCTCCGTACCCACGAAGACACCTTTGAACTGCACCATTCCGGCGTTGGTGAAGAGAAGGGTCGGATCGTCAGCGGGAACAAGCGGGCTGCTGGGTCGGATGGCGTGATTCCTGGCGGCGAAAAACTCCAGGAAGAGCGTACGGATCTGTGCTGAATTCATGGTCCTGGGGCGGGAGAGGAGTGAAGCCGGAGTATAACCACAGGTCCCTCAGGGACTCAACACGGCTCCGTCCATCCTTGTGCCCCAAGCCTCGAGTCGCCCGCCTCAGTCTTCCGAACTCTCCTGATCGTTGGACTCCTCGCTGTCGCTCCGGACTGCCCCGGGCAGCTCCAGAGCGCTTCGAATCTTCACGTTCAACTCCTCCCGGATATCCTCGTTCTCCAAAAGGAACAGCCGAGCATTCTCCTTTCCCTGGCCCAGTCGCAGGTCTCCGTACGAGTACCACGAACCCGACTTCTCAACGATGTTCAGATCCGATCCCAGATCAATGAGCAGACTGGTGTGGCTGATGCCCTCATCATAGAGGATGTCGAATTCCGCCTGCTTGAAGGGGGGAGCACACTTGTTCTTCACTACCTTCACTCTCGTCCGATTCCCCACCACGTCCTGTCCATCCTTGATGGCGCCGATCCTTCGGATATCCATCCGCACCGAGGCATAGAACTTCAGCGCCCTTCCCCCCGACGTGGTTTCGGGGCTCCCGAACATCACTCCCACCTTCTCGCGGATCTGGTTGGTGAAGATCACCGACGTCTGGGAGCGATTCACGGCCCCCGTGAGCTTCCGGAGAGCCTGGCTCATAAGCCGGGCCTGAAGCCCTACATGGGTATCTCCCATTTCCCCCTCGATCTCAGCCCGAGGCACCAGGGCCGCCACTGAGTCCACCACCACCACATCCACCGCATTGCTGCGGATGAGAACCTCGGCGATTTCCAGGGCCTGCTCGCCAGTGTCGGGCTGTGACACCAGGAGGTTGTCCACATCCACACCCAGCTTCCGAGCATAGTTGATATCCAGGGCGTGCTCGGCATCTACAAACGCCGCTACTCCCCCTGCTCTCTGGGCGTTGGCGATGATGTGCAGACACAACGTGGTCTTGCCGGAGGACTCCGGGCCGTAGACCTCGCAGATCCGACCCCTGGGAACCCCTCCGATCCCGATGGCCGCATCCAGATTGATAGCCCCGGTAGAAATAGCTTCCAACTGGACCCTGGCACCGTCACTTCCCATCCGCATGATGGAACCCTTCCCATATGCCCGTTCGATCTGTCCGATGGCGGTGTTCAGGTCCTTTTCCTTCTGATCGCTGAGCTGGGGCATGGAGTCTTCCTATGCAGGTGTAGAGGTTGCCGGACCAGATACATGAGTTGAGTAACTTCTCAACGGCGTCACGAGGAACGTCCCGACGGCTTCAAAGGTATCGCACCCGAAGATAAAGCGAAAGGGTCCGGTTGGGGCTCATGGGAATGCATGGAGGGTATAGGGAACTCTGAGTTCCGGCCATGGCTTCGTGGGACAGATGCTCCGATAGCCCGAGGAGCCCAACCCACCCAACCCAACAGTTGAACCTCATGCCTCCAGCCCACCATTCGAATCCGGTCAAGCATATCCTGTGTCTCACCCTGGCTGCGGGTCTGGCGGGGTGCGCTCCGGCTCCTCCTGTTGCGGCCCAGGCGATCCCGAACCACGAGGCGTTCACCCGTATTCTCGCCGATGTGGTACAGATCCCCCTGGTGGATTACAAGGCGCTGGAAGCCCGCCATACGGAGCTGACCGACTATCTCACTTCCCTTGCGGAGACGTCCGTTCCCCGGCTGGACGCGGCTTCCCGGGACGTCCAGTTGGCGTTCTGGATCAACGCCTACAATGCATGCATGCTCCACCGGGTCGTGGAGAACTACCCGCTCACCCAGGTGCGAACCGGTTTCTTCGGAGGAATTGTGAACCGGGTGGCAGGACGTCCAGCCAACTCCGTCTGGCAGATTCCCGATGTATTCAGCCAGGCCTTCTGTGAGGTGGCCGGGTCCCGTCGGTCCCTGGACGAGATCGAACATGAGATCATCCGTCCTCGGTTTCAGGAGCCCAGGATCCACTTCGCCGTGAACTGTGCCGCCAGAAGCTGTCCCCCAATTATTCCCAGCGCCTACACACCCCAGGAGCTCCACCAGCAGTTGGATCAAGCTGTGCATCGTCTGGTGCGCGCCCCGCAACACTTTCAGTTGGAGGCGGGAGCCCCGCCGGTACTTCGGCTGAACAAGGTGTTGGAGTGGTACGCCGAAGACTTCGGAGGCGTGGAGGGTCTGGTTGACTTCCTCGCGCCCTATGTGGACCCCACCCTCCGACCCATCCTCGAAGATCCGGAACTGAAAGTGGAGTTCTTCGACTACGACTGGACCCTCAACGACCTCCCGCGATGACGGCATCCCACCGCCAAACCCGACTGGCGGTGGTGATTCCCACTCTGAACGAGGCGGAGCACCTTCCCCTCCTCCTTCGGGATCTCCGCCTCCTGGACCTACCCCATCACGTTGTGGTCTGCGACGGCGGCTCCACCGACAGCACCCCGCAGCTGGCCCGAAGCGAGGGTGCGCTGGTGGTGGGCAGCGCTCCCGGGAGAGGACATCAACTCAACCGGGGAGCCTGGGGGTCGGCGGCACCCTGGCTTCTTTTTCTCCACGCCGACTGCCGTCTCCCCCCTCTGGCTCGCGATGCCATTCGCCGGCAGCTCCTTGCCTCTCCAGACCCGCCCACAGACACGGCATTCCATTTCCGCTTCCAGATGAACGAGCGGCGGATCTCATTTCGGCTGCTGGAACTGGGTCAACGCCTCCGTGAGGTGGCGACAGGTCTCGTCTATGGGGATCAGGGTCTCCTCGTGGGGAGGGAACTCTTCATGCGCTGTGGTGGCTTCCCCCCGTTCCCTGTGATGGAAGATGTGGAATTCATCCGTCGAATCCGAGGGGCAGGGGCGCGGATCCGGGCTCTTCCCGCTGCTCTTCCCACCAGCGGAAGGCGGTATGCGCACGAAGGGGTGGTCCGAGGCGGACTTCGGAATGGCTGGCTGCTGGCTCGATATCTCAGCGGCGCCTCGCCGCAGGATCTGGCTGAACAGTACGCCTATCCATCCCCCCGGAAGCCTAAGGCTGAAACCACCTCAGGGAAGCACGGTCGGATCCTGCTCTTCACCAAGGCACCTCGACCCGGGTCGGTGAAGACCCGCCTGGCCCGGGAGATGGGAGACGAGGCAGCCTGTGCCATCTATCGGCAGATGGGGGCAGATACGGTGACCGCCCTGGCTGGCCTCCCGTACCCGCTGGAGGTCCGCTACACTCCCGATGACTCCCAAGCGGAACAGGAGGTACGTCGCTGGCTGGAGCCTCAGGGTGCCACGCACTTCGTTCCGCAGGGCCCTGGAGATCTTGGCGCTCGCATGGCGGCGGCTATTTCCCAGGGAGTGGGGGATGGGCGGCGGGTGTGCGTGGTGGGGGCCGACCTTCCCCAGATGAACCCCCAACTGATCGTGGAAGCATACTCCGCAATGGATAACGGCGCCGATCTCGTCCTGGGGCCCGCCCTGGACGGAGGTTACTATCTGCTGGCCACCGGAGCTCTTCATCCGCAGCTCTTCCATGGCATGGAGTGGAGCCAGGCCAGGGTTTTGCAAGAGACCCTGGCCCGTGCCCACAACCTGGACCTCAGCGTGTACCTCCTTCCCCCCCTCCGGGATGTGGATACGCTGGAAGACCTCCGCTTGACTGCACCGTCCATGGAATCCCTGGCACCCACGGGTTGATCAACCCACCCAGGGACTCCAATTTCAGCGCCTCATGGCCCATCGGCTCCCGCCGCGGCCATTCAAAACACTCCCCACTCTCCCTTCCGACTTTCCAACCCCCGAGATAGCCATGGCCCTGCTCGACGCCCTCTTTTCTGGACCGTGGGGGCCCCTGGTCATCTTCGCCATCCGCATCGTGGACGTGTCCCTGGCCACCCTTCGGACCCTTCTTTCCATGCGGAACCAGCGGGTAGCGGTGCCCATCATCGGGTTCTTCGAATCTCTTCTCTGGGTCTTCGCCGTGGGAACCGCCATCCGGAACCTGGACTCCGGTTGGCACGTCCTGGGATATTCCTCCGGATTCGCCACGGGTACGGTGGTGGGCCTGTGGATCGAGGGAAAACTCGCCGTGGGCCTGGCCACCATCCGGATCATCTCCCGGTATGGAGGTGTGGAGTTGGCGGACGCTCTTCGGGAAGCCGGATTCGGGGTGACCGAATTCACGGGCCAGGGACGGGAGGGACCTGTAGAGGTGGTCTACACCGTAGTGAAGCGGCGGCAAATCAAAAATGTTCTCAAGACGGTAGACCGATGGGACCCCGACGCCTTCGTCTCGGTGGAAGAACCCAGAACCATCCAGCGAGGATGGATGTTCTCCAAGAGGCAGAAGTGATCCCAGAGCACGGCCCCCCAGGACCTCCTGGAGTCAAATGACTACGGGGGGCCCGCCTCCAAACGGCGGACCCCCCGTAGTCATCTCCTGAAGAGGCCAGGACTCAGCCGCGAGTCCGCTGCAGGCCTGCCTGATACGCCTGCCACACGCCAGGACGCACCGGCACGTACAGGGTCTCGTAAGGACGGTCAGCTCGGGCATCGGCAAAGAGCCCAACCCCCATGTGCTCCCCGACTCTCATGATGTTGGCGCAGTCCAGCCGCACCTCGCCTCCGGACTTGCTGTAGTTCCTGTCCTCAAACGGGATGGCCTCGTCTGCCACGAACCAGGGACGTCCCTCGGCGTAGGCACCGGCGAAGACGACTCCTGGACGGAGCTGCCTCACCGAGACGCGCTGGGGGCCTACCAGTGTGTCGCCCTGGGCGGTGATGAGTACGTTCACATTCTCACCCGTGGCCAGACACATGGTGGCGGGGGTACCCGTGGGAAGCGGGGGCGCCACTTCGCGCTCCACCACCACCGTGTCAGGCGGAGTGACCACTCGCACCACCTGGGGCTCGGGGCGATCCATGAGGGAGGGCCGGCACAGTCCACCCTGCGCAGGGCAGAGGGCCACCGACCCCAGCACTCCGAACTTGGAACTCCGATAGGTGGTCAGGTTGTCGTAATGGTTGGCACCCAGGACGAACGCACCCACCCGGAAGCCATTCACGTCCAACTGCGCACCCAGGTTGGTTTCCCAGCCGTTGTATTCACCCATGAGGTTCAGCAGGGTGTTGTCCGACAGCTGCAGATGGAGGGCCGAACCCACCAGCCATCCGTTGGAGTTTCCCCACGGCGTGGAGTAGATGTCGTTGTCGTAGCCATCCCGGAAGATCCCATCACCCCACCCCAGGGAGAGGGTCCAGTCATTCTCAGGGAACCAGTTGGACTCGAAGCCCTGGAGGTGAGCTGAGGCCACAGCATAGGGCGAGAAGTTCGTGGACACCGGTTGGATGGAGGTTCCGGGTCCAGCGTTCTTCCTCAAGCTCCGGGACGAATAGCCGAGACGTCCCGGCTGATATTCCGCTCCGGCATCCGCGGTAGCACCGAAGTCCGGGGAAGTCATGTATCTGGCACCCACCGCCAAGCCCAGTCCGTCCTGGACGGGCTGAAGGATGGCGAGACGGCCGAAGGCTCCAACCAGGCTGGCACCCACATCCTCATCCTTGAACGTCTGGAAGGTGCCACCCACTTCCACACGGTCGAAGAGCCCAATCGCCACGGAACCATCTCCGAACCATCCGAAGTCGGTACCGTCGTCCAGGTTGATGTTGAAGGCGGAGTAGGTCCCAGTGATGGCGAGATGGGGGAGGACACTGGCAACCGGGACGTCCAGGTACCCTGAGCCATAGCGAAGGGTGCTGGGCATCTTGGTGTTCTGGGCCTGTGTCTCCGCAGCAGCGCCCAAAAGCAGTGCCGTGGTTGCAAAGCCGACCATCCATCTCGCGCGTGAACGAACTGCGTTCATGTTCTGCCTCCTGCACCGTGTAGACTCACCCCTCCTCAAATCGGCGCCTGAGAGGAGGGAAGTGGATTGGAGAAGCCGGAGGTAACAGGATCCGGGAAGGGAAAGCCTTCCTTTGGGACCCCAAGGCTCCTCTAAAATAACGACATTGGAAGTTTCGTGCCAGCAGAGTGCCTTGCTATTCTGAGAGGTGACCCCAAGGCTACGCACCATTCTCCTTCAAACAGATTGGGCAGACTCCCCCCACTCCCGGTGAATCCGTGGACAGTCCTGGAAAATATGTCCCATAATCAGGACATATCCTCCCACGGCATATGCTCTGGTCAGAAGCGCGGGGCCCCACCCTCAGACCCCGATTCCGGCCTCTTCCTCCATGGCCGTGAGGCGAGCTTCCACCCGGGCCATTTGTCGCACGATGCGCACCACCCATCCCAGAAGGAGAAGCCACGCCAGGGCGTAGGCGAGAAACACGTGCCCGTAGTCCCTGAGGGGGTACGCCCGGGACGGGCCGCTCTGAGCCACAAGGTCGGAAGCGGGAAAGAGCAGGAGCAGCGCCAGCAGGACGAGGAGGGTCACCGGCTTCCAGCGGGGGTAGGATCTCAACATGGCATCAGGCTCTGGGAGTGGGTCCAGGAGTGGGGTGGAGTTGCTCGCGGACCAGGGCATCCGCCCGGTCGCCCATGCGCTCCACCGAATAGCGAAGAAGGAAAAGGGCCAGGAAGAGCAGGGTGAACGACCCCATGGCTGTCAGGAGGGTGTTCAGCATGTCGGGATGCAAGGATGGACCATCCGCTCGTACCACCACGGGCTGCGGATGGAGGGATCTGAACCAGAGCACGCTGATATGGATGAGGGGAATGTTCAGGGCCCCCACAATTCCCACCACCGCTGCGAATCGTTGCGACCGTCCGGGATTCTCCGTGGCGCCTCGCACCAGGAAGTAGCTCAGATAGATGAACCATAGCAGGAGGGTGAGGGTCAGGCGGGGCTCCCAGGTCCACCAGGTACCCCATGCAATCTTCCCCCAGAGCGGACCCGTGAGAAGCACAATAGTGGTGAAGACGAACCCTCCCTCTGCCGCGGCCAGGGCCGCCCGATCCAGACGGGCCTCCCCCAACCAGAGGTAGACCGCACTGCACAGGGCCACGATCCCGAAGGCCAGAAACGCCACCCACGCCGCCGGTGCGTGAATGTAGAAAATGCGCTGCACAAGTCCCATGGATGCTTCAGTGGGCACCCGGAAGAACACCTGCCAATGGAACAGCACAGCCAGCACCAGCCCAGCGGTTGCCAGGGTCAGTGCGGTCCATCGAATCATGCGAAGTGACATCACTCCTCCACCACGTAGCGAAACAACAAACCTCCGGTGACCAGCGCCAGCACAGCAAAGGCGCCCAGCATTCGCACAGGTCCTCCCAGGGCTTCCGCCGGGCCCCCTGACAGGACGAGAGCGGTGGCCCGCCCACCGAAGAGTATAAGGGGCACCAGTAGAGGGAAAACCAGGAGCGGCAACAGGCTCTCTCCCATGGTGGTCCCCGCCGAAATGGCGGAGAAGAGTGTACCCACCGCCGTGAACCCCACGATTCCCAGCGCCATGACCCCCGCCAGAGCCCAGGGGTTCCCTCGGACTTCCAGACCAAAGAAAAGTCCAAAAACCCCCAGGAGGAGCCCCCCGATGACCCCCAGGAGCACCGCGTTGGCAGCCACCTTCCCAAAGTAGAGGGCTTCCCTGGGAATGGGAGTCAAGAGCAGTCCCACCAGAGCGTCTTCCTCTTCCTCCAGATGGAATGTCCGTCCCAGCCCCAGGAGGCCCGAGAAGAGAACGGTCATCCAGATCAACCCCGATGCGATGCGGGCAGGGTCCACCTCCGTCCGGTCCAACGCGTAGTTGAAAAGGATGGCTGTGAGAATCGCGAACGACGCCATGGCCACCAGCCGCTCCCAGGTCCGGAACTCCCGGGTGAGGTCCTTGTGGAGAATGGCCCAGACCGCCCAGATCCACGCCGTCACGACGGCACCTCCACCACCCTCCGGTAAAGTGCCTCCAGTCCAGGACCGTCCAGGGAGTGGGCCGGCGCCTGCACCTCCAGGCGTCCACGAGACATCACACCTACCCGGGTAGCCAGTTCTCGACCCCGCTGCAGGTCGTGGGTCACAAGGATGACCGCACGTTGGTCTGAACGCACTTCCGTCAGGACCCTGGAGAGCCGGAGGGCCGCATCCAGGTCCAGGCCGGTGAAGGGCTCATCCAACACCACCAACGCAGGGTCGTGGAGGAGCGTCCGGGCCAGGGCCAGACGCTGCACCATCCCCCGGGAGAAGGTGGCCACCCGATGGTCCATCCTCGCCTGGAGCCCCACGGTTTCCAGGCGCCGAGCCACCCGTTCCTCCAACCCCACCACACCGTAGAGCCGTCCATAGAAGCGGAGATTCTCCCGGGCCGTGAGGTGGCGATAGAGAAAGCTCCTATGGGAGAGCACCCCCACCTGGCGTGCCACGCGGGGATCGCCGGGCATAAAGGGCACCCCACGGAAGTGGAGTTCACCCTCCGTGGGGCGGAGACTTCCGGATAGGAGGCGAAGCAGCGTGCTCTTGCCGGCCCCATTGGGCCCGAACAGGGCCATGAGTTCTCCCACATCCAACGTCAGATCCACGTCGGCTACCGCCCGGTGCGGACCGAAGTCCCGAACCAGTCCCCGGGCCTCCAGGAGAGGCGGGAGGGTCAAGGCGTACCCGCGGAGTCGCCTCCCGAGGGGGGAGCCCGAAGAGCCTGTCCGCACCGACCGCAGAAGTGCCCTCCTGGGGCCAGGGCTGCTCCACATCCGGGGCAGAGCCCTCCTGTCTTCAAACCCCGCCGCAACTCCTGGATCTCCTCCTCCAGCAGGCGCTCCCTCTCAGAGGTAGCCACCCCAGCGGATGCGGGCGGTGGCGTCCCGGCAGCGGACGCCGACCTGTCCATGGCTTCCAGGGCTTCGGTACTGATCTCCCGGCGAAGTGACTTATAGTCCAGTTCGTCCAGCTTCCCGGTGACGTAGTCGTACTCCACGTCTCGAAGGGCCAGCAGCGTCACCCTCCGTCGGGAGTCCTCCTCGGTGGCCTCATCGTCCAGGCGGTCCAGGGGAGATGACTCCCCCGTGAGCACCGGGAGGAGCACGTAGAGTACCACGCCCCCCGCCAGGAGGATGGCCGCCATCAGTGCCATTCAGCCCCCCACGCCGGCCGGAACCGATGGAGAAGGATCTCCCCTGGGGTGTGCCGCTCCGACTCCGGGGGTGGCCGTGCCACGTCCGCTGGCCCGGAGAGGTCCTCGGGGCGGCCAGAGGGCGATGAGGGTCCCCACCGTGAGGATCAGGGCCCCGTACCAGATCCACCCCACCAGGGGATTCACCATCACCTGGAACGTGGCCCGCTCCGACTGGGGACTGTTCAGAAATACTCCGGGCATATCATCCACCGTAGCCAGGATGACGTAGAGATCCTCCATGAGTGTGGAGCGGATCCCCACCTCGGATACCGGCTGTTGGGTGGTGATGTACTGCCGCTTCTCCGAGGTGATGGTCCCAACGGGCTCGCCATCCTTGTAGACCTGGAGGAGGGCCACCCATTGGATCATGTTTTGCGCTCGGGAAGTGGAGATTCCCTCATAGGTGAGTTCGTAGCGGTGCCCATAGGGTGAGGCGAGGGAAATGGTCTCTCCAGGGAGTACGGACTGTCGCACCTCCACGTCGAAGGCAGCCCCACCAAACCCCATGAAGATGACCACCACCCCCACGTGTACGATGTAGCCCCCCCATCTCCTCCGGTTCCTGGAAACCAGATGGAAGAGGGCCAGGAGCGATCCCTCTCCTTCTATCCGTGCCCGGGCCTGGGTCCCTTTCCAGAACTCCACCACGATGACGGCCAGGACGAAGGCGCCGATCCCGAAGGTGGCCAGGGCATAGCCGTGGCGCATGCCACCCAGGGCCAGGGCCAGCGTCAGAACCAGACCCACCGACACCGGCAGAGCAAAGTTGCGGAGGAGATTCCTCTTCGAAGCCCTTCGCCAGGCAATCACAGGTCCCACTCCCATGAGCGCCAGCAGGGCCAGCCCGATGGGGATGTTCACCTGATTGAAGAAGGGAGGACCCACGGCAACCTTGGATCCGGTGAATCCCTCGGTGATGAGGGGAAAGAGCGTTCCCCAGAGGACCGCGAACAACGCCCCCAGGAGAATCAGATTGTTCAGGAGAAACGCCGACTCCCGGGACACGAACGACTCGAAGGGCTGGTCACTCCTGAGGCGAGGGAGTCGCCAGATGAGGAGGCCATAGGAGATGACGGCGACTCCTGCCAGGAACCCCAGGAAAATCCATGCAATGGTAAGATTCTGGGCAAAGGAGTGGACAGACTCGATGAGTCCGGATCGGGTGAGGAATGTGGCGAAAACGGTGAGGAGAAAAGTCAGGATCACCAAGGACATGTTCCAGACCTTCAACATGCCCCGATACTCCTGGATCATCACCGAGTGAAGGAAGGCCGTAGCTGCCAACCAGGGCAGCAGCGAAGCGTTCTCCACGGGGTCCCAGAACCAGTACCCTCCCCATCCCAACTCCTCATATGCCCAGCGCATCCCGAAGATGATGCCGTTGGCCAGAAAGAACCACGAGAGGAGAATCCACCGGCGGGTCACCTCGATCCATCGCGCATCCAGCCGACCACTCATGAGCGCCGCTATGGCGAAGGCGAAGGGGATGGAGAAGGAGGTGAACCCCAGGTAGAGGGTAGGCGGATGGATCACCATCCAGTAGTTCTGCAGCTGGGGGTTCAGCCCTCGCCCATCCGGCGGGGTGAAGGCCAGCAGTTCGAAGGCGTTGGATACGAAGAGACAGATGATGAGGAAGAAGGCCTGGATCACCAGGAGCACCCCCACCACATAGGGCATGAACTCCCGGTTCCTCGCCCGGTTGAAATAGACCGCCAGCGACGAGAAGATGGCCAGGTTCAGGGCCCAGAACACCAACGAGCCCCGCTGTCCGGCCCAGAGTCCAGCCACCTTGTAGAAGGTGGCCAACTCCCGGTTGGAGTAGTTGTAGACGTACCAGTATTGGTACTGATCGTTCAGGAACGCGGAGATGATCCCGGCCGACGCCAGAACCAGCAGGAAGGTCACCGCATGGACGCTGCGCTCAGCGCTGAGAACCAGATCCCCCCTGCCCCATCGGCCACCCAGGAAGGCCAGCACCAGCCCCCAGATGGCGATGGGAAGAGCGGTCCAGAGGGCGAACTCCCCCAGGACGGGTAGAAGCACCTAACGGCCTACCGGAGTCATGAGGGGAGAAGCGGAAATCGCGCCATCGCCATTTCCTCAGGGATGGCCTCGTAGCGACTCCCGCATTTCGTGAGAACCACTACGGCATCGAAAACCCCGTCAGAACGGTACCGTCCCTCCAGAACCACCTCGGCATCGTCCGCGAAGGTGTCGGGCAGGGGCTCCCTGAACTCCACGTCCAGGGTCACCGATTCGTCTTCCAGGTCGCGGATGACGAAGCGATGGAGAAGCTCGGCCTCCCCGGGCTGGTAACTTCCGGGAACCACCTGGCCGCTCACCTTCAGCCCCAGATCATGGAATCCCGGATCGGCCTGCACCCGAGCCAGCAGTTCGGTGGGGGTCAGATAGTAGACCATGGTGCTGGTGACACCTGTCCACACCAGGTAGGTGATGACGGCTGCCACCCCCACCAAACCTGCGAAGAAGCGGTGATCCCGCCTCATCTGGACTCCTCCTGGGAAGGGGTACGGCGTATTGGTCAATATAATATGGACTACCCCGGGCCGGGACAGGGTTCCACCCTCGGAGCGGACGGTCGACTCCCCGCTCCTAAGAGCGTGTCCGGGTAATGGGGCGAGCCGCGTTACCCGGACACGCTCCTCCGGCCGTGTCTTCAATCGGACGGTCGACCGTGGGCCCGCGCCGCGCCCACGGCCCTGCTCCATCCCTCCAGGAGCTCCCGCCTCACCCGGGCAGTGAGAGTGGGGATGAAGCGGGCGGCCTCATCCTGGCTTCCCAGGAACGCCGCCGCATCAGGCCAGACTCCCGTGGCGACTCCCGCCAAACCTGCGGCTCCCAGGGCAGTGGTCTCCACTACGGGGGCGCGCCGCACGGGGATCCCCAGTACCCCAGCTTGGAACTCCATGAGCCAGTCGTTGGATGACGCACCCCCATCCACCCGGAGCTCCTGGGTGTCCACCCCGGAATCCGCCTCCATGGCGCCCAGTACGTCGGCCGTCCCATAGGCCATGGCCTCCAGGGCCGCCCGGACCAGGTGGGCCCGGGTGCTCCCCCGGGTCAGTCCCACCACGGTCCCCCGGGCATCCGGATCCCAGTGGGGTGCACCCAGTCCCACGAATGCCGGCACCAGATAGACCCCGTCGTTGGACTCCAGACTCCGGGCCAATCCCTCCGACTCGGAAGCGTTCTTCAGGATGCCCAGCCCATCCCGCAGCCACTGGATGGCGGCTCCCGCCACGAAAATTGACCCCTCCAGGGCAAACGCCCTGCCTCCACTCTCGTCACAGGCCACGGTGGTAAGAAGGCCGTGCTTCGAGCGCACGGGCTGGTCACCGGTGTGAAGAAGAAGGAAGGCCCCGGTCCCATAGGTGTTCTTCGCCAACCCCGAGACCCAACAGCCCTGTCCAAAGAGGGCCGACTGTTGATCTCCCACCGCTGCAGCCACGGGAGCCTCCAAACCGAAGGCCTCACCCTGGGCCAGACCAAAATCACCGGAACTCCTCCGAATCTCCGGGAGCACGGCCGCAGGCACTTCCAGAAGCTCCAGGAGGTCCGGATCCCACTGGCCCGTATCCAGGTTGTAAAGGAGGGTGCGGGAGGCGTTGGTGGGATCGGTGGCGTGCACGCGCCCACCGGTGAGTCGAGCGATCAGCCAACTGTCGATGGTGCCCGCCGCCACCTCGCCGGCCTCCGCCCGCCTCCTGAGCTCAGGATCTTCCCGAAAGCGCCAGGTTAGCTTCGTCCCAGTGAAATAGGGATCCAGGAGGAGCCCTGTGCGCTCCCGCACGTCGTCTTCATGGCCCGCCTCCTTCAGCTCCCGACAGAGAGCGGCGGTGCGACGATCCTGCCAGACTATGGCCCGGCCCAGCGGTCGGAGGGTCTCCCGATCCCAGAGGACCAGGGTCTCCCGCTGGTTGGTGATCCCCACCCCCTCTAGCCGGATGGCGGTACGGCTCCGGGCTGCGGTCAGCGCCTGGCGAGCCACCCGGGTGGTCACCGCCCAGATCTCCTCCGGATCGTGCTCCACCCACCCGGGTCGAGGAAAGTGCTGGGTGAACTCCGCATACCCTCGCCCCAGAATCCGCCCGTCCTGCCCCATGATGAGGCAGGTGCTGCCGGTTGTGCCCTGATCCAGAGCCATCACACAGGAAATCACCAGGTCACCTCGCTTACTGGATGGGAAGTGGGAGGGAAGGTGTAGGGACGCCCCCCCTCGGCGAGGAGACGGAGAAGGAGGGGAATGGGGAGGCCAACCACCGTGGAGTAGTCGCCCTGGATCGCGGAAACCAGGGTGGCTCCCAAACCCTGGATTCCGTATCCACCGGCCTTGTCCATGGGCTCGCCTGTGGCCACATAGGCTTCCGCTTCCCCGGGGGAAAGGTGGCGGAAAGTCACCAGGGTCTCCATGACCCCGGAGAGTTCCTTGCCGTCCGGAAGCAACAGCGCCAGACCCGAGGCCACCCTATGGGTCCGTCCGGAGAGGCGCATGAGGACCTCCACCGCTTCCTCCGGGGAACCGGGCTTGCCCAGCACCTGGTGATCCAACGTCACCACGGTGTCTCCCGCCAGAACAGGCACCCCTCCGGCTCGGGGCAGCACATCCCTGGCCTTCTCAAGGGAAAGGCGCTCCACCTGCGTGTGAGACAGCTCACCCGGAAGCGCCACTTCCCGGATGGCTGCCGGCTTCACCCGGTGCGCCAGCCCCAGGGAACGAAGGATGCGGGCGCGTCGGGGAGACGCCGAAGCCAGAACCAGCTGAGGCTCGTCCATGGGGGTCATGCTCCCGCCTCCCGCTCCAACATGAGGGTCACCGGTCCGTCGTTCACCAGCTCCACCTCCATCATGGCTCCGAACACCCCTGACTCCACCCGACCGGACGACCGGTCCTGGAGCTCTTGCACGAACGCCTGGTAGAGGGGAATCGCCACCTCCGGGGAGGCTGCAGCCACGAAGCTGGGGCGGCGCCCCTTTCGCGTGTCGCCGTAGAGAGTGAACTGACTCACCACCAGGAGGTCTCCCCGCACATCCTCGAGGGTGAGGTTCATCTTCCCCTCTTCGTCGTTGAAGATCCGAAGCCCGACAATCTTGTCTGCCATCCACTCCACTTCTGCCGCGGTGTCACCGGACGTGAACCCCACCAGAAGCAGGAACCCTTTCCCCGCAGCCCCCACCGTGGTCCCTTCCACCACAACCGCCGCCCGACTCACCCGCTGGAGGAGGACCCTCATGCCTCACTCCACCGTGACGGACTTGGCCAGGTTGCGAGGCTGATCCACATCGCACCCTCGAAGGAGAGCCACGTGGTAGGCCAGAAGCTGCAGGGGAATGGTGGCGAGGATGGGCAGGAGAAGGGGCATGGTTTCGGGAATCCGGATGAGATGGTCCACCTTCCCCTCCAGGTCTCGATTCCCATCGCTGATAACCGCGATGACCTTCCCTTCCCTGGCCTTCACTTCCTCGATGTTCGTGAGGACCTTCGAATAGACCGGGTCATTGGGGGCCAGGAAGACCACGGGCATCTTCTCGTCGATGAGGGCGATGGGACCATGCTTCATTTCCGCCGCCGGGTAACCCTCCGCGTGGATGTAGCTCACCTCCTTCAGCTTCAAGGCCCCTTCCAGGGCCACCGGGAACTGGTACCCTCGGCCCAGATACAGGAAGTTGGGAGCATCCATGTACTCACGGGCCAGCTCCACGATGGAGTCACTCATCTGGAGGACCTCCTCCACCTGACCCGGGAGGTCCTGGATGGCCTTGACCAGCTTCCTGCCGTCGAGAATCGAGAGATTCCGCCGGCGGGCCAGGTAGAGGGTGAACAGAGCCAGAGCCAGGACCTGGCTGGTGAATGCCTTGGTGGAAGCCACTCCGATCTCCGGTCCGGCGTGGAGATACACTCCGAAATCCGTCTCGCGGGCAATGGTGGACCCCACCACGTTCACGATCCCCATGGTACGGGCCCCCCTCCGCTTCGCCTCCCGGAGTGCCGCCAGGGTATCCGCCGTCTCTCCGGATTGACTCACGCAGATGACCAGGGTCTTGTCGTCCAGAACCGGATTCTTGTATCGGAATTCAGAGGCGTACTCCACCTTCACCGGAATCCGCGCCAGCTCTTCCAGCATGTATTCCCCGATGAGGGCGGAATGCCAGGAGGTGCCGCACGCGGTGATGATGATTCGCTCCACTTCCAGGAGCTCCCGATCCGAAAGTGTGATCCCTCCCAACCGGGCACTGCCCTCCTCTTCCAGGAGCCGGCCGCGGGTGACATCGCGAAGTGATGTGGGTTGCTCGAAGATCTCCTTCAGCATGAAGTGGTCGTAGCCCCCCTTTTCGATGTCCTCCAGGTTCCACGTCACCTGATGGACGGACCGGCTCACGGCACCCCGGTCCAGATGGTACGTTCGGTACCCACTCTCCTCGATAACTGCATAGTCACCGTCGTCCAGATAGACCACATCCCGGGTGAGTGCCACCACCGCCGCCGCATCCGATCCCACCATGTACTCCCCGTTCTTGCCTATCCCCAACAGGAGGGGACTTCCGTTCCGGGCGGCCACCACCTTTCCCGGGTCCCTACTGCTCACAACGGCGATGCCATAGGTCCCCACCACCTGCTGGAGAGCGGCGGCCACGGCTTCTTCCAACAGAGCCCCCTCCACCATGGCCTGGTCCACCAGATGAACCACGACTTCGGTGTCGGTGTCACTCCGGAACACGTAACCCAACTGCTCCAACTTCTCCCGGAGAACCGCCCCGTTCTCGATGATCCCGTTGTGAACCAGGGCGATGTCGCCGGCGGTGCTCAAGTGGGGATGGGCATTCACCTCCGTGGGAGCGCCGTGGGTGGCCCAGCGGGTGTGGGCGATTCCACACCGCCCCTTGGGCATATTGCTGCCCACGGCCGCGTCCAGCTCGGCCAGCTTTCCGGCCCGGCGAATGGAGGTGAGGCCGCCCTCGTCTTGCAGGATGGCGAGGCCGGCCGAATCGTATCCGCGATATTCCAGGCGGCGCAGCCCCTCGATGAGAATGGGAGCAGCCTGCTTTGGACCCACGTATCCCACAATTCCACACATACCACCATCTCCCTTTCGAACGACCGGTGAGTTTCCGGACAACCCAGAAGGATAGCCATCTGTCCAGCTTCCGTCAGGTGCATGGCCCACCGGCTGCCTCACCGCACTGCGCTGTTGTTCGCACAGCGGCATGGGCGGGGTCCGGGCTAGGAGCGTGTCCGGGTAATGGGGCGAGCCGCGTTATCCGGACACTAGTCCCGAACCTGCTCCAGCACCGTCCGACAGCGCTCCACCAGCGCCTCCACCGCTTGGGACGAGGGGGCTTCGGCAATGATCCTCACCACGGGTTCAGTACCCGAAGGTCGCAGATGCAGCCAACCACGGGAGGCCCTCCACGCCATCCGGAGCCCGTCGCTGCTATCCAACTCCGCATCGGGATTGTCAGCCATCAGGGCTTCGTACGCCATAGGAAGCCGCTCCCGTGGGAAGTCCAGCTTCTCCTTCAAGATGGTGTACCGGGGCCAACGCCCCGCAGCCGCCTCAAGCGACCCTCCCGTATCCAGCAGATGCTGGAGGATGAGCGCCACCCCCACGGAAGCATCCCGGGTGAGATGGAGGGCTGGAAGGATCACCCCGCCGTTTCCCTCCCCGCCCACGACACCTCCTTCCCGCTGGAGCCCCCTGGCCACGTTGATCTCCCCCACCGGGGTCCGGATGAGAGCGCAGTCATGGGCTTCCGCCACGTCCTCCAGGAGCTGGCTCGTAGATAGATTCGTCACCACGGGTCCGGGTGTTCGCCGGAGCACGGTATCGGCAGCCAGAGCCAGGGTATAGTCTTCGCCCAGCGGCCTTCCTGCACCGTCTACCAGCGACAGCCGGTCCCCGTCGGGGTCGATGGCCATTCCCAACTCAGCTCCCGACTCCCGGACCCATGACCCGAAGGGCGCCAGGTTGGCGGCTGTGGGCTCCGGGTCCCGGGGAAAGAGGCCATCGGGTTCCATACCCATCCCCGACAGACGGCAGCCCAGTGCCTCCAGGAGCCGTGTGACGATCTCTCCCCCGGCTCCATGAACACAGTCCACGGCAACGTGGAAATTGCGGACACGCAGGGCCGCCAAGTCCAGTTGAGGCAAGCTCAGGATTCGCTCCAGATGTCGATCCACGGCAGCGCGGTCCGCCGCCCAGCCGCCCAGGGCATCCCAGGGAGCTCGAGGAGGTTCTATGGTGGTAAGGAACTTGCGGAAGGCCTGGCTGCGCTCTCCATCCAGAAACGTCCCGTCTCCTCCTGCCAACTTCAGGGCATTCCACTCCGCCGGATTGTGGCTGGCGGTGACCCCCACCCCACCGGCAGCCTGGGGGTGCTCCCTCACCGCCAGCATGAGTGTGGGGGTGGATACCACCCCCAGGTCGATGACGGACGATCCGACGGACTGGAGGCCTGCCGTAACGGCTCTCACGAACATGGGTCCGGAAGTCCGGGAATCCCGCCCCACGAGAACCGGGCCAACCTCCCCTTGGGATCTCAGGAAAGCTCCGAACGCCGCCGACAAGCCCGCCACCAGCTCGGGGGTCAGCGGATGGCCCACCCTCCCTCTTACGCCGGAGACGGAAACCATGAGATGGGGAGGAAGTTGCACAGGCATGGGATGCCTTCGGTTCGTAGCGAGGGGCGTGGGATGCGTCACGGACGAGGTAGATGGCGCCGGCGGTGAGTCGTGGCCGCCGGCGGTGAGTCGTGGCCAAAGGCCTTCCACCCACGATACCTTTCAGCCACGATACCTTAAGGCGTTCCTGGCGCTCCTGTCCACCTGGGGATACCGCCCCTCACCGAAGCTCCGTCTGCGACGGCTGGGCCCGCCCATGCACCGGGGGTCTTCCCTATCCCACCTCCCACCATCCATCTGCCATGTCTACTGAAAAGAACCGCTCTCCGTCCGCCCGGAAGCTCGGAATGGGAACCCTGGCCATCCACGGAGGCCAGAGCCCCGAACCGGTCACGGGGGCCATCATGCCCCCCATCTTCCAGACCTCCACCTACGTGCAACCCGCCGTTGCCGAGCCCCTGCTGGGATATGACTACGCCCGGGTGAAGAACCCGACCCGGGAAGCGTTGGAGCGGAGTCTGGCGGCGCTGGAGGGAGGCAGTCACGGACTGGCCTTCGCCTCGGGGTTGGCGGCGTTGGAAGCGGTGGTGAAGCAACTTTCGGCAGGCGACCACGTGGTGAGCGAAGAGAACACCTACGGCGGAGTCCACCGGATGTTCACCCGGGTCCTCGCCAGGTTGGGGTTGGACTTCACTTTCGTGGACTCCAGAGACCCCCAGGCCGTGCGGGATGCCATGCGCCCCAACACCCGTTTGATTCATTTGGAGACACCTACCAACCCCCTCATGCGTCTGTGCGACCTGGAAACCATTTCCGCCATCGCCCGGGAGGGAGGCGCCCTCCTGTGTGTGGACAACACCTTCGCCTCCCCATTCAACCAGCGTCCCCTTGAGTTGGGAGCCGATGTGGTGATGCACTCCACCACCAAGTATCTGAACGGCCACTCCGACATCATCGGCGGTGCGCTGGTGGTGCGCGATGATGCGCTGGCGGAGGAACTCTCCTTCATCCGGAAGTCCACGGGCGCAGTGCCCGGACCCATGGACGCCTGGCTCTGTCTCCGGGGAATCAAGACGCTGCACCTTCGCATGGAGCGTCACAACCGGAATGGCATGGCCATGGCCCGCTTCCTGGAGAACCACCCTGCGGTGACAGCGGTACACTACCCGGGGCTGCCCTCCCACCCACAGTATGACCTGGCCACCCGCCAGATGTCGGGCTTCACGGGAATGGTGTCCGTGGAACTCCCTTCAGCTGCCGCCGCCCGGCGCTTCGCAGAGGGCACCCGGATTTTTGCCCTGGCCGAGAGCCTGGGGGGGGTGGAATCGCTCATTTCCATCCCCGCCCTGCAGACCCACGCCTCCGTCCCGGTTGAACGGAGGGAGGCCATGGGCGTCACCGAGGGGCTGGTTCGCCTTTCCGTGGGAGTGGAGGATGAGGCTGACCTGTTGGCCGATGTGGAGCAGGCCCTGGCCAGAGCGCTCAGCTGAGCCTGGGGTAGAAACCTCCCGTCCTTCCCATTCGTAGGGAGTCCACGGCAGGAGCGTATCCGTCCGCCCATCGCAACCCGGAGACCCAATGACCCCCCAGGAAGATTCCGTTCCACCCGCCGGGCCTGTACCGCCGGCGCCCAACGGTGGACCCAAGTCGCTTCCCCAGATCGCCTCCCGGGCGTGGGAGCACCCGGCGGACCGGGCAGCCCTCCAGTCGCTCCGGGCCATTCCCGTGTTCGACGAGGTGCTCCGGAAGCTCTTCCATCTGTTCGGGGAGAAACCTCTCCGACTGGCCTTCCTGGCCAACGCCGTGGAAGTGTCGCCGCGCCAGTTCTCCTCCCTCCATACCCTCTTCCAGGAAGTACTGGAGACTCTGGACGCCCCCAGGGACACCCCGCTGTTCGTGTCCCAGACCCCCATCGTGAACGCCGGTGCGTACGGAATGGACCGGCCCTTCGTAATCCTCAACTCGGGGATGTTGCACCTCCTGGATCGAGAGGAACTCCGATTCGTGATGGCTCACGAAGTGGGGCACATCCTGAGTGGACACGTGCTGTACCGTACCATGATGGCGCTCCTCCTTCAGCTGGCGGAGCGGGGCTTCCCCCTGGTGGGCATGGCGGCCCGAGCCGTGCTCCTTGGCCTCCTGGAGTGGTACCGCCGCAGCGAGCTCTCCTCCGACCGGGCCGGCCTGCTGGGAGTGCAGAACCCCGAAGTGGCGTTCCATACCATGCTTCGCCTGGCCGGCGGCGGTCCCCGGGAAGAGAACAACCTGGACGCCTTCCTCGCTCAAGCCGACACCTATCGGGAAACCACCGATCTGGCCGACGCAGTGTTCAAGATCCTGAACCTCATGGGCAGCACCCATCCCTTCTATGTGCTACGGGTATCCGAACTGCGAAGCTGGATCGAATCTGGAGCGTACGATCGGATCATTCGCGGCGAGTACCTGCGACGGGATGAGCCGGAGCCGGACTTCATGGACGACCTGAAGTCGGCCCGGCAAGCCTACACCCGCGATATGGGTGACCTCATGGACGAGATCGGAACCGCGGCACGATCCATGAGGGACTCCATCATGGAGGCCTTCCGCACCAGCGGCCCAGGCGCTGGTGGCCCCGGGGCCCCAGGGCTTTGACACCGTCCCCCGCTTCGGGGTAGAGTTGGGGCATGCGGATCCTCTTGGTAGGAAACGGGGGGCGGGAACACGCCCTCCTCTGGAAACTCCAAAAAGACGCCCCCCAGGCCCACTTCCTGGCCACTCAGCCCAACGGCGGGATGGCTCCCTGGACCGACGCCATCCCCCATGCGGCTGACGATGTGGAAGGGATCGTATCCTGGGTACGAAAGCACCCGGTGGACCTGGTGGTCATCGGGCCGGAAGCCCCGCTTGCCGCTGGGCTGGCAGATCGGCTGGGGGAGGCAGGGGTCCCTGCCTTCGGCCCCCGGGCCGGGGCCGCCCGCATCGAGTCGTCCAAGGCATTCGCCAAAGAGCTCATGGAGCAGGCCGGGGTCCCTACAGCTGCCTACCGCACCTTTACTTCGGCGCTGGCTGCGGAGGCCCACCTTCGGCGCATGGGCGCACCCGTTGTGGTAAAAGCCTCGGGCCTGGCAGCCGGGAAGGGAGCCGTGGTCTGCTCCAGCGTGGACCAGGCCGTGTCCGCTGCCCGGGACATGCTGGAGGGAAACCGCTTTGGCGCAGCCGGCCAGGAGGTTGTGGTGGAAGAGTTCATGAATGGAGAGGAGCTCTCCCTTTTCGCCATCACCGACGGTCGGCACGTGCTGCCCATGGTGGCCTCCCAGGACCACAAGCGGCTGGGAGAGGAAGACACCGGACCCAACACCGGTGGCATGGGTGCCTACGCCCCCGTTTCCCTGGCCACCCCGGAACGCCTAGAGGAGGTGGTGGAGCGAATCCTACACCCCACCCTGGCAGCGCTGGCCGCCAGGGGCTCTCCCTTCCGGGGTCTCCTCTATGCCGGTCTCATGCTGACTCCCCACGGCCCCCGGGTAGTGGAGTTCAACTGCCGCTTCGGCGACCCCGAGACCCAGGTGGTACTTCCCCTCATGGCTTCGTCCCTCCTGGAACCCATGCTCACCGTGGCCCGGGGCGACTCCCTGGAAGGCGGAGTGCTGGAATGGACCGAGATGGCCGCGGTCACCACGGTGCTGGCCTCTGAAGGGTATCCAGGAGCGTACCGGAAGGGGTTGGCCATCCAGATTCCCCCCGAATTGGAGAGTCGCGACGACCTTCTGCTCTTCCATGCCGGCACACGGGAGGAAGAGGGAGAACTGCGTACCACAGGCGGCCGTGTCCTGGCATGTACCGGAGTCGCTCCTACCTTGGCCGATGCAGCCGCCATCAGCCGGGATGGGGCTGAAACGGTCTCTTTCCAGGGAAAGTATTTCCGGAATGACATCGGTTGGCGGGAGATGGCCCGGGACGAAGCCAACCGGCCCTGACGCTCGACAGTGCCTGAACTTCCCGAAGCCGAGACCATCGCCAGGGGACTCTCGCCCGTCCTCACCGGGCAGATCATCGCCGGCGTAGATGTCCTGCACCCGGAACGGGCCGTCCCGGAGGGAAGGAGCTTCCCCGAGGGCCTCAGGGGACTCCGGATATGCGGCGTGGGACGACGGGGGAAGAACGTGGTCATTTCCGTGGAAATGGAAGAACCCCGCTACGCCGCTGCTCCCGCTGATCGCTCCACGACGCACGGAGGAAACGGCCACTCCCCCATCCTTCGGTTGGTGGTGAATCTGGGTATGACCGGCCGCCTCCTCTGGAATCCCGCCCCCGGACTCTCCCGCCACCCTGTGGCCCGCTTTCGGATGGCTGGAAGCGGGGTTCTGGTGTTCGACGACTCGAGACGATTTGGGCTGCTTCGTCTCATGCCGGTAGCCGAGTGGAAGAAGTGGAACCGTGCCCTGGGTCCCGAGCCCCTCTCGCCGGGGTTTACCGCCCGGCGCCTGGAGGAGGCCCTGATCCGGTCCCGGCGACCGGTCCATTCGTGGCTCCTGGACCAGGGGAAGCTCGCCGGAGTGGGGAACATCTACGCCAACGAGGCCCTCTTTCGAGCCCGGATCCATCCGGGTTCGACGTGTGAATCCATCCCCCGCCGGAGTGTGGCCACCCTCCACCGGGATCTTCGACGGATTCTTCGAGCAGCCATACAGGCTCGGGGCACCACCCTTCAGGACTATCGGGGGTCGGACGGGGCCAAGGGATCGTTTTCCTCACTCCTGAGGGTATACGGACGGGAGGCCGGTCCGTGCCCCCGATGCTCAGCCCCGGTGGAAAAAGGGGTTTTGGGAGGTCGGTCCGTGTTCTGGTGTCCCTGTTGTCAGCCCCTCTTCTCCCCCGGCCCGTGAACTTCTCTCTCAGCCTGATCTTCCCCCTTCTCCTGGGCTTTCAAACAGCCGCCCCAAACCCACAGGCCACCTGCGGTCCTGGGATCTCCGGATCCTCCAGCCTCCGGATGGAGGATGAATCGGAGTTGCCGGTGCAACGATTCATCCTGCCCAGCGGAATGCGTTTTCTCATCCTCCCCCGGGAGGGCGCACCCACGGTCTCCTTCGTGGTGCACTATCCCGTAGGCAGCATGCAGGAGGTTCCGGGAAGCACCGGTCTGGCGCATCTGGTGGAACACATGCTCTTCAAGGGGAGCAGCACCATCGGCGCCAGGAAGCCGTGGGAGGAAGCGCAGCTCTTCGCACAGATGGACGCGGCCCAAGACTCTCTCCTGGAGGAACGCGGACGCACCTCCAGGGCCAACCCTGTCCGCGTTCTGGAGCTCCAGGAGCGCATTCGAAGCCTCGAAGGGGAAGCCCGGTCACTGGCGGAGTCCGGTGAGTTCGACGCCATTCTCTCCCGGAACGGCGCCCGGAATCTCAACGCCACCACCAGCCACGAAGCCACTACCTACTATGTGGAGTTGCCGGCGAATCGCGCTGAACTCTGGTTTGCCCTGGAAGCAGACCGCCTCCGGGACCCCGTGTTCCGGGACTTCTATTCCGAGCGGGATGTGGTCATGGAAGAGCGCCGGGCCAGGGTGGAGAGTTCCCCGGGGGGGCTGCTGAACGAGGCCTATCTGGCGGCCGCCTTCCCCGTACACCCCTACGGCCTGCCTGTGGTGGGGCTCATGAACGATCTGGAGCTCCTCACCCGGGGCCAGGTGGAGAACTTCTACCAGACCCATTACGGCCCGGATCAGGCAGTCGTGGCCGTGGTGGGGCAGGTGGAACCCGATTCCATCCAGGCCTGGGCTCACCGGTACTTCCACGATCTGGGGCGGAGGCCTCCGCCCCCACCCAAGTTGGTGGAGGAGCCCCATCAGCGGGGCCGGCGCTCCGTGGAAGTCAGTTTCGATGCCGAGCCCCAGCTTCGAATGGGGTGGAAGATTCCCCCGGAAAGCCACCCCGATACGCCGGCGCTGGTCATGCTTTCCGCCATTCTTTCAGGAGGGCGGACCTCCCAACTCCACTCCACGCTGGTGCTGGAGGAGCGTACGGCCACCTCCGTGGGGGCCTCGCTGGGTCCGGGCTCCCGCCACACCCGCCTCTTCACCGTGGGGGCCACACCCCGGCTTCCCCACACTCCAGCAGATGTGATGGCGGGGGTGAAACAAGTGCTGGATAAGGTCCGAAGTGAACCAGTGAGCGTGACCGAAGTGGAGCGGGTGCGCCTCCAGCTGGAGGCCTCCCGGGTCCGCCGGCTCCAATCCAACTTCGGTCTGGCCCTGCAGCTGGCGGAGTCCGAGGGAAGCCAGGGCGACTGGCAGGAAACCTTTCGCTTCACAGACCGGTTGGTGGCGGTCACGCCCGAAGAGATCCAGGCCGTGGCTCGACGCTACCTGAGGGAGGAGACTCTCACGGTGGCCATCCTCCGGCGTCCGCAGGAGCCCCGCACACCATGATGTCCTTCCGTCACCGAGGCCTCCGAGCCGTGCCTCCTACCCGGTGGTCCATTCTGATGGTGACGGCTGTGCTGGCAGCTGTCCCCGGTCCGGGTGAGGCGCAACAGGGCACCGTAACCCCGCATCCCGTCCCCGCCGGTGAGCCGGCCCTGGGACTTACTTTCCCACCACTGGTCTTCCGGCCTCCGCCCGTTGAGCGGAGGGAAGTCCATGGAGTGCCCATCCGCTACCTCCACGACCCGACATTCCCGGTGGTGGATATGGTGGTGAGTGTCCGCGGAGGATACGGTCACCTGGGGCGGGAATGGTACGCCGCCGCCACCGCCCTTCCCACCCTGCTGCGCACGGGAGGCTCGACCCACCGATCCCCCCGGGAGGTGGACGAGGTACTGGAAGCCCTGGCACTCCAGCTCACCTTCGGAAGCGGTGGCGGGAGTATCTCCTCGTCGTTGAACTCCCTCACCCGAACGTTGGATGAGGGACTGACCATCTGGCAGGAGCTGCTCCTCTCCCCTGGCTTTGACTCCCAGGAAGTGGATATCTGGCGGGGCCAGCAGGAAGACCGCATCCGACGGCGCGTGGACGATCCCACCCTTCTGGCTTTCACGGAATTCAACCGCATCCTCTACGGTGACCACTCCATCGGTTGGGAACTGACTCTGGCGGATATCGACGCCAGCCGGCTGCACCCCGGTACCCTCCAGGATCTCCATGAGCGGCTCTTCTGCAGGAACCGCATGGCTGTGGGAGTAAGCGGGGACATCACCTGGGAGGAGGTGGAAGAACGGCTGGAGCCTTTCCTGGCCGCCTGGCCCACATGCCCGGACGAGCTCCCGGAGCCTTCTCCGCCGGAGATCCGCAGAGAGGCGGGCGTTTTCCTCATTCCAAGGGATCTTCCCCAGACCACCGTGGTCATGGCGCACCCCACTTCGGTCCGATTGGCCGATGACCCGCGTTTTTTCGCATCCCGGGTGGCGAACGCCATTCTGGGTGCCGGGGGGTTGTCCAGTCGACTCATGGCCCGCCTCAGAGGGGAGGAGGGCCTCACGTACGGGGCATCCTCCCTCTGGACGGCGCCCATGCGATCCGACGGCTTGGTGGGGGCTATCACCAGCACCCGGAGCTCCTCCACCGTGGCCGCCACTCAGCTCATTCTTCAGGTGATGGCAGAGATGGTAGACACCCCTCCGGAAGCCCATGAGGTAGACCGGGTGGTGGACGAGTTCATCAACGGCTGGGTCTTCAACTTCGAGAGCGCCGCCCAGATGGTGTCCCGGCAGGTGTCTTATCTCACTTCCGAGCTGCCTGAGGATTGGCTGGAGCGATACCTGATCCGCTTGGGTGATGTGACGCCCCAGGCGGTTCATGACGTCTTCCGGGAAGAAGTTCGGCCGGAAGACATGACCATCCTTCTGGTGGGCAGCCCTGAGAACTTCGACCTCCCCCCGGAAACCCTGGGTCCCGTTCACATCTGGACCCCCATTTCACCGCACGCCCCACCCGTGGATCCACGCCACCCATGAAGGGAGCCATCGCCATGTCGTCTCCACGCATTCCGCCCGCCCGGGCATTCCCACTTCAATCCAGGATGGTGGTCATGACCCTTCTCCTGGGCCTGGGATGGGGTGGTGAAGTCCGGGGCCAGGATGCCCCCCCACCCCTCTCAACCTTCTCCATCGTGGCCTGCGATCCTGGAAGTGGCTTCCTGGGTGTGGGAATCCAGTCCAGGGTCGTGGCGGCCGGAGCCATCGTGCCGGCAGCTGCGGCAGGTGTGGGGGCCATCGCCAGCCAGGCGGCTGCCAACGTGGGCTACAAGGCCGAGGCGTTGCGGCTCCTGGCGGAAGGGCGCACGCCGGTCCAGATCCGGGACCACTTCGTGGCCACCGATCCCGGCATCCAGCGAAGGCAGTTTGCCATCGTGGATGCCCAGTGCAACTTCGCCACCTTCACAGGCGACTCCACTTCGGCATGGACTGGCCACCGGGTGGGGACCCACTACTCCGTGCAGGGGAATATCCTGGCGGGGGAGCAGGTCCTGGATTCCATGGCTCGCGCCTTTGAGACGGCCGAAAGCCGGGGGCTTCCCTTTGGAGAACGGATCATGGAGGCGCTCAAAGCGGGCCAGGCCGCCGGTGGAGACGCCCGGGGCCGGCAGGGCGCAGGCCTCCTGGTGGTGCGAGAGGGCGGAGGTTATGGGGGAGGTGATGATCGGTACGCCGACCTGCGCGTGGAAGACCACGTGGCCCCCATACTGGAGTTGGAGCGGGTCTATCGGGTCTGGATGTCGGTGTTCCACCCCGAAGACCACTTCCTTCCCATGGGACCCCATGCACCCACGGTGACGGCAGGGGCCCACGTGTGCAGACTTCGGGAGCTCCTTGAGTTGGCGGGCCATCCCGCCGGCCCATGGCAGGGCGGATGTGTAATGGACGAAGGTACGCTTCGGGGGCTCCGAAGCTTCCAGGAGGCCCAGGGGCTTCCCGTCACGCCGTCCCTCTCGCCGCAGGCGGCCCAGCTCCTCAGGGAGCGGGCTGGCCGATAGCGTCTCCCCGCCTGGCCCCTGGGGTCACGCCGCTACCTCTCCGCCACGTGGATGGCAGCGATTCCCAGTGAGAGGAGATCCCAGCTGGCCGTCCGGAATCCGGCTTCCTTCAACTGAGCAGCCAGAGCCGGTGGGTTTGGGAATTCCTTCACGGATTCGGGAAGGTAGGAGTAGGCCCACGGGTGGCCGGAAATGACCCGGCCCACCACAGGTAGAATCCGTTGGAAGTAGGTGAGATAGCCGAAGCGCACCAGCGGATTGGGGGGGAGGGTGAACTCCAGAATCACCAGTCGGCCTCCCGGCCGAAGCACCCGGCGGAACGCCCGGAAGCCCCCATCCAGATCGGACAGGTTTCGGACGCCGAAAGCCACCAGTGCCCCGTGGAAGGTGGAGTCGGGGAAGGGAAGCCGCAGGGAGTCGCCACAGACCGCGTCCACCGGGAGTCCGGCCAGCTTGCCCTGCCCCTCCACCAGCATGGGCCTGGCAAAGTCCGACGCCACCACCCGACCCTGGAACCCTGGAGTACGAGCCAGCTGCACGCTCACATCGTACGTTCCTGCGCACGCATCCAGATAGACGCCCTGAGGGTTCCTCTCCCATTCCAGCTTCCCTACGGCCCGCCTGCGCCAGACCCGGTCGATGTTCAGGCTCAGGACGTGGTTCAGGAGATCGTATCGGGGGGCGATCTGGGAGAAGATCTCCTGGACCTGCCGCTCCCGGTCCTCCCCTCTGGAAGGTCGAGCAGAGTGAACGGTCGCCATGGAATGGGGAAGAAAGTAGGTTTCCCACCCGTAAGAGGTGTGGAAGCTCGGGGTGGAGGGCCGCGCCAACCGCTTGGATTCAACAGCTGGGCGATGGAGCGGCAAAGACCCCGGGAAACCAAAGGGGTTCCATTCTCGTAACGTATAGCGCCCCCTCCCCTTTTCCGCCGGATGTCGCCGTTGGATTACGCCGCACTAACCGATCTGGACCTCGTACCCCTGGCCGCCAGAGGGCGAGAAGGGGCGTTTCGGGAGATCCTGGAGCGCTACCAGCGACCGGTGTTCTCACTCATCTTCCGGATGGTCCGGGACCGGGAGTTGGCCGAAGACCTGGCCCAGGAGGCTTTCGTCCGGGCTTTCAACGCCTTGGAGGGATTCAACCCCAAGTACAAGTTCTCCAGCTGGCTCTTCAAGATCGCCAACAATCTCACCATCGATCATCTTCGCAAGCGGACGCTGGATACCGTCTCCATTGATGGTGCCCCGGATGCAGTGTCGGCCGACGAACAGGCCGGCTCTCGCATCGCCGTGGAAGACTCCTCCGAGCGTCCCGATGCCTTCGTGGAGAACCGGGAGTTGGGAGGCCGCATCGAAACGGCCATCGGGGGGCTCCGTCCGGAATATCGTACCGCCGTGCTCCTTCGGCACGTAGAGGGGTATAGCTACGAGGAGATGGCCGACATCATGGAAGTGCCGCTGGGCACCGTGAAGACCTTCCTCCATCGAGCCAGGGCGGAACTCAAGGAACAGTTGGCTGGGATCCATGGAGAGTGACCCGGAACCCGCCGGGTGAAACCCGGGGATCGATATCCACGTAATTGGAAGTGAAGACCCGAACGCATGAGGACATCATGGACGCCAGACACACACATTTGAGCCCGGAGCATATCCAGGCCTTCCTGGAGGAGGACCTCCCCCCCCAGGAACAGGCAGGGGTTGAGGCACATGTGCGTGGGTGCTCTGGGTGTCGAGACCAGGTTGAGAGTTGGCGTGAGTTCCTGGCCCAGCTGAACGGACTCCCCACGGTGGCTCCGTCTGCGGCGTTCTCCCGCTCCGTGCTGGACCGACTGGAGCTGGAGCCGGAGTTGGATGCTGCCACCGCCCCTTCCGCCAGTGACCACCCGGCGTGGGAGGTTCTGCAGGAATGGGCGGACGGGGTTCTTCCCCGACGGTTGCGAGTTCGGGTTGACCGTCATGTTCAAGCCTGCCCTTCCTGTAGCCGGGAGAGCGCCCGGTGGAAGGAACTCTTTGCGGCGGTGAACGCGGTCCCGGTTCTGGCTCCGACTTCGGATTTCTCGGAAGGCGTGTTGGCACGCGTGCGCTCTGCCTCCACTCGCGCCCAGGAAGCCCAGTCGCCCCAGGACCAGGTCGTCACCGCCCCGGCACCCGTTCGGGGGCCGCGGGTGGCAGTTCCGGACTGGATCCGGTCGCTGCGCCCCCGTTCCCGCCGGGGATGGATGGTGGCAGGGGGTGCCATCGCAGCGCCGGGCGTGGCTCTGGCCACTCTCGCCGCGCTGGTGGCATCCCATCCCTTGGTGTCCATGGGAGATCTGGCCGCGTTTCTCTGGATCCAGACTACCGGGGCGGTGTCGGCAGTGGCCAGTCAGATGGCGGGAGGAATGCTGGAGAGCATGGCCGTCTTCTGGGCCTACACCCTCGCTTCCGGCGTGGTATCAGCTCCCCTGCAGTTCGCGGCCATTGCCTTGGCCGGTGTAGGGATCACCGGATGGGCCGCCTGGATCTTCCATCGCAATCTCACTCTCCCTTCCCTTCCCTCCCTGGTGGGATCGTATGCGCGCAGCTCGTAGTCTCCTCGTGAGGGTTTCCCCCCTGTTGGGGGTGCTGGTCTTCGGGACCTTCCTGTACCTGGCCGGACAGTCAGCCGGCGACCTCCGGGAGGTTGTCTCCAGCGAGATCTCGGTGGCGGGTTCGGAGTCTTCCCTCAGACTGGAATTCCGGGACGGCAACGACGTGGAAGTGGTGTTCCGGAGCGGTCAGGTGATGGTGGACGGCCGTGAGGAAGGCAGCTTCACGCAGGGTGGGGTGCTGGACACGGCGTGGCGTAGCCTCCTGGGGCAAGCCGTGGCCCTGGACAATGGCTCCATCGCTCGGGTGTTCCAGGAATGGTCGCCCCCCGCCGACCTGGAAGACCAGGAGAGTTCTTTGGCCGCCCGTCTGGACCAGCTCCTGGAGGAGGCTCTCCAGACATCCCCTCCGTCCCCCCAGCCCCCGCAGAACCCCGGGAGCCTGACCGCCCTGGATGGCATCCCCCTGGGAGCCCTTCTGAGCCGCGCTCATCGTTTGCCGGCGCTGGCGGAAGCCCTGGAGGGATTGTCGCTGGAGGAAGTGCGAGTGGAGGTGGGTAGGTCGGTGTCAGTGGATGAGGGAGAACAGGTGGATGGCAGCCTCATCGTGGTAGACGGCGATGTGGACGTGCGAGGCGAGGTGATGGAGCATCTGGTGGTTGTGGGCGGAGAGCTCCGACTGCATCCCGAAAGCCGGGTGGGTGGCGACGTGCGCCTTTCCCATGGAACCGCAGGACTCCGGGATGGCCGGGTGGGCGGTTCTTTCCGGAATCTGGGCACTACCGACACCAGCTTCTCACCGGAAGCAGAGGAAGCGCAGGAAGAGTCCCGAGCCGAGGCTCGGGACCGGGCTGCCGACGACCGCGACGAGGCTCGAGACCGGGCCCGGTCCAGGACCACCCGGACCGGCTCAGGATTCCTGAGCCCCCTTCGTCATGTGGGTGCGGGTTTGGCCGGCTTGCTCCAGACGCTCCTGTCCTTCGCCATCATCTCGGGCCTGGGCCTTCTGGTAAGGCACTTCTTCCCCCAGCACCTGGAACGAGTGAGCCAGACGGCTCGCCACGCTCCGGGCAGGTCGGCCATGGTGGGGCTCGCCGGAGTGGTCCTCTTCTTCCCAGCGTGGGTTGTGGGAGCAGTGGTACTGGCCATCTCCATCGTGGGGATTCCCCTCCTCCTCATCTGGCTGCCGGCCCTGCCTCTGGCTCTGGCTGCCGGAGGTCTGCTGGGCTTCCTGGCCGTGGCCCGATTGGTGGGGGAGTGGGTCACTGAGCGGGAGGTTCCAGGGTTGGAGTGGGCTCGCTCCTCCAACGAGGTCCATATCCTGGTGGTGGGCGTAGGCAGCCTGCTGGCCGCCCTGGCGGCGGCACACGTCATCCAGATGGGGGGCCCCCTCCTGGGCTTCCTCCGCATTCTTCTCCATCTCCTCTCAGGGCTGGTGATGTTCGGCGCGGTCATCACCGGTTTGGGGGCCGTACTCCTCTCCAGGGCAGGGCGGGAAGAGCATGTAGGGGGTTCCCGTTACTCCTGGGACGACGATCCCACCACCACCCAGGAGGCATGATGAACACCTTCCTCCAGCACGCTCTGTGGGGCTTCGGCATGCTTCTTCTCCCGGTGGCGGGAGGGATGGAAGCGGCGGCTCAGGAGTGGCGTGACCTCTCCACCACTCGACGCGTCGCGGGAGAGGAGCGCGTGGACCTCCAGGTGAAGTATGGTGCAGGGCGCATCGTGGTGGAGCCAGGCAGTGCGGACGCTCTTTACCGCATGCGTCTCAGATACGACGGAGAGATCTTCCAACCGCTGAACCAGTTCACCGACGGCCGGGCCCTCCTGGGAGTGGAAACGGTGAGCGGGCGCATCTCCATGCGCCGCCAGGGCAGCGGCGGTGAGATGGACCTCGCCCTGGGGACGGCCGTGCCCACTGCGCTGGTCCTGGAGTTCGGCGCCGTGCGGGCCGATCTGGAGTTGGGGGGAGTTCCCCTGGAGAGCCTGGAGCTGAAGACGGGGGCGTCGGAAAGCCGCCTGGACGTGTCGCAGGCCAACCCCGTGGTGATGAACCACGCCCGGTTGGAGGTGGGAGCCGCCAGTTTCATTGCTCGCAACCTGGGGCAGCTCAACGCCCGGAGTCTTCAGGTGGAAGCCGGGGTGGGCGACCTCAAGCTGGGGTTCGGGCCCCTTCTTCAGGAAGAGTCGAAGGCCTCGGTCCGCTTGGGCCTGGGTTCGGTGGAACTCAGCTTCACCCGGGACACTGGGGTGCGAATCATCCGGAACACGCTCCTCACGTCGTTCGACTCCGAAGGGCTTGTGAAGGAAGGAAACCAGTACACCTCCCCCAATTGGGCATCTGCCCAGCGTCGGATCACCCTGGAACTGGATGCCGCATTCGGAAGTGTATCGGTGGTCTGGGACCGCTGATGAACTGGACAACCGCGGAAGCGGCTTTGACGGCCGCCTCCCTCAAATCGGAGAGATTCCCATGATTGGCAGTCTGATATCGTTTTTTGTAGTGGGTCTGGTGAGCCTGGTGGTGCTGGGCGTGATCCTGGCCGTGGTGGGGACGGTGTTCTCCATCACGCTGGGAATCGCCAGCATCCTGCTCTTCAAGGTGGCCCCCATCCTTCTGGTGGGGTGGGTGGTACTTGCCCTCTATCAGCGGAGCCGGGGAGGAAGCACTGCCATCTCGGCCTCCGACCGGGACTGGTTGGAGAGCGGAAAGTAGAGGCCTCCTGCCGTCGGGCTGGATTCGCCCGTCCACCTTACCCTCAGTCCAGCTCGTCGAGAGCCTCCAGGACCTTCCGGGCCACAGCCCTGAGGGCCTGGGAGGAAGGAGAATCGGGAGCGGAAATCACGGTGGGAACCCCACGGTCTCCCGCTTCCCGAACCGCCGTGTCCAGGGGGATCTCGCCCAGGAACGGCAGCTCCATCTCTCGGGCCAGGACTTCACCACCTCCCTTTCCGAAGATGTCCAGACGTTCCCCACAGTGGGGGCAAGCGAATCCAGACATGTTCTCCACCACGCCGATAACGGGCGTATTGACTCGCTCGAACATCCGGACACCCCGGCGGACATCTCCGGTGGATACAGCCTGTGGGGTGGTGACCATGACCACGCCGGCCAGATCGATGGTCTGCACCAGCGAGAGCTGGGCATCACCGGTGCCCGGAGGCATGTCCACAACCATCACGTCCCCCTCGCTCCAGGAAACCTGCTCCAGAAACTGCCGCAGAATACCGGCGACCAGGGGGCCTCGCATGATGGCGGGTTGTTCTTTCTCCATGAGAAGGCCCAAGCTCATGAGTTCCACTCCGTGAGCGGAAAGAGGTTGAATCCTTTCCTTCCCCTTCTCCCCGGACACGGACGGTTTCCGTATTTCGCCCAGCATGATGGGGATGTTCGGGCCGTAGATGTCAGCATCCAGCAGGGCCACCCGCTTCCCCTCCAGGGCCATGGAAGCCGCCAGATTCGTGGCCACCATGGACTTTCCAACTCCGCCCTTCCCCGAACTCACCGCCACCACGTGCCGGATCTGGGGAAGGAGGCCCGGTTGAGGCGTGGGAGCCGGAACGGAACCGGGTTTCAAGCCACTTCGGCCCGAGGAGGGTGCTGCGGTGCCGGCCCCGTCTCCACCCTGTCCATGCGAACTGGGTAGCTGGACGTCCACCTTCACATCAGAAACCCCCGCCACAGCTTCGACGGCCTGGCGGCTCTGGCGCACCAACGATCCTGGATCCTGAGGCTGCAGATGGAAGGCGAACCGGACCTCACCCGTTTCGGAAACCGCCAGATCCCGCACGTGTCCGGAAGCAAGGACATCCTGCTGGGATGCCGGGTGCTCGATTGCACCCAGCGCCGCCAGCACGGCACGCCGCAAGGGTCCTGAAGTACCTGAGCTCATATCCCCCTCCTGGGGTCCTCCCACGTCTGCCGCGACCCGAAGTGGCAATCCCGGTGCAGAATCCGGGAGTTCGTGCGGAATGCGTGGGGATTTCTGGGCAAGGAAACGGCGCCCTCCTTCAGAAGGCGCCGGTATGGAGAGACGAAGATGGGACGTCAGACCGCTGTGACTTCCGTGACTCCAGGAACGGTGATCTTCAAACGCTTCTCAATGCCCTCCTTGAGAGTGAGCATGGAGATCGGGCACGATTCGCAGGCGCCCATGAGTCGTAGCTGCACCACTCCGTCGGATTCGTTGAACCCCAGGAACTCAACGTCACCACCGTCAGCCTGCAACGCTGGACGTAGAGTTTCCAGAACTCCTTCGATCTGGGTACGCTTGGACATGGCTGCCTTGGATGCGATCTTATTGATAACCGTTCTTGTTTAAAGGTAGACATGGCGGGAGGGACCGTCAACGGGGTGGAGCGGGACCGTCGAGGGGGCGTCGACACGTCTATTGGCACGCTTATTGCAGTAGATATACCCGAGAACGTGGGGGGAGTCGGGAGCGAAGATGGGGCGCAATTCAAATGTTTCCCGACCCTATCCCAACGCGCCGGAACCACCTAAACTGATACCGTTTGAAGCGGGGTTTTCCCCCCTTGTCAGCCGGATCGTGCGGCCAATCAGGGAGAGATAGAAAATATCATGACTACCGATCCGGGCCTCAGGCCGTTTGGAGAGCCGGAAAGTGAGGGCGCCGCAGGACCGGCGCCCCACCTGTCTGACTATTGGCAGGTACTTACCCGCCGGATGTGGCTGATCATCCTGATCTTCGGGATCACCACCACGGCGGTGATCTGGGCGGTCTCACAGCAGCGCATCTACTACCAGTCGTTCCTTTCTCTCCAGGTGAACGACCCGCTGGAGCGCAGCCGAAGCATAAATCCGGCGGCTCGAATCACCGGGATGAACATCTTCGTAGACCCCATCCAGTCGGAGATGGAGGTACTTCGCTCCAACACCATCGCGGGTAAGGTGGTGGATTCGCTGGGTCTCCGATTCACTCCCACCGATCCTCTACGAGTTCGGTCCGATCTGTTTCGGAACGTCCATGTGGATGCCGATATGCCGGAAGGCCGTTACGAACTGGCCTATGACGACGACGGCACCACGGTCCGTCTCCGGGCCACCAATGGTGAGGTTTTGGGCCAGGCGTCCGTCGGCGGCATGCTGGACGCCGGTGGCCTGCGCTTCACCCCCAGACCACCGCCGGGGGAGGAGTTGGTGTACCCGGTGGCCGTGGTTTCCCGAGCCGAGTTGATCCCGCAGATCCGGGGCGGGCTTGCACCTCAGCCCCGTGAGAGCACGAACATCATCGACGTGTCCTTCACCTGGGAAGACCCGGTCCTCACCCCGGACGTGCTGAACGTCGCGGCCTGGGGTCTGCGAGACTACGGTGCAGAGCGGGTTCGAATGGTGGGAGCCCGAGAGGTGGAATTCATCGAAGACCGGCTGGACTCCGCCCGGGTGCAGCTCACGAGTTCTCTCCAACAGATCCGGGCATTCAAGGAATCCGCCGCCTTTACGAACCTCTCGGCCCAGGAGCAGCAGGTCATCATTCAGACCCAGGAGTTGGGGGATGCAATTCGCACGCTCCAGGGTCATCATTCGATCCTGGCCCAGACGGTCCGCCGGTCCGATCGGGAGACGCTGAGCGAGAACGACCTCATCAATCTCCGAGCCGAGCTTCCCCAGGGCTCCTATCCTCAACTCCAGGAGTTGGTTCAGGAGCTTCAAGCCAGTCAGCAGGAGCTGCGGGCCCTCATACGCACCCGGGGACTGAACCCGGACCATCCCGATGCCCGGGCCATTGAGGCGCGGATTGCCGAACAGCATCTGGCTCTGGCCGAAGCCCTCCGGGCCAACCTGCGGGTGGTGGAAGACCGCCTGGAGGACCTGGATCAACAGTTGGCTCAGTCCCAGGCCCGGCAGCGGGAATTCCCCGGGTTGGAGAACCAGCTCCAGACCCTGGAGGTGCAGCAGACCACCGATCTGGGGACGTACCAGTTTCTCCTGGGCCAACTTCAGCAGGCCCGCATCACCGAGGCCGCTGCGCAGCCGTATGTGGATATTATCGACCCGGCCATCGGGGTTTCTCCCATCCAACCTCGAGGGCGAATCAACATCATCCTGGGCGCATTCCTGGGGCTGATCCTGGGCGTGGGTGCAGCGTTCTTCCTGGAATATCTGGACCGCACCCTGCGCACCAGCTCGGATGTGGAGACCCTCCTCAGCATTCCGGTGCTGGGGGTGATCCCGCGCCTGCGACGACTCACCGAGGAGGAGACCGATTCTCCTCAGGAACGGGGGCGTCGGGACCTGCCCATGATCGTGGCCCTGGATCCCCTGGACCCTGCGGCGGAGGCGTACCGGAATCTCCGGATGAACCTCATGTTCATGAGCACCCGGGAGAACCCCATCCGCTCCATCGTCTTCTCCAGTCCCGGGCCCAACGAAGGGAAGTCTACCACGGCAGTGAATTTCGCGGTGATGCTGGCACAGCAGGGCCAGAAGGTCCTGCTGGTAGACGCCGACCTCCGGCGTCCAGCCCTCCATCGGGCTCTGGACATCCTCCGGGAGCCGGGATTGTCCAACCTCCTGGTGGGCGACGTGGAGCTCCGGGATGCAATCCGACCCAACGTCCTGCCGAATCTGGACTTCATGCCTGCGGGTCCCTTCCCTCCCAATCCCTCTGAACTCCTGAATTCCCGAGCCATGGTGAGGCTTCTGGAGGAGATGGAGGGGAAGTACAGCCATGTGGTCATCGACTCGCCGCCGGTCCTGGCGGTGACGGATGCCGCCCTGCTGGCGTCACACACCGATGGATTGGTGGTCGTGCTCCGGTCTGGCGCCACCGAGCAGAGGGCCGCTGAGCGCGCTGTGGACCAGCTTCGCCGGATTGGCGTGCGGGTCTTTGGCGCCGTTTTGAACGAGGTGGCGGCCGTCACCACCGACGATTCGTATTACCTGCAATACTACTACAGCTACCAGCCCCATCAGAAGAAGGGGTGGAGCCGCGTACGCGAAGGGTTGAGCAAGGCTCGTTTCTGGTGATAAGTTGAGATGGCCAAGGCTTGACCGACTTTACGTCGGGTGAGCCAAGGAGAACGGGCAGTGTAACGCACTGCCCGTTCTCCTCCTGTTTTTAGTATTCATTTTTGTACCCAAATCTGCTGGAGGTCCGGCTTGTCCATGTTCAACGGCGTGATCCAGGTGCCCCATCCGGTCAACGAACCGGTCTTCGACTACGCTCCGGGAGATCCAGCCCGAGCAGAACTCCAGGCCCGTATCGGCGAACTGGCGTCATCCGAGGTGGAGATCCCACTGGTCATCGGTGGAAAAGAGGTCCGGACGGGGACGATGGGTAAGGCCATCCTCCCCCATCGCCACAGCCACGTGGTGGCCCAATATCATCGGGCTGGCCCCGATGAGGTGAGAGCCGCCATTGCGGCATCCGCCGAGGCGCGGCGGGACTGGGGCGAATGGCCCTGGCAGGAGCGGGTTTCCGTCTTTCTTCGAGCTGCCGAACTGCTGGCTACCCGGTGGCGATCCACGGTGAACGGGGCCACCATCCTGAACCAGAGCAAGACTCCCCATCAGGCGGAGATCGATGCGGCATGTGAGCTCATCGACTTCTGGCGCTTCAACGCCCGCTACGCCCAGGAGATCTATGAGCAGCAGGTCACCTCGGACGAAGGGGTCTGGAACTGGTTGGATTACCGTCCCCTGGAGGGCTTCATCTATGCCGTGAGCCCGTTCAATTTCACGGCCATCGGGGGGAACCTCACGGGGGCGCCGGCCCTCATGGGGAACACGGTGATCTGGAAGCCGTCCGACTCGGCGGTCTACGCCGGCTACTTCGTCTACAAGATCCTGGAGGAAGCGGGTCTACCGCCGGGTGTCATCAACTTCATCCCCGGCCCTCCGGTGGAGGTCACGGAAGTGGCCCTGGCGGACCCGGGCTTTGCAGGGCTGCACTTCACCGGATCCACTGAGGTTCTGCGCTCCCTCTGGAGGCAGTCGGCCGACAACCTGGACAAGTACCACACCTATCCCCGCATCGTGGGCGAGACGGGTGGGAAGGATTTCATCATGGTGCATCCTTCCGCTGAACCCCAAGCGGTGCTCACGGCCATCGTCCGGGGCTCGTTCGAGTACCAGGGCCAGAAGTGCAGCGCCGCCTCCCGGGCCTACATCCCCGAGAGCATCTGGAAGCTCATCAAGGATGACCTCCTGGAGACCACCGAGAGCATCGCCATGGGAGATCCCGCTGACTTCTCCAACTACATGGGCGCCGTCATCCACAAGGGCGCGTTCCAGAAGATCATGGGCTACATCCATCGGGCTCGGGACAGTGCAGACGCCCAGATCCTGGTGGGCGGCGAAGGGGATGACTCGGAAGGGTATTTCATCCGCCCCACCATCATCCAGGCGCTGAAGCCCGACTATGAGTCCATGAGGGAGGAGATCTTCGGGCCGGTCATGACCGTCTATGTCTACCCCGATGGAGAGTGGAGCGAGACACTCTCTCTTCTGGATCGCACTTCCATGTACGGGCTCACCGGTGCCATTTTCGCACGAGACCGGAAGGCCATCATGGAGGCGCACAAGGCCCTGCGCTATGCCGCCGGAAACTTCTACGTGAACGACAAGCCCACGGGTGCCGTAGTGGGCCAGCAACCCTTCGGTGGGGCCCGAGCCAGCGGCACGAACGACAAGGCAGGGTCACCCTTGAACCTCATGCGGTGGATCTCGCCCCGGGTAGTGAAGGAGACGTTCGTCTCGGACCTGGACTACCGCTACCCGTTCATGGATTCGGAGTAGTCACAGGTACGAAGCGGGTTCGGAGGTAGGTCCGGGGCTCCATGGTTGCCCGGTCCAGGGGGAGGGGCCACAGCGTGCCCTCCCTCCATGCCTGGACTTGGGGGCCTCCCTGGGCGGACGCTGGGAAACCGGACTGTTCCCCAGGGAGGCTGAACCTCCCGGCATGGTCCCCTCCACCCAGATCCATGACGGCCCGTTGGCTGGGGCCATGCCGCACGCGAAAGGGCGGACCTCCGCCTGAGTAGGGGCTCACATTGGGCGAATGCAAGCTGCCCTCCCGGGGCAGTGGTGAAGTGCGAAAAGCCAGGAGTGACCCCAGGACCGGAACATCCTCCAGCAGGTGTTCCCGGTGGAGTTGGTTCACCTCGCCCCACTTCGCCCCCGGGGAGACCCGCCCACGGGCTGCTTCGGCCGCAATTCCATCCAGCTCCCCGGCGAAGGGGGCTTCTTCCTCCAACATCCGGTCCAGGGACGCCAATGGGAGGCGACCCTGGGGGAGCTTCAGTCTGGCCCCCAATTCGTCTTGGTACGCTGACACCCATCCCCAGAAGAGCGGAGCTGCTTCACTGTCCAGATGGCCTCCGCCATCCCAGCCGTCCAGCAGCCTTGCCTCCGTCTCCATGCCCTCTCCTCGGTAGGCCTGGGCAACTCTCGTAAGGTGTAGCTGGGCGAAGGGGCTCCGCACCTCCATCTGGATGAGCCGGGTGCTCTCCACGCTCTGGCGCTGCCTGGAAAGAATGCCATCCCGGATGGCCATGGCCCGCCATGGCTTCTCCCAGCGAGAGTCGGATATGAGAGCCGAACTCTCATTCCAACTTTGCCGGTGATTGGCGGTGACCACGTACCCTCGAGTGGGGTTTACCTCGTGGGGATGGTCCTGAAAGGACAGGAAGCCCTCCCACCGCCAGCCCTCCTTTCCACCGGCAAAGGGCAGAAGCGACGGTGCCCCGGCCCGCCTGAGGGGGACGCTTCCTGCCATCCAATATCCGAAGGTCCCTGCCGTGTCGGCGAATACCGTATTCTGGTGGGGGGCTGAGAATCGGGCCAGGGCCTCCAGGAACTCTCCCGCATCCCGGGCCCGATTCATGGCCAGCAGGGCTTCCATGGTGGTGGAAGCCCGGTGGCTCACCCACTGGAAGGCCAGGAGCGCCCCCCCTCCCCCGGGCACGGGAGCCCGAGAGAGGATTGGGCCGGCTTCCGACTCAAGAACCAGTAGCTCCACGGGTTCATCTCGACCCTTCACCCAGATCTCCTCCCGGCGTGTACCCAGGGGCTCCGTCCCTTCAGACCGAACCACCCGGGTGGAGTCGTCTGGAGCCAGGGTCTCCATCACCAGGTCGAAATCCGCCAGGTAGGCATTGGTGAAGCCCCAGGCCACGGCAGCATTTCGGCCCACCACCACCCCGGGCACTCCGGGTAGAGTCATTCCCACCACATCCATACCCGGAACGTGAATCCCCATGAGGTACCAGAGGGTGGGTGAGTCCAGGGAGAGGTGCATGTCGTTGGCTACCAGGGGCTTTCCAGATTCAGTCCGTTCTCCCCCCAGCACCCATGAATTGGACGCCCGGGTGATGGAAGACCGCTCCACCATCTCTCGAGCCAACGCCGGTGGGCTGGCATCCAGCGCCAGCTGCATTCCCACTCCCTGCGGTAGCAGGAAGGCCGCCGACGTTACAGAACCGAGCAGCGGCACCTCACCTTCATCTTCCAGGATGGTGAGCCCCCCTTCGGGATACTGGGGGCGGAAAGCCGCGAATGCTTCTTCGCCCACCGCCTCCTTGAGAATCCACCAGTCCAGGCTTTCCTGGAAGCCCGCCAGATCCCAGGCCATGATGCTCTCCGTCAGGAGGCTGTGGTAGGGTGTCCAGGGCTCGGGGTCGTGTCGAAGGACCATGAATTCCGGCGGACGTCGAACATGCCTGCCGTTGAGAGCCAGGTTGACCCCCTGGGCATAGGCTTCCAGCACCCTGCGCTCCCGGTCTGGCATGGCGGCCCAGGAGGCTCGCCGGCCTCGGGTGAGATCCACGGTCCGGAGGAAGCGGTCGGCATCAAGCGCGGCCTCACCCAGCATCTCGGCCAGCCGGCCGGCTGCCGCCCGCCGCCGCAGCTCCATGGGCCACAGTCGATGGAACGCGTGGAGATACCCCTGAACCAGATAGGCATCGGCCTCTGTGGAAGCATAGATGTGGGGAATCTCCCGTTCGTCCCAGAGCACCTCCACCGGCCGCGTCAAACCTTCCAGGGATATCTCTCCTTGAGGCAGGGTCGGGTCGGAGCGAAGCCACCAGCTTCCCCCGGCCAACGCGAGTGCCCCGAACGCCACGAGCAGCCAAAGGGCCACCGCCACTCGCCGGGAGGATTTCATGGAGCTCTTGCCGGCACCCTCACGATGCCCCGTCGAGGACCGCCAGCGCCTGGGCGAAATCATTTCGCAGGTCGGCTTCGTCCTCCAGGCCTATGGAGACCCGCACAAAGCCCTCATCAATCCCCTGCTCCTGTCGGTCTCGGGGGGAAAGTCCTCGATGGGAGGTGAGGCGTGGGAGGGACACCAGCGTCTCCACCCCCCCCAGGCTGGGTGCCAGAGCGGCCAATCCCAACGCCTCCACAAACGCATCGGCGGCCTTCCCTCCCCCCTTCAGGACCACGCCCAGCATACCTCCGCCACCCATCTCCAGAAGCTCCTGGGCCAGGTGGTGATCCGGATGGTCCGGCAAGCCGGGATACAGCACCTGAGCCACGGCAGGATGACCCTTGAACCACCGTGCAAGGGACAGGGCGGTACGGCACTGTCGCTCCACCCGCACCTCCAGGGTGCGTAAACCCCGGTCCAGTAGCCAGGCAGCATGGGGATCCAGGGCCGGACCGTAGAGATGGAGCAGTGCCTCCACCTCATTTACCAGGCCTTGAGAGCCCGCCACCACGCCGGCTACCAGGTCGGAGTGGCCGCCCAGATACTTGGTGGCGCTGTGGACCACCACATCCACTCCCCAGCGCACCGGTCGGAAGTTGGCCAGGGCTCCGAAGGTGGCATCCATGACCACGGGAATCCCCATCTCCTGCCCCAGCGCCACGATAGGCCTGGGATCCACCATCCGAAGCGTGGGATTCGCAGGCATCTCCAGATAGAGGAGACGGGTCTCCCGGCGAAGGGCCGCCTTCCAACTCCGGGGATCGAGGGGATCCACCAGCGTGCTCTCCACCCCCCGTCGAGGTAACTCGCGGGTGAGGAAAGCGTGGGTGGCCCCGTAGAGCCACCGGGACGAAACGACATGGTCTCCTTGGGCCACCAGAGCCAGGATGCTGAGAGAGATGGCCGCCATCCCGCTGGAAAGTGCAATGGCGGACTCCGTCCCTTCCATGAGGGCCAGCTTTCGACCCAGGGCTTCCACGGTGGGGGCGTTTCCGTAACGCCCGTATACCACCGGACTTCCGTCGGGCCCTCCTCCCATGAAGGTAGAGCTCCGGATCTCCGGAGGAATCACTGGATCTCCCGGGACGCCCGGGGGATGATCCCCGTGGATGGCCCAGGTGGCCTGGCCCAGGGGCCCCTTCCGCTTGTTCCTCATATGTCCTCCTCTCTTCCAGTGTCGGGGGCCGGGCCTCCAGGTAGGCCCACGGCCAGAGCGCTCAGTGCCAGCAGATCTCCACTTCCCCGGGAGCGGAAGACGAGCCCCCGCACCAGGAGGCGTTCCATGGCGTCATGGGCCGCCTTCGCATCGTCGTCCAGAACATGCGCGAGCCATTCCTCCACGCCGCCTGCAGGCACCCGTCCATGACCCTCCAGCCTGCCCCAGAGTTGCTCATCGATGGGCTGACGGGGTCCCAGGAGCCGGTACCGGCCAGGCTCGGTCTCTCCCACCGCCGTAAGATCATGCCGTTCCAGAACGGCCTCGATGGGGTCCAGGTGGGCCTCCGCCACCCCCCGGAAGATGAAGTAGGCGTGCGGAGGCTCCGGTGGCCGGGAAAAACGCATGAGGAGCTTCGCCACCACTTCATCGGCACACGAGAAATCCAGCACCGTGACTTCAGACAGGTCGATGAGGGAGAGTGCGGCCTTTCCCCGTTCCTCCACCTGCGCCTCAATGGCCGATCGGACGGCTCGTCCGGTGGGCCGAGTCACCAGGTGCGCGTAAAGCGATGTGACGCTTCGCTCCACCAACCCACCCACATCGATGCGGAGGGGTTCTCTTCCGAATGTGGCGGAATCTCCCACTGCGGTCCTATCCGACATCAGGAACTCGCTGGGGCAGGACGATGTGAATCTGGGAGCCTGGAAAGGACGGAAGACCTTCCTCCATAGGAGGGGTGTCGTCCCAGGGGGGGACATCCGCAATGCGGGCCGTTCCACTCCGGATGGAAATGGAACCCTCCCAGCGACGCACCTGTTTCCGGATCTGCTGAATCCCCTGTCCCCGCCCGGAATCGGGAAAGCGCGTGATCCCGTGGAGAAACGCGGCCTCCAGAGCGGTGGAGTCCGCCCACCGATCTCCGAAGCGGGCGGCCTGGTCAGCCCCAAGGGACCCTCGGAAGCCCCGTCCCAGATCGGAGACACCGATGACCAGCACATGCCGACCCAGCCGCTTCTTCCAGTTGTATGCCTGGGCAGCCACCCATCCGGGAGCCTCCGCATGCTCCAGGATATTCTGGCACACCTCCGATAAGATCACCGAGAACTGAACCACCGCCGACGGCGGGTAGTCCAACGTGTTGGAAAGGATGCTCCCTGCCCGACTCTGGACCCGATCCACCAGGGAATGGATGTCTCCGTTGGTGGAGATGGGCGTGATCTCCAGGAGAACGTCGGACCCTCCTCCACTGCTCCTGCGGGCCGGAGCACCCTCCACTGCAAGAACCCCCTCAGCAGCCTGGAAGAACCCCATCCGCCCCAGATATCCGGCAGCGTCTCCTTGTGGTGGAAGGTGCAGCACAGGGATCTCACCTGTGCGCTGTGCCAGGACTTTCCCCGCAGCCAGCAGGGCCAGCATTCCCTGTGGATCCACCCAGCGAAGATGCCGGGCGTCCAGGAGGGCCTTCCCCTCATCCACTCCCCCCACCCCACCCAGGAGTTGGTCCACCGTGCGGGCTTCCAACACTGCAGGTACCGAGATCACCCTCATGGGCCTCTCCCCTCAGGAGCCAGACGCCCCTTCAGATGGTGTCGAAGACCTCGGGCTCCGCGATGACTCACATTTCTGGCGGCCCACAGGTTGGCGGTCTCCATGGCTTCCTCCAGAGCCGTCTCCTGAAGGAGATGGACAAAGAAGGTGGCTCCCCACACATCGCCGCATCCCGTGGGATCTCCTTCCACTGGGGGTGCCGCGCCCTTGACCCGTCCGCTCAGCGCCTGCCCCGCCACACCGATCTGGTGCCGCAAGCCAGGCCAGGACGAAGGTGTCTCCCGACAGCCCGGAGCCAGTACATACCCCGCCCCCTGGGCCCCCAGGGTCACCACCATGAGCTTCAGCTCGGGCCCCACCACGTCGGCTGCCAGGAGCCAAGGGTCTCCCCATGCCTGGCCCAGCAATTCGAACTCAGCTTCGTTCATCTGGACCGCATCGAACGCTCGAAGCCATTCCCGCCACAGGGGAAGGGGCCGCGGCACCCGAAAACCGTGCTGGTTCACCCCCAGGAAGAGAGAGTGTAAATCGGCGTAGGTGGGCCCGGGAAAGGCGTCGCGCAGGGCCAGGGCCGTTTCCAACTCCATCTCGAAACCGGAAATAAAATTTACGTAGAGCGCATCACAGTCTCGCACCAGGGGCGCCAGCTCCGGCCAGCTCCACGGGGGCACTCCCCCCTGGAGACGTTCGCTTCGCCGCACTCCGCCCTCGTACTGGAGTTCGACGCGGTTGTTGGGCTCCGGCACCACCACGACTCCCGGCCCTATCTCCACCCGTGGGAGCTCCTGGAGGTAGCGAACCGCCTGCTCCTCCAGATCCCCACCCACTTTCAAAAGGGGCACCACTTCCCAACCAGGAGGGGCACCGGCAGAAAGTGCCTCCAGGGCGTATCCAATCCCACCCCACTCCTCCACAGGGCCCGTGCGGACATCCCGAGATCGGATAGTGTCCCAGACCAAGGTGCCCACCACCCCCAGGCGACGCTTCGGTGTTTCAGTCCCCAAGAGAAAGCACGGCCAGGAAGGCCTCCTGGGGTATCTCCACCGATCCCACCTGTTTCATGCGACGCTTCCCTTCCTTCTGCTTCTCCAGGAGCTTCCGCTTTCTGGTGATGTCACCCCCGTAGCACTTCGCCGTAACGTTCTTCCTCACGGCCTTCACCGACTCCCGGGCCACGATCCGCCCTCCGATGGCCGCCTGTAGCGCCACTTCAAACTGTTGTCGGGGAATCAACTCCCGCAGGCGCTTCACCAGATCCCGTCCGTACTCTTCCGCCTTGCTCCTGTGGATTATGACGGAGAAGGCATCTACCGACTCCGTATTCACCAGGATATCCAATCTCACCAGGTCGTCCGGACGGTATTCCAGGAATTCATAGTCCAGGGCGGCGTAGCCCCGGGTTCCGCTTTTGAGACGATCGTAGAAGTCCAGGACGATCTCAGCCAGGGGAAGTTCGTACTCCATTTCCACTCGCTGTGGGTCGGGATATTGCATTCCCCGGAACACGCCCCTCCGATCGTGGCAGAGCTTCTGGACATTTCCGATGTACTCGGCCGGAAGGAGGATGCGGGCCAGCACAATAGGTTCGCTGATGGACTCGATTCGGCCTCGGTCGGGCAACTTCGTGGGGGTCTCCACCGTCTCCACGGTCCCATCCGTGAGACGCACATCATACTTCACGTTGGGGACGGTGGTGATGAGCTCGACACCGAATTCCCGGGAGAGGCGCTCCTGAATGATCTCCATGTGTAGCAAGCCCAGGAATCCGCATCGGAACCCGAATCCCAGGGCCGCCGAGCTCTCTGGTTCGAACTTGAGACTGGCATCGTTCAATTGGAGACGATCCAGAGCCTCCCGCAGATCCTCGTAGTCGTCGGAATCGGTGGGGTAGAGTCCGGCGAACACCATGGGCTGCACCTCCTGGTAGCCGGGAAGCAACTCCCTGGCCGGATTCGACACATCTACGATGGTATCCCCCACCCGGGTGTGAGATACCTCCTTGATGGCCGCCACCAGGTATCCCACCTGGCCGGGACGAAGCTCCTTCTTGGGGATCCGGCGCAGCCGCATCTGCCCCACCTCCGTGACCTCGTAACGATCATCGCGCGAGCCGAAGGTGATGGTCATGCCCGGGCGGACGACGCCATCCACCACTCGCACCGAGGGCACGGCCCCCAGATACTTGTCGTAGTAGGAGTCGAAGATCAGGGCCCGGAGAGGAGCGTCAGGATCCCCCTCCGGCGTAGGAACGCGCTCCATCACCGCCTCCAGGATTTCCGGCACTCCCACTCCTTCCTTGGCGGAGGCCAGGAGAATCGTGTCCGGATCCACCCCCAACAGATCGGCCAGCTCGTCTCGTCGACGGTCGGGCTCGGCCCCCGGCAGGTCGATTTTGTTCAGAACCGGAATGATCTCCAGGTCGGCATCCAGAGCCAGGAACAGATTGGAAAGGGTCTGGGCCTGAATCCCCTGGCTGGCGTCCACAACCAGAATCGCCCCTTCGCATGCCGCCAGGGATCTGGACACCTCATACGTGAAGTCCACGTGGCCAGGGGTATCGATGAGGTTCAGTTCATAGCGACTGCCATCCCGGGCCTGGTAGTCCATGTTGATGGCGTGGAGCTTGATGGTGATCCCCCGCTCTCGCTCCAGGTCGTTGGAATCCAGGACCTGTTCTCGCATCTCGCGATGACCCAGAGCCCCGGTGGCCTCCAGGAGGCGGTCGGCCAGGGTGGACTTCCCATGGTCAATATGGGCTACGATGCAAAAATTCCGGATCTGGGTGTGTTTCACCGAAGGAGATACCCGACAGAGGAAGGGGGGACCGACGCTCGAGTATAATCGGGGGAAAACCCCCGATCAATCGACCATCGGGAGGGGCAGGTAGCAGGCGGGTGCCCGGATGGTGCCCCTTGAGACCCCGTTAGGTGCGTGTCCGGGTGATGGGGCGAGCCTCGTCAAGGAGGCCACAGGTGCCAGATCCGAGGCGGCGCGCCTCGAAGCCATAGCCAAAGCTACGGAGAGGGGCGCCAACGAAGGAGATGGTCCCGTGCTGGCCGAAATCCGAAGGGCGCGGGTGGGTTGTTGTTCCGCACCGGCGGTGGATTGTTGTTCCGCACCGGCGGTGGATTGTTGTTCCGCACCGGAGGCACCACGCCTCGGGGGGGAATGCGCCGCTGGAGGGTGGGACGCCGTTCATCCTGGGCCCCCTCGCTCCTGGGAAGAACCCGCACCCCTTGAGTAGAGGGTGATTCCAGGCTCCGCAACCCTGAGGCAGGCTCCAGAATCCGCTCCCAGAAGCGTCCGGGGAGCACCGACCTGCCCACCCCATCTGCCTGAGGCCAAGGGGATCCAGGCGCGGTTTCTCGAAGTTGTAACAGAGGGGTTGTCGCATCGTCCCAGGCCCTTTCCTTGAACGCGAAGCGGGGCTCACCCGGGAGGGGTGGCCTCACGTAGACCACCTCGCTCCCCCGATACCTTGCGGCTGGGTAATAGTAGGGATCGTCGTAGATCACTACCCGGAAGGAAGTGCAGGAGTAACGGTAGGGGTCCCAGCTGGTATAGGGCCGGAAGGTATGGCAGTCGTAGCAGAGGAAACGGGGGTATTCAAAAGTCCCCCCTACATGGTATGGAGTGAAGTCCAACCCGTAGGGCAGCCGTTCCCACCCCGGCACCAGCCAGGCCACGAAGTCGTCTATGGCGGAGTAGGGATCCCGATGGATCTGGCTCCCCACCTGGGAAAGATCCCACGAGCCCTGACGCCGGGAGAAGGGTATCACGGACAGGTCCAGGGGTTCGGGAGAGGCCACGGCGAAGAAGTAGCCCATGCCGGGATGCTCGTCCACATGCCAGTAGGGCCCGGTGGCAAACAGCAGCCGGTACTCCCGGCCCCCCCGGACGTACGTACCACTCTCGGGTGTTCGGGGTTGAACCAGGTTCACCAGGCCATCTGTGGAGATATGGAAGATGGCCACATGGGCATCGCGGGAAACCCGATAGTAGATCCGGGATCGATCACCCCGGTGAAACACGGGTTCTGCTCCCTGGTCCAACCAGATGCGCACTGCCACATCAGCGTCGGTGGACGCCGCATCCTGTAGGACGGTATCGGTTTCCTGGACCATCCCGGGCGCGAACGCCAGGGCGCCCAAAGGTGAAGTGGCACTCAGCACCAAAGCGGCGGCCGACACCAGAGGTGCCAGAAGAATCACAGATACGTTCCGCCAACTCGTCATGCTATCACCTTCGTCGCGCCCTCCTCGCCACCTCAGAATCCGTTCCCCTGCGTAGGGCTCTGGTGCCAACCTGGTCCCGGCATCGCTGCAAACCACCGAGTCACCACCATCTGGATTGCAGACACCGTGCCAAGCGCCGTATCCCGCCAGATCGCCCGGCCCCGGGTTAGAACTCGCCTCGACGTAGCCACGGCTATGTCTTCGACGAGCCGCCTGCGATCGGGAGCCCCTGGGGCTCCCAACGGCGGCGCCCTGTACTTCTTCAACGGCCTTCTAGGAGCCCACTCAATGACTCCGAAAACGTGATTCGTCTCATGCAACTGTCCCCCCTGGAGGACACATGAGCCCATCCCCCACCAACTTCCACACACGCCCCCAACAACGGCGAGGGCGATTGCCTCGTCTGTCGCTTCTGTGATAAACTCCCCGTCCCATGGCCGTCCCCCTCCCATCCCCCCCGCCGCCCCGCCGCCGAAGTCGTCGGGTGGACCTACTTCCTCCCCAGGAATTGGCTCAGTTGGGCGGAGTGGAACTGGTGGCTCGGGGCGTGGTGGAGGGCTTCCTCCAGGGTCTGCACAGTTCCCCCCACCGAGGCTTTTCCGCAACCTTTGCGGATCACCGAAGCTACCAGCCTGGAGACGATCTTCGACATCTGGATTGGAGGATGCTGGGCCGCTCAGGTCGCCTCTTCGTAAAGCAGTTCGAGGAGGAAACGAACCTCCGGGCCTACCTCCTTCTGGACCTGAGCGCGTCCATGGGATGGAGTTCCCGGCCGGGAGACCTGCCCAGCAAGGACTGGTTTGCCCGACAGTTGGCAGCGGCTCTGGCCCTTCTCCTCCTTCGCCAGGGCGACTCGGTGGGCCTCATCACATTCCAGGACCGGATTTTGGACCGCCTGGCAACCCGGGGAGGAAGCACCCAATGGCCCGAGTTGATCCGCCGCTTGGAGGCCCCTGGAGCGGGGGGTGACACGCAGGCCGCGTCGGCTATCCGGGATGTGGCGCTGCGCCTCCGGCGAAGAGGGTTGGTGATCCTCCTCTCCGATCTGGTGGTGGAGCCTGAGGAGACTATCCGAGCCCTTAGATTTCTCCGTCATCGGGGGCATCACGTCCTGGTATTCCAGATCCTGGATCCGGGCGAATTGGATCTGAAGGGGGGAGGCGAGGCCTTGCTTCGGGACCCGGAATCCGGAGAGGAGCTGCGCGTGCGGGTCCAGGATCACCGCGAGGCCTATCGCCGGGCCATGGAGGGATCCATTCAGGAGTGGCACCGGGAACTCAGGAAGAGCGGAATGGATCATCATCTGGTCTTGTCGGACGCCCCCTTCTCCAGTTCCCTCAGAAACTGCCTGAGCAAGCGCTCCCGCCTCTCTTGATCTCCTTCCTCACACCCCTCTTCCTCCTGGCCCTGGGAGTGGTGGCCGCTCCCGTCCTGCTGCATCTGGTGAAGGCTCGGCTCGGGGAGGAGCGGGAGTTCCCCACCCTGCGATACCTCCGACAGATCAGCCGGGAGCGGGCTCGTGAGCTACGGCTTCGGGAGCACCTTCTCCTGGCAGTACGCATGGCCATTCTGGCCTTTGTCGTGTTGGCCGGAGCTGGGCTCCATCTGGGCAATCAGGGCGGAGCCCATCCACCTACGGCTCTGGCCATCGTGGTGGACAACTCCGCCAGTTCTCAACGTCTGGTGGGGGGAGAGCGCGTCCTGGACCGGCTTGTGGCCAAGGGTCTGGAAGCCCTGGAGCGGGCTACTTCTCAGGACCGTATCTGGATCATTCCCGCAGGAGAGGCTGAGCCAGTGGTTCTCCCCATGACTGTGGAGGCTGCTCGAATCCGCCTGGAAAACCTGCAGCCATCGACGGGCAGCAGTCGGCTTCCGTCGGTGGTGGCCAGAGCCCGCAGGGTCACTGCCGCATCGGCCCTGCCGGCCAGTGAGGTGCTGCTTCTCTCCGACCTCCAGGCCTCCTCGTTGGAGGCCGATACGGCATCCAGGGAAGCCGGATCCCCTGAGGAGGCCTCCATCCCCGTGTTGGCGCCAATCCCGGACTGGAGTCTGCCTTCGGCGCCCGACCTCTATCTGGAAGCCCCGCTTCTGGCAGGTGGGCGGGTACCACTGGCAGGAGAAACAGCCGCGTTGGTAGTCTCCGTCCGAGAGGGAGCAGCTGAAACGACCGGATCCCGGGAGGCTGAGGTCAGCCCCACCGAGCCCCTGGTCCGCCCTGTACGCCTCTTCACGGAGGGGCAACTGCGTTCCTCCGTCATGGTGCCGGTGGGAGAGCCCGTGGTACTGCCCCTTCCACCAACCGCCGGGGCGTGGAGTTGGGGCTGGGTGGAAACCGACCCCACCGGCCTGGTGATAGACGACCGGCGCTACTATGCCTTCCCCCTCCGCCCCCCCCCGGTAGTGGAGGTTATGGGAAGCCCGTCGGTGTTCCTGGATCAGGCGCTGGATGTTCTGGCGGAGTCGGGGCGGATCCGGCGGGCCGGAGGCACCCCCCGGTCTTCTTCGCAAATCCAGATCGTACTGGGTGGGGACGGATTGACGGCGGCCCCACCGGACGCCTCCGGCCTGACCAACAGAGACCTCATGTCACCCCTGGTGGTGATCCTGCCGCTGGCCGATCCCCTGCTTCTTCCCGCCCTGAACAGGAAGCTGGCGGAATCCAGCTTTCCATGGCGCCTGGAGGCACCCTCGCCGTTGGACCCCATCACCCTGGACGAAACCACCCCGGCTCCCGGGATCCCCTCCCTGACTGGCGTGCGGATGCTCCAGCGCTTTCGGCTGGAGGCCACGGGTCCAGAAAGCAGCCTCCCCGATGCATCCAACCTTCTCACTTCTCCGGATGGGGTGCCGTGGGGCGTCATCAGGGGGGACACACTCCTCCTTGCCATCCCCCCGGACCCCGCATGGAGCTCTCTGCCGGTCTCCGTACGCTGGCTTCCCTTTCTGGAGGGACTCGCCGCAGGCGGATGGCAGGAGCGGGGAGACGCCAGATGGCCGCTCCGTATCCAGGACGTCCCCTGGATGGAGGCCGGAACTCCCTTGTCCATCCCTCCCGGCGCCACCGCCGTGGAGCGTCCCGACGGAACCCGGGAAGTTCTCTCCGGTACTCAGCCTCCGAGTACATCGCTCCTGCCAGGCATCCACCGATTTCTGGCGGGAGATTCCATATTGGCGCTGGTGGCGGTGAACATCCCCCTTGGGGAGTCGCTCAGCTCGCGATCTTCCTGGGAGTTGGCAGTTTCCACGTTGGGTGGCGAGGTCGTGGTGAACCCCAACCCCACATGGAGCTCATCGCTGTTCCGAACCCGCCATGGACATGCCGCCATTCCCGCTCTGCTGGGACTCACCCTGGTGCTCCTCATCTTCGAAGGTTGGATCCGCGCTGGGAAGCGGGGAACCGACAGCCTCTGACCATCCGCCGTATGGCTCTTCCCCCTGTACTTCTTCAACAGCCTTCCAACGAACCCATCGTGACTTCTCGTACACACCCCGTGCTGGAGGCTCTGGCCTCTACCCCGTCCATTCATACGCTTCGGGACCGCCTCCCGGCGCCGGGGCGGTGGCTTGCCGTGGGGGAAGCTCCAGGCTCATCAGGGCCGGCGGTGGCAGCCCATCTGCATGGCACCTTCCCCACCCGTTTCCTGGTGTGGGTGGCTTCCAACCCTGGCAGTGCATCTGCTGCGGAAGTGGACATTTCCATGCTCCTGGGGGAGGAGCGGGTAGCGTTCTATCCTCAGAGACAGGTGCTTCCCTACGAGGAAGCCGGAGGAGACCTCCCGGTGCAGGGGCTGCAGGTGGAGGCCCTGGAGAAGGCCTTCGGCGGAGGAGTCAGGGTCCTGGTGACCACGGCTCGAGCCGTCCAGGAACGGATCCCCCTCCCCGCCTCTCTTTCCCACCTGCGTCTCACCCTGCGGTTGGGGGAGACCCATGGCTTCGTTCAGCTTCAGGAGGAGTTGGAAGACCGGGGCTTCCAGAGGGTTCCCCTGGTAGAGGAGGTGGGGCAATTTGCCGTCCGAGGGGGAATTCTGGACATCTTTTCCCTGGGAACTCCCGATCCGGTCCGATTGGAGTTCTGGGGAGATGAGATCTCCTCCATCCGGGCTTTCGATATCCTGGACCAGCGATCCAATCGGGAGCTGGACCGAGCGGATATCCTCCCGGTGCACCTGGGGGCCGGAGGGGAATTTCGCTCGACCCACCTGGAGCCTCGATCCCTGCTGGAGTTGCTGCCCCACGACACGCTGCTTCTCACCTCTGCGGGAGTAGATCTCCCGGAGGAATTCCAACGTCAGTGGGGTTTGGTACAGCGGCTTCGAGCCGAACGTTTGGAGGAAGGCGAGGCTCCGGACCCGGAAGATACACTTGTACTCCCCCCTGCTCAGGCGAAGGCCCTTCTTGAGGCGTTCCCGGGCGTGCGATTCCACGATGAGCCCGGTTGGGATCTGGATCTGGGAGTGGCTCCGGCCCCCACGGTGGATCGCGACATGGATCGGCTCAAGGCCCTCCTTCGGGAAGGGGCGGCTACGGGTGTCCGTACCCTCATCCTCTGCGAAAATGATGGACAGCTTCAGAGGATGGAGGAGATCCTGACAGAACAGGGGAGCGTTCTGCCTACCGGGCTCCAACTGGGCGTGGGCTCCCTGGAAGGAGGATTCTGCCTCCCTTCGTCTCCGCCTCTGCACCTCCTCACCGATCACGAGATCTTCCGTCGGGCTCGTCGGAGCCGCCGTACGCGCCGGTTCCGGGGAGCGGTCTCGCTGGATAGCCTGGCTCAACTCACCCCTGGGGAGTACGTGGTCCACATGGAGCATGGCGTGGGCCGATTCCGTGGGCTGGAACGGGTGGAAGTGGCGGGAGAGGCCATAGAGGCCATGGCGGTGGAGTACGCCGGCGGGGAAGTCCTCCGCATTCCGGTCTACCGCCTGGATCTGGTGGAGCGATGGGTAGGAGACGGAGAGGAGGGTGAGCCACCATCCGTCCACCGTATCGGGGGAAAACGATGGAAGAAGCTTCGCCGCAAGACCGAAGATGCCATCCAGAAGATGACTGCGGAGCTCCTGGAACTCTATGCCCGTCGGGAGTCCGCCCAGGGGTATGCGTTCGGTCCGGATACCCCGTGGCAGCAGGAAATGGAAGCCTCGTTCCTCCACGACGACACACCCGACCAGCGTAAGGCCACCGCCGATGTGAAACGGGACATGGAGTCTGAGCGACCCATGGACCGCTTGGTATGTGGCGACGTGGGCTTCGGTAAGACGGAGGTGGCCATCCGAGCTGCCTTCAAGGCGGTCCAGGATGGGAAACAGGTGGCCTTCCTTGCTCCCACCACCATCCTGGCGGAGCAGCACCGGCACACCCTGGAGGCTCGATTGGCCGACTACCCGGTGCGGGTGGGAGCCCTGAGCCGATTCCGATCCGCCCGTGAGCAGCGAGAGCTTCTCCTGAACGTGGCCGAAGGAACGGTGGATGTGGTGGTGGGGACCCATCGACTCCTGTCGTCCGACGTGCTATTCAAAGACCTGGGCCTGGTCATCGTGGACGAGGAGCAGCGCTTCGGCGTTCGACACAAGGAACGATTGAAGAAGCTGCGGGCCACGGTGGACGTCCTCACCCTTTCAGCCACACCTATCCCCCGGACCCTGAACCTGGCCATGACCGGGCTCCGGGATCTCTCTCTCATCCAGACCCCGCCCCGAAGCCGACTGCCCATCTCCACTCTGGTGGTGCCATGGAACGATGGGCTCCTCCAGGAAGCCATCTGGCGAGAGCTGGATCGGGGCGGACAGGTCTTCTTCCTCCACAATCGGGTGGAGTCCATCCGGGCTCTGGCGGAGCGGGTGGAGCGCCTGGTTCCCGAGGCGTCGGTGGGAGTGGCCCATGGACAGATGCCCCCTGGGGAATTGGATGAGGTCATGTCCGCCTTCACGGATGGGGAATTGGACGTCCTGGTCTGCTCCTCCATCATCGAGAACGGACTGGACGTTCCCAACGCCAATACCCTCATCGTGGATCGTGCAGACCGATTCGGCCTTTCGCAGCTCTATCAGATCCGGGGGCGGGTGGGCCGCTCCGACCGGAAGGCTTACTGTTATCTGGTTGTGCCCAATCCGGTTTCTGAAGAAGCCGATCGGCGGCTCCGGGTGCTGGAGCATTACACCGAGTTGGGAAGTGGGTACGCGGTGGCCATGAAGGACCTGGAGATCCGCGGTGCCGGGAATATCCTGGGGGAAGACCAGTCGGGGTATGCCCATCAGGTGGGGATGGACACCTATCTTCGCCTGCTGGAGAAGACGGTGGCTCGCCTGAAGAACAGCCAGGAAGGGCGCCTCACCTTTCCCGATCCCGAGGTGTCCCTGGCGGGTTCAGCTTACCTTCCCGATGGGTATGTTTCGGATTCCAGCCAGAAATTGCATCTTTATCGGCGGCTTTCCAGGGTCGAGACGCAGGAAGAAGTGGATCGGCTCCGGGAAGAGATGATGGATCGATACGGTCCGCTGCCCCCGGAAGTAGAGCGATTGCTACAGGCTCACCGCCTGCGCCTGGCGGGCCGCCAGATGGGAGTGGAAAGGATTTTTATCAAGGAACGGGAAGGCCGACTCTCTTTCCGTCCGGATTCGCCTGTGCGTTTGGCTGGGCTGGAGGGTCCGTTTCACAACCGGCAGTTGGAGGTGGGCGTGAAACGGATGGACCCCTTGGCCCTGGTGGTACATCAGATGGGTGCAGAGCCGTTGCCGGAGACCCTGGTTCGGGCCCTGCATGCCATGAACAATGGAAAAACCCAGGCAGTCGCCTGATGGCTGGCCTGAGAACCTTCAATTGGGAGCAGGGATGAACATGAAGCGAAACATGGGGGGTCTGGCCCTCGCCGCCGCGGTGGTCATGGCTGCGTGCGATGGTGGATCCTCAGAGAATGTCCTGGCGCAGGCAGACGGTCATCGATTGACCACCGATCGGGCCGTGGAGCTTCTTTCCCTGGATCCCAACCTTCCCGGTGACCCCGGCATTGTTCGGGCGCTGGCAGATCTCTGGGTAGACTACGTGCTCCTGGCCACCATCGTCCAAGACGACCCCCAACTGAATTCGGTGGATCTGGACCCCATCATCCAGCAACAGGTTGAACAGGAGTTGGTGTTCCGGCTCCGGGACGCGGTCATCGACGTAGACACCATCATTGAGGAACCCGAGCTCCGAGCGCGGTTCGAGCAGGATGCGCCGGGTGTCCAGGTCCGGGCCCGACACATCCTTCTCACCTTCCCTGCGGAAGCCGGCGCCGAGCAGCGGGACAGTGTCCAGGCCCTGGCCGAAGAGCTCCGGTCAAGGGCGGCAGGTGGCGAGGACTTCGCGGCCCTGGCGCAGGAGTACTCCCAGGATCCGGGAAGTGGGCGGCAGGGGGGCGACCTGGGATTCTTCGGAAGGGGCCAGATGGTAGCGCCCTTCGAGGAGGCGGCCTTCACCACTCCGGTGGGGGAGCTCAGCCCGATAGTGGAGTCCCCATTCGGCCTTCACATCATCCGGGTGGAAGAGCGGGATGTGCCGGAGTTCGATGACCTCCGCGACGCCTTCCGAAGTCAGCTCCAGTCGGAGCGCGTCATGGCGGCGGAGTCGCTCTTTATCGCCGGCATTGAAGAGCCGGCCAACGTGGAGGTGGCGGAAGGCGCCGCCGAGGTGGTGCGGGAGTTGGCCCGCCGGCCGGAGACGCGGCTTTCTCGGCGCGCCGGCAACCGGGTTCTCACCGAGTACACAGGCGGTGCCTTCACGGCCGGGGAGTTCCAGCAGTTCGTGCAGAACCGTCCTCCGGTTCTCCGGGGGCAGATCGCCGAAGCCGAAGGCGATCAAATCGAGGTGTTCCTGCAGAACCTCACCCGGGGGGAACTCCTGGTGAATGAAGCCCGGAACCGGGGAGTCGAGCTGGCGGAAGCGGAACTGGACTCCCTTCGCACCGAGGCCCGGGAACGGCTTCGGGAAGCCGCGAGTCTTCTGGCCCTGGACGAGATCACTCCCCAGGAAGGGGAGTCCCCAAGGGAAGCCATCTTCAGGGGAATCGATGAACTCATGGTGGGCGTCCTCCAGGGCAATCGCGAAGTGATTCCCCTGGGAGGCGTATCTTTTGCTCTTCGTAGGGAGTTGGGGGGGCAGGTCTACCCTGCGTCCGTGGATCGGGTGGTGACCCGGCTCCAGGAACGCAGTGGAGCCGATACCTCCGGGGTTCCCGGCATGCCGCCGGGTGGGATGCCACCGGGTGCGGTTCCCCCAGGAGTGCCCCTGCCGCAACCCGATACGGGAGGAGTGCAGTAGAAGGCTGTTGAAGAAGTACAGGGCGCCGCCGTTGGGAGCCCCAGGCTTCGACTCATCGGTTGAACGTGCCGCCCTTCGGGAACCACTCCGGGGGGCGGTGTACTATCTTTGAGATTCCCCAGTCACGTCCCACGTCAGCCCTGGATGCCGAATGATCCGCTGCCCCGGAATATCTCCTGGCCGGCTCCGCCGCACAGCCCTCCCCGCCATTGTCCTCTGCACATTGGCGCTAGTGGTTTCTCCGCAAGCGCGGTCTCTCCAGGCCCAGGAGGCCGGGGAGATGGTGGATCGGGTGGCAGCGGTGGTGGGAGACTCCATCATCCTCCTCACCCAGATCGAAGAACAGATCTTCCGCCTCCAGGCAAGTGGCGTGACCATTCCCGAAGAGCCGTCCGCGCTGGTTCGCCTTCGCCGAGAATTGGTGGAAACCCTGGTGAATCAACAGCTGGTGCTCCAGGCGGCGCTCCGGGACACCACCATCTCGGTGCCGGAGGACCGGGTGGAACAGGTTCTGGAGCAGACCCTAGCCCAGCAGCTGGAGAGTTTCGGGTCGGAGGAGGCGTTGCAGAGAGCCTTGACCCTCCAGGGACAGACCAATTCCCAATATCGCGCCTCGCTGGCCGACGAGATCCGGCGGGAGCTCCTCCAGGAGCGTTATCTGGAGACCCAGCGCCGGCAGGCTCGCGTTATCCCGGTGGAAGAATCCGAGATGCGAGCCTTCTATGAGTCACAGCGGACCCAGCTCCAGGAGCGTCCTGCCACCCTCACTTTCCGACAGATCCTTCTTTCGCCATCGCCATCGGACTCTGCCCGGGCCGTGGCTCGCCAGGAGGCGGAGCGGATTCTGGGCCTCCTGGCGGAAGGGCAGGAATTCGAGGCCCTGGCCAGTCGGCTGTCTCAGGACCCGGGCTCCCGTCAGGAGGGAGGAGATCTGGGGTGGTTTCGGCGCGGCGTCATGGTACCTGAATTCGAGGACACCGCATTCAACCTCCGCGAGCAGGAAGTGAGCGGCGTGGTGGAGACCGACTTCGGTGCCCACATCATCCGCGTGGATCGGATCCGAGGCGGCGAGCGAAGGGCCCGCCACATCCTCATTGCAGCCGAGGTTTCGCCCACCGATGTGGCAGCGGTGGAAAGCCTTGCGGCAGATCTGGCCCAGAGGGCTCGGGGGGGAGAGAGCTTCCGGGCACTGGTGGAAGAGTATCACAACGATGCCTCCCCCGATTCGCTGGCCATCCGTGCGGACCGCCTGAGTGAGCTCCCCCCCGGATATGCCGCAAGCCTCGAGGGGGCTGAGCCCGGCGCGGTGGTGGGGCCCATCCAGTTCGGCAGTGGGCCCGCCACCACCGTTGCCGTGATTCAGGTGCTGGAGGTGAGAGATGAGGGTGAGTTCACCTTCGAAGACCTCCAGGAGCAGATCCGTCAGCAGATCCGCGAACAGAAGTTCCAGGAGCGCGTCATCGAAGGACTCCGGGAGCGGAGCTTCGTGGAGGTGCGCATCTGAAGCTGGTCCTGACGCCGGGAGACCCACGGGGGATCGGTCCGGAGGTGATGCGACGTGCTGCTTTGCGCTTCCTGGAAGCTGAGCCGGGGGTGGAGCTTCAGGTAGTGGCGCCGCCGGAAGAGGAGACCTTCTGGGGCCCTTTGACGCTCCATCCGCCCAAGGGCTTGGCGGCCGGCGACCGCGACCCTGCCAGCATCACCGCCGCCGCACTGGAGACGGCCGTTGCGCTGGCCCTGGAAGGAGCGGTAGGTGGTATCATCACCGGCCCCGTCCACAAGCCCACCCTGCAAGCAGGCGGGTTGCTCTTCCCTGGACAGACGGAGTTCCTTCAGGCCCGGGCCGGTGTGCCGGCGGTAGGCATGCTCATGGCTGCGGAACGAACTCGGCTGGGAAGCCCGCTCCGGGTGCTGCTGGCTACCACCCACATCCCGCTGGCATCCGTGCCCGCCGCTGTGACCACTCCGGTCCTCGTGTCTCAGGCCCTGCTGCTGGATGGGGCACTGCGGGAGGGATGGGGCTATCCGGAACCTCGATTGGCGCTCTGTGCCATGAACCCGCATGCCTCGGATGACGGTCTCTTCGGCGACGAGGAGGCTCGGGTCTTCCAACCGGCCGTGGAGGAACTGGAGAGCTTGGGAATCTCCATCTCCCCGCCCCTTCCTGCAGATACGGTGTTCCAGAGGGCCCTGGCAGGGGACTTCCACGCCGTCATCGCCCCCTACCATGACGTGGGAATGGCAGCCTTCAAGACGGTCTCATTCGGCACCGGGGTAAACGTGACGCTGGGCCTTCCGTTCGTCCGTACCTCTCCGGACCATGGCACTGCTTTTTCGTTGAAGGGCACAGGGCGGGCGGACCCGTCGTCAGCCCTGGAGGCACTCTTTCTTGCAGCTCGATTGGCTCGGGGTCGGAAGGCGTCATTCCCCGCCACCCAGGCCTTTTGACACCCTTCCCACCCCGGGATAGCTTCCCCACAAGGTTCCCAGTCTTGCTGCTGCCACTCCCAGGAGCGCGTCCACCCCAGTTCGTCGGACGCGCACCTGGTTCAACCCGCTTCGCCAGGGTCCGGTGATCCAATTCGAGAAGGTAACGAAGGAATATCCACGCAGGGGAGAAGCGCTCTCCAACGTGTCCTTCCAGGTCCAGAAGGGTGAGTTCGTGTTCCTCACCGGCCATTCCGGTTCGGGCAAGAGCACGACCCTACGGTTGGTGCACTTCGGTGAGCGTCCCACCCTGGGCGAAGTGCGGGTCAGCGGCTTCTCTTCAGACAAGACCGCCGATCGGGATATCTGGAAGATCCGACGGCGGGTTGCGCACGTTTTCCAGGATTTCCGCCTGCTTCCGGGACGTAGCGCCACCGAGAATGTGGCATTCGCCCTGGAGGTTACCGACACCCCTCGCAAGGAGATCCGCCCACGGGCCCAGCGGCTTCTCAGCCAGGTTGGATTGGCGCACAAATCGGGCGCCACGGTGGAGGAATTGTCTGGAGGGGAGCAGCAGAGGGTGGCCATAGCCAGGGCACTGGTGACCAATCCGTTGGTACTTCTGGCCGACGAACCCACGGGAAACCTGGATGAACGGGCCACTCGGGGCATCATGGACCTCTTTCGGGAGCTGAACGCCTCCGGCATGGCGGTGCTCATGGCCACCCACGACCTGGAGGTGGTCCGACGGTTCCCCAGCTTGCGGGTGTTGGAGCTGGATCAGGGCCGTCTGGTCTACGATTCCCTCAAGGCTGGGTGATGGGAGCGGTGCTCTGATGTATGCCCTTCGAGAAGCCCTCGCCGCCGTTCGACGGGCACCTGTCCTGGTGGGCCTTTCGGCGGGAATGGTGGCCCTGGCTCTCTTCGTGGTGGGCCTCTTCACCCTGGCGGCGTACAATCTTCATGTGGCCCTTGCCACCCTGGAGGAAAGGGTGGAGGTGGTGGCCTACATCCGTGACGAAGCATCCAGCCCTGAAGTGGAAGTGGCCATCCAGGAATTGACCCGGTTGGGGGAAGTGGAACGGGTACAGTATGTCTCGAAGGACCAGGCCTTGGAGCAGGCCCGCCGGGAGCTCCCTGAGTTTCAGGAGATCTTTACCGGCCTGAACATGAACCCCCTTCCCGCCTCCCTGGAGATAAAGCTCTCCTCCGGGTTCCGGGGGCCGGAGGCCGTGTCACGTGTGGCAGGGATGGCGGAGGCCTACCCCTTCGTGGAAGACGTGCGCTTCGGCCAGGACTGGGTGGACCGGCTCTTCCTGTTGCGCCGGTTGGCGGGAATCACTTCCGGGGTCCTGGGGCTGTCCTTCGCAGTGGTGGCCGCCCTCATTATTGCCACGGCCATTCGCATCGCACTCTTTGCCCGACGCGAAGAGATTCATATCATGCGACTGGTGGGAGCAAGAGACGGATTCATCCGCCGTCCCTTCCTCCTGGAGGGCGCCGCTACCGGGCTCGTGGGAGGTGCCCTCGCCGTGGGCTTCACATGGGGAGCCTACTGGGTGGGATATCGCTGGGTCTTCGCCATGGAATGGCTTCCCACGCTCTGGGTGATGGGGGGGATCCTCATGGGTGCCGTCTTCGGGCTGCTGGCCAGTGCTCTGGCCCTCCGCAGGTATCTGCGGGAGGTTTGAAATGCCGCACAGAATGTCACGACGAACCACCGGCGGACTCCTGGTGCTGGTGCTCGGTCTCGGAACGGCCACCCCCGTCGCGAGCCAGAACGCCAACGAGATTCGGAGGGAGATTCAGGAAAGCCAGCTTCGGCTGGAAGAAGTCCGGTCGGAACGAGCCCGACTGCAGGGAGAGATGGCGGAGTTGCGCGGACGGGTCCAGAACATCTCGTCCGAGCTTCGCAACATCGAGCGCCAGCTCAGCGCGTCCCGCTCGGTTCTCGCCGAGATCGACTTCCAGGTGGAGGCGAATACGGCTCAACTCCAGCAGACCACCTCTGATCTGGTGCGCACACAGGACCGGCTGAGGGAACGGAACGCCATTCTGCACCGGCGCCTCCGGGACATCTTCAAGCGGGGCACCCTGCACCATGTCCGGGTCCTCCTGGGAGCCGACTCCTTCGCCGACCTTCTCAACCGATATCGCTACCTCCAGCTCATCGCCACCTACGATCGGGCCCTGGTGGATAACGTGAGTGCCCTGGAAGGGGAGCTTCGGGACCAGAATGAGGAGATGCGGCAGAACCTCCTGGAACTCGATCGTCTCCGTCAGTTCCAGGTGGGAGAGGTGGCCGAGCTTCGCCAGGTGGAGGTGGAGCACCAGCGCACCCTCCAAACCTTTCGCAGTCGAGAGACGCAGACCACCTCCCGGCTGGCGCAGCTGGAGGAAGATGAGCAACGACTTCGAGGTCTGGTGGACGACCTGGAGCGACGAAGGCTGGAGGCCGAACGCAGACAGGCGGTGGCCGGGGGGCCTGGAGCGGTTCCCGGGCCATCCAGTCTTTCGTCTGCGGATGCCGGGCTTCTGGATTGGCCCGTGGAGGGTCCCATCCTCTATGGCTTCGGTCGAGAGCAGCGGCCCAACGGTACGGTCCTCCGATGGAATGGTCTGGGAATCGGCGCTTCCCCGGGCACTCCAGTCCGGGCCGTGCGCAGCGGCACCGTGGTCCTTGCGGGACCCTTCGAAGGGTATGGACCGACGGTGGTGGTGAGTCACGGCGATGGATACTACACCCTCTACCTGTATCTGGAGGAGGTGGGGGTTGTGGAGGGGCGGACGGTCACTGCTGGGCAGGTGGTGGGCACGGTGGGTGGTCGTGGAACCCCGGAGGGTCCCCGTCTGGAATTCCAGATTCGAGCTCCAGTGGCCGGGTCGCCACCCCAGGCCATGGACCCCCTGCAATGGCTTCGCCCCCGGACCGGTTCTCCATGACCCTCGCCCCACACCGGGGACACCAGGATCTCCGACAGAGCCTGGCCCTGGCCGCTGCGAAGGGCACCTTCCCCTCCATCCTGCTTTTACATGGAACGCCGGGAATCGGCAAGCAAAGCCTGGGACTCTGGGTGGCGCAACTCCTCCTGTGCACCGCTCCCTCCAGCCAACAGGGGCCCTGTGGCCAGTGCCAGGGTTGCCACATGGTGCTGGGCCTGGAGCACCCCGACCTGCATTGGTATTTCCCCCTTCCCCGCCCCAAGGGCGCATCCACCCCCGAAAAACTGGAACACGCTCTGGAGGAAGCGCGGTGGGAAGCGCTGGCCAAACGACGCGAGCACCCCCTGCGAGTGGAGGATGGCGAGGCCACCGAGGGACTCTACCTGGCCACGGCGCGGGCCATTCGTCACCGGGCGAGCCGGCGCCCCTCCATGGCCCAGAGGCAGGTCTTCATCGTGGGACGTGCTGAGACCCTGGTTTCCCAGGACTCCAGCCCGGAGGCGGCCAACGCTTTGTTGAAGGTGTTGGAGGAGCCTCCCGAAGGAACCTTCTTCATCCTCACCGCCCGGGAGCTGGGGCGGGTGCTGTCCACCATCCGATCCCGAAGTGTTGTGGTTCACACCCCCCCCCTTCTCCCCGAGGAAGTGGAGTCCTTCCTTCGGGAGGACGCTGGGATGGAGCCGGACCGCGCCCGGAACCTGGCCCTGCTTTCCAGAGGGTCCATTGGCCGAGCCCTGGCCTTTGGCATGGACCCGGATGGAGAAGGTGAGGAGGGCCCCCTCACCCTCCACCGGAGGGAGGCGTACCGGATCGTCCAGGCCTCGGTGGAACCCAGCCCCGCCCGAGGGTTCGCCCTGGCCCTGGGTCAGGCCACCAGCGGCGGACGGGCCCTGGCCGATCGGTTGGTGCATGTAGAGGACTGGCTGCGGGATCTCGCGGCCGTCCTGGCGGGAGCCGGACATGCCGTGGCAGACCCCCGGGCCCGGGACGCCCTGGATGGGCTGGCCGGCGCCCACCCAGTCCATCCCCTGGCACCTGTCTTGGCCCTGGCGGCTGTGGAGCGTGCCCGGGAGCTCGCCCGGGGGAATGGGAACCCACAGTTGGTGGTGAGCGCTCTCATCTCCGAACTCCGAAAGCATTTCCAATCCATGCCCGCCGAAAGTTCGACGGCTTCACCCGCACCTCCCTTGACGGCCGGGACGCGCCCATGACTCAATCTGATTTCCAGCATCCCAGACCTGAGCTCACCCACCTCGACGAGGAAGGAAGGCCCCGCATGGTGGATGTCACGGGCAAGGAGGAGACGCTCCGGACCGCCGAAGCCGTGGGGAGAATCGTCATGCGACCGGAAACCCTCCAGGCCATCGTGGAAGCTCGCACGCCCAAGGGAAGTGTGCTCCAGGTGGCGGAGTTGGCCGGACTCATGGCCGGGAAGCGGACGGGGGAACTCATCCCCCTGTGTCATGTGCTGCCGGGGGTAAGCCTGGAAATCTCCCTGGAGCCCGATCCGGAGCTCCCGGGCGTTCAGGGTCGGGCCGTGGCCCGCTTCAAGGGGACCACAGGCGTGGAAATGGAGGCGCTTACGGCGCTGAGCCTGGCCCTCCTCACCGTGTACGATATGGTGAAGGCCATGGACCGGGGGATGCGCATCGAAGGGGTGGAACTCATCCGGAAAGAAGGGGGGCAGAGCGGGAGCTGGGTGCGGAGCGTGTAGACCCCACGCCTCCCGGGCAGGATTTCAACCCCCGCCCCACCTCCCGGAGCAACCCAGGAGCGTGTCCGGGTAATGGGGTGCGGCCGCGCGCGGGGGTCTTGCACCTGT
>JBBDRI010000007.1:0-56413 GCA_040905545.1 Gemmatimonadota bacterium | reverse complement strand
GGGCCCTGGGGCTCCCAACGGCGGCGCCCTGTACTTCTTCAACAGCCTTCTAGAGAACCCCGTCCAGGTAGAGGTACACCCGGGTGTCCGAGCCCCCCCTGATCCCCCTGGCCACCTCGGCTCTGAGCAAACCCTCCAAAACCGACACCCCGGCCCCAACGCTCGCCCAGGGAGAACCCAGCCCCAAACCCTCTCCCGTTCCAGCCCAGGCCACATCCGAAAAAACCAGGAAGCGCCCCACACGGAGACCTCGCCCCACTTCCACCCGCCCGAACCAGAAGTCGGTGCCCACCAGTCCCTCTCGGGGGAATCCCCTGAGCGTTTCCTCCCCTCCCAGATAGAAGTGCCTCTGGATCAGGGCGTCTCCATGCATGAGTGTTCCGGCTCCCACTTCCATACCCAAGCCCACTCCGGCGGGAAAATCCGCGCTTGCGGCTGCCGACCCGGCGATCCTTACGTATTGCTCCCCATCCGCTGTACCCACCTCCCCCCAGCCCCTGGCCGAGAGGGTGAGCCCCTGCGCAGGTGTCTCCCACCAACCGCGAAGCTCTCCACCCACTCCCACAAGAGAGACCGGGAAGATGGGCCGATTCTCAGGAAATGGATCGGCGTCGAAAAGGCGCATGAGATGGAAATCCGCAGATCGATCCACGGAGCGGTGTTCTTCCAGAAAGGCGCGAAGCGCCCAGTTGTACCAGCGGTTCTCGCCGGAAACCCCCAACTCCGCCCCTCCCACATCCAGGTAGGTAGCCCCGTCTCGACCCAGCATGAAGGAGGTGGCGCTTGCCGACAGCGAAAAGGAGTCCTCCCAGTCCGACACGCCGGCCAGACGACGGTAGCCCCCCAACCGCCACTGGCCCCCGAGCCGAACTCGCACCAGCGCCAACTCCCCGCGGACCGTTCGCTCTGACAACCCGCCCCGGACCAGTCCCTCCAGTCGGACCTCGCCAGGTAGCGTAAGGTCCAGCCCCCAGGCCAGTGCCAACCCCTCCACCCGATTGTGGCGCAAGACCCCACCCTCCACTTCCGGCAGAGAATTCAAGCTGAAGGACGGGGGCGAGGGAATCCAGCCTCTCAGCTGCTCCTCCAACTCGCCCATCTCCTCCATTGCCATCATCCCCCCCACCCCCACCCTTCCGGTGGGCAGGCCTGCATGGGAAGCCAGGGAGTCGGTGGATGCCTGGTAACTGACGCTCAACACCCGCCTGGGGTGGGCAGGCTCATCTTCCCCCTCATTCTCCTTCGCCCTGGACACCAAGAGTCGGGCTCCAGGCGGCAGAACCTCGTCCTCAGAAGGCAGGTCCATGGGCCCCCGATTCACCTCATATCCGGTCAACTCCCACTCCACCGCCGCCGGAAAGCGGACGGCGCCCCCCACCCTTCCCTCGCCCTGGAACCGAAAGCTCCGAGGGAGCCACCACTGCAGGTCGTGGAGATAGTAATCCACGGTCACCAGGCGAATCTCGCCCTGGATGTCGGGAAACCATCGAGGGATGCCATCTCCCGAGGCACCGTCCCCGTCCAGCCTCATGGAGAATGGCCGCCCCGGCCGGTATGCGGCTCTGGCCACCTGACCGCTCTCCGGGTGGATCCATAGAGACGCCGCCACCAACTGGAAGTGCATCCGCCTGGGCTCCACCCGCAGTTCCGCCAGGAGGACAGGCTCCGCCAGCCCCGGCAGCGTGACCCGGATGGAATCCCCTGCCCGATAGCGATAGTGCAGGTGGGCGGTGTCAGCCAGGGGGTTCAATGCCCAGTCTCCCCCGAACACCAGCCGATCGCTTCCGGGAGCCCACCGAAGGAATCCGGGCACGCCCTCGTGACCACCCTCCTGGCCTGAAACCTCCCGCTCCCCGGCCTGCGGGGGGTCGGCCTCCCCCTCTCCCAGCCGCACGCCAACCATCTGACGCCGGACCCCCAACCACCTCACCTGGTTCGGCTCGTTGCGGCTCCATCGCACCCGAGCCACCCGATCCTGCTCCAGCAGGGTACGGTTGCGACGGAACCGCCGTCCCCCGAGGCCCAATTGGACCCGCTCCGTCAGCGTAGCCTCGTAAGATCGGAGGCCCTCCACTTCCCGGGCACGGGCGGCGCGGGCCAAACCCAGCAAGCGCTTTGCAGTGGGGTCATGGAAGGTCTCCTCCTGGGCCAGCAGGGTGGTGCCTACCTGAGTCAGGACGCTGCCCACCACCTCCTGGGCAGCCAGGGTAGCTGAGGTCGGTTGCCACCCCCCTACCGGCACAAGTTGAAGTCCCAGGAGGAGAGCGACTGCAGTGCTCCAGGGTGCCATGGTCATTCCCACCCCCTTCCCTATGTCCGCTCGCCTCATATCATCCCTGTGTAATAGGACTTCCGCTGATCTTACTGGAGTCCCTACGGAAGCTCTCCATGGGCGGGTTCGCCCCGGAATCTCCTTCACCCGCGTCCCATCTTGGAGCACGCCACATGAATCGGTGTCCCGACTGCGGTGCCGAAGGCTCAGGCACCTTCTGTTCTTCGTGTGGTGCCTCCCTCTCCGTCCAGCACTGCAGCTCTTGCGGGGGGGAAGTGCCTCCAGGCTCTCGCTTCTGTGTTCACTGCGGGGCCGCTGCGGGTTCCCAGCCTCCTCCTCCGCTGAATCCCGCCGCTGGTGGGGCCCGGGGGATGGATCGAGGCACGCTGGGCTGGTGGGTCGCGGGGGTCCTCCTGGTGGGTCTGGTGGTTGTGGTGGCGGCCCCACGTCTTCTGGGAACAGGGTCACCGGAAACCCCTCGTACCCCCGCTGGGCCCCAGGGGTCGGGGTTGGGCGCAGCCCCAAACGTGGATCTTACGTCCATGACGCCCAGGGAGGCCGCAGATCGGCTCTGGAACCGGGTCATGCGCGCTGCAGAAATGCAGGACAGCACCGAGATCCTGAATTTTGTCCCCATGGCGGTGAGCGCCTACGAACTGGCTCGTCCACTGGATGCCGATGGGCTGTTTCACCTGTCCGTCCTCCTGCGGCTTGGACAGGACATGGATGGAGCCCTGGCGGCGGCCGAGGAGGTTCTGGTAAACGATCCCACCCACCTCCTGAGCCTGGCAGCAGCGGCGGAGGCTGCCCAGGAGGCGGGCCTCCGGGAGGAAGCGGCAGGGTTTTGGGGGCGATTCCTCGAAGCTTACGACGTCGAGTTGGCCACGGGCCGGGAGGAGTACGAGGTGCATGCCGACCTCCTCCCCCGAATGCGCGGCGATGCCCAGGCCGCTTTGGAGGCCCGATGAGACCCCGGCCCGCTTCGTTCCAACCGGGCATCTGAGCCCGGGAGGGCACCCCCGTCCGGTTGCCCCTCCAAAGCCGGGGGTGCTATCATCAACGTCTATCTACACATCGGTTTCCCGACCGTTGGCGGGACCCCCACGATGCTGGCCCACAGATCTCGGGGGCCCACCTCCAAGCAGCCACGGTGCGCGCTTCCTGTGTGCCGGAAGGTGCCTGCTCCGGTCTGGAATTGAGGACAAGAGATGGCTACGAATACATTGAAGGGTTCTCCTGGGGGCTATGCCCCGAGTGACAAAGACAATGGGATAGTGAAGCCCAAAGGCACGGCTCGGATCCGTGCTCACGAGGGCCTCACCACCGTCCCCATGGGCGATCGTAAACCGCCCTGGCTGAAGGTACGATCGCCCGGTGGAAAGAAGTATCTCCGTTTGAAGCAACTCATGCGGAGCGAGTCTCTGCACACGGTGTGTGAAGAGGCGGGCTGCCCGAACATTGGAGAATGCTGGGAAGCAGGCACGGCCACCTTCATGATCCTGGGTGATGTCTGCACCCGGGCGTGCAAGTACTGCGCGGTGGCCCACGGCATGCCCACCGAGTTGGACGAAGATGAGCCCAGGCGGGTCGCCGACACGGTGGAGGTCATGGAGCTGGAGCACGTGGTCATCACCTCGGTGAACCGGGACGAGTTGCCCGACGGGGGAGCGGCCATCTATGCCCAGACCATCCGGGAGATCCATGCCCGCCTGCCGGAGTGCTCCGTGGAAGTTCTCATCCCGGATTTCAAGGGAGACGAGGCCGCCCTTCAGACCGTTCTGGACTCAGGACCCGCCATCCTAGGGCACAATCTGGAAACGGTAGAACGCCTCCATCCGGAGGTGCGCCCCGGCGGACGGTATTGGCGCTCCATCTCCTACCTGGGGGCCTCGAAGCGCCTGGCTCCCCGGATCCTCACGAAAACGGGGATCATCCTGGGAATGGGAGAGAAGGAGGATGAGGTGCGGCAGGCCATGGTCGACCTTCGGGAAGCTGCCGTGGATATTCTCACGTTGGGACAGTACCTGCGCCCCTCGCCTCAACATATTCCTGTAGCCCGATGGGTCACTCCCGCCGAATTCAGGGAGTGGAAGCGGGTGGGAGAGGAGGAGTACGGCTTTCGGCATGTGGAGTCTGGCGCCCTGGTGCGTTCCAGCTACCATGCGAAGGAACAAGCGAGGGAGGTGCAAGCCGGCGGCCCGGGACGGATCCAGCAGGTGATGGAGGCAGACATTCCGGCCCCAGCTGAACTGGCGGGGCCTCAATTGGTGCAACTCCGAATGGGCCGTAATGGCTCATCCGGGTCGCTGTGAGCCTGGAAGCAAGGAGCGGTAACGGAATGGCCGAGTCCACAATGGAGAGAAAGAAATCGGTTCCCGCCCGGAAGGCCTCCGGCGGAAAGGGCAAGGGAGGAATCCAGGGATTCACCCGGGAGGAGCTACACTCCTTCCTCCGGGATATGCTGCTTTTCCGCAGGTTCGAGGAGAAGGCGGAGGAAGCCTACGCCATCGGGAAGATCGGGGGCTTCTGCCACCTCCATATCGGACAGGAGGCGGCGGCGGTGGGGTGCATCAAACCGCTCCGGCCGGATGACTATGTCATCACTGCCTATCGGGATCACACCCAGGCTCTGGCCAAGGGTCTGGAGCCCGGTCAGGTCATGGCTGAGCTGTACGGACGGGCAGGAGGCTCTTCCGGTGGAAAGGGCGGCTCCATGCACGTCTTCGGCGCGGCCCACGGGTTCATGGGGGGCCACGGCATCGTGGGCGCCCAGGTCCCCCTGGCCGCCGGAATGGGTTGGGCCATACGCTACCGGAAGGAAGAGAAGATCTGCGTGTGCTTCATGGGGGATGCGGCTGTGAATCAAGGGGCCTTCCATGAAGCCCTCAATATGTCGGCGGTATGGAAGCTGCCCGTGATCTACGTGGTGGAGAACAACGAGTACGGAATGGGCACTGCGTTCAGCCGGGTTTCCGCTACCCCGGTTTCCCAACGTGCCGCGTCCTACGGGATTCCATCCCACGAGGTGGATGGTCAGGACGTGCTGGCTACGCATACCCTGATGAAGGAGCTGGCCGAGGACGTCAGGAGCGGCGGAGGTTCCCATTTCGTCGACGTCCAGACCTACCGGTTCAAGGGCCACTCCATGTCCGACCCCGTATCGGGAACGTATCGCTCCAAGGAGGAGGTCCAGGATCGGACGGAGAATCAGGATCCCATCCACATCTTGAAGAACCGTCTCATGGAGGCGGATCTTCTCACCGATGAGGAACTGAAGGAGATGGACCAGGAAGCCCGGCGCGTGGCCCAGGAGGCCGCTGACTTCGCCGAGTCATCTCCCATTCCGGACGAGGGTGAGCTCTACACCCACGTATATTCTCACCTGAACGAGCACGGCCGTCTGTTTCTGGACGGTCGCGACCGATAGACGCCGGAGATCGGGGAACCATGCCTACCATCACGTATCGCGAAGCGCTGAACCAGGCCCTGCAGGAGGAGATGGAGCGCGATGACTCTGTCTTTCTCATGGGTGAGGAAGTGGCGGAGTACGACGGAGCCTACAAGGTATCCAAGGGGCTTCTGGACCAGTTTGGAGACCAGCGGGTTGTGGATTCGCCCATCTCCGAGTTGGGCTTTGCCGGGCTGGGAGTTGGGGCGGCCATGGTGGGCCTCCGCCCCGTCATCGAGTTCATGACCTTCAACTTCTCCCTGTTGGCGCTGGATCAGGTCATAAATTCGGCGGCCAAGACCCTGTACATGTCCGGAGGGCAGATTCCGGTACCCATCGTGTTCCGGGGCCCCACTGGACCGGCGCTACAGTTGGGGGCTCAACACTCCCAGGCGTGTGAATCGTGGTACGTACACGCCCCTGGGGTAAAATTGGTGACTCCCGGAACCCCGGCCGACGCCAAGGGGTTGCTGAAGGCGGCCATCCGGGATCCCGATCCGGTGGTCTTCATGGAGGGAGAGCTCCTTTACAACGTGAAAGGGGAGGTACCTCATCCCGATGAGGGTGACTTTGTCATCCCCCTGGGGCTGGCAGAGTTGAAGCGAGAGGGAGGGGACGTCTCCATCATCACCCATGGACCCACCATCCACGTGGCTCTCCAGGCGGCGGCGAAGCTGGAGAAAGATGGGATCCAGGCCGATGTTCTGGACCTTCGTTCCCTGCGTCCCTTGGATGTGGACGCTATTCTCGAAACGGTTCGCAAGACGAATCGTGCTGTCTACCTGGAGGCTGGTTGGCCCTATGCGGGCATCGGGGCACAGATTGTGGCCACCATCCAGGAGGAGGCGTTCGACCACCTGGACGCTCCAGTCCTCAGGGTCACCCAGGCTGACGTGCCCATGCCTTACGCCAAGAACCTGGAACAGCTGGCCAAACCCAACGCGGAACGCGTGGTGGCGGCCTGCAACCGGGTGCTTTATCGCAATTGACATGTCTACGAGGCCCATGACGGGATCCCTCGAGTTCCCAGTTCTCCCACCACCCAGGACCGGCTGAGATGGCGACGAAGGTTCACATGGAAGCCCTCTCCCCTACCATGGAAGAGGGGCAGATCGTGAAGTGGCTGAAGGGCGAAGGCGACCCCGTAGCCGCAGGTGACATCCTTGCCGAGGTGGAAACCGACAAGGCCACCATGGAATTGGTGGCTCGGGGCGACGGGATTCTGCGAGCTATCCTGAAAGGGGAAGGCGAGGTGGCTCCGGTGGGTGAAGTCATCGCCGTGGTGGCGGGCGAGGACGAAGATATCGCCCAGCTTGTGAAGGAGGCGGGTGGCGGCGCCGAGCCTGCTAACGGCGAGGGTGGCGGCGAGGCGGCCCCCAACGGCAAGAAGGAGGCAGAATCTGCCAGCCCCCAGGCGGAGGCTACCGAAGGGAAGGAGGAAACCACCCCCAAGGCTTCGCACCAGGGGGCCCCTGGCAGTTCGCAGGGTACCGCCCCTCCCGGCGAGGAAGGCGGGCGACTGAAGGCCTCCCCGGTGGCCCGACGCCTGGCGGCGGAGGAAGGGGTGGAGCTTACGGCCGTGCAGGGATCGGGGCCTGGCGGGCGAATTGTCAAACGTGACGTGGAACAGGCCATGGAGGGCGGGGTGACGGCCCCAGCGGCCGGGGTCGCTCCAGGGTCGGTGTCTGTGGAGGATGGTCGTGAGTACACCGATCATCCCTTGTCCCAGATGCGAAAGACCATCGCCAAGCGTCTGGTAGAGTCCATTGGGCCGGTACCCCACTTCTTCCTTACCGTGGAAGTGGATATGAGCCGGATGGTGGAGGCGCGGCCCCGGGTGAATGCCATCCTCGAGGCCGAGGGGGTGAAGATTTCCTACAACGACATCGTCTTGAAGGCGGTGGCCATGGCTCTGCATCGCCACCCTGAATGCAACGCCCACTGGCGGGGAGATCACATTCGTCAGTTCCGGGGAGCTCATGTGGGGGTGGCGGTGGCGGTGGAGGACGGACTCATCACTCCGGTGATCCGCAACGCGCATCTCAAGGGTCTGGCGGCCATCGCAACCGAGGTTCGAGAGCTGGTGGGGCGGGCCAGAAACAAGAAGCTGAAGCCCGAGGAGTACACGGGAGCGACGTTCTCCGTGTCCAACCTGGGGATGTTCGGGATCCAGGAGTTCACTGCCGTGATCAACCCCCCGGAGGCTGGGATTTTGGCTGTGGGCGCCATGCAAGAGCGCCCGGTGGTAGTGGACGGCGACCTGGAGATCCGACCCATGATGCGCATGACCATGAGCTGCGATCACCGGGTCATCGACGGGGCTCAGGGCTCTCGCTTCCTCCAGACCCTCACCGCCATCCTGGAGGAACCGCTGGCTGCACTTGCCTGAGGGGAGTTCCCCGGCCTTGGTAATCCCACGCCTGCTCTCGGCTCCGGATACCATTCCCCGCCGGGACCGGCGTTTCTACGTCCTGGCTCGCATTGGCCTTCCCATTGCCCTCATGGCCCATGTGGGGATGTTGGGAGCCTTCACCTTCCTGGGACAGCGGGAGCTGGCTCTCTTCAACCTCCTGAGCGTACTCCTGTATGTGACCACCATCGTGGCCCACGCCGGGGGAACCTACCGTCCGTTGGGTGGGCCGGTTGTGGGGGAGATCTGGGCTCACGCCGTTCTGTGCGGCTTCTTCCTGGGCATCGACCCCGGGTTCCACTTCTACCTGCTCATGGGCGTCTTCGTCCCCTTTCTGGTGCCGTTCTGGTCCAAATGGCTCCAGTGGAGCCTGGCGTTCATCTTTGCGGCCACCTTCGGTGTCATCGCTGTGGGCGGACAGTTCTGGACGCCTCTTTCACCCCTGGATGCCTACACGAATGCCGCCTTCATGGTGGCCAACACCGTGGGGATCGCCTTGGTACTTGCGGCGGTGGTGCTCACGTACGACACCGCTGTCGTGAGCGCCGAGCGCGCGTTGGAGGCGGCCTATCAGCGAACGGAGGATCTTCTCCACAACATTCTCCCCGAGCGCATTGCGGCCCGACTCAAGTTTCATCACGAGACCGTGGCCGAGGCCCATCCCGACGTGACCATCCTGTTTGCGGATCTGGTGGGTTTCACCCCCCTGTCGCAGAAGCTCTCTCCAGGCGACCTCCTGGAGCTGCTGAACCTCATCTTCTCCCGATTCGATGAACTTGTGGGCCACCGGGGGATCGAGAAGGTGAAGACCATTGGGGACGCGTACATGGTGGTGGCCGGCGCCCCGGATCCCCGGCCCGATCATGCGGCGCAGGTGGCCCTCCTGGCACTGGAAATGACCCGGGAAGTGGAGGTTTTGGCCCGGGAGACCGGCTACCCGTTGGCCCTGCGTATGGGAATCAGTTCGGGAGAGGTGGTGGCTGGAGTCATCGGTAGCCGCAGATTTGCCTACGATCTGTGGGGGGATGCCGTGAACACTGCGGCCCGGATGGAAGCCTTCGGCGTATCGGGTCAGATCCAGATAACCGAAGAAACCCTCCAGCTCCTGAAGGGTGACGCCCGATTCATCTTCGAATCACGGCCACCCATGGAGGTGAAGGGAAAGGGGCGAATGCAGACCTATCTCCTCTACCCGGGCCCAGGTCTAGTGTCCTGAGTCAGAGATTCGTCGGCATCCGTTCGCCGCTGCATCCGCCCTGGCGGCGTTGCTCCTTCTCAGCATAGCCCTGCTATTCTTCGGCGTCGCGCCTTGCCAGGCCGGCGCTGCGGCGCCCTCCGTGCTTCAACGAATCTCTGACTCAGGACACTGGAAGGCCGTTGAAGAAGTACAGGGCGCCGCCGGGACGGGGTCCGGCGGTGTCGCGCGAGGCGGGCCTTCCAGGGGCGTCCTCCGTCACGGAACCTCCCGCCACCCCCGCGCCGGAGTGAGAGCATCCTCCACCTCTTCCAGGAGGTGGGTGGCGATGGAGGAGGGTGAAGCGGCCCCAGCGCCCCTCAATGGACTCGGGTCTGCGGCAGGCATGGGTCCCACCAGCGCCAGCTGCCAGGCTTCCATGCCGTCCACCGGACTGCGCGCCAGCTCCCGTTGGAGCGTCTGAACCGCAGCCTGGGCCTTCCTACCCGCCGGAGTCCACGGCGGCACCAGGTAGTGCCGAAACGCCAGGGGGAGAGCAAACAGCAGCGCGGCACCGTAGGCCACCCCGGGCATGAGAAGCAGATACTCCACCCCGAGTCCGGCCAGGGCGACTCCCACCAGAAGGAATCCCACCGCAAGAGACACACCGCGACCGGCCATCTGGGAAAGAGGGCGTTCCAGGAACCCGCGGTTGACCAGGCTGGTTTCCACCGCTCCGTGAAGGGTTCGCAGGGCACGCGGAAGTGCCTCGGGCGAATTCCCCAGGGAGGTGGCGTTCAGCTCAGGTCCCACCAACTCCCGAAGCGTGGCGAGGCCGGGGTGGTCATCCGGGAGTGCTCCAGGCCTAGGTACCAGGAGAACCCGACGAGGCTGCCGCAGACCCAGGAGGGGCGAAGCTCCTCCCGTCTCCTGGAACTCCACTCCTCCGGCCCTCTCCAGTTCCAGGAGGGTGGCCACGAGATCCCGGGGCTCCACCTGGAGGTTGAGGAGAAAGCCCGACTCCGCCGAGGTAAGATCGGCCGGAAGGGGACCCCCTTCCGGGACCGGGCGCCGCAGTCGGCGCTGACGAGCCAGAAATCCCACCGACAGCAGGGGGAGGAGGAGCGGCCAGTACGTTGAAAACCCTTGTCTGACCAGGGATATGAGGGATTGCGGTCGGAGGATGTCTCCGTCCCAACGCGCCTCCACCACGGGCGGATCGCCGGCAAGGGAGCTGTCAGCGAGATCCAATTGAAACAAGAATCTTGATTCTAATTCGTCGGTTCCCCGGAGTCCTCGATCCTGGCCTGCTCCCTGGATGGAAGCCTGCACCCCGGTAACCCCCACGGGAAGAACGAGCCAGACATTCACGCTTCGGATGTTCCTTTCCCAGTTCCATGGAACCAGAGTCCACCGGAACCCGGCCCTCTGACCACGTCGCTCTACCAGTCCATGCCCCACGAAGCGCAGGGTGACGCTCTCCGAGGCCGAGGGTGTCTGAGTGGAAAGAATGGCCTGTCCACCGCTACGGCCCCGCAGCTGCCAACGCTGCGGCTCCCCACCGGACCCTGTGACATCCACCGCACCCCATCGGATCCGCCGCATGCCGTGTCCGTATAGAGAGGGCAGTTGCAGGGGAAGGGGTCGATGCAGCATGGGTGGTCCCTGCGTCGCGCTCCCTTGTCGCGGCACCAGCTGAACCCGCTCCTCCACTTCCAGGGCTCCCTCTCGCCCAACCACCAGGGTCACATCCAGGTGACGCACCGAGAGGCCCTCCTGTGCATGCCCCACCCCGTGGCTCCAGGCCAGGAGCAGAAGTAGCCCCAGGAACTGTAGCCGCCAGGCAGTCGCCGCCTCTCCACGACGGGCGCATGGGATGTCCAGGAAGGCCCGGGCCCTCCCGCGCGCTTCTCCCTCCAGCGCCGCCGACCTCACGGTGTTGATAGGCCGCTGAACGGGGCGGAAAATGAAAGCCCCAGTGCCTGAGGCGCCGTCAGGGGTCGCCACACGGTGATCTTGATGCGTGAGCCCAGGAGCGCACCCACCCCCGCCCCGGTCAGGGCGACGCCCAGTGCGAACCCCCGGGGATAACAGTCCAGTTCCCCGCAACTGGGATCGATCTCATCGTCGGCCCGGGCGGCTGCTGTGATGCCTTCCCCCAGGAGCAGACCTGCCACTGATCCAAGGAAGGCTCCTCGCCAGGTGGCTTTGCCCTGAGTGGCCACCTGCACTCCTGCCACCTCACCCGTCTCGAGTTCAACAACCTGTTCGTTTTTCAGTTCCAGCAACAGCCCGCCGGCATCGCCGCGTAGAACTGTGCCCTCGGCCCTCTGCTGCAGGAAGTGGGGGCTCCTAACCCGTACCCTCTGACCCGATGGCAGAGAAGCCAGCGCCAGCTGCTCTCCCGGGTTCGGCGTCCACTCCTCCACCCCCCCCGGAGAGCGGAAGGTGGCACGCCGGAGAGCAGGAAGTTGGACCCGTCCGGACAGCCAGAGCCCCGTCTCCCGGGGGATGCTGGGGCCCTCTGCCAGAAGTCCCTGAACCGACAACTCCACTCCCGGGTGCACCTCTCGAGCCACCTCCACCTGCAACCCATGGCGTTTCCCCGGCCACCGCTCCAAAAGCATGTTTCCATTTTCCCGGCGACGGCTGAAGAGCTGGATCTCACCCCGGGATCGGCCACTTGCATCCCACAGGCGGGCGGTGACGGTATGATCGGCTCCATACCCCCCCAGGGGATTCCCTACAGGAACTCCATGCCGCTGGTGGCTCCCGTGCTGCCCGTGGATGTACCACTCCCCCTGAAAACGATTGTCCTGCGCGCCCCGGGCGTATCCACATCCCGGGCACCAACGGGCCCGCTGGCCATAGGCGGTGTACTGATACCCCAGGTGAAGGAGTCCCCAGGACCGCAGGAGGGGTGCCGTCATACCTACGGCGATGGCCGGATCCTTCCAGAGCGGGGAGTCTTCCTGGGCCAGCACCAGATGGGTTGTGAGTGGCTGGCCCCCCAGCTTCCACACCAAACGACCGGAGATCTCGATTTTGTGATCGTCCCACCAGAAAGGCACGTTCTTCTGGAAGAAGGCGGTCCGAACCAGTCGGGGGAGTGTCACTCCGGCGTTCTTCTCCCCCCCGAAGCGGGCCGTCCGGGCAAAGCCCAGACGAAAGCGGGGGTGGGGCTGGAAGGTCCCCGACGCCAGACCTATCCAGCCGTCCTCCACCGCACCGATTCCGGACCAGGGCGCCAGTCCAAACTGCCATGTGGAGGCCCCCAGGAGCCAGTCGAGACCGGGCAGCTCTACGGGCCTCCGGCTCAGGAGGAAGATGCCGTCCGTGGGAGTGGCCCCAGCAAACTGCACCGAAGTGGATGCCGGCACCCCTGATTTGACGGGCATCCGACCTGCCACCACGGAGAAGGGGCCCGCCGGGATGGAGATTCCCCCCTCCATGATCCCGTGGAACGCCTCCCGACTTCCGCTATCCCAATTCGCCCAGACCGAAACCCCTCCCGGCCCCCAGAGGCTCCCCTGAAGGCGGGTGTAACCCCCGCCGCCGGGATCCACCCAACCCCGCCCTTCCCGGACACCTCCCTCGCCCCAGCCATGCACTTCGCCACTCAAGCGATTGAGCCAACTTTCCGCCAGGTATCGGTTCTCGGCTGTGCCCCGCCGACTTTCCTTGATGCGGAGCAGTTCTCGCCGCAAAACCTGACTGTCGCTGGGCCGCGCCGATGTCATCCACCCCCATCCCAGACCGGAGGCATCCAGGGCCTCCAGAAAGTCGTAGCTCCAATGGTTCTGGGTGAGGGGCGGGCTGGGGACGCCACCCTCGCGGCTCTGGGCCGAGCCCTCCTGGGTCGAGAGCAGGAGCAGGAACGCCAGGATGACTGGGCCCACTGGCAGAGCAGCCCTGAGCGACATGGCGAGACGGAAGTCGGCTGGAGGGACCGTTGGTAGATGGGACATAGGCAGTGTATGACACATGAGCGTAAGATCGGCCCTCCCAGAAGGGGATGCCAGCCCCGTGCCCGGTGATGGCGGATCCAGTCCCCCGCACCGATACCCGAACCTCCCCGGGTGCGCTTCTGGAGAGCTACCACAGAGGGGGTGACACTTGAATACCCCTGCGATGCTCTCCAGGTTGGATCGTCCACTTCCCGAGGGGTCCCCCAGGGTTTCATGTCCCTTGCACAGTCAGAGCGGAAGATGCCATCCCGCACACCCACGGGTCACGCTGTGCTGGCCGCGTATCTGACGGCAGCCCTGGTCCCCCTTCTGGGCATGGGGCCATCCACCTTGAGGGCCACGCTGGCCCTGGGCCACGTGCTGGCGGTGGTCGTTCTTCTGCGTCCCGGACCGGGTGATGCAGGCCCCCTTGTGGAACGCGTCCACCGCTGGCTTCCCCTCATCCTCATTCCCCTGCTTTACGCAGAGCTCCCGCTTTTGAACCAGTGGGTGAGTCCCGAGGTTCGGGATCCGCTGGTGCTGCGGTGGGAGGCATGGGCATTCCCTGGAAACCCGGCCCTCACCCTGGGGGGCCGGTGGCCCTGGCCAGTCCTCTCGGAGCTCCTGCACCTCAGCTACCTGAGCTTCTATTTCATGCTCATTGTACCCGTGCTGTCGCTGGAGTTCAGGGGCGATCAACGGGCGTTTGATGAGACCATGGCTGCCCTCCTGCTCTCGGTGGTACTGGCCTTCGTCTGCTTCTGGTTGCTTCCCGTAGAGGGGCCCCGGTACCGCTTCCCACCTCCAGCCGGGATCCCCGACGGTCCGGTTCGGGCGCTGGTCCTGGCTATCCTGGAAGGCGGTTCTTCCCGGGGAACGGCGTTCCCCAGTTCCCATGCCTCGGTGGCTGTTGCCCAGACCCTGCTTGCGCTCCGTCACCAGCCCCGGCTGGGAGCCGTTCTGGCAGTGGCCACCGTGGGCCTCTGCTTCGGGGCCGTGTATGGGGGCTTCCACTATGCCGTCGACATGCTGGCGGGAGTCATTCTGGGGATCCTGGCGGCAGGAGTGGTCATGGCCTGTTCCCCTCGGGGGGTGGCCGGGGGGGGCTCGCCTTTCTAACTTCCCAGGCGCCTCGGTCGTCGTGGCTCGGCTCTCCGCGCCGCAGCGGCGGAGACTGGGGTAGACATGACAGACGGACCGGCCGGGCGTGAACCGGGACCGGATGTGCAGATCAATAACTGTGAGGTGTGGTGTGGCCGGTAGCAATGAAGGCAACGAATCCTTCGACCTCATCGTGCTGGGGGGTGGTCCCGGCGGATACGTGGCGGCCATTCGGGGATCCCAGCTGGGGATGTCCGTGGCATGCGTGGAAGTGGACGCCCTGGGGGGAGTCTGTCTGAACATCGGCTGCATCCCCACCAAGGCCCTCCTCACTTCCGCACTGAAGGTGGGTGAACTGAAGGATGCCGAGAAACATGGCATCACCCTGGGAGAGGTGAAGATCTCCATGGGGCCCGCCCAGGAGAGAAGCCGCCGAGTGGCCGATCAGATGAGCAAGGGAGTGGGCTTCCTCTTCAAGAAGAACAAAATCAACCACATCGACGGGTATGGTCGACTGCTGGGGAATGGGAAGGTGGAGGTAGAGGGAAAAGACGGAAAGAACACCACCTACTCAGCGAAGCATATCATCGTGGCCACCGGTTCCCGGCCCCGGAATCTCCCCTTCCTGGAGGCGGACGGAGAGCACATCTGGTCGTCCGACCACGCTCTCTTCCAGAAGGAGGCGCCGGAGACCCTGGCCATCGTGGGATCCGGTGCCATCGGGATGGAGTTTGCCGATGTGTTCGAGGCCTACGGCTCCAAAGTGACCATCATCGAAGCCCTGGACCGGGTGCTTCCCCTGGAGGATGCGGATATCTCGGCCCATGTCGAGAAGGTCTACAAGAAGCGTGGCATGACCATCCATACCGGAGCCCGGCTGGAGAAAGCCGAAGTGGGGAAGAAGGGTGTCACCCTGACTTTCAAGGACAAGAAGGGAGAAAACCAGACCCTTGAAGTGGATCGGGTGCTCTCGGCTGTCGGTCGCATTCCCAACACGGAAGACGTAGGGCTGGATGCGGCCGGTGTGGAGCTTACCGAGCGGGGGAACTTCGTCAAGATCGATGAGTGGGGTCGTACTTCGGCGCCGGGGGTCTACGCTGTGGGGGACTGTGCAGGCGGTGCTCTCCTGGCCCACAAGGCTTCCCATGAGGGGATCGCCTGTGTGGAGAAGATCGCGGGGGTGGCCCACCATGCGGTGGATCACGGCAACATTCCCAATTGCACGTACTGCCACCCGGAGGTGGCCTCGGTGGGTCTCACGGAAGCCCAGGCCAAGGAACAGGGGCTGGACATCCAGGTGGGGAAATTCCCGTGGCTGGCCAACGGTCGGGCTGTGGCATATGGCGATGCCGACGGTTTCATCAAGGTGATCCGAGACAAGAAATATTCGGAGATCGTAGGCGCCCATATTGTGGGTCCCCACGCCACCGAGCTCATCGCGGAGTTCGTGGTGGGTCGGCACCTGGAATCCACCGTGGAGGAGATGGACAAGGCCATACATCCTCACCCGACCCTCTCCGAGGCTGTGGCGGAGGCAGCCCTGGCGGCGTTGGGTCGGCCACTTCACATCTGAGGTGTCTCGTTCAGGGTTGCGGGTCTTGCAGGGCCCAGGCGCGGCCGTTGGGCCCGGCGAGGACGACCCAGGTCACGGCGAAGCGGGTCACGACGAACCGGGCGATGGCACACCCATCCACGGGATGGCGAGACCGGCCCCCAGGGAGTGGGGAACCGATGAAGAGCGGGCCCTCCGGGTTTGGGTCACCCTTGCCCGCTGCTACCTCTCTGTCTCCCAAGCGGTGGGTGAGCGGGTGGCGGACTACGGCCTCACGCGGCCTCAATTCGGGGTGCTGGAGGCGTTGCACCACCTGGGACCTCTTTCCCTTGGAGAATTGGCGGACAAGCTCCTGGTGACCGGAGGCAACATCACCTACGTCATGGACCGGCTGGAAGCAGCAGGGTTGGTGGCGCGCAAGCGGTCCAAGAAGGACCGTAGGGTGATCCTGGCCCACCTCACCGAAGAAGGGACCAGCTTGGTGAACCAGGTGTTTCCAGCCCACGCCAACTACCTTCGAGAGCTCCTGGAGCCCTTGGACGCCTCGGAACAGGAACAGCTGCGCACGCTCCTGAAGCGGCTGGGCACCTCGGTCTAGAAGTAGGGTCCGCCTGCACAGGAGCGCGGCTGCACCCCGTTACCCGGACACGCTCCTGGCGCCTGATTCCACAACGTCCGGAACCATCCCGGCGGCTTCCCGCTCCAGGATGCCTTCCACGGAAATTCCCCGGATTTGAAGGATCCTCACAAGTGCATCCCCGATTTTGTTGTTGGGGGTGGAAGCTCCCGCCGTGATTCCCAACTCAAAGGGGCCCTGGGGTAGGAAATCCTGATCCACCACCTGCGGGGCATCCACCGCAAGAGCCGGCTTATGGTGAATCGTCCCTGCCTCCACATCGATGCAGGTCGAGTCTGCCACGTGGAATGTAGTGGTGTACTCCCGGCACATGTGGGCCAGATGATTCGTGTTGGAGGAGTTGTACCCGCCAATGACAATCATCACTTGTGGGGGAGCATCCATGAGCTTTTTCACGGCATCCTGTCGCTCCTGAGTGGCAGAGCAGATGGTCCCGAACGAGCGGAAGTTCTCTGACGCGTACTCTTCCCCTCGGGCCTCCACCATGGCCTGCCGAAGGCGGCCGCCGATGGCCAACGACTCGTTGGCCAGCATGGTGGTCTGGTTCGCCACTCCGATCTGCTTCAGGTGGATGTCAGGATCGAAACCGTCAGAACTCTTTTCCCCGAACCGAGCCAGGAACTCCTCTCGGGAAAGGTGCCCTGGCGCTTTGGTCATGTAACCGCAGACCAACTCCGCTTCTCCCATGTCTCGCACGATGAGGTACTTCCCGTCCGGATGATTCCTCACCTGGGAGGCCGTAGCCCGGCTCTCCTCGTGGGTGTGCTTGCCGTGGATGATGGCCGTGAAGCCATCCTTGGCGTAGCTCTCCACGCGCTTCCACACCAGCAGCACCGAGCCGCACGTGGTATCCACCAGAACACAGCCGATCTCTCGAAGGGTGTGGAAGTCCTCTATGGTGACACCGAATGCGGGCATGAGGACTACGTCGTTCGAAGTGACCTCGGAGAAGTCGAAGCGACCACGTTCATCAGGATAGATGAAGTCGATGCCCATCTCCTCCATGCGTCGGTTGACGTGGGGATTATGGATGATCTCTCCCACCAGGTAGACCTTCCGGTCTGGAAACTTCCGCCGGGTTTCGTAGGCATAGTCCACCGCCCGATCCACTCCGTAGCAGAATCCAAATTCCTCGGCCAGGCGCACCGTCACGTCGCCGAAAGTGGCCTGATAGCCCTTGGAACGAATCAATTCCACCAGTGCCGAGTGGTACTCTGATTCGATGAGGGGCCGGACCTGCTCCTTGAGGCCGAACCCTTTGCGGAAATAGGTCTGCTCCATGAGTCGGAATCCCTGCTGGACTTCAAAGAAATGGTTTGGTGGGCGCGATCCGGGAAATCCCCGGATTCCTCCAGGCATCGCCAGTGAGAGGCATTCCAACCGGGGCAGGGCATGATTGTTTGGGCGGCCTGTCCCGGACGTTGGAATGAAATAGGAACCCCGACTCACCAAGGGGGTTCCGAAAACACCGGCGGATCAGACCTGCGTTTTCCACCTGAATCTGGAGATTGCCCGTGACACCACCCACCCTTCCCCAATTCCTCACCCGACTGCTGGATGCACCTGGACCTTCAGGGTTCGAAGGAAGAGCGGCGGCGATTTGGCGAGAGGAGGCGGAGTCAACGGGGCTGAAGGCGTGGGCCGATTCCGGCGGGAACAGCTATGCCAGCGTTGAAGGCACCGGTGGAGCGGAAGCCCCCCGGGTCCTCCTGGTGGGACACATCGACGAGATAGGGCTTCAAGTGACCTACGTGGACGGAGACGGATATCTCTACGTGGATCAGATTGGCGGGTGGGATCCCCAGGTTCTGGTGGGTCAACGCGTCAGGATTTTGACACGGGAGGGAGAAGTGTCGGGGGTGGTGGGGAAGAAACCCATCCATCTCATGAAGGAGGAGGACCGCCAGAAGGTGAGCAAGCTCCAGGATCTGTGGGTGGACGTGGGAGTTTCGGGAAAGGACGAAGTCGAGGCGCTGGGGATTCGAGTGGGGGATGCCATGGTGCTCCATGCCCCGGCCTTCCCGCTGCAAGGTGATCGTTTCGCATCCCGGGCCGTGGACAATCGAATCGGAGCCTATGTAGTGCTAGAAGCCCTCAAGAACCTCCAGGCGGAGCCCGGTCCTGCGGCCGTGGTGGCCATGGCCAGCGCCCAGGAGGAGATCGGGTATTCCGGGGGCGGAGCGCGGACGGGCGCCTACTCTGTGGAGCCCCACCTGGCATTGGTGGTGGACGTCACCTTCAGCACGGACGTTCCCGACGTGGAGCGAAAGGAAGTGGGGGAACACCGCCTGGGTGGCGGCCCGGTCCTCACCAGGGGTTCGGCGGTGCATCCCACCATCTTCGAGATGCTGGCTGACACGGCCATCCAGGAAAAGATTGCATGCAGCTATCAAGCTGCTCCGCGCTCCACCCGTACCGATGCGGATGGGGTGTATCTGGTAAGGGGCGGGGTACCTACGGGGCTGGTGTCCATCCCCAATCGATACATGCACTCTCCCAACGAGGTGGTGAGTCTGTCTGATGTGGATGCGGCCATCCGACTTCTGGCGGGTTTCGTGCGGAGACTTCCCCCGGACATGGATCTCACCCTCCGATAGCTCCCGCCACGGGACGGGGCCGGCTGAGTCTTGATCCAGCCCCATGCTTGCCGTTACCTATTACTTCTTTTCACTTCTGAATCCGGGCCCTGTGTGGGCCCAATCCACGCCAGCGGAATGCATCCCCATGATCGACAGTAAGCAGATAATCTCAGACCTCCAGGAGATGCGCGACCAGGGCTTCCTTTCGGATGCTCTTCTACGGGCCGCCGTCCGGGCCATCAAGAGTTCCGACGATCGGTTCGATTGGGTGGGTGCGTACCTTCTCAACGAAGAAGGCGACGAACTCTGGCTCCACAACTACGTGGGTTCCCCCACCGAGCATGCAAAGATTCCGGTGGGTACCGGGGTCTGCGGCACAGCCGTGGCAAAGGGCGAGAACCAGAATGTTCCCGACGTCACCGCTGTGGAGAACTACCTCTCCTGCAATGAAGATGTCCAGTCGGAAATGGTGGTATTGATCCGGGCTGGAGATGAGATCTTCGGTCAGTTGGACCTGGATAGCGAGGAGAAGGCCACTTTCTCCGATGAGCATCAGGCCGCTCTGGAGGCCATCGCCGACAAGCTGGCTGAACAGTTCATGGCGGAGCGTCGCTGACTCCGGCATGACGGGCTCGGATTCCCCAACGGCTTTGAGGGGACTCCTTCTGATGGACTTGCCACCTTTCCGGCTGGCCGACAATCCGGGGCCATTCACCCTGGATGGGACCCGGAGCTATCGCGTGGGTCGTCGGAAAGTGGTCCTGCTCGATCCCGGTCCGGCGCTGGATTCCCATGGAAGTGCCCTTCTGGGGTTTCTCCATGAGGCAGAGGCACTCACCATCGCCCTCACCCACGGGCATGGAGATCACTGCGGAGGGCTGGATGTACTCCTCGCCAGGCTGGGTAGCCACATGCCCGGGCTCCCGGTGGAGGTGGTGGGCCCTGGCCACGCCCGGGCGCGCCCCCTGAACCTGGGGGAGCTTCTCTTCACCGACCAGGGGAGCCTTTCCTTTCTGCCCACCCCGGGTCACACGCGCCACCATGGGAGCTATTTCTGGCGTGAGACCGGGGTCCTCTTCGCTGGTGATCTGGTCCTGGGGGAAGGTACCACCACCTGGGTCGGGGAATACCAGGAAGCGGTGGCAGACTATCTGGAGTCCCTGAACGACGTAGGGGCCCTGAAGCCCCGGGTGCTCCTTCCCACCCATGGCCCGCCTCTGCTGGATGTGCCAGGCATCCTGCATGAGTACCGCCGTCACCGTTTGGCCCGGGTGGACGCCGCACGGGCGGCTCTGACACGACTGGAGGTGGAGTTGGCGATGAAGGCGGATCACCCGAAGCCTCAGGGAGTGGCGTTGGTGCACCGGGTGGCGCAGGACGTCTACGGGTCCGAGATCGTCCGGGGACCGGTGGGTTGGGCGGCCCTGAGCAGCACTGCGGCATTGCTCCACCATGTAGGCCTTCCCGTGGCGCCGGAGGACTTTGTGCCAGGGCACGCCCAGGAGGCCTGAGGCGCCTTGCTCCTTGGAGCGGCGGAGTGGTAAGCTCCGGGGGGGGCTCCTCCTCCATGCAGTGAATCCCACCCAACTTCCAGCCCTCCTCACGTGTCCACCTCGTCTACCACCCTGGATCCAGGGATCATCCGGGAACTTCGACGGTTGCTCCCCCACGACGCCGTCCTGGAGGGGCGGGACCGTCTCCTGGTATACGAATCCGATGGGCTCACGGCGTACCGTTCCGCCCCCGGAGCCGTGGTGCTTCCCCGCACCACCGAGGAGGTCTCCCGGGTGCTGGCCTTCCTGCATCGCCAGGGGGTGGCGGTTGTACCGCGAGGAGCGGGCACCGGACTGTCGGGTGGAGCGCTGGCCACGGAAGGAAGTGTGGTGGTGGCGACCCCCCGCATGAACCAGATCCTGCAGATCGACCCGATGAACCGGCGAGCCCGGGTGCAGCCGGGAGTGGTGAATGCGGAGCTCAGCAGGGCCACCGCTCCCTTCGGACTATGCTATGCTCCCGATCCCTCCTCACAGAGTGCCTGTACCCTGGGGGGGAACGTGGCCGAGAACTCAGGCGGACCCCACTGCCTGAAGTATGGCGTCACCAGCCGGTACGTAACGGGTCTGGTGGTGGTGCTGCCCCAGGGAGATGTGGTGGAGTTGGGTCGGGGCAGCAGGGAGCCCTCGGGTCTGGATCTGGTGGGGCTCTTTGTGGGCTCCGAGGGCTGCTATGGCCTGGCCACCGAGATCGAGGTGGGTCTTGTCCCCATTCCCCCTGGAGTGCGAACGCTGCTGGGCATCTTCCGGGAAGTGGAGGAAGCCGGGGCTGCGGTGACGGAGATCATGGCCCGTGGGCTGCTCCCGGCCGCGCTGGAGATCATTGATGGCGAAACCATCCGAGCCGTGGAATCCAGCGTCTTCGCAGCCGGCTATCCCACGGATGCGGGGGCGGCGCTGGTGGTGGAGTTCGATGGAATGGAGGCGGGGTTGGACGCCGATGTGGAGGAGGCGCGAAATGCCTGCCAGGGGGCCGGGGCCCGGGAGGTTCGACTGGCGTCCGGCAGTCAGGAGCGCGAAGCCCTTTGGCGCGGCCGAAAGAAGGCTTTCGGAGCCATGGGCCGTATCGCTCCAGATCTCATGGTGCAGGATGCCACGGTGCCCCGCTCGCAACTATCGGCGGTCCTGCGGCGCATTGGCGAGATCGGACGGGAGTACGACCTCACGGTGGCGAATGTCTTCCATGCCGGCGATGGCAATCTTCACCCGAATCTCCTCTTCGACCGGCGCGATCCCGACCAACTCCGAAGGGTGGAGGCAGCCTCCTCAGCCATCATGGACGTGTGCGTGGAAGCGGGAGGCACCATCACCGGAGAGCATGGGGTGGGACTGGACAAACGCCGGTACATGTCCAGGGTCATCTCTCCGGAGGTGATGGCTACCATGGCTGGGATCCGGCAGGTCTTTGATCCTGCTGGACTGAGCAACCCCGGAAAGGTGATGCCCGATGGAGTGAACCCGTTCCGCTTCTCCCCTGCCGGGCTGCCCCTGGGCGGTGCCCCCGGGGAACGCCTTCGGGAGTTGGGGTTCGTCCCTACTCCGGCCGACACCCTTCCCGAACCCTTTCAAGCGGCTCTGGATGGCTTTCCCAACGGGCGGATCCCGCCGGTATTCTCTCCGGAGTCCACACAAGCGGCGGCGGATGTTCTGGGCGAGGCGACGCGGGAGGGGTGGAAGGTGGGCTTTGTGGGAACAGGATCGTCCGGCCTCCCGTCAGGTGCCGAACTCCTGATCCACACGGGTGGTATGACGGGAGGTACCCAGCATCAGGGAGAGGATCTCACCCTGGCCACTCCGGCGGGAGCCAGCCTGGGTGAGGTGGAGAATGCCCTGAGGGGCACCGGACAATGGCTTCCTCTGGGCTTGCCGCGCCTGGGGTCCATCGGGGGAGCCCTGGCTCGGGGGTGGGGAGGCGGCCTGGAGAGTCTTTACGGGGCTCCCCGGGAACTGGTTCTCGGGCTCACACTGGTGACCGGAGACGGCCGGACGCTGGAAGTAGGGGGACGGGTTCTGAAGAATGTGGCCGGCTTCGACCTGGTGAGGGCGGTAGTGGGCAGTCGAGGGGTCCTCGGCCTGATGACCCAAGCTACCCTCCGCCTCTACCCGGTGCCGCAACAAGATGTGCTCCTCCGGGTGACAGTGTCCGGGGCGGATGAGGCCTGGGAGGTGGCCGGTGCCGTCCGCTGCCTTCCGGTTCCCCTGGCAGCGCTGGAGGTGGTGGGTCCGGAAGGTGGGGTCACTTCAGCCGAGGGGGGCGGGGGCGTTCCGGGGGCGTGGCAGGTGGTGGTTCGGGTTCACGGGCGTCGGGAGGAGGTAGATGAGATACTGGCTTCGGTGAAGGGTGCTCTGGGCAGGCGGGAATCCGTGGCGGTATCGCGGGAGGGTGCTTCCGCTGAAGTGGAGCGGCTGTTGGGTTGGGAGGCGCGGGCTCCGCTGCTCCTGCGCCTGAAGGACACGCCTGGAAGGCTTTCCACCCTGATGGCCCGGGTTCCGAAGCTGATATCCGGCCTGGGGCCTCTCCGAGTGGCCGCCCACGGCCTGCGGGGGGTGGTGCGTGTGGCACCCCTGGGACCGCTGGCAGCCATTCCACCCGCCGCGGCGTTGGACCTTTTGGGACGCCTCCGGCGGGAGATCCAGGGGGAAGGAGGAAGCCTGGTAGCGGTGCGGCGGCCGGCTGCCTGGGCTCTGCCCCGAGAGGTAGGAGGGGATGGAGGGACGGCAGCGCCCAGTGTACTCCGTCTGGAGGATTCCGTCCGGCAGGTGTTCGATCCTGCCGGCATTCTTCTCTCCCGGGAGAGGAACCTCTGATGTCACCCCGAGACGCCTACCACAGGGCTCAGGATCACGACCCGGATTGGATTCCGGAGGAGGAGCCGGAGCGGGTCCTTTCCCTGAGGGCTCCGGGAAGTGGGGCACCCAGGAACGCTATCCCTACGACTCCCGTGGCCGACGTCCCCGCGTTGGTGGAACGGGTGCGGGTGGTCCAGGAGGGGTGGGCCTCCCTGGAGTCGGCCGACCGCTTTCGCCGCTTGCGTCGCCTCAGAGAGGTGCTTTTCCACCGGGGCGATGAAGTGGTGGACTCGGTGGTGCTGGAGACGGGCAAACCCCATCAGGAAGCGTGGATGGAGGTGGCGGTGGTGGTGGAGCATCTGCGCTTTCTGGAGCGTCATGGGCCACGGCTCCTCCAGGAGCAGAAAGTGGGAACCGGCTGGTTCTTCTGGAAGTCGGCTCATCTGCTCCGGGAGCCGCTGGGCGTGGTTGGAATCATCTCCCCCTGGAATTATCCCTTCGTCCTGCCGATGGATCCAGTGGCGGCTGCCCTCTACGCCGGGAACGGGGTCATCCTGAAACCGTCGGAACACACTCCCTCCACAGGCCTTCTGATCTCCGGACTTCTGGAGGAGGCCGGGTTGCCCCCAGGGCTGGTGGAGGTGGTGGTGGGAGACGGGGAGTTGGGGGAGGCTGTGGTACTGGGAGGGGTGGACAAGGTGTTTTTCACCGGTGGTTCGGATACGGGTCGCCGGGTCATGGCCGCGGCCGCTCGGCGCCTGGTTCCGGTGAGCCTGGAGCTGGGTGGGAAAGACCCTGCGGTGGTCCTGGAAGATGCCGACCTGGAGCGGGCGGCCCGGGGAATTGCATTCGGAGCCTTCTTCAATGCCGGCCAGACCTGTGTCTCCACCGAGCGGGTGCTGGTGGTGGACTCGGTCCACGATCGCCTGGTGGAACTGCTGGCTGAGGAGGTGGCTGCTCTGCGGGTGGGGGTTGAGCGAGGCAGGTCCGACATGGGACCCATGGTGCTTCCGTCCCAGCTGGAGGTGGTGGAACGCCAGCTCTCCCAGGCTGTGGAAGAGGGTGCACGGATTGTGACGGGAGGTTCTCGTCTGGATCCGGCGTCCAATCTCTTTCGTCCCACCCTGCTTACCCATGTCAAATCCCACATGGCCGTGGCTCAGGAGGAGACTTTTGGCCCCCTCCTGCCGGTGATCCGGGTACGCGACGAAGAGGAGGCCATCCAGGTGGTGAATGCCTCCCGCTACGGGCTCTTTGCCAGCGTGTGGACCAGGGATGCAGACAGGGGGAGGAAAGTGGCACTTCGGCTTCGGGCCGGTGGGGTCTCGGTGAATGACACCCTGAGCCACTACGGGGTGGCTGGGCTCCCCACCGGTGGTGTGGGAGACAGCGGATTTGGACGGGCTCGGGGGCGGGAGGGTCTCTGGGAGATGACCCGCACCCGGAGCCTCTTCATGGATCGTTCCGGCTTTCGCCGGGAGATGTGGTGGTTCCCCTATACTCCCCGGAGCGAGAGAGCCATGTCGGCGATGGCTCTCATGAGGGCCAGAGGTGGATTGTCCGGGGTCTGGACGGGAATCCGACGGTTCCTGGGTCTGGATCCGTCTCGTCCCCAGTCAGAGGAGGAGTTCAGGGGAGGAGGTGGGTGACGCAGCTTCTGGAGGACCTGCTGAGCCAGCAGGAGGAACGGCTCATGGCCTGCGTGCACTGCGGCTTCTGCCTTCCTGCGTGTCCCACCTATCGCAGGTTGGGGGATGAGGCGGATTCTCCCCGGGGCCGGCTCCACCTCATGCGGGCTGTCTCCGAAGGTCGGTTGGACCCGGCCTCCGACGCCTTCCAGCTGCATATTGATCGATGCCTGGGCTGCCGGGCTTGTGAGCCGGTGTGTCCTTCCGGGGTGGAGTATGGCCTGCTTCTGGAGGCGGCGCGCGCCACGGCGTCGGAGGCCCGCCGCCGGAGTCGCCTTTCCAGGGTGATCCTGGGCCTCTTCGCATCCTCAGGGGGTTTACGGCTGGCGCTTCTGGCCGGGAGGCTTGCCCGGGCCACGCGGTTCCCCGGGCTCCTGGCCCGGCTGGTTCCATCCGGTGGACTTCTCGGTCACCTGCGGTTGGCCTCTGGAATGCTGGCCGCCACCCGGCCCACCCGGCTGCCTGGAAGTCCAGCCGGCGAAACCGGACGCGTGGAGCCCTCTCGGGCACATGAGGCTCCCGCTCCGGGATCCCGAGGGCGTGTGGTACTCCTGGATGGATGCGTGCAGGAGGGATTGCTGGCCCAGGTGAACCAGGCCACCCGACGCGTGCTGGAGGCCAACGGATACGAGGTGCTCTCGGTGCCCGGGCAGGGTTGCTGCGGAGCCCTCCATGCCCATGCGGGAGATCTGGAAGTGGCGAGAGACATGGCCAGGGTCAACCTCAGGGCGTTCCAGGCTGTAGGTGCGGACTGGGTGGTGGTGAACGCAGCCGGCTGCGGCCTAGCCCTGCGGGAATACGGGCACCTCCTCAGGACTGCCGAGAGTGAGGAGCTGGCCGGTGCGGCAGAAGCCTTTTCTCGACGCGTGCGAGACATTTCCCAGCTCCTGACGGCACCCGGGCTCCCCCGGGTTGGCGCTCCCCTCCCCTTGAAGGTCACGTACGCCCCTCCGTGCCATCTGGCTCATGCTCAGCGGGTGGAGCTTCCCCCCCGCGATCTGCTGGCCTCCATCCCATCCCTGGAGCTGATTCCCCTTCCCAACGAGGGGGAGTGCTGTGGTGGGGCTGGCATCTACGGAGTCACCCATCCCGAGCTGGGTGGACGCATCGGGCAGGACAAGGTGGACGCGGTCCTATCCACCGGTGCAGAGGTGGTGGCCACCGGGAACCCCGGTTGCATGATGCAGATTGGAGGCGGCCTCTGCTCCGCGGGTTCCAGAGTCCAGGCCCGCCACCCGGTGGAGCTGCTGGACGAGAGCTATCGCAGGGCCGGTTTCTACTCCTCGGTCCGTCCAGGAGGGTGACCCTGACCGTAGAGGAAGGGAGGTCCACCTCTTCGATCCCCCATCCAGCCGGGGTTTCCATCCGGTTGCTGCAAGAGGCGCCCGAGTTCCAGGCGTGCGTCAGACTTCAACGGCTCATCTGGGGAAAGGAATTCCGGGAGCTGGTGCCTGCCTCCCTGCTCCAGGTGCTGCGGAGGACGGGGGGAATAGTGGCGGGAGCGTGGGCCCAGGAGGAGGGAGATCGGGCAGAGATGCGGCTGGTGGGCTTCCTAGTGGGCTTGCCGGGTTGGGTGGATGGCGCTCCGGTCCATTGGTCGGACATGCTGGGCGTGGATCCGGCCTTTCGTGGTCGTGGGATCGGGGCTGCCCTGAAATGGTTTCAAGGCAAGGTGCTTCTGGCCCGGGGGGTGGAGTCGGTCTACTGGTCTTTCGATCCCTTGGAGGCCCGAAATGCTCGCCTGAATCTGGCTCACCTGGGAGCGCAGGTGGTGGAGTTCGTACCCAATATGTACGGCGATTCGACGTCTCCCCTGCACCAGGGTCTGGATACCGACCGATTGGTGGTACGCTGGGATCTCAAGGCGGCGATGGATGCGGGCCCGAGAGAGCCCAGGTCCCGCTCCCGGGTGAGGCGGGTAATTGGACCTTCCCTCCGGATTCCCATTCCTCCCGATATTCAGCGCCTCAAAGGCCGCAATCCTGCGGCGGCGGGAAAGGCACAGGCGGAGGTCCGCAACGCGTTCCTGCAGGCGTTCGAGGCCGGATTCCAGGTGACGGGATTTCTACCGGACATCCCGGCGTACACCCTGGCCGGCGCCCCTCCCGAAGATCAAGGTGGGTAGTTGAAGCTGGGCGACCTGGTCTGATAGCGTCGCACGGGAAGCCCCAGCATCCGGATGAAAATTCTACGCAGACCCCGGTTCACCGCACCCTCCATCTCCCCTTCACCGCTGATGGCCGGGCCCAGCTCTCCCCTTAGCCACCGCTGCAATTCCTCCAGATCCGTGAGGGAAAGGGTTTCCACCTCCACCATCCCCTGGTAGTAGTAGCGGCCCGGGGAAGGAGGTTGGAGGGCCAGGGAAAGAGGGGTAGACAGGATGGCCCGCACCTCTCCCAGGGAGGCCACCACCTGTTGGTCCCCGGGAGAATCCCCCCGCTGGATCACGAACCGGTCCTCAAGCGGATCTTTCACCACGGTGGCCCGCCATTCGGCTCGCCCCTCCTGACCTCCCAGGAAACGGTCCCGGAAGAGTTCCGCCTCCACCAGAATCCGGATGGGCAGGCCGGAATCCACGGCGCCACCAATTTCCGGCTGGGCAAGGATGTCTCCCAATTGGAGCATTGCTGAACCCGTGGTGGAGTCCACCTGGATGGTGAGGGGGGGTGCTCGTTCCTGGCCTGCGGCTTCCCAGGGCAGGAGGCAGATCAGGAGGCTCAGCAGGAAAAGGGTGCGGCCCACGGACACCTCAGAATCGCTGGATCAGTCGCGCATGGAAGGTGACCCCGCTGGCGTCCCCCTGGACCGGGACAGCCAGATGGAATCCCAGCGGGCCCAGATGGAGCCCCCCCCCCACATCGGTGAGGCGACCGGTGTCGTGCCTCACGAATCCAGAGTCCTGTACATCCTGGGAGATCCAACCCACCGCGGTGTTCACGAAGAGCGACCAGGAGGGGCGCCACTCCACGAAGGGGCTCCAGTCCCAGTCACCGCTCCAGTCGTCCCAGTCCCGTTCCTGCTCCGGCCAGGGAATGGACCAGGGGAAAGCTCCCCGGAGTTCCGCCTGGAAGAGCAGGAAGCCGTCACATCCGTATGCGGCGTAGACCGGCCGAGCGAAGTCGGTCTGAGTCGCATCCACCGGGAGGCCCCGCACTCCCTGGCGTGCCCCGCAGTCACCCTGAAAATGCCTGAATCCAGGCAGGGATCCCGCTCCCCCCACGACATGCTGGAACTGGGGTGGCAGGGAACCGCTGCCCAGGGGGCCACCACTCACCAATCGGAGCGCCAGAGAAGTGCCGGCGGTGAGGCGGTTGTACCGCCGGAGGTCCATGAACCCCCATCGGAAGTCCGGATCTTCCACCCTCGCCGGAAGGGGACCTCCCCCCTCTCCCAGACCGGCCAAGTCACGGGTATCCAGAGAGACCAGAGAGGGGACGGTGAGGTGACCTCCCAGGCCCCATCGGAGCTGGAATTTTCCCAGCCACCCCGAAACGGGTTCCTCCGGATCGTTTCGTGTATCCAGGACCCCATGGGCACTCAACGACCGGAGACGACCCTGGGCCACCACTGGCTGGGGTCGCCACGGTTCATCGTTGTTCATGAGCGACCAGGGTCCGCCTACCTGCGCGAAGCGGGGCACTTCCTCAGTGTAGGTGAGCTCGCCCGAGAGGGCGGAACCAGGTGGGGCCCAGCGGAAAGCAGCGTCCCACCCCCGGTGCTCCTGATAGTCTCGAAGGTCTCGGTGGAAGAGAAAGGTGGACAGGGACGCCTCCAGATCCGATACCCCCCAGTCGTCCAGTGCGGTGACCTCCGAGAAGGCCCCCAGGCGGAGAGAGAGTCCCTGGCTGGGATCCAGGAGGTGACTGACTCGGCCCCGATACCCCAGTCGCTCCCGGGCCAGGTCGAACCCCTCGTCAGACCGCCAGATGGCGAAGGCCTCCACCGTGGTGGGTCGGCGTCCGCCGAGCCGAACCACAGGGCCCACGAACACCGGAAGGCCCTCCACCCTGTTGTAGTTGGCGCCCGCCTGGACCAAAAGCCGAAGGGACCCGCGGTTCCCGGAGGCTCCGAAGCCTGTTTGGGCCTGGGGTGGGGGACGGAGCTCGGTGATGCGATCGTCCCGAAGGGTGTACAGGAACGGGGCGGGGAAGTGACGTACCTGGCCGGAGACCTGGTTCTCGGCATCCCCTTCCAGATCTCCTCCCACCACCAGGAGATCTCCTTGGATTCGGGCTCCGGTGGCCAGGACCACCCGGCTGTTCACCGTCACCACGGAGCCCTCCACCGAGCCCATGAGGTGAAGGGGTCCCCCCAGGACTCCCACATTGCCCTGGATGGTGGATGCTGCGGGAAGCCGAAGCTCGCCGGAGAAGCGGAGTGTGGTAGTGTCATTGAGGAAATCCAGGATCCATCTCACCACTTCCCTGGGCGGACTCTCTCCGCTGGCCAGGGGGCCGATCTGGGCCTGGATGGGGGCGGCTCCCAGAAGGATCGAGCCTGTCATCCAGAAGGCAGCCAGCGGCGTTCTCCATCGACTACCAGTGCATTTCAAGGTCATCCTGTTCTCCTTCCCCAAAGGGGAGTCCGAACCCGGTTGGGAGCCGGGATGTAGTCAGTTGGAGGGATCCGCTCGCCGAAGCCGGGCGGGCTCCACGTTCAGCCGGCGCATCCGACGATAGAGATTGGCGCGATCGGTCTCCAGGAGCTCTGCCGCCTGAGAGACGTTTCCATCGGTGCTTCGCAATGCTCCTTCCAGGATCCCTCGCTCGAAAACCTCCAACCGGTGGGCCAGGCTGCCATGGAGGGTGGGTTCTTCACCCGCAGAAGAATCCCCTGCTCCCCGCATCCCGGGAAGTACGGAGTCCACCACTCCCACTCCTACCCGCTCACCGGGATGGAGGATCGCCAGTCTTTCCACAACGTTGAAGAGCTCTCGTACGTTCCCGGGCCAAGCATACGCCGTGAGGCGCTCCACCGCGGGGGGGTCCAGGAGAGGCGGGGGGCGCCCCAATCTTCGTTGTATGCGCTCCCTGGCATGATCCAGGAGCAGGGGGATGTCCTCCCGGCGCTCCCGCAGTGGAGGAAGGGGAAGAGGGATCACGTCCAGGCGGAACAGGAGGTCTTCCCGAAAGCGGCCCGCTTCCACCTCCTTTCGCAGGTCTCGGTTGGTGGCTGCCAGGACCCGCACATCAACCCGGAATGGTTCTCCCCCTCCCAGTCGCTCGATGACTCCCCCCTCCAGTACCCGGAGAAGCTTGGCCTGGGCGGAAGGCCCCAACTCTGCCACTTCATCCAGGAACAGGGTCCCCCCGTCAGCCAACTCAAAGCGTCCCCGGCGGCGCACGGTAGCTCCCGTGAACGCCCCTCGCTCGTGTCCGAATAGTTCGCTTTCCACCAACTCCGATGGCAGTGCGGCGCTGTTCACGGGAAGGAACGGTCGCCCCTTTCGGAGAGAGAGGGCGTGAATGGCTGCCGCAGCCAACTCCTTTCCGGTCCCACTCTCGCCGGTGATGAGGATGCGAGCCTCGGTGGGGGCCACCTTGCGGATCCGCTGACGGACCTCCCTGATGCCGGCGCTCTCTCCTATGAGCCGTACCCCCGGACCCAACTCTTCCTGGAGCGCCCGAGAGAGGTCCCGGGCTCGGCTGACTTCCCGAGCGGCCCGGAGGGTGGCGAGCACCGCTTCGGGTGAGAGAGGCTTCTCCAGGAAGTGAAAGGCCCCCTTCCGGGTGGCTTCCACGGCGTCAGCCAATGAAGCCTGTCCGCTCATGAGGATGACCGGAACCAGCGGCGCCAGCCGGCTCAGGGGTTCCAGGGCCTCCACGCCCGACATGCCTGGGAGGGCCAGGTCAAGGAGGATGGCCTCAGGGGGCGACTGCTCCACCATGTCGATGGCCTCTTCGGCTCTGCCGGCCTCCCGAACCTGAAAACCCTCCTGCTCCAGAACGGAGCGAAGCATTCGACGAAGATTGGATTCATCGTCGACGATGAGGATATCCATCAGAGGGACTCCAGTTCGAGGCGGATTGGACGGTTCACATACTTCCCGGGAGGCGGATGCGGAAGCCGGCGCCACCGCCGGAGCGATTCCCGGCCTCCACCCTGCCTCCGTGGGCTCGAACCGTCTCAAGCACCAACTGGAGGCCCAAGCCGGTACCTCCCGGCTTTGTGGTGAAGTCCGAATCCCAGATTCGCTCCTCCTCCGGCGGAAGGCCGGGGCCCCGATCCAGGATTTCGATGACCACCCACTCGTCTTCACTCCGGGCCCGGAGCACGATGGCTTCGTCCTGGCTCGCTTGGGCTTCTCTGGCGTTCACCACCAGATTCCGAAGGGCCCGGAGGAGGGTGTCATAGTGCCCGGTGAGAGCAGGCAACGCTGACTCCACTCTCACTTCCACGGGATGATCCACGCCCTCGGTTCGAGCCAGGGTTCGAAGCATGCCCTCCACATCCACCGGGGTGCGTGGGCCCTCCGGGAGGCGGCCGAACACCGCGAAGGAACGGGCCAGGTCATCCAGCCGTTCCACCTCCTCAAGGAGCACGGTGCCCGCCTCGGCCGTGGACGGATCCGTGGCCTTCGCCACCCGCTGCGCCGCGATGCGCATGGGGGTCAAGGGATTTTTCAATTCGTGTGCCACTTTTCGGGCCAATTCAGTCCAACTCCGGAGTCGCTGAGCCTCCAACTCCCGAGCCCGAGCCACCTGGAGTTCCTCCACCATGGATCGGAATGCAGATCGAAGTCGGGAAAACTCCCTCACACCCCGCCCCTCCCAGTCTGCTTTCTCGGGCAGAGGCTGCCCCCGCATGAGGAGTTCCGTCCATCCCACCAGATGGTTCACAGGGCGGGAGAACGAGCGGGAGAGTCGCCGGGCCGCCATTAGGGACAGCAAGAGAATGAAGATGAGCATTCCCGCGGTGAAGCCCGGGAGCAGCTTGAGAAAGCGCTCACCCACGAACGCATACACCTGGCTCAACCGGGCTGACTCCGTCAGGGCAGAGCGATGCGCCAGCGCCTGCTCTTCCACGGCCGCCGGGAGGGGACCCATGGCTTCCAGTGCCCTCAGCAACTCCTGACCTGACTCTCCCACCTGCGCCCACGGTCCCGCAGTGCCCACGCCCACTACCACTTCCCGGAGCATCATGGCGCTGGTCACCAATACCAGGGTGGCCGGAACGAGGGAGACGGCCAGCAGGGTCAGAAAGATCCTGGAGCGAAAACTCCGAATGGAAATCATGGCTCCGCGTCCGGAGGTGGAGGGGGCGTGCCGCTTGACGCGGTAGGGGGGCAGAGGGGTAAGGTAAGGAAGTTCTGAACCTTCAGGCGAGGCTCCGGCTCGCCCGATACCGCAGGACCCCGTCCCGGTGGTCTCTGTACTTCTTCGACAGCCTTCTAATGTCTGTACCTTCATCTGACCCCTTGCGGTCCCGGAGCGCCCCGCCAGTCCATGGGGGAGCGTCGATCTGCCCTCATTGCTGGATGGTGAATCCGGGCCAGTTTCGACTCTGTTCCCGCTGTGGAGCAGACATGAGTACCCATCTGCAGGAGTCAGGGGGGATGCAGCGTACGGCTCCAGCCCAGAGCCCCATGCCGGTGGATGTGGGAGGGCGCCTCTCCCTTGTGCAGCGCGTGGTGGTGTGTGCCTTCGTGGTGGCTCTTGCCCTGGTCTATCTCCTGCCTGTGTTCCTGGGGGTTCCCGGAGCGCCCTGAGCCACCGCCTTGCCCGCTACCGCAGGACCCCGTCCCGGTGGCTCCTAGCCCTCCACCCGCCGGATGCATGAGGGGCAGAATCGCCATCCCGGTCGGAGGGAGTGTCCGCACCGGCAGCGCGGGTTTCGCAGGGCACCACACCAGGGGCATCCGTCGGCAGCCGGCGGAGGTGACTGCCCGCAGTGCCTGCAGGGCAATCCGGCGCCAAGGTCGCCATGTACGGCTCTGGCCACCTCATGGGGGGTGGTGACGCCCTCTGCCACTTTCCGCCGAGCATCCTCCAGGAGCGTGCCCATCCCCGCAGCGGCAGCGCGCCGCCTGAGTTCGCCTGCTGACACGGTTCTCACCACTTCGTCTCTCAGGTCGTCGTTCATCACAAGGAGTTGGAAGACCCCGGTTCGTCCCCTGAATCCACCCCGGCAGCGAGAGCAACCCCGGTCCGCTCCCCGGCACGCCGTACAGCTCCGCCGCACCAGGCGTTGCGCAATGACTCCAGCCAGGCCCCCGGCCACCAGAAACGGCGGTACGCCCATGTGGAGGAGGCGGAGAATTGCTCCCGGCGCGTCAGTGGTGTGGATGGTGGACAGAACCAGGTGGCCTGTGACGGCTGCGGCCATGGCGATCTCGGCCGTCTCCCGATCTCGGATCTCCCCCACCATGATGACGTCGGGATCCTGACGCAGGACGGCTCGGAGCGCAGCGGGGAAGGTGAGTCCGGCTGGAGGGTTCATCTGTACCTGGTTCACGCCGCTCACCCGATATTCGATGGGATCTTCCAGGGTAACCACATTCCGATGCTCCCCGTCCAGTTCACCCAACGCACCGAACAGGGTGCTGCTTTTTCCACTCCCCGTGGGACCCGCAGCGAGAATCACGCCCTGCTGGGCGGAGAGAAGGCGCCGGATCCGCTCCAGATCGTGGTGGGCAAAGCCCAAGCCCTCCAGGTTTCGGGGGGCTCGGCCCGGGTCCAGGATCCGAAGTACCGCTTTCTCCCCACCCTCCACCGGGAGCGTGGAGACCCGGATGGGGAGGTGACGTCCACCCATGGGAAACGAGAGCCCCCCGTCCTGTGGGCGCCGCTTTACCGAAATATCCAGCCCGGCCATGACCTTCACCCGGGAGAGGATGGGCTCCCGGGCAGCGGCGGGGAGACGGGTTACCTCCCGGAGCACCCCATCGGTTCGGAACCGAACCCTAACACCCGTCTCCGCCTGCTCCAGGTGCATATCGCTTGCCCCTTCCTGAATGGCCCGGGAAAGGAGGTGATGCAGCACTCTCACCACGGGTGGCGCATCCACTCCATTTCCCATGTGGAGGGGTGAGCTCGAGGTTGAGTCCGGACTGATTTCCGACGGTTCCAGGCGGTCCACCAGCGAGCCCAGCGGTTCTCCGTAGAGTCGAACCAACGCTCGGTCCACCTCACCAGGAGGGGCTACCACTACCTTCACCGACCGTCCCGATCGGAAGCGCACGTCGTCCACAACGCTGGGGTCCAGGGGGTCTCTCACGGCTACCGTGATCTCCCTGGCGTTGCTTTCCACCGGCACCACTCCCCGGCTCCGAGCCAGTTCGGCTGGCAGAAGCTCAGCCAGCTCCGGGGAGGATGGAAGGGGCCCGGGGCGGAAGGGAAGACTGGTCTGATTCGCCAGGGCTCGGGCTATGGCCTCCTCATGGGCCGATTCCCGACGAACCAGGATCTCACCCAGGCGGGTGGCACCGCCCCCCTGCTCCACCAGGGCCTCCTGGAGCTGGCTGTCCGTGATCTCACGCGCTCCCAGGAGGAGCTGGCCCAGAAGCGGTCGGCGACGGTTCATTCCCGAAGATGGGAGGGCTCTCCGGGCGCTCCCATGGCGGACTGGGCCTCTGGTCCCAGCCTGGCAGCCGTACCGCAGCCAGGATATAGGCCGGCACCTGGAGAAGGGAAGTGGGCAACGGACACGGAGGTCGGAGACCCTTCACCAAACCCAGGGCTGGATTCCGGGTGTGTCCTCCACGCAAATCCTCCAGATTCCCGTGATCGCTCACCGTCAGGAGGAGGATATTGGAGGGGAGTTCCTCCAGGAGCCCGGAGAGAAAGCGATCCAGCCGGGTGAGGACTTTTTTGGCTCCTTCCAGGCCTCCCCGGTGACCCTCGGTGTCGGTGCGATAGTGAGCGAAGAGGGTCAGGTCATGAGCCGATGCCAATCGGGCAAGGTTCCGGCCGGCTGCCTCCGGGGTGACCCGTGGGATCCAATCCATCTCCGGGAGTTGCCGCCACAGGGTATTGGTGAGTTCGGAAGCCACGGCTCCTCCCCGGGCGAGGGCTGTCTCATGACGGGTGAGCACACCGGCGCCGGCCGCCGCCAGGGTGGGGCCCGCCGGGCGGCGTGTTAGCGCCCGCTCCACATAGCGTTTAGGAAGGGCGTTGGCGAAGGCTACGCTCCCCCCGAGCTTGCCCACTTCCGCCAGTACGTTCCGCTGCCACACGCCTTGACGCAGAGGCACCGGAACCCAGGGACCGAAGTGACGTCCGAATGCCACTGCCCCATTTCCCCCGGTGAGGAAAGAGGCCTGGCCAGTCCCACTCTGGGGAGTCCCCTCAACGCCCAGGGTGGCATCCAACGGAAAGGCCAGGGCCTGGGGGCCTTCCACAAGTGGCTCGTCCAGAGACGGCAGTTGGTCTCCCAGGAGATCCCGAAGGATGGGCAGGGGGGAGTGGAAGAAGGGGTTGATCTCAGGATCCCGAACCCCGATGCCTACGCCATCCAGGAAGAGCAGGAGGACCTTCCCCGGGTCCCTCTCTGCCCAGGGTCCCGGTTCCCTCTCGGGGGAGGGTTCCAGACTCTTCTCCACTAGAAGGCTGTTGAAGAAGTACAGGGACCACCGGGACGGGGTCTTGCGGTAGCGGGCGAGGCGGCGCGCTGAAAGCCATGCAGTAGCATCGGTGAACTGTGCCTTCTACCGGATACGGAAGGGGAGGCGTTCCGGCAGACGATCCAGTACGCGCTCCACAGGGGTGCCAGGGGGGGATGCGGAGGGGATGAGGATCCGCTCCAGCACGGAATCAGGATCCAGGAGATCGAAGACCAGCAACACCACAATGGCCAGAATGAAAATCCCCACCAGAAGACCACCTGGCACTTTTCGTGGGGATGGGGACAAGATCCCGAACCTCAGTCCATCAATCTGTGGCTCTCAGATCCAGACTCAACTGGAGGGAGATATGCCCCAGATCCGCCCGTTCCCGGATGGCGTCCTTGAGGCGGGGTTCCAGCTTGGCGTAGGCCGCCTGGACCCCATCCCGAAGGAGCTCCCGGAGCACCTTCAAGGCGTTCACATCGGGGCGACTGGTCCCAGTGATCTTCTTGGCCTCCAGGACTTCTTCCGCCTTCACCTCCACCGGTACCATGCCCACGTCGTCCGATCGCTCATGGTCCAGATAGTGCACGGTGATGCTGATATCGCCCCGGGCGTTCAAGGCGGAGAGGTCGCCAATGGCCTGGAAACGCGCCGCCATTTTCCGGAGTTCGCCGCCACCGGCCACCTCCCGGTAGGCCTGATCCACCAGGCCGAAGACCCGCCGGGCGCGTTCGCCGGGAGTGGAGCCCGGCTCCGGCGGCTCGGTGCCCAGAACCCGAGCCGAGGCTTCACGGGCGAAAAGGACACCTCCGCCCTCTTCCTCTCGGCTGCGAGCGCGGTCGATCTGGTCCAGAATCCGATCGGGATTTGTCCGAAAACTCATTGCCTACTCCGTTTGGGGATCCTCTTTCACGATAATCACCCCCGGTGCAGCGGCCAATGGGGGGAGGGGATGGGTTGCCAGGAAGGGAACTCCGGGAAACCTTCATTCCCTCATGAGCGCACACCTTCCAGACCCCGACCGCCCCGTTCCGGTTCCGGAGCGAGCCTTCTCCCTTCCCCGGGACCTCCGCTACCTGAACTGCGCCTACATGGGGCCCTTGCCTCGGGTGACGGAGGCGGCAGGGATCCGGGGGATCCGGCGGAAACGGGATCCCTCCCGCATGGGTCCGGACGATTTCTTTCTGGAAAGCCAGGCGGTGAAGGAGGCCTTCGCCGGCCTCCTGGGCGTGAGCGCCCCCGGCCGGGTGGCCATCCTGCCGTCGGTCTCGTATGGAATCGCCATCACGGCTCGGAACGCAGGCCTCCAACCCGGCCAGAAGGTTCTCCTGACCCGGGATCAGTTCCCCGGGAACGTATATGCCTGGCTCCGGGTGGCGAGGGAAGTGGGGGCCCGGGTGGAATTCGTGGATCCGCCCGCCTCCGGACCCCGGGGTGAAGGCTGGAACCGACGTATCCTCGAGGCCCTGGACCGAGACACCCGGGTGGTGTCCCTGGGACATGTGCATTGGACAGACGGCACCCTCTTCGGGCTGGAGGAGATCGGGGCCCGGGCTCGGGAGGTGGGCGCGCTCCTCGTGGTGGATGGAACCCAGTCGGTGGGGGCTCTCCCATTGGATATTGAGGCCATCCGGCCTGACGCCATTGTGGTGGCGGGGTACAAGTGGCTGCTGGGGCCCTACTCTCTGGCGCTGGGCTATTTCGGCGAGGCCTTCGACGAAGGGGTGCCGCTGGAGGAGGGCTGGATCGTCCGGGAAGGGAGCCAGGATTTCGGAGGGTTGGTTCATTATCGCGAGGAGTACCTCCCTCAAGCGGGCCGCTACGATGTGGGGGAACGGAGCAACTTCATCCTGCTTCCCATGGCCCTGGCGTCACTCCGTCTCCTTCTGGAGTGGACGCCCCGGCGAATCCAGGACCACTGTGAGGGGGTGACGTCCGAATTCATCTCCTGGGCCCGGGAGTGGGGGCTCCGCGTGGATGACTCGCGGTGGAGGGCACATCACCTCTTTGGGGTTCGCTGGGGATCGGAGGGGGATGGCTACCGACCCTCGCCTGATCCCCAACGGCTGCGCCAGGCGCTGAAGCGTCGCAACGTGGTGGTTTCCCAGAGGGGGGACTCACTCCGCATCTCACCACACCTGTACAATGACCGTCAGGACCTGGCGTTCCTCCGCGAGGCCCTGGAAGCAGCCGTCAGTGCAGGCCCATGACCAGTTCGGCCGTAGCTCCCACGGATATTTCCTTTCCGGCGAACCAGCCCTGGGGTACCTCCAGGGCATACATGGCCGGAGCAGCCGACGGATAGAGATTTTCGTCCTCCGGCTCCATCGCCTGGATGTCCACGATCCGAAGGGAGGAGTCCAGATAGGCGATGTCCAGGGGGATGAATGTGTTCCTCATCCAGAACGACCGGGTCTGGCTGTCGGGGAACACGAACAGCATTCCCGTCCCATGGGGGAGGGATTCCCGGTGCATGAGCCCACGAGCCCGGGCGTCTGCGGTGGCTGCTACCTCGGCTACCACCGTATCCGCACCGAAGATGACCCAGGCGTGGCCCCTGGAGGGCCGGGGTGCACTGTCCAGGGCGGTTGTTGCCGAGGCAGCCGAGGCATCCTGGCTCCCCGACCCGCCACTCCCAGCTCCCGGCGCACCACAGGCCCCTATCCAGAGCAGGATCACCAGCTTCCAGAGATGGGAAAATCGATGCATGGCTTTTCGATGTCCTTGAGAGGCTGTTGAAGAAGTAGAGGGTCGCTTCCAACAGGGAGTTCCGGTAATTTACCGCCCAGAGGTCGTGGGGGGAGACCCCCCTCCCGGTGCAGGCCTTTCAGAATGGATGGACATCGCATGCCAGTGGATCCGGAACTCCTACAGCTTCTCGTGTGTCCGGAGGATCATACTCCCGTGACTCCGGCACCACCCAGCCTCTTGGAACGCCTCAACGAAGCCGTGCGGGAGGGCTCCCTGGTGAACCGGGGTGGCGAACCCGTCACCGAGCCACTGGTGGAGGGGCTCCTCAGGGCAGACGGCAAGCGCCTGTATCCGGTGCGAGATGATATCCCCGTGATGCTCCTGGACGAGGCCATCGACGTGGAGCCCGCAGCACAGGACTGAGCTGCATCCGCTCAGGATTTCCTCCAATCTTCAGCTTCCCATCCAACTCGAAGAAATCCGTCCCCCTGGAGAAAGTAGTGTCCACCCGTTTCGTCTCACGCGTAACTCTGACATCCCTGGTATCCGCCCTGGCTGCGCTGGCTTTTGTGCAGCCCTCCGCAGCCCAGGAGCGGAACTGGGAGCTGGAGTCCGAGCTGGGGGCCACCCTTTCATTCGGCAACACCCGGCAGAGTGATCTCCTGGCTCGCTCGGCCTTCGAGCGGGCGGACTCCACCTATGAGTTTGCCGTGAACGGGCGCTTCATCTACGGTGAGGCGGCGGATGAGGGCGGGGATTCGTTTGTGAACAAACGGGGGTGGCTGGTGGCGTCAAATTTGGATTACCGCCCCTTCTCGCTGGTGAGCCCCTTCGTTTTCGGAAGCGTGGAGTCCAGCTTCCAACGCCGCATCCAGTCGAGGGCCAGTGGAGGAATCGGTGGAAAGTTGACCTTCAACCGGGATGACGGGAACCGGTTCGATCTGTCCTTGGCCCTTCTGGCGGAGCGAACGACGCCTCGCGACGACGTCATGGAAAGCGAGACGCTGGCCCGTTGGTCCGGACGGGTGCGTTACCGACGTGCCCTGGGAGATGATCGCCTGACCTTCGATTCCCAGACGGGCATCACTCCAGCGTTCGAAAACATCTCGGACTTCACCCTCACCTCCACCAACAGCCTGACCTACGAGCTCACCCAGGTGGTGCGGCTGCGTGTGAGCTTCCTGGACAACTACGATTCCCGAGCCAAGGAACGGGGGGCCAGGACGAACAACGACGGCCAGTTGATCTTCAGTGTGGTGAGCAGCTTTTAGGAGCGTGTCTGGGTTACGCCGTTACCCTGGCACGCTCTCAGGAATGCGAATCCTCCCCCGAACCACCGTTACCGCCTCACCCAGGAGGTGCACCCTGGGGGGATGCACCCGGAGAATGAGCTCCCCCTGACGGTTGAGCCCCTGCCGGGCATGGATCTCGGCCTGACCAAGTCGCTCCGCCCAGAAAGGAGCCAGGGCGGTGTGGGCCATTCCCGTCACGGGATCCTCGTCTACACCAACCCAGGGGGCGAAGAAGCGGGAGTGGATCCCACCCTGGGGGCGCTCGGCGGTGAGGGATAGGCCCACGATCCCATCACCGGGATCCATGTCCCGGAGAAGACGGTAGTCGGGACGGGCCGCCAGAACCTGATCCGGGTCGGCCAGTCGAATGACCCAACTCATGGAGCCCCTGGCACTCTCCACCGGCGGTGCCTCCAACCCCAGGGCGTCCAGCAGTTCCGGCGATGGTGCTGCGGGGACAGGGACATCCATGGGGAAATCCATGCAGAGGCGGCCGTCCGGCTCATGCCAGACCTCCAGCACTCCGCTGAGGGTGCTGAATCGCAAGGGCGATGAAGCGTCTCGTTGGAAGAGTACATGGGCCGTAGCCAGGGTGGCATGCCCGCAAAGGGGCACCTCAGCCTGAGGAGTGAACCATCGCAACCGACGCAGGCCGGAGTCGGGATCCGGACGCTCCACGAAGGCGGTTTCGGAGAGATTCATCTCCCGGGCCACGGCCTGGAGCATGACAGCATCACGAGGGGAGTCCAACAGACAGACGGCTGCCGGGTTCCCGCCGAAGGGCTCCCGGGAGAACGCATCCACCGTGTAGATGGGGAGGGAAGGGGTTCCGTCGGGACCTTCTTCCGGATCGTGGCCTCCCTGATCACTCACGCTGACTTCCGTCGGCCCTTCATGAAGTCCATCATCACCTGTTGCCCCAGGGACCGGGTGGAAGTGAAGTAGGCCTTCCCTCGGGCGATCTCCGACATCTTCCGGACGAAGTCCACCAGGTACGGGTCCCGGGCCAGCATGAAGGTGTTGATGGGAATTCCCGCCTTCCGGCACGCCCCGATCTCCCGAAAGGTGGCTCTCATGATGTGGGGGTCCAGTCCACCGGAGTTGGTGTAGACCCTCCCATCGGGAAGAGTCATGGCGCTGGGCTTCCCGTCGGTGACCATGATGATCTGGCGCATCTCCTTCTTCTGGCTCCGAAGGATGCGCCGAGCTATCTCCAGCCCTTCGGCGGTGTTGGTGTGGAAAGGTCCCACCTGGGCTCTGGGAAGACCGGACAGCGGGATCTCCGAGGCCCGGTCGCCGAAGGTGACCACCCTCAGGGTGTCGCCGGGGAAGTGGGTGCGAATGAGGTGCGACAGGGCCAGGGCCACCCGCTTCGCAGGCGAGAAGCGATCTTCCCCATAAAGGATCATGGAGTGGGAAACGTCCAGGAGGAGCACCGTGGCGCACGACGACCGATACTCGGTCTGATTCACCATGAGGTCGCCGTAATCCAGTTCCAGGGGAAAGGAGTCTCCCTCACGGGCAATTGCATTCCGCAGCGTTGCGGGAATATCCAGATTCAGGGTATCCCCAAATTCATAGGGCTTCGAGGCGGAGGATGCCTCCACGCCCGTGGCGGTCTGCGGGGTGTCATGGGCTCCCAGGGAGGAGTGCCCCCGGGCCCCCAGGAGATTCCGGAGCGCTCTGTAGCCCAGGAAGTCCATTCCCTTCCGGGTCACCTGGAACTCCACCCCCAGAGCGGCCTCCCTGGCCTCGTCCACCGTCCCCCCCGTTGGAGGTTGCTCTCCCGGGCCTGCCTCCCCTGAGGGAGTCAGGGTGAGATATCCCTCGTCTACCATGCGCTGCACCAGATCGTCCAGGAGTTGGGCCAGGGCCTCTCGGGCCTTGTCATCTCCCTCCCCTTCTCCCCGGAGCTCCTGGATCATCTCCGGCGTGAGCTGTCCGCTCTGCAGGAGGGCCCTGAGAAGAGCCTCCTTCAAGGAGCCCGTGGAGGACGTGTCTTCCAGCCCCGACCATCCCCAATACGGATGGAAGTTGGGGCCGCCGGCGAACCCACCGTCCATGAGGAAGTCCGAGAGGTGCTCCAGGAGGCCTTCCAGATTCAGGGCATCCAGGAAGGAGCCCCGGTACTTCGTGTAGGTGGTGAAACGCACGTGCGGCTCCTTAGGAGCGTGTCAGGGTGATGGGGTAGGACCCCCAGGCGCGGCCACCATCCTTACACGCTCCACGTGGGAGGGGATTGAGCCTCATACCACCCTTCCCCACCTTGAAGTTCCTAGGAGCGTGTCCGGGTAACGCGGCTCGCCCCATCACCCGGACACGCTCCTCGGCCTCCGACTCTACCTGCCTGTGCCTCCCCTCTTCCACAACCGCCCGTGATCTATCTGCCGGAACCCTCCTCCCCATCTCCTGACGAGGTGGCGTCGTGACGTTGGGTGCCCAGCGGAACGCGGAGTTCCGTCGCCGTCTCCTGGCTTACTTCGATGCAGGCGCGCGCTCCCTTCCCTGGCGGCAATCGCAGGATCCGTACGCCGTGTTGGTGTCCGAGTTCATGCTGCAGCAAACCCGCGTGGAAACGGTGATTCCCTATTTCCAGCGGTGGATGGATCGCTTCCCCTCCCTGCAGGCGCTGGCGGACGCCTCCCAGGAGGAGGTTCTGAAGCTCTGGCAGGGGCTGGGTTACTATTCGCGGGCCCGGAATCTCCATCAGGCGGTCCGGGAGGTGCAGGGGCGTTACGGCGGAGAACTACCCCGGGCGCCGAAGGAGCTCCGGACCCTCCCGGGAGTGGGGCCCTATACCGCCGGCGCCCTGGCCTCCATCGCCTTCCAGGAGCCGGCTGCTGCCGTGGACGGGAACGTCCGGAGGGTTCTGGCGCGCATCATGGACGTACCGGAGCCCTCCCCTCGGGAGTTGGAGGGCTGGGCCGTGGGACTGGTGGATCCGGAGCGACCCGGGGACTTCAATCAGGCCCTCATGGAACTGGGCTCCCGGGTCTGCACCCCCAGGATGCCCCGCTGCGGCGATTGTCCTGTGGCGGGCTTCTGCGGGGCCCTGGCCGCAGACACCGTGGCAGAGCGGCCCCGAAGGAAGGCGCCAAAGCCCACCCCCATGAGCCGGGAAGGGGTGGCTGTGGTGGTTCTGGGTGGAGACGATGCCGAGCCGAGGCTGCTCTTCCGTCGTCGGCCGCCGTCCGGACTCCTGGCAGGGATGTGGGAGTTCCCCGGAGTGGAGTTGCCTCGTGGCGGAGGGGTCATGGACGCCCTGGAGGGGCTCTTGATGGAGCTTCCCATCCCCCGGGGAGGTGGGGGCGACTCGCCGGTTCAGATGGTGCCTGGGGAACTCCAGGTAGTGGACCACGTTTTCTCACATCGGAAGATCCGCTATATCCCCGTGGTTTTTTGGGTTTCGACCTCTGCCCCCGCGGGGGAGCTGGAGGGTGACGGAGATGGTGGTCAACCGGGGGACCTCCACCCGGGAACCCCTCCCGGATTCCGATGGCTCTCGATAGGGCACGCCCGTGCCACACTTCCCCTGCCTGCGGCCCAGACAGCCATTCTCACCCAGGCCGAGGTCTGGCTGGAGAACGGGGAGTGACCGGTGCAATCCCTTCCGGTTGGAGGCGCACCCGCTCTTGGGGGTGGATCAGTCGCCGGCGGAGGAGAAGGGCGAGCCGCCGCCCTCATGACGGGCTCTCCCGTACCCTCCACCCTGAGTCCGGGAGACCCGGCGTTGGGCTACCAGGGCCTCCAGCACCAGTTCGCAGGCCGCCGTGCGGGTGCCAGGGTGCTCGCCCGACTCCGCCAGGCCCACCCTGTCCACCAGGGTCAGGAGCCCTGGAACCGCATGGAAACCCTTCACGCACGCCTCGGCGGCTGCGTCTTCCGACACCTCCAGGGCACCCCCTTGTTCGAACCATTCCACGATGTCTTCCACATCCACGCCCCCGGCCCTGATCTGGAAGATCTCTGCTGCAGCCCGAGACACGAGTTCAGTGGCGATGCGCTCCGCCCCCTGCAGTTCTCCCTCGTACTCCAGTTCCATCTTGCCAGTCATGGCCGGCAGGGCGGCGTAAATGTCTCCCACCCGGGGCACGGCCTGTTCTTCCCCCAGGATGAGAGCCCGCCGTTCGGCGGATGAGACCACCGTCTCCATGACGGTGATGGGCATGCGCTGGCTCACACCGGATCGTTGGTCCACGCGCTTGTCCGTCCGAGCCAGGAAGGCGATGCGTTCCACCAGTTCCTGGATGAACTCGGGCACCAGCACGGGGGTTCCCTGGCGATCCACCCAGGCCTCCTGCCGGGTCACGGACATTCCCGTCTCCACCTGCCGGGGGTAGTGGGTCCGTATCTCGGCGCCGATGCGGTCCTTGAGGGGGGTGATGATCTTCCCGCGAGCCGTATAATCCTCCGGGTTGGCCGTGAACACCATGAGCACATCCAGGGGGAGCCGGATGGGGTATCCCTTCACCTGAACGTCGCCTTCCTGCAGGACGTTGAAGAGGCCCACCTGGATCTTGCCGGCCAGGTCCGGAAGCTCATTCACGGCGAAGATACCCCGGTTGGCTCGGGGAAGAAGGCCGAAGTGGATGGTGAGCTCGTCGGCCAGGACGTGTCCGCCCCTGGCCGCCCGAATGGGGTCCACATCCCCGATGATGTCGGCGATGGTGACATCCGGAGTAGCCAGCTTCTCCACGTATCGGACCTCCCTGGGCACCCAGGCCACAGGGGCGTCGTCGCCGGTTTCCTCCAGCAGCAGGCGGCCGAACCGGGAAATGGGTCGCATGGGATCGTCGTTCACCTCGCTCCCCGCCAGGATGGGGATCTCGGGGTCCAGGAAGCGCACCAACTCCCGGAGGATGCGGGTCTTGGCCTGCCCTCGGAGGCCCAGGAGAATGAAGTCGTGATGAGCCAGGATGGCGTTGACGATCTGGGGCGTCACCGAATCCTCGTAGCCCTGGATGCCGGGGAAGAGGGGCTCCCCGCCTGCAAGGGCCGTTACGAGGTTGGCCCGGATCTCATCCTTCACCGAGCGGGGGTGGTAACCAGAAGCCCTGAGGTCACCCAGGGTGGTGGGACGGGGGTCGGTCATGGAGGCACCAATGGCTTGGGCTTATCTTGAAGGGACACCCGGATACACCGGCCTTCCCGGTCCGATCCGCCCCACTCCGACCTGAACCTGCGGAGTTGTACCCATGGCACTCAGCCTGCCCACCGTTCTCCCGTTGGATCACCAGCCACCTCTCGCGTCAGACACATTCCTCCTCCGGGAGGAGCCCGACGCCGAGGCCGTTCCCATGGACGTCCTCTTCGTGGGGGGGGGACCGGCAGGGTTGGCCGGCGCCATCGAGCTGGCGCGTCTGGTGAAGGAAGACGCTGAGGCGGGGGGCGGTCTGGGCGACGTGGAGATTGGGGTATTGGAGAAGAGCGCCCAGTTGGGCGAACATACGCTCTCAGGTGCCGTGCTGAACCCGGCCCCCTTTCGGGAGCTCTTCCCCCACCTGGAGATGAAGGACTTCCCCTTCCGGGGCCAGGTTTCCAACGAGGCCGTCTATCTCCTCCGAGAGAACTCATCGGTGCGGCTGCCCACACCCCCCACCATGAGGAACCACGGAAACCAGGTGGCATCCATCTGTGAGGTGGTGCGGTGGATGGGTGAACAGGCGGAGGCTCTGGGCGTGAATCTCTTCCCTGGCTTTCCGGTGGACGCTCTCCTGGTGGAAGGAGATGGCGTACGGGGAGTCCGGACCACTCCAGGGGGACTGGACCGGGCGGGAAATCCCGGCAGCGGCTTCACCCCCGCCATGGACCTCACGGCAAAGGTCACCGTGCTGGCTGAAGGGAATCGAGGGCCCCTGACCCAGGCGTGGGTGGAGTGGCAGGGGGCGGTTGGCGAAAACCCCCAGATCCACGCCCTGGGTGTGAAGGAGCTCTGGGAGGTCAAGGAACCCCTGGATCGCATTATCCACACCCTGGGGTGGCCCCTCCCCTCCGACGCCTTTGGAGGCAGTTGGATCTATCCCATGGGGGAAAATCTCATCTCTCTGGGTCTGGTGGTGGGGTTGGACTACGAAGACGCTCGTCTGGACGTTCACGCTCTCCTGCAGCGCCTGAAGCTTCACCCCCTGGTGCGGCCGCTTCTGGAGGGGGGTGAAATGGTGGAGTGGGGGGCCAAGACCATTCCAGAGGGAGGCTACTATTCCGTGCCAAGCCGCAGGCATGGAGACGGTGCACTGGTGGTGGGAGATGCCGCAGGGCTGGTGGACGTGCCTTCGCTGAAGGGAATCCATTACGCCGTTCAGTCGGGGATGCTGGCGGCCCGAACCATTTTCCAGGCCCTGAAGGCCGGGGATACCTCGGCGGATGGGCTGGCCGGCTACACCCGAGCCCTGGAGGACTCGTTCGTCATGACCGACCTGAAGAAGACCCGGAACATGCGGCTGGCCTTCAAGTCGGGCTTCTACTCCGGGGGAGTCAAAGCCGGTTTGATGACCCTCACCGGCGGGCGCATCCCCGGAGGAAGGATCCAGGTGGAAGAAGATGCCGCAGAGGTCCGGACCCTCACGGGTCCCGGTGTACCCTTCACCCCCGATGGCAAGCTCACGTTCTCCAAGGTGGACGCTGTCTTCAAGTCGGGAAACAAGACCCGGGACGACATCCCTTCCCACCTGATGGTGGGAGATGGGATCTCTCCGGAAATGGCCGAATTCCTCACCCACCTCTGCCCTGCGGGGGTCTACGACCGGGATGGCGAGAAGCTCGTTGTGAACGCCCCCAACTGTGTGGATTGCCGGGCCACTGATGTGGTGGGCCCCCGGTGGACCCCCCGGGAAGGCGGGAGTGGCCCTTCCTACCGGCGGATGTAGGGGGCGGCGCATGTAGGGGGCTCGCGCCGGACGGGCTCCAGAGGCTGCCGGGATGGTCACCTCACCTTGCCCTCACGAAACCTCTACCTGTTTGCCCTTCCAGGAGCGCTGCGAGCGCGACCCCCCCACGGTTCCGTATGTTGAAAGCTCCCGGTGCCCCGAGGAGGGCCTGAGGGGCCGCACACGCCAAAGCAAGAAACGACCCGAGCGTCTGAGGAGAAACATGATGAGGTTCGCAACACTGTCCGGAATCACTTTAGCCCTTCTGACTTCGGCCGCGGTTTTCGGTCCCGTCGAGGCGCAGCAGCAGGCGCCCCCCGCGGCACGGATCACCTTGCAGGAAGCTCGGACCGCCATGGCTGCTGCCGAGGCAGAGGCGCGCCGGAACGGATGGAACCTGGCATTCGTAATCAGCGACGCCGAGGGAACCCCGATCTACGTAGTCCGGATGGACGGGGTGCCCACTCGTAACTACGACGTCGCCATGAACAAAATCCGCACCTCCATCACCTCAGGGATGAACACCGCTGACTACGCCGCCGCGGTGGAGGCGGAGCAGATCCAGGCAATTGAGGGGGCACTGCCGTTCGACGGGGGCCTTCTGCTGCGGCGGGGAGGAGAGATCGTGGGCGCGTTCAGCGCCAGCGGCGCTCGGGGTGCGGAGGATGCCCAGGCAGTGCGTGCCGGGATGGCGGCCATCGGCATTGAGCGATGAAGTGACCCGCCGCCCGGTGGTAGGGGAGGGGTCGGAACAGGGTTCCGTATACGGTTGCGAACACGGCGGTTGCCGGGCCGATCCCCAGCGCGAGAGTGGCGATGATTGCTGCACTCGGAACCGGATGCCTCCGGATCTTGCGTAGCGCCTGCTTGAAGTCGTGAAGGGGTCCTTTCATCTGGCTTCCCTCGCCGGAGTTCACGCGTTGCCAGGGGATCGGCGGGCGCCCGACCCTCCCGTGTCGTCATCCCAGAGATGAATCACCATGCCGCCTTCCTGGGCGGCGAGTCTGGGGGCGAATGTCGGGATCTCCCTGTGCCGAAAGTCCGCCAGTAGTCCGTCTGGATGCGAATAGGGCAGGAGAATCTCCAGGGTATGGACAGTGGGAAAGAGCATGGGGAATCCTCCCTCCCGGTTTCGTCCCAGGGCCTGGCGGGGGGTGAGCCAGCGGCCTTCGGTGAGCTCGCCTCCCTGCACGTCACCTTCCCAGTCAGTCGGCACTCCGGCTGCGAAGAATCGGGTGTCATACCGGCGAGCTTCACCTACGGGAGTCACCCAATGGGCCACCAGGGCAAGCCGGTTGCCATGGATCCACCAATCCTCTGCCTCCAGTATCTCCGCCAGGGTAGATCGCTCCTCCAACAGGGACGAACGAGCCGGGTGCGCCGCTGCAGGGATTACCGGGTCGGCCTGGCCGTGGAGGGCCACCGGCAGCCCGGTTTCCTCCAGGGCCTCTCGCACGGCGGCCGCCAGGAAGGCGGGATGGGAAACGCTTCCCTGGATCCGGTTCGTGGTCCGCTCATCTGCGTCACCCGGGTCCACCCGGCCCCCCGGAAAGACCCAGGCTCCGGCGGCGAAGCTACTCTGCAACGGCCGTCGCAACAGCAACACCTCCATGCCCTCGGATCCCGGTCGGAGAAGGATCACCGTGGCAGCGGGAAGGGGCTCTACAGGAGGATGCCGGGTGTCGGCTGCCTGGAGTCCCGGAGGCAGACGGTGAAAGGGAAGAAAGATGGAGCTGCGGGTCATGGTCCTCCCAAAGGGCTGAGTATCCACGGCATAGTACCTCGGCTCCCCTGAACCTGCACGTGGCCCACTCCGCCCGTAACGGGGTGCCGCGTAGCCCGGCCCGGCCATTATGGCAGAGAGTGGAGAGAAAACGGGCCCCCATGAGATCCAAAGGGGCAGGAAACAGCCCCCAGATCTCTGGCAGGATTCCTGCATCGTGCGGATAGTCCGCTGGAGGCCGTCGGGCTTCCGGCCCAGCACACAACTTTTGTCGAGGTCTCATGGGAGAGCGTTTTACGCTACCGGTACTGCCCCTCAGGGATACGGTGGTCTACCCCGGGGTGGCGGTGCCCATTTCTGCAGGACGTCCTGGCACCGTGGCCGCCGTTCAGGCGGCGCTGGAAGGTGACCGCCGTCTCTTTGCCCTGGCGCAACGAGAGAACGAAGACGTTCCTACCCTGGACAATCTCTACAGGGTCGGGACCATCGTGCGGATCATACAGACGCATCGGGTCCGAGGCGGTATTCAGCTACTGGTCCAGGGGGAGGGACGTGCGCAAGCTCTGACTCTGAAGGAGGGGGACGAGGAGGGGCTGTTCATGGCTACCCTGCTGGAACTCCAGCGCATCGCCCCCCCCGACCCGGCAGACGCGGCATTCCAGGCTCTGGATCGGGAGTTGCGCGATCGGGCGGCTGAGCTGGGGACCCGCCGAGGGGTGCCTGCCGAGGCCCTCAATCAACTCATCCAGGGAGTGGATGAATCGGGCTCATTCGCCGATCTGGTGGCCTTCTATCTGGAACTTCCCACGGGCGACAAGCAGGGCCTGTTGGAGCTGCTGGATGATGAGGGACGCATGCGCAGGACACTGGTGGCCGTGGAGCGGGAACTGGCACGGATCGACGCTCAGGAGGATATCCAGGCTCGGGTCCAGGAGGAGCTGGGCGAGCGCCAGCGGGAGATGCTTCTGCGAGAGCAACTGAAGCAGATCCAGAAGGAACTGGGCGATGAGGATGAGCGCGGGGATGTGGAGGAACTGAGGAAGCGTGTAGAGGCGCTGGATCTACCTGAGAGTGCCCTCAGCGAAGTGGAGCGGGAGTTGAAGCGGCTGGAACGCACCAGCCCCCAATCAGCGGAATATCAGGTCATTCGCACCTTTCTGGAATGGATCACCGAGCTTCCGTGGCAGGACCGCACGGAAGACAAGATCGACCTCTCGGTGGCGGAGGAGATCCTTCATGAAGACCACTATGGATTGGAGGATGTGAAGGATAGGGTCCTGGAATTCCTGGCCGTTCGGAAACTCCAGTTGGAGCGCCTGGGGGAATCGGAAGATGAAAACGTTCCCGGTGAGCCCGACGGCGGAGGTGAGGCGTCGGCGGAGGCTCCCGAGACCGAAGAGACCGAAGAGACCGAAGAGGCCGTGGGGCCCGGCCGGGGCCCAATTCTTCTCTTCACAGGACCGCCCGGCGTGGGGAAGACCTCCATCGCCCAGTCCATTGCGCGTTCCCTGGGACGCAAGTACGTCCGGATTTCGTTGGGTGGGGCGAGGGACGAGGCCGACATCCGTGGCCACCGACGTACGTACGTGGGGGCCATGCCAGGCCGCATCATCCAGGGCATGCGCCAGGTGAAGACCAAGAACCCGGTGTTTCTTCTGGATGAGGTGGACAAGCTGGGCGTGTCCTTTCAGGGGGACCCCAGCGCCGCTCTGCTGGAGCTCCTGGATCCGGCCCAGAATTCCTCGTTCACCGATCATTACCTGGGGATTCCCTTCGATCTTTCGGAGGTCCTCTTCATCGCTACCGCCAACTACGCCGACCGCATCCCCGGGCCTCTCCTGGATCGAATGGAAAAGGTTGAATTCAGCGGGTACACCGAGGCTGAGAAGGTGGAGATCGGCCTGCGCTACCTTCTTCCACGTCAGCGGAAGGAGTCCGGCCTCAAGGAGGAAGAGCTGGAGGTGCAGCGGGAGGCCCTTCTGACGCTCATCCAGAACTACACCCGCGAGGCCGGTGTTCGTCAGTTGGAGAGGGAAATGGGGAAGCTGGCCCGGAAGGTGGCCAGGGAGATCGCCGGGGGGAGTTGGAAGGGGGGCGAAGTGGACGAGGATCGGGTCCGCGCTCTCCTGGGACGACCCAGGGTTCATCCGGAGCGCATGGGACCGGAAGACATGGTGGGAGTGGCTACCGGCATGTTCTACACGCCCATGGGGGGGGATATCATGTTCGTGGAAGCCAGTGTCATGCCGGGAGAAGGCGGGCTGGTTCTCACTGGACAACTGGGCGATGTGATGAAGGAATCGGGTCGAGCGGCCTGGACCTACGCCAAGAGCCACCACGAGGCGCTGGGAATTCCAGCGGATCGCCTGAAGGGGAGGGAGGTGCATCTCCATGTGCCCGCGGGTGCGATCCCGAAGGATGGACCGTCGGCCGGGATCACCATGGCCACAGCCCTCATATCCACCCTATGCCAACGACCGGTGCGCCGGGATCTGGCCATGACGGGCGAACTCACGCTTACCGGGCGTGTCCTTCCCATCGGCGGACTGAAGGAGAAGGTGCTGGGAGGCGTCCGCGCCGGGATTAGGGAGTTCATCATTCCTGCGGACAACGATGCGGACCTGGAGGATATCCCTCCGGAGATCATGAAAGGGCTGGAGGTCCACCGGGCGGCGCATCTGGATGACGTGCTGGCCCTGGCCTTCCGGGATCGTGGTGATGCGGCGAAGGCACCCAAGTCCAAGTCCGAGCCCAAGCCCAGAAAGCGGAAGAAGGCGTCCACCGCTTCCGCAGGCTCCTGAGTCTGAACCAGGGGAAGCGGGCGGATCAGCTCCCCGGGGGGGCGAAAGCCCCCTCGGGAACCTCGGTTTCCACCCGCACGTTTTCGAAATAGATCCGAGGCACCCCATCCACGGTCCGGGTCACCGACAGGCGGATGGGTCCGAACTGCGTCCAGTCGGTCCAATCGCTGGGAGAGGGATCCGCGTCTTGATTGGCCAGGTAGTGCCAGCGCTCCATGAGGCCTGAAGCCGGATTGATGAAGGCGCGATAGACATTCTGGGGCGTGAGTCCCACCTCCTGGAAGCTCAGTTCCACCACCTCCCACTCCCGCCCATCGTCAGTGGTCTCGGCGCCCAGGAACCGAGCCTGGACTCCGGGGTCCGTCCACTTGTAGGGCATGAGGAGCCAGTAGGCGTCGTTGATGTGGATGGAGTTGGCTCGAGCCAGGAGCGTGTCAGCCCCTTCTCCCATCTGCTCTTCGCCATCCAGCCAGACCCGGCCCTGACTGGGATCGTCCAGGGGGAACAGGGCCATCATGGGGCCGGCTGATGTGGGTGCATCCACCCGCACCCTACCCTCCCATCGGTCCAGGCGGTGAGAACGGCGAAGGGGCGGGTCGTCGCCCCTGGCCACCATCCAATCGAACTCCAGGTAACGGGCGGCATTCCACCGATCCCCAGGTGCCATGGCCTCCATCATCCGGGAATGGATGCGTTGCACGTCTGCGTCCTGGAAGGCCGAGGCCTGGGTGGGCTCTTCGTCCGCCGGAGCAGGCGTGTCACCGGCACAAGCCAGAACGGGAAAGGAAACCAGAAGCAGCGTCAGGGTACGCATAGGCCCTCGCAAGTTGGGCGGAGTATAAGGATGGGGCGGTAATCGATGAAGCGGCAATCTAAGGGAGAGGGCATGGCCGGGGAAACAGATCCAGACGGACGGAAGGCACGCAGGGCTGCGCCGTCGTGGCTTCCCCGAACGGAGTTTGCCAGACTTCTGGGGGCTCCGGGATCCGGCACCGCACCATCTGCGGATGCCGACATTCCCCTGGCCAGATGTGCCCTGTTGGTGGCGGCAGAGGAGTATCCCCAGCTTTCGGTGCAACATTATCTGGGGCGATTGGATGCCCTGGCCGAGGAGGTCCAGGACCGTCTTGCCGACGAGTCGGCTCCTCTGGTGGTTCTCCAGGAACTCCTCCGCACACTCTATGGGCGAAAGGGCTTCAAGGGGAATCGCGAGGACTACTACGATCCCCGGAATTCCTATCTGAACCAGGTTCTGGATCGCGCTACCGGCATACCGCTCACCCTGGGTATGGTGCTCCTGGAGGTGGGATGGAGGCTCTCCCTCCCATTGGAGGGCGTGAATTTCCCGGGGCACTTCCTGGTGCGCTTCCGAGGTGAGGTGAATGCTCTACTCCTGGATCCCTTCCAGGCAGGGGAGATCCACTTTGAAGACCAGGCCCAGAATCTCCTGGATCGGAGTTACGGGGGGATGGTGAGGGTGCAGCAGGGACACCTTCGAGGGGCGTCCCGACGAGACATGCTGGCGCGCCTTCTCATGAATCTGAAGGCCATTCACCTGAATCGCGGTGAGGATGCCCGGGCCCTGGCCACGGTGGAGCGGCTCCTGCTGGTTCACCCGGATGGGGTGGGTGAGCACCGGGATCGAGGGCGCCTGTTGGCCAGGATGGGACGTAGGGAAGAGGCGCTACGGGCCCTGGGTGAGTATCTGAACCGAGCGCCGGAGGCCGACGATGTGGAGAAGATCCGAGCCATGATGGCCGAGTTGCACGGAGGTGGTTATGACTCCAGGTGAGACAGGTCGGGTCTCCGCGGTTCATTTTCCCCCAGGGCGGGATGTGCCACTGGGGGTGGTTGGGCGGGCAGCCCGACAGATGTTGAACGGAGTCCTGACGGGGTCAATGCCCACTGCTCCCAGGCTTCTGGAGGGAGGTGGGATGCTGGGCGAGGCCAGGGAGTCCACCGTTCTCACGCCCAAGGGAAAGATGGTGGCCTCCCTGCGGGTGGTGGGAGGCATGGGTGTCGCGGCCCAAGAGGGAGAGGAGGGTTTTCTGCTGCTGGTGCCCCAGGCAGCATTGGAGGGCCTGGCTCGGCACTTTCAGCGTTACCTCCCCCCCAGGATGGCTCGGGTGGTACCCCTTCACCAGGATTGGGTGGTCCTTTCCCTGGCAGGGGAAGACGTGTGCGGGCGGTTGGCAGAGTCCGGATTGTTCCTCCCTGGGCTGGAGGGTGCGGAACTCCCGGGGTTGACCCCGGCCTGGGGTGGGACGCACCCCGAGTTGGGCGACCTGGTGGGAGTGTCATCCCAGGGGCTGTCGGTCCCGAGCTGGGACCTCCTGGTGCAGGAGGGAAGCCTCCCGGCTCTGCACGAACTCCTGGAGCGGACAGGAGTGGAGGCGGCTCCCGCCGGACTGGCTGAGATCTTTCGGGTGGAGCGAGGTAGCCCGGAGTACGGGATGGAGCTGAACCCCGACACCATTCCCGTGGAAGCCGGCATGCAGCATCGAGCCATCGATCACACCAAGGGGTGCTACACCGGCCAGGAGGTCATCGTCAGGATCCGGGATCGGGGGCGAGTGAATCGGCATCTGCGAGGCTTGCTTCTGGGAACGGAGACACCCCCCCCTAGCGGGACTTCCCTGTTCCAGCCCGACGGAACTCGTCCCGTGGGGGAGACAGCCACGGCGGTGGTGTCGGAGGTCATGGGGGGAACCATCGCCCTGGGGTACGTTCGCCGGGAGGTGGAGCCACCGGCCGTGGTCCATCTGGGTACCCCCGAGGGTCCGCCGGTGCAGGTGCGGGAGATCACCGATGAGGGGTGGACCCTTCTCCCTGACGACGCAGGATATCCTGGACGATCTGGCCTCCATGGAGCCGGCCATTCTCGATGAAGATCTTGTTGGCGTCGTCACCCGCAGCCAGGACGCCGGCGATGTATAGGCCAGGAACCGGAGTTTCCATGGTCTCCGGATCATGGGCCGGAATCCCGGTCTCCGGATGGAAGGGGACATCCAGGGATTCCAGGAGGGTTCGATCTCCCCGCCACCCGGTCATGGCGAACAGCCACTGATTCACCAGCTCTTCCACCTCCCCGCCCTCCACGGGTTCGATCTGCACCGAGTGGGGGTGCACCGCCTTCACCCGATGTCCCCACCGTACCTGGATCTCCCCCTTCTCCAGTCGATTCCGGATGTCCGGGAGGACCCACGGCTTGACGCCGCGGTCCAACTCGTTCTGGAAGTGGATGAGGGTTACCCGGGCTCCCACCCGGAAGAGCTGAAGGGCCGCATCCACCGCAGAATTGCCTCCACCCACCACTGCCACGTCCTGATCCCAATAGGGGTGGGCCTCCGACCAGTAGTGGAGGACCTTGGGCAGGTGGTCTCCCGGCACACCCAATGGATTGGGCTCGTGGAACCCTCCGGTGGCCACCACCACGGATGGCGTCGAGAAGTGGAGAGGGGTTTCATGGGGCCCTTTCACTTCCACCCTGAAGCCACCGGGGCTGGAGCCCTCTGATCTGTCCTGGCGATGAACTCCCACAACCTTGTGATACGTCCTCACATCCAGGCCGAAGTGACGGACGATTCCACGGTAGTAGGCCATGGCCTCCTGGCGAGAGGGCTTCTCCCGGGGCGTGGGGAACGGCACGTTCTCCAGTTCCAACCGCTCTGAGGTGGAGAAAAACTCCATGTAGGGCGGGTACCCCACCAGGGAGTTCACCACCGCTCCCGCTTCCAGGAGGATGGGGTGGAGACCTCTCTTTCGGGCGGCGGCACCTACGGCCAGGCCGCAGGGTCCCGCTCCCACCACGATGAGATCGGCGCTGGTGCTGCTGGAATCCACGTTCCCGCTCCTGACGTTGGACGGCCAAAGGGGCGGGGGATACCTTCCCGACGCCCGAGACACACCTTGACCCCTGAGTGAACCAAAGGTGTCCATGGACCCCACCCCTTCTTCAGCCTCTTCGAAGCCTAAGCGGACGTCCTCTCGGGGAGGTCCAGGGTGGCTGGTGGCTGCGGCCTTCATCGGCCCAGGCACGGTGACCACGGCCACGGTGGCGGGCGCCAACTTCGGGGCGGTACTCCTCTGGGCGCTCCTCTTCTCCACCGTGGCCACCCTGGTACTACAGGAGATGTCCGCTCGGCTGGGTGTGCGGACCGGGCAGGGGCTGGGCGAGGCCATCCGTGCCCGGTTCACCCATCCTTTCCTCCGGATAACCTCGGCGGTGCTCGTCCTCTCGGCAGTGACCGTGGGCAACGCAGCGTATCAGACGGGCAACCTTCTGGGAGGCGGGATGGGACTGGAAGGGCTCATGGGTGGGGAGGTGAGATGGTGGGCCCTCATTCTGGGGGCCCTGGCCGCGATCCTTCTGTGGACGGGCAGTTATCGCCTTCTGGAGGGAGTTCTCAAGGGACTGGTGGCGGTGATGGCCCTGGTGTTCCTGGTCACCGCCTTCCGGGTGGCGCCCCAGGTACCAGGGCTGCTCACCGGCCTCCTCCGACCCTCCCTTCCTCCCGGCACCCTCCTACTCACCATGGGATTGGTGGGCACCACCGTGGTGCCGTACAACCTCTTTCTGCACGCCTCGGCGGTGGCGGAGAAATGGGGGACCGGGGCGGATGCACGGGAGGTGAGGAGGGATCTGCTGCTCTCCATTCCCCTGGGAGGGGCGGTGAGCATGGCGATTCTCATCACCGCTGCCGGCACCATCCACCAGGTTGGAGGAGGGGTGGACAGTGCCGCAGATATGGCCCGCCAGCTGGAGCCGGTCCTGGGGGGGTGGGCCCGGGCTTTCTTCGCCGCCGGACTGTTCGCCGCCGGCCTCACGTCATCCATCACCGCCCCCCTGGCGGCGGCTTGGGCCTCGGCAGGGGTGTTGGGTTGGGAGCGGAATCTCCGCTCCCCGCAACTCCGCCTGATCTGGGGGGGAGTGCTGTTGGTGGGCACCCTCCTGGCCACCCTGGGGATCCGACCGATCCCGGCCATCCTCTTCGCCCAGGCCGCCAACGGGCTGCTACTTCCTGCGGTGGCGGCTTTCCTCCTGCTGGCAGTCAACGACCGGAGGCGCATGGGTGACGCGGCCAACGGTCCCATCTCCAACGCCCTGGGGGGGGTGATGGTGCTGGTGGCCCTGGGCCTGGGACTGAGGAGCATCCTGACGGCTCTGGGGGTACTCTAGAAGGCTGTTGAAGAAGTACAGGGCGCCGCCGTTGGGAGCCCCAGGGCCCCCGATCGCAGGCGGCTCGTCGAAGACATAGCCGTGGCTACGTCGAGGCGAGCCAACGCCCGAGCGGGGTCCCTGCGGCCCCAACCCGAAGGGGGACGGGGGGTTGCGGCACCGGA
>JBBDRI010000006.1:0-12198 GCA_040905545.1 Gemmatimonadota bacterium | reverse complement strand
ACACGTGCAAGACCCCCGCGCGCGGCCGCACCCCATTACCCGGACACGCTCCTAGCAGCCCGGCCAGTGGCTTGTGCAGGCCGCATTTGAAGGCCCATCTCCCGGTCGGCCGGGTGACACCATATTCTGAACAGGCCCGATAGAAGGAGCGGCTCTTGAGTAGATCCTCCGTTGGCAGGAGGTTTTTCCATGACCGTGGATGAACCGCTGGACTTTCCGAACCCTACCCCCGCTACCCCCGCTCCGGCTTCCATCAAATTGGAGGAAGGCGCCCTGCGGCTCCTGGGCAGACGTGAACACTCGCGTCAAGAGCTTCGAAGGAAGCTCCGGAAGCGAGAATGGCCGGCCAACCAGGTGGAGGAGGAGGCCCTGGACTGGCGCGAGGTGGCCATGCGGTGGTACCGGAAGAAGTACCGGGGGGTTGCTCTTGCCCATTGTTGCCGCATTCCTTTCGTCGGCCTAACCTGGGCATCTGATTGTATCGCCGGATCCGGCTGGTTCAACCACCTTCCCAGAAGGGACGAGTCCCATGTTCCCTGAACGCACCCGCACCGCCCCCCTTCAGCGCTCCCTCACGGCTTTCTGCTTTTGCCTGACGGTGATCTTGCTGACCCCGCTTCAGCCCCTGGCGGGCACCGCCCTCCTGGCCCAGGGGGTCCCAACCCCCGCTGAAATCATCGGCTTCGACCCTGGAGATGACTACAAGCTGGCGGACATGGACCAGCTCTACGCCTTCTATCACGCCCTGGCGGAAGCGTCTCCCCGGGTCATGCTGCGGGAGATTGGCACCACATTCCGCGGACGCCCTCTCTTACTCCTCTACATCTCGTCGGAGGAGAACCTCCAGCAGGTGGACCGTCTGAGGGAGATTTCAGCCCGGTTGGCTCAGGCCCGGGGGGTGGATGACGCCGAGGCCCGCCGGCTGGCGAAGGAGGGGAAGGTGGTGGTGTGGATCGACTCGGGCCTCCATTCCACCGAGGTGGCCCATTCCCAGCACGCGCCGCACCTGGCCTACCACATGGCCACGGATGAATCGGATGAGGTCCGCCGCATCCGAGATGACGTGGTGCTCCTCCTCATGCCCCTCATGAATCCGGACGGGCACGAGGTAGTGGTGGATTGGTACCGCCGGAACCTGGGCACGGAGTGGGAGACCACCTCCCCGCCGGAGGTCTACCATGAATTCGTGGGGCACGACATCAATCGGGATTGGTTCATGTTCCGGCAAGCCGAATCCCAGGCCGTAGCCCGGGTGGTGTACGAAGAGTGGTTTCCCCAGATCGTCTTCAACCACCACCAGACGGCGCCGTTCCCGGCCCGGATCTTCATCCCGCCCTTTTCCGATCCGGTGAACCCCCACATTCCGCCCCTGGTGGTCCGGGGGGTGAACATGGTGGGCGAGCACATGGCCAAGCGCATGGAAGAGCGTGGGATGCCCGGGGTGGTGTCGCGCCTCACCTTCACCATGTGGTGGAACGGAGGCATGCGCACCGCCCCCTACTTCCACAACATGGTGGGTATTCTCTCGGAAGTGGGGCACGCCTCTGCCACCCCTGCCTGTCACGACCCGGATGACCTGCCCGAGTGGATCGGGAGTGGCAGCAATCGGATTTCTGCACGGGAGCCGTCGGTGTACTACGCGAACCCCTGGCAGGGGGGTTGTGTGGGGTTGTCCGACCCCGTGGCCTACCACTTCGAATCGTCCATGGGGGCGCTGGACATTGCGTCTCGCTTGAAGACGGACTGGCTGTACAACATCTGGCTCATGGGAAGTCGACAGATCCAGGAGGGAGCTTCCGGAGGCCCTTTCGCCTACGTGGTGGATGTGGAATCGCAGCGAGATGCCGGCGAGGCCGTGGAACTCCTGAACGTTCTGAGGCGCGGCGGAGTGGAAGTGCATCGGGCCACTGCACCGTTCCAGGCAGGAGGGAGGAGCTATCCCGCCGGAAGCTACGTGGCATATGCCGGTCAGGCCTTCAGGGCCCACCTCATGGACCTGTTGGAGCCCCATGACCATCCCCATCGGGAACTCTACCCCGGTGGCCCCCCGGAGCCGCCGTACGGGGGGCTCTCGGGATGGACCATCTCCATGGCCATGGGGGTGGACGTACATCGGGTGGACGAACCGTTCCGGGTGGCCTCGGAGGCTGTGGACCGAGTGCCGGTTACTGCAGGGCGGGTGGCTCCGGCATCTGGATTCGGGTGGGTCTTAACGGCCACTCGGAACGATTCCAGAAAGGGAGTGAACCGCCTTCTCTCCGAGGGAGTTCGAGTGCTCCAGACGGGCGAAGCCCTGCCTCAGTTGGGCGAGTTGGGTGCCCCCGGCGCATTCCTCATCCCCCGGGAGGGGGGCGACACCCGGGCCAGGGTGGACGCCGTGGCCCGTGAATTGGGGCTGACCTTCCATGCCGTGGACGCCCTGCCGGCGGATGCTATCGCACTGCGCGCCCCACGACTCGGCCTCTACATTCCGTGGACGGCCAACATGGACGAGGGGTGGACCCGCTTCGTGCTCCGGGAGTTCGGCTTTCCTGTCGACAGCCTCCGCAACGACGATCTCCAGGGCGACCTTTCTGACTACGATGTCATTCTTTTTGCGGACCAGGGAGCCAGCTCCATTCGGGATGGTCATGCTCCCGATGCCCGCCCGCCGGAGTTCACGGGGGGCGTGGCGGACCAGGGCGTAGCCAATCTCCGGAGTTGGGTGGAGTCAGGCGGGACGTTGGTGGCTCTGGATGGGGCAGGAGACTTCGTGGCCGAGGCCCTGGGACTCCCGGTGACGAACCGGGTGGCCGGCGTGGGTCAGGAAGATTTCTTCGTGCCAGGTTCTCTCATCCGAACTCGAGTGGATTCCAGCAACCCCATCGCTTTCGGGATGCAGGACGAAGCCGCTGCGTTCTTCCAGGGATCCCGGGCCTGGGAAGTGGAGCCGGATGCCCTGGCTCAGGGCAGGGTGGAGGTGGTGGCGCGGTATGCGGAGGAGGATCTCCTCATGAGCGGGTGGGAGGTGGGCGCCCAAAGCTTCCTGGCGGGCCAGCCAGCCGTGGTTCGGGCTCATCTGGGGCAGGGAAGTGCCGTCCTCATTGGGTTTCGACCCCAGTTTCGCGCACAACCCACGGGTACGTACAAGCTCTTTTTCAACCCCATCCACCAGGCGCGGATGGATATCCGCTGACCCCCGTTTGGGCCGGCCCTCCCCTGGCGGCGCCAGGGGGTGCCCTTGGTCCGAACGGTCAGGTGTGATATGTTAAGAGAGGATCCTTGATGTCTGTTCTGTCAGACATTGAGGATTCTTTCTTCTTTGCCAGTCGCGGGCCCAGTGGGGCTCCGGCGCTTGTTCATAGAAGCGGGACGGACGGAGGATTGATACACCATGAGTGATTCAAGTGGAGCGGCAGTGATGGATGCCCCCGATCTGGGGAGCGAAGTACTCGAAGATGGAAATGGCGGCGTGGCCGTCATGGACTCCCCATCGGCGCTGGAGATCGAGCGGGCGACCTGGGATGACATGTCCCACGTGGTGGACATCGTCCGGTCGTCGGCGTCGTGGTACGAGGAGATCGTAGATCCCGAGGACCTGGACGAACACTATGTGGACGAGGCCTGGGCCCGGAAGAACTTCGCGGCCAGGGACTTCTTTGTGGGCCGCCTGGGCGACGAGATCGCGGGGACGGTGACCCTCCAGGATGCTGGAAAGGACTTCTCGTATCTGGGCTATGTGTATCTCCACGAAGATCACGTGGGGAACGGGTTTGGCAGCGATCTGCTGGATTTCGCCCGGGAGGAGTCGAAGCGCCGGGGAAAGAAGGCCATGGTCCTCATCGCTCATCCCGATGCGGTCTGGGCCCGGAAGGCCTATCTGCGCTACGGCTTTGAGATTATCGCCGAAGAGCGGGAAGATGTGCTGGCCTGGAATGATGGTTGGCTTCGGCCGTACTACGAAGAGGGGTTCCAGCTCTACCGGTACGATCTCTGATTAGCTGGCCACAGTAGTCTGATTAGCTGGCCACAGTAGCTGGGAAGAAACCGAACGTCCCCGGGGAGATGCCTCCCCGGGGACGTTTTGGTTGGGGTGGGTTCAGGCGCCTACGGATTCCACCGAAGGCCTACCAGGAAACGCCGGCCCACCCCCGGGAAACCCACCACGGATTCGAATTCCGTGTCGGCCAGATTCTCGCCCCGGAGCGTGAGGAGAAGAGGCGTCTGCTCCCGGGATGAACTGTCCCAGGGGGAGGGGAGCGGGAGTTGCAGGTCCACATCCAACAGGGTGTAGGCGTCCAGCACCACCCGCTCGGCCGGCCAGCTGCGGAAATCCATGTCTGCCCGATCTCCCACCCGGGTGGCGGAAAGTCCAAGACTGGCTTTCCCGGGTAGCGGTGTGCGAGCCCGGACCCCCACCTGGTGCGTGGGTCGCCGGAGCAACCGTCGGTCGGACGCCGCATTTGCAGCTTCCCCCGCCTGTTCCCCCTGGAGCTCGTCTACCACCAGTCGGGTATCCAGCCAGCTGTGATCCACCCCCAGTTCGCTGCCTCCCGGTCCTCGGAAGGTGAGGCTGCTCTCCACTCCGGCGGCCCGGGCTCGCTCCTCGTTGAAGTAGGACGGCAGATCGGCTCCCACGAAGGCGTATTGAATGAGGTTTGTGAAGTCCTGACGGAACCAGGAAGACCCAACCACCACGCGGTTGTCCAGGAAACCTGCGTCGGCGCCCACTTCCCATGCCACGGATTCTTCCGGCTTTAGATCGGGGTTCCCCACCTCGAAGGGAGAGTTGGCGAACTGGTGGGAAAAGGTGGGGGCCTTGAAGGCGGATCCCACCGAGGCCCGAATTCGCCGGTTCTGACCCAGGGGGAGTACCACTCCCGCCTGCGTGGTGAGGAACGATCCGAATACCTCATTCCGATCGGTACGGAAACCTGCGTTCCAGATGCTTCCCGCCGGTCCGTCCAGGGTGCCCTGGAGGTACAGGGCTCCGTTCCACCGGTCACCTTCAAAGCTGTCGGCGGAGATGTCCACACCTTCACCGAAATTGGATGCGGTCCGGGCCAGGCGGCGCTCCTGCTCGACTTCCCAATCGCTGCCGCCCACTACGCTTCCCCGCTCCCCCCTCCAGACCAGGCGGGCGTCCATCCCCCGGCGGACGGTGGTGCTCAGCCTTCTGCCGGCGAAACCGAAACCCATGGAGTCTGCCGGAGAATCCGGATCGTTCTGAAAGCCTCGCTCGCCCTGGGCTACCCGGAGATGGAGTTGCCCTTCCAGTGCTTCTGTGAGGAGCCGCGTACCCTCCAGGGAGATGGTCACCCCATCGTCGAAGGTGAACTGGTTCGAGTCGGTCACCTCGCCGGAGGAGTTGGTGGGGAAGCGATACTGGGAGTCCTGAATCCGAAGGGCCAAGGTGAGGCGGCTTCGGTCATCGGGTCGTACAGCCACCCGACCGCTGGCCACCAGAGCGGCAAACTCGCTGTTCACAGGGTAGATCCCACCCGTCTCCGTCCGCCCCAGGGAGAGGGAATAGTCCACCCGCTCCCAGGCCCCACGGGTAGCGGCCTCTCCGCTGAATGCGCCCAGGGTCCCGGACTGCAGGGAGGCCGAGATGGAGGGAGCGCTGCGTCCCTGCCGGGTGAAGATCTGGATGACACCCGCCACGGCGTCGCTCCCGTACAGGACGCTGGAAGGTCCCCGCACCACCTCGATGCGCTCCACGTTTTCCAAGGTGAGAGAACCGAAGTCGAAGCGTCCACCAGGCTCATTCAGAGGCGCACCGTCCAGGAGTACTTTCACGAAGTTGCTGTTGCCCCCCCGGAGGAACACGGAGGTGGAGGCTCCCAGAGATCCGGTGCGTACCACCTGCACCCCCGGCACCTCCCGGAGCGCATCCATGAGGAAATGCACGCCCCTCGCCCGAAGGTCGTCACCATGGAGGGTGGTGACAGACTGGGGAATCCGAGCCTGGGGGGTGGCCATGCGGTTCGCCGTCACCACCACTTCAGGCAGATGGAAGGTGTCCCGGACCTCCTGCTGGGTGGCGGCGCCAGCGGGCAGCAGAAGGGTGAGAAACAGCAGTAGGGTGGAGCCCGTGGGGCCCCGGTTGGAGTCCGTCATTCGTGTCTCCGGTCCGTCGGATGTGGATACGAAAGAAGCCCCCGCTGATCCGTGAGGATCGGTAGGGGCCTCGGATTCCACTCCTTCTCACCAGCAGCCCCCCAGGGGGTGTCTGGATTCCGGACGGACTTCGACCCCCGCCCCCCTCCCTCGAGGGGGTCCATGCGGGCTCGAACGCGGCCGGTCTCCTGGCTTGGAGGCTCCTCACATCCGCCTTCCCGGGTGCGTGCACCCAGTGGCTTGTCAGGACGGGAGTTTGGGAAGAGAACTCTCTTCCCGGCCTCACTTACAGTGGCGGGGCCGCGCCGGTTTCTCACCGGACTTCCGGATGGCCACGTTCGCGAGCTTCAGGTTGTGAGGCGGTAAGATGGCCACCCCGCGACGGGGGCGCAACGGGGTGAGTGGAGTGCAGCAGCGTGTTCGGGTAATGGGGTCAGGTAGGGAAGTCCCGACCGTTCAACTCCCTGAAGGCCTTCATCTGATCTTGATTCCCGATCATGAAGAGCTCCACACCACGCTCGAGGCGGGTGGTGGCCCGGGGATTCGTCACCAGATCCTCCCCGTCCTGGACCGCCACCACCGACAGACCCGTGTGAGCGCCGATGTGGCTTTCCGCCAGCGTCCGACCCTCCAGCCAGGACGGAACGGGTGTGCGGTGTAGCTCAACTCCCTCCCCCAGCACCACCAACTCCTGGCCCATGATGATTGAATTCAGGGTTTGAACGCCCAGTCCGGAGTAGCTCAAAGCCAGATCTGCGCCGGCCCTTCGGATGGACGCCATGTTCCTTTCGTGGGTGATGCGGCTCACGATGCGCACGTCCGGGCGGAGCTTCCTGCAGTAGACGGCCAGAAAGACGTTCATGGCGTCGTCATTCGTGGTGAGAAGCACCGCCGGGGCCCTGTCGATGCCGGCCTCGATGAGGAGTTCCAGGTGGGCGGCGTCTCCAATGAAGAGTTCATCCGCCACGCCTTCCAAGCGCTTGGCCAGCCTCTCGTTCTTCTCGATGAGGTGCACTCGGATGTCCCGCTTCTTCAGGGCTCGGCAGGCAGCCCGACCCACCTTGCCACCACCCATGACCAGGACCGGATGGTGGTTCGTGTCGTAGATGTAGAGCAGTTCGTCCAGCTCCTCCATCTGCTCCCTGGTGCCCACCACCATGGGGAGGCAGAGATCCGTAAGGACGCGGTCGGGGTGGGCCGGCATGAGGCGCGCCTGCTCCCAGACCCCCACGATGTTCACCCCCACCATCTCCCGCAGTCGGGTGTCGCGGATGGTCTTTCCGGAGAGGGGGGTGTTCAGTACCGGGAACTCCGCAATGAGGAGGTCCCGAAACGAACCTACCACATGGGTCTGGGCGTGACCGGCGTTCACCCGATTGGCCAACTGCTCGCCCAGGAGCCGGCGGAGGGGGAGCACGTGGGTGCTGCCTGCCAGGGTGAGGATGTCCTGGGAGTCCTCGTTGGTGGAAATGGAGGCCACGGCCACATCCGGCGCCGCTTCCCGGATGGTGAGGGCCATGTTGGTGTTGGTGACGTCATCCAGATTGGCGATGACCAGGCGTGCCCGCTTCACATTCACATTGCGGTAGGTGGCCACGCTATCCAACTCGCCCGTTACCACCGAGAGGCCCTCTTCCTTCATGCGAGCCGCCCGCTCCGGGCTCTCCTCCAGGATGACGTAGGCCACGCCCTCATCCTTCAGGCGGGCGATGAGGCCCGGGGCAATGGTGTCCCAACCGCAGAGAATCACGTGGCCTTCCACCTCTGCCGGCAGCGATCGGGGCGCCCGCACCTTCACCTGGGCTTCCAGCCAGGGGGCGTAGAAGAAGCGGATGAAGGTGAAGGGTAGGACCACGAGAAGCAGGAGGATCCCCGTGACGAGAACCACCACGCTGAACATGCGCCCCAGATCCGTCTGGAAGGTGATGTCTCCGAAGCCCAGGGTGCTCATAACCGTGAGGGTCCAGTAGAACCCCGTGAACCAGGAGTGCTCCTGACCCTCCACGTTGATCATGATGACGTGGAAGAGGATGGTGAAGGCCACGATCACAGCCAGCACCAGCAGGACGAACTTCAAGAGCGCTCGCAGATTCTTCCGGAACTCCCGTTCTCCCAGGACCAGGGCCAACTGGGCTCCCAACGTCTTCATGGGGGGGGATTCCTCATCTGCCTCACTCCGGGTCCAGGGCCAGCTTCGGGGCCTTCTTTTTCCCCCGAAGGGCGCTGCCCCGCCCCGACAGACTGGGGTTCGTCATGAAATACTCGTGTGCACTGAAGCGCTTCTTGCCGGTGCGGATGCGGCGATACTCTCCGTTGGATCCGAGAGCCCAGGATTGGGTGTTGTCTTTCAGGTTGGCTATCATGATCTGGTCCAGTACCTGCCGGTGCACGGTGGGGTTTTCCAGTGGAACCAGGAGCTCCACCCTTCGATCCAGATTCCGGGGCATCCAATCGGCGGACGAGATATACACCTTCGCCTTCCGAGACGGGAGGGGGTGGCCCCCACCGAAGCAGACGATCCGACTGTGCTCCAGGAATCGACCCACGATGCTCTTCACCCGGATCCCTTCCGAGAGGCCCGGCACCCCCGGTCGGAGGCAGCAGATTCCGCGAACCACAAGATTCACCGTGACCCCCTGCTGGGAGGCATGGTAGAGCGCGTCGATGATCCCCGGATCCACCAGGGAGTTCATCTTGGCCCAGATCTCTCCGGGGCGTCCCTTGGCGGCGTGCTCCACTTCTTCCTGGATGAGTTCCAGCAGGCGCTCCCGGAGACTGAAGGGAGCGATGGCCAGCTTGGAGAGGGTCTCCGGGCGGGCATATCCCGTGAGGAAGTTGAAGGCCCGGGCTGCCTCCTGGGAGAGTTGGGGGTCGCAGGTGAAGTAGGAGAGGTCGGTGTAGATGCGGGCGGTGATGGGGTGGTAGTTGCCGGTCCCGAAATGAACGTAGGATCGAAGGAGTTGGCCTTCCCGGCGCACCACCAGGGAGATCTTGGCGTGGGTCTTCAGTTCCATGAAACCGAACACTACATGGACCCCTGCATGCTCCAGCTTTCGGGCGAAATTCATGTTTGCGGCTTCGTCGAATCGGGCCTTGAGCTCCACCAGAGCGGTGACGTTTTTCCCGGCCCACGCCGCCTCCATGAGCTCTTTGACGATGGGAGAGTCGTCGCTGGTACGATACAGGGTCTGCTTGATAGCCAGGACATCGGGATCCTTGGCCGCTTGGCGGAGGAATTGCACCACCACATCGAAGCTTTCATAAGGGTGATGGACAACGATGTCCTTCCTCCGAATGGCTCCGAAGCAGTCCCCTCCGAAGTCCCGGACCCTCTCAGGGAAGCGGGCGTGGTAGGGAGGAAAGAGTAGGTCGGGTTTGTCATCCACCACCAACTGGTCGGTATCGCCCAGCCCCAGGAGTGTGTTCGCCTGGAAGATGTCTTCCCGCTCCACCTCCAGCTCTTCGGCCAGGAAGGCACGCATCTCTTCCGACATCTCTCCCGACACCCGGAGATGGATCACCGATCCCCGCCGCCGGCGCTGGAGTGCCACCTCAAACTCCCGCATGAGATCTTCCGCCTCTTCCTCGATCTCCACGTCCGAATCACGGATCACCCGGAAGTAGCCCAGCTCCAGAAGTTCAAAACCGGGAAAGAGGGTATGGAAATGAAGTCCGATGACCTCCTCCACCCGGATGAAGCGGATCTCCTTTCCGGGAAGTCGGATGAAGCGGGGAATCTGGCTGGGGAGGGGGAGGAGCGCCGCCATCTGACTCCCGTCTCCCTTTCGGGAGAGGGAGAACGCCATGGCGTAGCCCCGGTTGGGGATGAAGGGGAAGAGGTGGGCGGGGTCCACCGCCAGGGGTGTGATCACCGGGAAGATGTCGCCCTGGAAGTAGTGGTTCAGCCAGCGCTCCTCCTTCGGGGTGAGCTCATCCCTGGAAACCACAGCCACACCTCTGTCGGTGAGGCGCTCCCGAAGGGATTCCCAACTCTGCTGTTGGGCGTCGATGAGGGCGTGGGCACGGGTCCGGATAGCCTGGAGTTGCTCCGCAGGAGTGAGGCCGTCGTCGCTTCTGGATGTGACCCCGGCGCGCTCCTGCGCCTTGAGGCCCGCCACCCGCACCATGTAGAACTCATCCAGATTGCTGGCCGAGATGGACAGGAAGCGGAGCTGTTCCAGGAGGGGGTGGTCCGAATTCCGCGCCTCTTCCAACACCCGCTCGTTGAAGGCCAGCCAGGAGAGTTCCCGGTTGAAGAAGCGGTGCGGCGACGTCCGGAGATCCGGCTGGGGGTCGGGACCGTCCATGCCAGGCTCGTCCACGCCGGGCTCGTCGCTTTCCGTATCTGGGCCGCCACCAAACTCCTGGTCAGGAATGAAGGCTTCGTTACCGGGCGCCGACCCACCAGGCAGTCGGGTCACGGAAGCGGCCGACTGCGTGGAGGAGTGAGGCCCGGGAAGGAGAGGGGAAGTCATGGGTTGGGATGTGGAATGGAAAGGTCTGATGCGGGGGGGCCGGCCGGCGGGTAGCTCACCCGGGGAGGGGCGTCCCCACGCCGGGTGATGTCATCGGGATCAGGCCGGGATGCCCCTGTCCAGCACCGTACCCATGGCGTCTACGAATCGGTCCAGATCTTCCTTGGTGGTGTAGACGGAAGGCGACACCCTCAGGCCCTGGAACTCGGCGTGGCGAATGGGTGTGACCAGGATCCTGTGGTCCTCCCAGAGGTGGGCTCCCAATGCTCCCGTATCCACCCCCTCCACCTCCACCGTAGCGATCCCGCAGGCAAACCCGGGGTTCAGGCTGGTATGGAGTCGCACCCGGGGAGATCGGTTCATGAGTGCCCGGGCCCAGTAATCCCGAAGATGGATGAGGCGGGCCTCCTTCCTCTGACTCCCGATTCCCTGATGGAAGGTGAGGGCCTCGGCGATGGCCAGGGTATTGGCAGCCGGATGGGTGCCGATCTCCTCGAATTTCCGGATGTCGTCGTCCATGGCATCCGGTGCGGCCATGAGCGGCCAGAGGTCACGAATCCTGTCCCGGCGCACGTAGAGCAGCCCGGTCCCATGGGGTGCGAAGAGCCACTTGTGGAGTGAAGTTGCGTAGTAATCGCACTCCAGTTCGGAGAGGGTGAAGTCGAAGTGGGCCAGGGCATGTGCCCCGTCCACGATGGTGGGAATCCCATGCTCCCGGGCCATGGCCACCACCTCCCGCACCGGAAGGATCTGCCCGGTGATGTTGATCATGTGCGACACCAGGATCAGACGCGTCCGTGGTGTGATGGCCTCCTGGAAACGGCGGACCACTTCCCCCGGATCTTCTGCGGGGATGGGCAGCTGGATCTGCTTCAGAACCACCCCTTCCCGGCGCTCTCGCTGCCGGAAGGTGGTGAGCATCCGGGGGTAGTCCTGGGTGGTGGTGAGGACCTCATCGCCCCGCTCCAGATCGAACCCCAATTGGCATATCTGAAGCCCTTCCGAGGCGTTTCGGGTAAAGGCGATCTCCTCCGGATCCACGTCCCATTCCCGGGCCATCCGGAGGCGTACCCCCTCCTTCCTGGGTTCCAGGATGTTCCACATGGTGTGCGGGGGAGCCTGGTTGGAGAAGTCCAGGTGCCGCTTCATGGTTTCCTGCACCCAGGCTGGTGAGGGGCTGACGCCGCCGTTGTTCAGGTTCACCATGGAGGCATCGACGGTGAACGCCGCCCTTACCTGTGCCCAGAACCACTCATCCTCCGCAATTTCCCTGGGCGTCCCCGGGACCCGAGCCAGTTCGCTGATGGGTTCCAGGGCCTCCGCCCTCAGGAAGGCCGGGGAGAAGGGAAGGCCCGTGGCCGCCAGGGCCGCAGGGTAACCAAGGGTTCTGAGAAACTCGCGACGATTCGTCATGTTGCCACGATACAAGGCAACGGGCGCCATGTCCACGAAATCGTGGATCCTCCTGGAGGCAGCTGTCCTAGGAGCGTGCCCGGGTAATGGGGTGCGGCCGCGCGCGGGGGTCTTGCACCTGTGCAGAGTAGGAACGACAACGAGGCTTAGCAGGGTTACGGCGAGGAGGAGAGACGACCTATGGACGGTGCAACCCCCCCGCGCCCTTCGG
>JBBDRI010000005.1:106851-199023 GCA_040905545.1 Gemmatimonadota bacterium | reverse complement strand
CGTCGCGCCTTGCCAGGTCGGCGCTCCGGCACCCTCCGTGCTTCAACGAATCTCTGACTCAGGACACTAGGGTGACGCCGGCGCTTCAGTCGGGTGACGCCGCCGTTTCAGCTCTCCGGGGAGTCGCCCTGGGCTTTCCGTTGATCCACCCAGTATGCGGCCTTCTCCGGCAGCACCCAGCGGATGCCACCCCGGGGGTCGGGGACGTCACCCACCCATCGGGGAATCACATGGATGTGGGCATGGGGCACGGTCTGCCCGGCGGCCTCGCCGTCGTTCATCCCGATGGTGAAGCCGTCTGGCGATAGTTCCGCCTGAAGGTCCTGGCGGACCTTGAAGGCCAACCGGAGGAGGTCGGACTGGGCAGTGCCTGGAAGGTGCACCAGGCTCAAAACGTGCACCTTGGGCACCACCAGGGAATGCCCCTCTGAAACCGGGTAGGCGTCCCGGATGGCCAGGGAGTGGGTGGATGACGCCACCACGTTGTCCAGGGAAAGGCTGCAGAAGGGGCAAGGTTGAGTCATGATCCCATCATATGGCCGGGGTCACCACCCCATCAAGGAGGTAACGGTTCCCAACCCGAATGGTTGGGCGGCTGACGTCATCCCAGGGCGTCGACCCGCTTCACCACCCGATCCCGGATCCAGACGGGTTTCTCCACCACTGCTTCTCCTCCGTAGGTGAGTACGTGGCGGATGAGCCATTCCAGATCGGACACCGTGTGGCGGATCTCCACACTGCCGTCGGGCCGGGTCTGAGCCTGGGACCATCCCTGCTCCAGGATCCACGGGGCGATCCGCTGGGAGTAGACCACCGTGGCCTCAGCGCTCTTGCCGTCGCGGGTACCGCCGTCATGGATGCGGCCATCCCTGAGGAACCCGGCGGCGGCGCCCCGGTCGTCCTGGGAGGGGTGGAACTCCGCAGAGCCCATCCGGGCCTCCAGCACCCGGTCCAGGCGGAAAGCCCGGTAGGGGTGCTCCCCGTGGTGGAGGTCCAGGTCCCGGGCCACCAGATACCAGTGTCCCTGGGCGTGGGCCAACAGGATGGGCCCCACCTTCCGATTTCGGGGGGTAGAGCCCGGCCCTGCGTAGCGGATCCGCAAGGTGCGATGATCTCGGACAGCCCGATCCACCTCTCTTCTTATCTGATCCCACTCCACTTCCAGGGATCCCAGAGCCACCGCAGGGTCGCCATGACCCTCTTGTGGGGGCGCCCGAAGGGCTTCGGCCAGTCGCTCACCCAGGGATCTCATGGCCTGTCGTTGGCTGGGGGGCCCGTCGTCGGCCGGTGAGGGTTCGTTCGCCGCTCCATGGGTTACCACCCGGAGGGCCAGCTCCAGCGCCAGGGCTTCCCTGGGGGTCAACCGTAGGGGGCGCTGAAACTCTCCCGAGGTCCAGACACCCACCCGGTCGCGGGTCACCCTGAGTTGGATCTGGTCGCCCAGTCCGGGAGGGAGGTAGTAGGTGCGGCCCTGCACCTCTTCCAGGTCCCGGAGCAGCCGCCGGGGCTCCACACCCAGCCCCGAGGCCAGCGCTTCCAACTCCACACCCTCCGTCCCCTCCTTGTGGGCTGTGGGAAGGAGGAGAAGAAGACGCTGGAAGATGGCGTCGGCGGTGGCTGTATTCGCCGGTTGTCTCATTCGTCTGCCCTTGCTGCGGGTGCGGTGTGCCGGCTTCGAAGCTTCGCCAGGAGTTGCTGCATCTCGGTCACCGCGTGGGGAGGGGAGACCACCCGGGCGTCTCCTCCCAGGGAAAGAATCCATCGCAGGAAGGGAGGCAGCTTGGCCACCTGGAACTCCCGGACGGCGAAGCCCTCTTCCGGACTGCCTTCCCCAGCAGTGCCTTCCACCGGAGTACCCCACCCGTTGCGGGCCGCCCAGTGGGAGGCCGGCGGCTGGAAGACCACCCTCACCACGGTTTCCCCAGGCATCGGTTCGGCCCCCGCATCCGTGAGTTCCCACGCCTTTCGTTGGGCGTAATCCCGGATGTCGAAGCTTTCCGGAACCTGGAATTCCGGAGCGGTGGCCGCCGGGCGAATGGGGGCGGCCTGGGCCATCCGGTCCACCCGGAACATTCGCATCCCCGCTTCGCCGTCGCCTCGGGTGGGATCGCGGCCCAGGAGATACCAGCTTCCCCACTGGAAGAGGAGGCCCCACGGGTCGGCCTCCCGGACCTCAGGGGGCGCGACGGTCTTCATGGAGCGATAGGTGAAACGGATCCGCTTGCGGTCGTACAGGCCGTTTAGGAGCACCGGGAGCGCTCCCGACGGATCAGCCCCGCCCGGCCGGTCCAATACGGCCAGTCCGGCGGGGTCGTGATTTGCCTCCAGGGCAGGGTCCAGATCGAAGGTAAGCTTCCTGAGGGCGCTCAGGGCCTCCCGTTGGAAGGGGAACGAGGGGAGGGTCACCACCTCCCGGAGGGCCAGGATGGCGGTGGCCATGTCCGACTCTTCCACGGTCACCGTGCCCACCTGATGGGGCGAAGTCGAGGCGGAGGTGGGTTCCGGCAGGAGCTTCAGGTACGGGAGGTAGAACTCGCCCCGGGGGATGAGGTAGCCGGCGCTTCCCGTGGGGTCTCCGGGTGGGGCCCGGTGCTCCAGCGGGATCCCCATGCGCCGGAGGTCTGCCTTGTCTCGCTCGAACATCCGGCGTGCAGCTGCCTCCCCTTGAGGCGTGCCCTCCCTCCACCGCTCCCGGTAGCCCGGGACCTGGTCCATGAGGTCTTCGAAGGGAATGGGATGCCGACGGCCTACCAGAACGGCAATGAGGTCCAGCCAGCGCTGGGTCTTGGAAGGAGGCATGGGGGGGAGAGTGCGAGGGAAGGAGGGGAGGGGGCAAGCGATGGGCTATTCTTGCCACGGTGGGTCCCGGGAGATAGGACTCTTCCCCATGTCATCTCCGGATTCTTCCCAGCAGCGTTCCTCATTGCAGGGCTCTCCCCCACCCATCCCCGTCCTGGCTGCCGTCATCCGCCGGAACCACCGTTACCTCCTCTGCCTCCGTCCACCGGGGAAGCGTCACGGAGGTCTCTGGGAATTTCCGGGTGGGAAGTTGGACGCCGGAGAGTCGGAGCGAGAGGGCGTGACCCGGGAGCTCCGGGAGGAGCTGGACGTGGAGGTCACGGCGGTGGGAGAGGTGATGTTCTCCCGCCGGGACCCAGGCAGCGCGTTTGTCATCCACTTCCTCCAGGTGGAGATCCGGGGGGAGCCCCGGGCCCTGGAGCACAGCCAGGTGGGGTGGTTCACCGTGGAGGAAGCGAGCCGTATGCGTCTGGCTCCCAGTGACGCGGCGTTTTTGAAGGAGTTGGCCCCGGACCGCTAGGGGGAGGCCAGCATCCAGGCTTCCTCAGTTCAGCGGTGCCTCAACCCTTCCTGGCGGTGAAGCACCCCGCCGCGCATCACATGGGTGAGGGTGCGGAAGGCCCGGATGTCTTCCGTGGGATCATCCGTGAGGACCAGTAGGTCGGCGAGCTTTCCCGCCTCCAGGGTGCCCAACTCCTGGCTTCTCCCCATGGCCACGCCCCCGTTTCGGGTGGACATCACCACGATTTCCGCGGGAGGAATTCCGGCGGCCTGCATGGCTTCCATTTCGTTGTAGATGGAGGGGCCGTGGAGGGTGAGAGGGTTTCCGGCATCGGTGGCCGTGGCCACCCTGCCCCCGGCGGCATGGACCCGCCGGAGGTTCTCGGCCATGGTGGCCTGGCGTTGGCCGGTGTTCACCAGCCCCCGGAAGAAGATCTCGGGGTTTCGCTGGCTTTCAGGAAGGAGGGGCTGAAGCTCACCGGTCTGGAGGAATTTGGCTCGGGTGGTGGCGTCCACGCACTGGTTGGGGTCATCGATCTGGGGCGGGAGATCCAGGATCACCGCTCCCCGGGCCCGGGTCCAGAACTCTCCCACCACCAATGTGGGAGCGTAGACCGCGTCGTTGGCCTTCAGAAGCTCCAGGAAGTCGTCGTCCACGGGTTGATCTTCCACGCTGTGTACCAGGAGCACGGCGCCGGCCCTGAGCGCCGTCTTGGCCTCACGGAGTGAAGTGGCGTGGACAATGAGATCCAGCCCAGCTGCCCGGGCCTCCCGGCCGATCTGCATGAGGCGGGCTTCCAGCTCGTCTCGCCGGTTCTCCGGAGGACGGAGGTACCAGACCTTGGCGGCCGAGGAGCCCATGGCCACCAGGCGAGCCACGCTCTCCGACACCTCCTGGGGCGTGTCCATGGGGAGGAAGGTGTAGAATTCCTCGTTGGCCATGAGGGCTGTGCGGGTGGCGTGGGTAATAAGAGGGCCTGCAGCCCGCACGCGAGCGGCCCGGGGATTCGCTTCGGAAGCCGAAGGAAGGCCCGCCGTCCAGGGGTGCCCCCCCACGTCGAATACCGACGTGATGCCGGTGCATAGATACGATTGGTGCCACCGCTCCGGGTGGTCCCGGTTGTAGAGGGAGGTTTCCAGATAGGGATAGATATCCGGCGCCGGAAGCCCGTCGGGGCGTCCGTCCAGCCATCCCGTCTGACTGAAGTGGACGTGGGCGTCGATGAGGCCCGGGGTGATGAATCGGCCGGACACATCTATCCGGGTGGCGTCGGCGGGGACGGGGCAGGCGGCTTCCGTGCCCGCACACCGGATCCGCTCCCCTTCCACCAGAACCACCGCCGAGGGAAGCGCCGGAGCTCCCGTGCCGTCCAGGAGGGTGCCGCCGGTGAGGGCCATGGTCTGGGCGCCCGCAGGTTGGGTGGAGAATAGGAGCAGAAGCCCCAGCGACCACCGTGCCCATGGTGCCCGACCTGGCGTGGTGGTTCTTTCCTCGGGTTTGTTCGTGCTCATTCCATCTCCCGGATCATGAGGAGGCGGATCTCGGTCATGTCTTCCATGGCGAATCGAACTCCTTCACGCCCCAATCCACTCTCCTTGACACCACCGTAGGGCATGTTGTCCACGCGAACCGAGGGCACGTCGTTGATCACCAAGCCTCCCACCTCCAGGGTATTCCACGCCTGCTGGATCTTGCGGATGTCGCGGGTGAAGATGCCGGCCTGGAGGCCGTAGCGCGAATTGTTCACCTCTTCGAGAGCCTGGGTGAAATCTTCGTAGGCCGATACGCCCAATACCGGACCGAAGGCCTCTTCGTGGTGCAGGCGGCAGTCGTGGGGCACATTCTCCACCACCGCCGGCTCCACCATGACCCCCTCCCGGCCCCCTCCGGCGAGAACGGTGGCGCCTCCATCTGCGGCTTCCTGGATCCACTCTACCAGCCGCTCTCCGTCGCCCTCTGAAATGACAGGCCCGATGAAGGTGTCTTCCTCCCGGGGATCACCCATGGACAGCCCCTTCACCCTCTCCACCAAACGAGGAACCAATTCCTGGTAGATGTCCTGGTGCACCAGGAGCCGTTGCACACTGATGCAACTTTGACCGGATTGGTAGTACGCACCGAAGACGATGCGCTCCACCGCATCGTCCAGATCGATGTCGGGCTCCACCACACAGGCCGCGTTCCCCCCCAGTTCCAGAACCACTTTCTTCGTTCCCGCCTGCCCTTTCAGCATGTACCCAACCTTTCGGGAGCCGGTGAAGGAGAGGAGCCGGATTCGAGGATCGATGGTGAGGGGGCCGGCATCGGCCACGTCCATGGGAAGAACCGAGAACGCGCCCTTCGGCAACTCCGTCTCTGCCAGAACCTCACCGATGATGAGGGCTCCCAGGGGGGTTCGCTCTGCCGGTTTCAGCACGAAGGGGCACCCTGCGGCGATGGCCGGGGCCACCTTATGGGCCGCCAGGTTCAAGGGGAAGTTGAAAGGAGTGATGAACGAGCAGGGGCCGATGGGGAATCGCTTCCACATCCCGCTGTAGCCCCGAGCCCGGGGGGAGATCTCCAGGTTCATCACCTCGCCACCCCACTGCACGGCTTCCCGGGCAGCCACCTGGAAGGTGTCGATGAGGCGGTCCACTTCGCCCCGGGAGTCGTTGATGGGCTTGCCCGCTTCCCGGCAGAGGGCCTCGGCCAGCTCGTCGTATCGCTCCCGGAAGCGTGCCGCGCAGTGGCTCAGCACCTCCTGTCGGGCATAGGGGCGAAAGTCCTGCATAGCCGCCGTGGCGTCATGGGCTGCCTGGATGGCTTCCTCCAATGCTTCGGGGCCTGCCTTGGCGACCCGGGCGAAGACCTCGCCGGAGTACTTGTCCGTCACCTCCAGTATGGCCTCCCCTGAGTCGGGGGTCTGGTGGGTGTCTCCCGCAGCGACGGGGCGGTTGGCCAGGTAGTAGGGGAGTGGTTTCTGGTTCATGGCTGGTTGGGGCTGGAGTTCGAAATCGGCGGCTTGGGCCTACGGGTAATGGGGTGCGCTCCTACAGTGCGCGGGCCAGCTTGGGAATCTCTTCATTCAAGGTGTATTGATCGTGGCTGTAGTCCACCGGAACCTCGATGAGGTCCACTCCGGGAGTGGCCAGCGCCTCCTTCACCAGAATCGGAAACTCTCCGGTGTGGGTGACCCGGTGTCCCCGGGCTCCGTAGGCCTCGGCGTAACGGACGAAGTCGGGATTGCCATAGGTGAGACCGAAGTCCTCAAACCCCATGTGTTCCTGCTTCCAGCGGATCATTCCGAAGGCGTCATCCTTCAGAACCAGCACCACCAGGTTCAGCTTGAGGCGTAGCGCCGTTTCCAACTCCTGGGAGTTCATCATGAAGCCGCCGTCGCCGCACACGGCAACCACCGGTCGATCCGGATGGACCATGGCGGCAGCCATGGCCGACGGCAGGCCGGCACCCATGGTGGCCAGGGCGTTGTCCAGAAGGAGGGTGTTCTGGGCGTAGGTGGGATAGTTCCGGGCAAACCAGAGTTTGTACATCCCGTTGTCCAGAGTCACGATCCCGTTCTCGGGAACGGCCCTGCGAAGCTCCGCCACCAGGCGCTCGGGCCGCAGAGGGAACGCCTCAACCTCAGCTTTCTCCTGGAAGTGATCCTGGGCGGCCACGCGGATGGGTTCAAGGTGGGAGAAATCCCAGTGGGACTGGGGTTCCAGGGCGGCCATGATCCCGGTGAGGGCGGAGGCGATATCCCCGGTGACCTCCACCTGGGGGAAGTACACGGGGTCCACCTGGGCGGAGGAGAAGTCCAGGTGGATGACCTGGGTCCCGTTGTGGGGGTGCATGATGAAAGGAGGTTTCTCCACCACATTATGGCCCACATTCAGGATGACGTCGGCCGCCTCCACCACCCGATGCACGAAGTCGTCGGCGCTCAGGGCCGCCGTCCCCATGTATTCCGGAAGCCGCTCGTTTACCACTCCCTTGCCCATCTGGGTGGTGATGAAGGGAATTCCGAAGCGCTGCACGAAGTCTGTCAGAACGGAGCAGGTGCGGGTGCGATTGGCTCCGCTGGCCACCACCAGAAGGGGGTGACGGGCGCTTGCCAGCAGCTCCACTGCCTTTTCCAGGGCCTGGGAGTGGGGTACCGGACGACGGGGCTCTGCAGGCTCCAGAGGCCGGCCATCCACTGATTCCTGGAGGATGTCTTCCGGCACCTCCAGGTGCGTGGCCCCGGGGCGCTCCTCTTCCGCCCGGCGGAATGCCTCCCGCACCCGGGCCGGGAGGTAGCCGGCTCCCACCACCTGGCGGGTATATTTCGTGATGGGGGCCATCATGTCTACCACATCGATGATCTGGAAGGTGCCCTGTTTCGACTCTCGAATGGGTTTCTGCCCGGTGATCATCACCATGGGCATGGCGCCCAGTTGGGCATAGGCGGCGGTGGTAAGCAAGTTCGTGGCGCCAGGGCCCAGGGTGGAGAGGCAGACCCCTGCCTTTCCCGTAAGTCGTCCCACGGTGGCGGCCATGAAGCCAGCCCCCTGTTCATGACGGGTCACCACCAGCTGGATGGATGACTTCCGAAGGGATTCCAGGAAGTCCAGATTCTCTTCCCCCGGTACGGCGAAGATCCAACGAACGCCCTCGGCCTCCAGGGCCCGAACGAAAAGGTCGGATGCTTTCATGGTAAATCGGCTCTCGGCAGATTTGGGTGGCGGGCGCTACTCTTCCCCATGGCAGCCGGGGCCCTTTCGGGGCGGCGCCCTATGGTGCTCCCTGTGAACCCAACCCGTGGCCCCATCCCTCCGTTCCCACCCCATCTCTTTCAGGAGTTGTGAAAATGCCCACCCGGTCGTCCGCCATGACTGCGCTTTCCCTGACCTTCCTGGCCATGGCTTTCGTCTCCGTGGCGGCTGCGTCGTCGCTGGCCGCGCAGGCTCCCGAACCCCGAACCCGACTCATGGACGACCTGAACTGGATGGAGTTCGCCGAATGGGTGCCGGAGCGGGTGAGCACCGTGATTCTCACCGTGGGGACCCTGGAACCCCATGGGGTGGCCAACAATGGCGCCGACAACACGGCCCCGGTGGCCATAGCCAGGGAAATCGCTCCCCGTCCCGGCGTGGATGCCTTCATCGCCCCGCATATTCCGTACGGGATCACCGGGCGGATGGCTTCGTATCCCGGGGCTCTCCACATTCCGGAGTCCGTGTTCCGTCTCTACTTCCAGGCAGTGATGGAGGGTCTGGTGAAGAACGGGTTCCGCGACATCATCGTGGTGAACGGTCACGGAGGCGGACAGACGGCGGTTCTGAACGACGTCACCATGGAGGTGTCGTTGGAGCATGGGGTGAACACCCTGGTGGTGAACTGGTGGTCACTGGCCTCTGACATCGCGGAAGAGATCCTGGGCTCGGCAGGTGGGCACGCCGGGGAAAACGAAACGGCCTTCATCCAGGGTATCGATCCCGCTCTGGTGCTCCGGGAGCGCTACACAGGGCCGGACATGGCCACTGCGAATCCGGCACCGGGCTCCTGGACGGCCACTCCCTTTCCCTCGGCCATTACCCTGTATGTGCCCGGTGAAGGGTGGCCCACCGATTTTGACCAGGGGAAGGCGGATGCCTACTTCGCCGCCGTGGTGGATCGTGTGGCGCAGTTGGTGGTGGATACGAGGGAGAAGTGGCGACGGGCGGGGTTTTGAAGGGGATCGTTTTGCGTCATCGCGTGGGAAGGATCCCACGGAGCTGACATGCCTGTCACTTGCGTGACAATTTTTCATTGGCGAATGCCGGCAACCACGGATATGTTGTGCTTCTCTCCACGAAGGTATTTGACATGGACCCGTTTCCGGAGCCCGGTATGAACCGCATGGGCGTAGCGTCTTTGGTTTCTCTTCTTCTGGTTCTCAGTGGGTGCGATGACCCTTCGCTGACCGATCCGGCGGAAGGGCCTCTCGCTCTCCCCGCTCCGTCATTTGCCCACACGTCGGATGGAGGCGATCACTTCTTCTTCCTGCCCCCTCTGAGCCAGGGGGGAGACAACGGCGACTTCAACCCGGCGTTGCTCACCCAGGTGCGGATCTGCGCGTGGAGCCGGGCGGCAGCCACAGACGGCAACCCCCTGACAGACCCCTGCACATCGGTTCTCACATCGTTCGACTCCGACGACATCCATATCGGCGTGAACGACGAGAGCTACCGGGTCAACTGGAGCGTTCGGAACACGAATGGGATCCAGCTGGGAGATCTCTACGCCATTCAGGTGCTGGCCAGCGGGGTCCCCATCGGCTCCGCAGAGGTGGTGGTGGGTCGAAATGCCAAGCAGGCGAAGGACTTCGCCAACGCGTTGGGCGGGGGTGTGACCCCGCTGGTGCGAAACCAGACGGTGCCCGTCCGGTACCGCATCGAAAACGGACTCTTCTGCGAGGGCGAGTGCTACGAGGCTACCGTCACCCAGGAAGGAGGGGACTTCACCACTCCGGATGGCGAGGCGGGAGTGTCCATCGGACCGGACGCACTCCCCCCCGGCACCGACGATGTCACCCTGATCATCGAAGAAGTGGCGTTGGATCCGGGGGAAGAATGCCTGGGGAACCTGGCCATGCTGGCTACCACGGGGCAGTGCATTCGGTTCGACACCGAGCCCAAGCTGGTGAATGGCTTCGCGGAAGATGTGGTGGTAGGGATCTGCCTCGACCCCAGCGGCGTGCCCGCAGGGGTGGATCCGGAGAACTTCACGATCCACCGCTTCGATCCTGATAATCCGGCGGGACCCGTGGAGGAGCTCCCGGGTGCTCCTGCCCCCTTCCTGGACTGTGCGGGAGCCGTGGCGCAGCTGCACGGCGGTCCGTTCAGCCGCTTCGTGCAGGCGGGCTTCCAATCCCTCAAGCGCCTGGCCGGCCCGCAGGGCCTCGTAGCGGCGGATCCCGGATTCGGGGGTGTGACCAGCGCCTTCAGCTATTTCCAGTGGGCGCTTCCCATCGAACTTCAGGCGACGGCTCCTCTGGCTCAGACGGCATCCCCTGGTGATCAGGTGCCGGTTGATCCGAAGGTTCGGGTCCTGACGTCCCACTTCCACGGAAGCTCGCCCCAGGTACCGGTGCCCGGGCAGGCGGTGACTTTTGAGTTGTTCGATGTGGCCTCTGCGTCCATGGGAATCAGCACAGTCCAGAGCGATTCGGCCGGCTACGCCAGCATCCCCTGGATCCTCACCCTGACCCCTGGGATGCACACCGTGGTGGCCAGCGCCTTCAACACGAGTTCTGTGGTATTTGAGGCTGAGGCGGTGAACCCGACGGTGGTGTGGACGGCCGACGGTCCCACGAATTTCACCCTCTTGGAGGATGGCTCCACCGGCGACCCGTCCATGAGCTACAACTACGACAACGGGAACGGGGATCCCTACGGGCAGCACTACTGGACGCTGTCCACCACGGCCCAGGCGGATAGTGTGGTTACCCTGCCGTGGCTCTACGATGCTTTCCACTCGTGGTTCCAAGTGAAGATGGACGTTTGGGCATACGTCACGAACAACGCCGGTACCACCGAGACCCATCTCGTGGATTTCTTCAATCAGAATTACACGGGGCTGCGGTGCTTCGACGGCACGGTGCAGTTGACGGTGGAGGTGGGAGACGAGTACGGTTTCCGCTTTGGGGGATCCCACTTCGACTCCGCACAGCGTCTGGAGGGGACCTTCACCGTGGTGTCGACCGGGTGTCCTCCTCCCATCCAGTGAGGGCTGTTGAAGGATTGCCGTGCCATATTTTAAGGAGTTGAAAGAGCGCCGGATCGTCCAGATTCTCTTCTCTTATCTGGCGGCGGGCTTTCTGGTGCTGGAGGTGTTCGACCAACTGGCAGACCGTGGGATCGTGCCGGAGCTGGCCTACCAGGTGGCTCTCCTCTGGTACCTCCTGGGAATTGTCGCCGCCCTCATAATCGGTTGGTACCACGGCGAGAAGGGAGAGCAAAAGGCGCCGGTGAGGGAGATCGTCATGCTGACGGTCCTGGCGATTGTCACCCTGGGCCTCACGGGCCGAAGTGTAGCCGGCTTCATGGGAGAGCGTGCGGCGCGGGTGGCGGCTGCGGAGACGAGCCTGGACCTCACCCGCGTGGCGGTGACGTATTTCGAGGATCTGAGTCCATCGGGAGAACTCCAATTCCTGGCGGACGGGCTTACCGAATCGCTCATGGAGGAGTTGAGGACCGTCCGTTCCCTGGAGGTGGTGAGCCGAAACGGTGTGGGGGCGTACCGCGACTCCGATGCACCCCCTGACAGCATCGCACAGATCCTTCAAGCAGGGACGTTGGTCCTGGGGACAGTGGAGCAGGTGGGAGATCGGATCCGGGTGGGACTGCGACTGCTGGATGGCCAGAGCGGTGCCACCATGGAACGCGCCGGTCTGGAGGGGTCGGCAACCGATCTACTGACCCTTCGACAGGAGATCGCCGGCGAGGCCGCCATCATGCTCCGGGGATGGTTGGGCACGGAGGTCCGGCTTCGAGAGACGGAGAATCAAACTTCGGACATGGCGGCCTGGGCCATGCTCCAGAGGGCGGAAAAGAGCCGGAAGGACGCCCTGACGGCTGCAAGAGATGGTGAGGTGGACGAAGCGCTACGCCTGTTGCGGGAGGCGGAGGGTCTCGCCGGCCAGGCAGCCGCGCTGGATCCGGCTTGGCCGCAGCCTTTGGTCCTGCGAGCCACCATTCAGTACCGGCTCTCCAGGCTAGCGCAGTCCCGAGAAGAGATGGTGCGCCACATGGAATCGGGGCTGCAGTCCGCTCAATCCGCCCTGGCTCTGGCCCCCACCCACCCCGAGGCTCTGGCAGTCCGGGGTACGTTGAGATACTGGCGCTTCCTGCAGCGCCTGGATCCCGATCCGGGGCTTCAGGAGACTCTCGTGGCAGAGGCGCAGCGAGACCTGGAGCGAGCCGTTGAGTTGGCCCCCGGTCTTGCCGATGCCCACCAGGTGCTGAGCCACGTCTATTACCGGGACAATCGGGCTCAAGCGGTCCTGGCTGCTCGGACCGCCTACCAGGAAGACGCGTACCTGGAAGTGGCCGATGAGATACTGGCCCGGCTCTTCAACGGCAACTACGACCTGGAGGAGTTTTCCCAGGCCCGGCGATGGTGCGAGGAAGGGCGGCGTCGGTTCCCCGGGCAGGCCCGATTCACCGAATGTCGACTCCTGCTCATGACCACGCCGGAGCTGGAGGCTGACCCGGAGGAGGCTCAGTCACTGGTTATGGCCCTGGAGCGCCTCCTGCCGGAGCACGGTGGAGCGCTGCGAATGGGCTACGCTCAGCTCATGGAGGCCGGGGTGCTGGCGCGGGCCGGACGCCTGGAGAGCGCCGATTCTGTCATGCGTCGGGTGCGGGAGTCAGTGAGCCCTCCAGAGGATCCCCAGCGGGAACTGCTCCAGTTCGAGGCCGCCATGCGGACCCTCATGGGGGACCACGACCAAGCCATCGCCCTCTTGCAGCGCTACTCTGCGACAAACCCTGAAGCCTCCTTCGAGCATCATTGGTGGTGGCGGGACCTTCGGGGTCGGCCCGACCTGCCTCGTCCCGCGGCTCACTGAAGGCAGGGCGCGGGAAGCTTTAGCGGGGAGCAGACCCCCAGATGGCCTGACCCAATTCCGATACCCATTCCTGCAGAGCCCGGGCGTTCCGGGGACCCAACCGCATGAGATGCTTCGCCGCCGGAGAGAGGGCCTCCAGACGGGAGTCTCCGAAGGCGTATCCCACCCCCACCTCCGACGGAACCACCGGCACTGCCCCTGCGGGCACACTCACCCGGAGGATCTCCTCCAGAGCCGTGGAGAAGGTCTGGTCGAAGGTGCCTTCCGGGAAGCCCAACTCCCGGTGTGCTTCCGACAGGAGGGGAAGGAGTTGAGCGTAGAGTCGAGCTGCTGCCTGCGGATCGACGGAACGGAGGGCCGCCAAAGGCGTGTCGTACCTGGAATAGGCATCCGGACTGATGACGGTCCGGTCCATGGCCGTGGCCACGGCGAAGCTGTCTTCCGGGATCATGAAGTCCAGGGGCTCCAGCGGGCTGGCTCCGGCGGATACCGCCACCACGGCCCGGACGAAGCGATGCACCAGTTCGTCGGGAACGAGCCAGGTCGCCACCCGGGGGTGGTTGGAAAGCCCGCGCAGAAGATCCCGGAGGAATGCATCGCTCTCTGCGACCTCAGGTAGCACCAGGGGCTCCGGGTCCACTCCCGGGCCGGTGCCCCACGTCCAGGGGGCCTCGAACTCTCCCAAGGTGGAATCACTCTTTGCCGGCTGCGGGTCGGCTGGCGTCACTTCCCCCGGGTCGGGACGGGTGGACAGCCAGAGATACCCTCCCACCACCACGAGAACCAGGAGAGCGGCGCCGCCCAGTACGATGGGAAGGGGTGGGGTCGGTGAGGTTCTGCGTCGTCGGTTCATGGGCTGGTTTGGCCGAGGGTTCATGGGTTCCCATCGTATCGTGCGAAGTCCCAGGGAGTTCCATGAGGCCGCCGGCACGCCAGCGTGGCGGTATAAAAAGCTGGCGCTGGGTTGGATTCCGGGGCACACTTAAGGGGTCGCGCTGGAGGTAGAGGGGGAAGCTCTGGAAGAGGGACGGCATGAACTGGTTACTGGGCCTGATCCACGAGATGCATCGGCGCTCCCTTTGGCAGGTCCTGGGGGTATTCCTGGCGGCCTCCTGGGGGGTGGTGGAATTCGTGGAGTTCCTCACGGAACGTGCCGGCCTGCCGGACTGGACGCCCAGTATGGCTCTGGCGCTGCTCCTCATCGGACTGCCCATCGTCCTGGCCACCGCGTTCGTGCAGGAGGGGCTGCCGGGAGGGGAAGAGGAGGGCGAGGGTGGCCGGGAGATGGACTCCGGCTCACCCCAAGCCCGTGGCGTTGCGAATGGGGATCCGGCACCGGACGGTCCCTTTCCGAGACCCACAAACGTCCAACGCATCTTCACCTGGCGGAAGGCGCTTCTGGGTGGAGCGGCAGCGCTGGGCCTGTTGGCCCTGGCGGTGGCGGCGTACCTGGTGATGTGGGCCACCGGGATAGGGCCCGTGGGGAATCTGGTGGCACAGGGGGTGATTGCCGAGGGCGACCGGGTGGTTCTGGCCACCTTCCACGACGAGACCGGTGAGGGGCTGGGGGATGTGGTGTCGGGAGCCCTCAGGGTAGACCTGGCCCAGGCTTCCATCCTGAACCTGGTGGAAGAAGTGGATGTGGCGCCCGTGTTGACCCGCATGCAGGTGGACCCCGGCACGGTGCTCACCTCTCCGTTGGCCCGTGAAGTGGCCCTGCGGGAGGGTTTTCCCGCCATCATCGACGGTGAGGTGGCCCGAGCCGGATCGGGCTACGTCATCACCGCCAACCTCCGGGAGGCCGAGAGCGGACGGTCGCTGGCCTCGTTCCGGGTGTCAGCCCAGGGACCGGACGAGGTCATTGGCGCCATGGACCGGCTCTCCCGGGAGATCCGGGAGAAGTCCGGCGAGTCCCTGCGACTGGTCCGGGCGGGAGAGCCTCTGGAGCAGGTCACCACCCGCTCCCTGGATGCCTTGAGGCTCTTCACCGAGGCAGATCGGGCCTTCACGCAGGGAGACTATCGGGAAGCGTTGGGACTCCTGGAGCAGGCGGTGGTCGTGGATCCCGCGTTCGCCATGGCGTGGCGGCGCATGGCCGCGACCCTGAACAACATCGGCACGGACCCGGCCCGGCATGAGGAGGCGGCCAGCCAGGCCTATCTCCATCGGGATCGGCTCACCGAGCGGGAGCGCTTCCTGGCGGAAGCCTACTACTTCGGTCAGGTGGAGCGAGACCGGGCTCGCACCATTTCCGCCTACCAGAGCGTGCTTCGTATCGCTCCCCATGACCGGGCTGCTCTGAACAACCTGGGAAACGAATACATAGCCATAGAGGACTATCCCCGGGGTCTGGAGCTCTACCGACAGGCCGTGGATGGCCCTGGGCGCACGAATACGGCGTTTCAGAATCTGATCCGGACCCATATCGCAATGGGCGACGTTTCCGGGGCGGCGGCGGCTCTCGAGGAGTTCGCCTCCGCCTACCCCGAGGAGCAGGGACTTCCGGAGTGGAGATTCTGGGTGGCATTCGTTCAAGACGACCTGCACGCCGCCCGGGATGCTCTGCTTCCTCTCATCAACGACCCGGCGCAGCCGGCTTTCGTCCGATCCAACGCCCTGGGCAACAGGGGCATCACCTATTATCGCGAAGGCAGGCTGGATGAGGGGCGGACCGACATGCTGGCCGCGCAAAGGGTGGCTGCCGAAGTGGGTCCCGCTTTCGAGCTGTTCCAGCGGCAGTGGACGGTGCATTTCGAGCAGTTGCTGGGGGATCCCGCCTGGGCTCTCCGCCACCTTGAGGACGAGTTGCAGGACGGCTTCTTTGCCCTTGAGCCGGAGGCTCGATCTTGGTGGTTCGTGGCGGTAAATCTGGCTCGCTCGGGGGATCGTGCGGCCACCGAGGCCGTTCTGGAGGCATGGGAGACCCACCTGGTGGAGAACCGGGGGCCCCGCATGGATGGGATCGACATCCAGCGGGCACGCCTTCTGCTGGATATGACCACGGGGCGTGCGGACGGGAGCCTGGAGGCCATGGAGGAACTGGCCGTGGAGGCGGGATGTCCCACATGCTGGAGCTTCGATCGCGCAGAGCTGGCTCGGGAGGAGGGACAGATCCAGGAGGCCATCCGTCTGTTTGAGGAGGTTCGAAACGGTGGTTTTCCGAACCTTCCCCTGAATGGTTCATTCCGGACCCAGGCCGCCTTCCAACTGGGGCCCCTCTACGAGGAGGTGGGAGATACCGCCCGGGCCGTGGAGGCGTATCGCCGGATGATGGCCCTCTGGGCGAACGTCGATGCCCGGGGCCAGGAGCGGGTGCGGGAGGCCCGGGCGCGTTTCGTGGCCCTGGGTGGAAGGGTGGCGACGGAGGGGACACAGCAGTAAAGCGGTGGGTTCAGCAGAAGCCAAAGGCACCCAGCAATAGACCCTGCGGTTGTGGTGGCCCGGCGCGAGATCCGGTGGCCCCCACACCACCCCTATTCCACAAGGAGGTCGACATGAAGCGTCGGACTTTCCTGCGGTCCAGCATGGCGGCAGCCGCGGCGGCCACCCTTCCATTTCCGCAGGGCCGCCCGCGGCTCTTCGGTCTCTACCGCCCTCCCTCAGGAGGGTCGCCCGATGTGCCGGCCGTCACTGGCGATGGGCGGGAGGTCACTCTGCGCGGCGGAGATCTCGCGGATCTGGCGGCCCGGATCCGGGGGCGGATCCTTCTGGCGCAGGATGACGGCTACGAGGAGGCCCGGCGGATCTTGAACCCATCGTTCGATCGGCGCCCTGCCCTCATCGCGCAGGTCACCGGAGCCGCCGACGTCCGGGCGGCGGTGGACTTCGCCCGAGACAACGGGGGATTGCTAACGGCGGTGAAATGCGGGGGTCACAGCCTCTCGGGGAAGTCCACCTGCGATAGGGGAATCATGATCGATCTCTCCACGTTCCGGGGCGTCCATGTGGACCCGATACGGCGCCGGGCCCGGGTGGCGGGAGGGACCCTGCTGGGGCAGGTGGATCATGAAACCATGTCCCACGGCCTGGTGACTCCAATGGGAACGGTATCGCATACGGGAGCCGGGGGGCTGGTGACCGGAGGCGGGTTCGGTCGCTTGGCCCGTAGATGGGGACTTTCGCTGGACAACGTGACGGCGGTGGATGTGGTCACCGCAGACGGCAGCTTCGTGCGAGCCAACCAGGAGGAGCACCCGGACCTGTTCTGGGGGGTGAGGGGAGGGGGAGGCAACTTCGGCGTGGTGACCTCCTTTGAGTTCCAACTCCATCCCTTGGAGCGACGGGTACTGGCTGGGCCCATTTTCTATCCAATGGCCAGGGCCCGGGAAGTACTGACTCTCTATGGGGACTACGCCCCCGTAGCCCCCGACGGGCTCCAACTGGACCTGATCATGGTGAGGCCTCCGGCCGGCGGCGAGGCCATGGCGGGGTTCGCTGTCTGTTATTCAGGTCCGGCCGGCCAGGCTGATGGGGTGCTGGCCCCCCTCCGGAGCCTGGGGACCCCCATGGTAGATGGGATCCAGGGCGTGGACTACGTGGCTCTCCAGCGCTCAGGCGATACAGATGATCCGAGGGCCCAGGGCACCTATACGAAGAGCGGCTTCATCGAAGCCATGACCCCCGAGCTGATGCGGATCCTGGTGAACACGTTCCAGGGCCATCCCCAGCGCGCCACGGTGCTCTTCGCGCAGCACAGCGGAGGCGCCATCAACCGGGTCTTGCCGGACGCCACGGCGTTCCCCCAGCGGAACGTCCTGGCCAACCTTCTCTGCTTTGTGGACTGGCCCTTCGGCCAGGATCCCACCGAGCATGTTCGCTGGATCCAGGCATTCTGGCAGGGAGTCGAACCGCACACCCAGGGCTTCTACGTGAACGACCTCGAGGAGGCGCACTCTGCCGACGATGTGGGGCTCAACTATCAGCGGAACCACCAACGGCTAGTGGCGGTGAAGAACCGGTACGATCCCGCGAACCTGTTCCGACTGAACGCCAACGTGATCCCTACCGTCTGAGCCCCGGCGCCCGGGTGTATCTTTCCCAACATCATTCCACCGTACTCCACTCGGAACCCGTGCCCCATGCCACCTCTGACACTCCCCTCCCTCCCAGACATCCGCGCCCACTTCCCGGCATTGGCCCGCGTCCACAACGGAAAGCCGGTGGCGTACTTCGATGGCCCCGGTGGCACCCAGGTGCCCCAGGCGGTCATCCAGGCCATGGTGGATTATCTCACCCACCACAACGCCAACACCCATTGGGCGTATCCGTCCAGCGTGGAGACGGACGCCATCATCCTGGAGGCCCGCCGTGCCATGGCGGATCTCCTGGGGGGAGCCCCTGAAGAGGTGGCCTTCGGTGCCAACATGACCACCCTCACCTTCCATCTGTCCCGGGCCCTGGGGGCGGGGTGGGGTCCCGGAGACGAGGTGGTGGTGACGGAGCTGGATCACCATGCCAACGTGGATCCCTGGCGCCGGATGGCCCGGGAGCGGGGCATGACGGTGCGGACCGTGCGCATGGATCCGGCCACGGGGCGTCTGGACCTGGACCACCTGGCCCAGTCCGTGGGTCCGGCCACGCGGTTGGTGGCGGTGGGACTGGCCTCCAACGCCCTGGGCACGGTGAACCCGGTTTCTGACATCGCATCGGTGATTCAGGCCCAGGGGTCCCGGGCGGACGGGTCGGAGGTGGGCGGGCCGGCTGAGAAAGGGCGGCCCCTTCTCTTCGTGGATGCGGTGCACGCGGCTTCCCACATGTTCCTGGACGTTCAGGCCCTGGGTTGCGACTTCCTGGCGTGCTCTCCCTACAAGTTCTACGGCCCCCATCTGGGGGTGATGTGGGGAAGGCGGGAACTCCTCCAGGGGCTGGATGTGCCGAAGCTGGCGCCCTCCCCCAACGACGCGGCCGAGCGGCTGGAGACGGGCACCCTGAGCCACGAAGCCATCGCCGGAGTTCGGGCGGGGGTGGATTTTCTGGCCTCGCTGTCGGCGGGTGCCGGGTCCCCAGCGAGCTCCCGTCGGGCCCGCCTCCGCCACACCATGGAGGCGTTGCATCATTCGGGGGAGACCCTCTTCCGACGTCTCTGGGAAGGGCTGGACGCCGTGCCTGGCGTGCGCCTCTACGGACCCCCACCCGGCGAGCTCCGCACCACCACTCTGGTCTTCACGGTGGAGGGAGTCCATCCCCGGGAAGTGTGCCGGCTCCTGGCCCATGACCACGCCGTGTTCCTCTCGGATGGCGATTTCTACGCTACCACCGCCGTGGATCGGCTGGGCCTGTCGCATTCCGGTGGCTTGGTGCGGGCGGGTCTGGCGTGCTATACCACCGAGGAGGAGGTGGATCGTCTGGTGGCCGGTGTGAACGAGATTTCCCGGGAGATAACGACGTGAACGTGAAGAAGTGGGCCCTGGCCCCCTCAAGTCTGATTCTGCTCCTCACGCTGGCTCCCGCTGGCGTGCTCCTCAGCCCTTTCAGTGGGTTTCCGGTGGCGGCCCATCCGCTTCTGGCTCAGGCCCCCACGGCCGGAGTGCTCCCCCGGCAGGTGGCGGAGGTGCTTTCACCGGCTGAGCTCACCGCGCTCCAGGACGAGGCCGTGCGATGGCTCCAGGAGTACATTCGCCAGGACACCCAGAACCCTCCTGGCAACGAGATCGCCGGGGCCCGCTACCTGGCCGGCGTCCTGGAGGCTGAGGGAATCCCGTTCGAGATCCAGGAGTCTGCTCCCGGGAGGGGGAATGTATGGGCCCGCCTTTCCGGAGGGAGTGAGCCGGGGCTGGTGCTCCTCCATCACATGGATGTGGTTCCTGCCGACCGGCGCTACTGGACGGCGGATCCCCTGGGGGGAGAAGTCCGGGACGGGTACATCTACGGTCGAGGTGCTCTGGACACGAAGAGCTCCGGGATCCTGCATCTGGCGGCGGTGGTGGCCCTCCACCGGGCCGGAGTTCCCCTGAATCGGGACATCCTCTTCATGGGGACCGCAGATGAGGAGGCAGGTGGGGCGTTTGGCGCCGGATGGCTGGTGGAGAACCGTCCCGAACTGTTTCAGGGGGTGGGATATCTTCTGAACGAGGGGGGTGGGGGCTCGGCGGTGGGTGACCAGGTGAACTTCGGCCTGGAGGTGACCCAGAAGGTGCCCTACTGGCTGCGGGTTACCACCCAGGGAGAGCCGGGTCATGGCTCGTCACCCAGGGCCACCTCGGCGGTGACGGAGCTGGTGGCCGCCCTGGAGCGCCTTCGGAACCACGCCTTCGCGCCCCGGATCATCCCGGCGGTAGATGCCCATTTCGGGGGCATCGCCCCCAACCTCCCTGAACCCTGGCGCACGCGCTTCCAGGACATGGCTTCCCACCTCACCCCTGAGGTGGTGGCTGAGCTTCAGAACTTCAATCCCGGTCTTCACAGCCTCACCCGGAATACCTGCTCCATGACCCGCATGGAGGGGAGCGACAAGATCAACGTGGTGCCTCCGGAAGTGTGGGCCGAGGTGGACTGCCGGCTCCTTCCAGATCAGGATCCCCAGGCGTTCTTACGGGAACTGGGAGAGGTGTTGGGTCCCGACGCTGAGGTGGAGGTGCTCATGGGATTCTCTCCGGCCGTGTCCGGTACGGACAATGAGCTGTATTGCACCGTCCGGGACGTCACCCTGGAGGCCTTCCCTGGAGCCAGCTTCGTGCCCCAGGTGCAGGGAGGGTTCACCGATTCCCACTTCTTCAGGGACCTGGGGATCGTGAGTTACGGCTACTCCCCCACGGCCACCCCCCAGGAGGACTCCGGCGGGGTGCACGGAAACGATGAACGCATCACGGTGGAGAACCTCCGCCGAGGCGTGGCACTCACCCTGGAGATCCTTCTCCGCTTCGCAGGAGCCAACCCATGAGCCGTGTGTCTGCGATTAGCCTGTCTGCGATCCGCAAGGCTGCGGCTGCCGCGCTGGTGGCCGCGTTCGGTCTCGCCCCCTCCCCCACGCCCGTTCTGGCCCAACAGCCGGTGGCCATCGTGGGAGCCACCCTCATCGATGGGAATGGCGGTGAGCCGGTCTCCGACGCGGTGGTGGTGGTAGAGGGCGAACGCATTGTGGCGGTGGGCCCTCGGGCGTCCGTGCAGGTGCCTGCCGGGGCTCGCACCGTGGATGGTTCGGGTCGCTTCCTCCTGCCGGGCTTCGTGGACTCCAACGTCCATCTTTCCCTCTACAGCGGGGGGGAGACCTTCGTCCGGTACGAGCATCGGAACGCCGATCTCACCCGGGAAGCGGCGCAGCTTCATCTGAAGCATGGCATCACCACCGTGCGGGATTCCTACGGCTCCCTTCCCCCCCTGGTGCAGGTGCGGGACGAGATCGCCCGGGGCGAGACGGTGGGTCCCCGGATGCTGGTGGCAGGCAACATCGTGGGTTGGGGCGGTCCCTACACGGTGACCTGGAACCTCACCCGACCTACGGGCCTCACCCTCTGGCAGGAGCAGATGAACGACTTCCTGGCCCAGGGGTCCGGCGAGGAGCTTCTCACCCTGACCCCTGAGGAGCTCCGGGTGGCCATGGACGCCTATCTGGACAAGGGACCGGACTTCATCAAGTACGGAGGCACGGGGCACACCAGCAATCCCGATCTCATCACCTTCTCCCCCCGGCAGCAGCGGGTCATCGTGGAGGCGGCCCATGCCAGGGGGCTCGTGGCCGAGACCCATTCCACCTCGGTGGAAGGGCTGCTCCTCTCCGTTCAGGCAGGTATCGATCTCATCCAGCATCCCGAAGTGCTGGATCGCCGCATCACCGATGAACTCATGGACCTCATCGTGGAGCGGGGCGTCATCTGCGGTCCCTTGTCGAATACCATCACGGGCCGGGCGTGGCGGGAATACATGGAGGAGAAAGAGAAGGAGGAGGCGGAAAAAGCCGACGAGGAAGCGGAAGGGCAGGGTGGGGTGGATGAGGCCGGAATCCTCACCGGCAGCGACAGCACGGAGGCCCGCAACCGGAGGGAGCGCACCGGGCAGGAGATCGGTCAGGAGGAGCGGGAGCCGGGAATGGAGGTACGCCGTTGGAACGCCGAGCGGATGATCCAGGCCGGCTGCATCATGGTACCCACCACGGACAACTACCTGGGCAACGCGCCGGAATTCCGCCGGGAGCCCAAGCACGAGAACCAGGAGGCGGGCATCGGAACCATTGTCGCCATTGAGGGGCTGGTGGAGCTGGGAATGACGCCCATGGAGGCCATCGTGGCCTCCACCCGGAACGGAGCCCTGGCCTCCCGGGGCCTGGACGACTTCGGCACGGTGGAAGTGGGGAAAGTGGCCGACCTGATCCTGTTGGAGGCCAACCCCCTGGACGACATCGCCAATATTCGCCGGCTGGGAATGGTCATGCGGGCCGGGCAGGTGATGGATGTGGACGCCCTACCCACGCAGCCCGTCTGGTTCGGCAAGGGGATGTCGCTGGCGCCCGACGGGCGGTGAGGTCTCGGTCAGCTCCCCTTCGCGATGAATTGGACGTTTTCCAGGCCGACGAAGTCGGTGTCCTGCGTCCAGGTTGTGGCCCCTGCACGTTGGGCTGTGGCGTAGATGATGCTGTCGGCCAGAGGTAGGTCGTGTTCCAAGCCCAGCTTCGCTGCGAGCAACGCGAGCTCTCCGTCCAGCTCGATGAGTTGGCCACGCCTCATTGAAGAAACGGCTTCCAACGCTGCAGCCTCATCCCGATGCCGAAGCACAAATCTGGACACCTCCAAGATGCTGACGGTGGGAACGATGAGGGTTTCGACTTCGGCGAGAGGCTCGGAGAAGAACGACGCGTTCGGCCCCTCGACGAAGAACTCGATCCAACCGGACGAATCGACGACGTTCACACCCGGTCCGGCTCGCGAGCGAAGTCGTTGGGCACACCCTTCAGGAATCCGCGAAGCTCGTGGGGCTCACGAACGGGTACGAGTTCGATCCGATTGCCGAAAGCGAAGGCCTCGATCTTCTGACCCGGCTTGATCTGCAGCTTCTCGCGCACATCCTTTGGGATCACGACCTGGTACTTCGGGGACACGGTCACCACCGTCACAGCACGCCTCCTTGATCGATCTGACATCCGTTGTACAGTCAAGCTGTAGAAGGGATCCTGCGGAGTCAAGTCGGCGTTGGTGCCCGCGATTTCTCAGGATGGATCGACTTGGGGCTACTCCTGCACCGAGAGAATGCCCCACATGGTCTGCCAGTGCCCTGGGACAGTGCAGACGAAGAGGTACTCCCCAGGCTCCGCAGGGGCTGTGAACACAAGGGTGGCCGACTCCCGGGCATTTACCATGTCCGACGAGGCCAGCACCTGCAGCTCTGGGGGGATGTAGTCGGCTCCCACAGCGCTGGGATGGGACACGTAGGCGTCCAACGCGGCTCCCACGGCCGGAAGCGAGGCCCCCGCCGCCAGGAGTACCACGTTGTGGGGCATGTCGTCGGTGTTGTCGAAGGCCAGGGCCACTCGCTGGCCGGGGCGGGCGGTGAGGGCCGAGCGATCATAGCGGTTCTCCCCCGCCACCGTTCCCAGAGCCAGGGTGACATCCGCGGCACCTCCGGCACCGCCCATCCCGCCTGGACGCCCGCCTGCGAAGCCTGCGCCCCCGTCGCCTACGCCACGCATCCCCGAGAGCCCACCCACCGGGGAGTAGTAGCGGAGGAACTGCTGGGCGAAGGGGGTGCCGGGTGCGAAGTCCGGTTGCCGGCCCCCCTCCCACACCGAAGCCACCCTGGCCTTCCACTCTCCCGCCAGGGGCACCCGGAAACCCGGGCCCGACACGAAGAGCTGCTGGGGGTCGCCCCAAATGCCGCCGCCCCGACGGAGGTTCGTCACCTCCACGGCCAACACGTTCCGCCCTGCCCTGAGCACCCCCACAGGAATCTCGTATTCCCTTGGTTCGCTGGGACGACCGGAGGTGGCGCCCAATCGCACGCCGTTCAGATACGTCACTTCCTCATCGGTGATGGGGCTCAGTCCCAGGGTTCCGGCGGCGCCCCCTGCACCCTCCCGGAGCTGGAATTCGTGCCGGTACCAGACCACTCCGAAAAAGTGGCCCAGATGGGTGGTGGTCCACAGCGCCGGCACGGGAAGGGTGTCCCACTCCCGGTGGTCCAGGGCCGGGCCGGACCAGTCCACTCCCGGGAGGAGTTCCCCCCGGGCGGCCTCCCCCGCCAGCCGGGCGAAGGGCACCACCCCAACTTCTTCCCCATAGGCGGAGAGAAAGCCCTCCCGGTGGGAGAGGGCGGCCAGGAAGAGGGCTGTGGGCAGCCAATCGTCGTCCATCCAGTCGGCCCGCTCCTCATCCCACACCTGCGCCAGTTCGTACAAACGCCGTCCCACCGGCACTGAGGCCGGGAGCTCCGCCAGGGCCAGGAGGGCCTGGATCCGCACCCCCGGGTCCGGATCTTCCAGAAGCCCAGCCTGGTGCAGGGCCGGATAGAGTTGCTCCAATCCCGGTCCTGCTGTAGCCAGTGCCATGACGGCGTTTCGTCTCACCGATGCCGACGGATGATCCAGTGCCAGATAGGCCTCGGTCCGGGCCCGGTCATCGCCGGTCACGGGATCCAGGAGCCCCAACCCCTCCAGGGTCCAGAGGGCGTGGATGGCGCCGGGGTTCAGCCCCAGCTCGTCCAGCTCGTGGCCTCTAAGGAGGCCGTAGAGTTCGGGAAGCACGTCCACTTCCCCCCGCTCCACCAAGAGCCGCTGGGCCGTGAGGCGCCAGAAGAGGTTGGGGTGGGTGAGCGCGGGGACCAGGTCCTCCGGGCGCTGGCGGCTCAAGGCCATGGGCCGGGCCTCAGGGGCGCCTCGCCACACCAGACGGTAGATGCGTCCGTGGTGGCGATCCCGGAGGGGAGTTTCGTACGCCGCCCCGGGGCCTCCCTGGAAGCCCGGGGGCACGGGGTTGTGCTGGATGATGAAGTTGTACCAATCCGCCACCCACACCGCACCGTCGGGACCCACCTGGGCGTGCACCGGAGAGGCCCACTCGTCGGCGCTGGCCATGAGGTTCCACCCCTCGGTCTCCTGGAAGCCGGAGCCCGCCGGGGCCAGAACGCCCTGATGCAGGAGGTTGCCCGTGGGTTCGGCCACCAGGGTCACCCGGTTCCAGTATTCCCGGGGAAAGCTGCGGGCGGTGTAGAGGTTGCTTCCTGCTGCGGAGGTGAAACCTCCCTGGTAGTCCACCTGTCGGATGTTGCCGGTGATGGGGTGGATGTCGTAGTGGCCGTCCAGCCGCTTCCGCCCACCTCCGCCGGGCCAGGGGAGATGATCCACCCCGTCTGCCTCCCGGATGGCCCGGGCCGTCTGGAAGAAGCGTTGGGGAATGGCCACCTGCACGGCGTGCTCATTGTTGGCGGTGGAGCCGAACACGTGGAACTCCTCCGACAGTCCCAACCCCCAACTGTTGTTGGTGAAGGGAGCCATCAGTTCCATCCCCGATCCATCCCGCTCCATGCGCCAGGCCCCTGCGCCAAAGCGAAGCTCCCCCTGCTGGAAGCCGGCGGTTCCCGCCATACCCCAGATCCGGTTGTCGAAGCCGTAGTGGAGGTTGGAGGGGCCGGCATGGGTGTCGCGGGTGCTCCACCCCGAGAGCACCACCTCCCTCACATCGGCTACGTCGTCACCGTCGGTGTCCTGCAGGAAGAGGAAGTGGGGTGCGGCCGCCACCATGACGCCTCCGTTGACGAACACCAGTCCCGTGGGAATACTGAGGCCTTCGGCGAACACGGTGGCCGTATCTGCCCGACCGTCGCCAGTGGTGTCTTCCAGGATCCGGATGACGTCATTTCCCTCCCCGTCGGGGGAGATGCGATTGGGGTAGTCCACGGTTTCCACCACCCAGAGTCGACCCCTTTCATCCCACGCCATGGCGATGGGGTTCACGATGAGGGGCTCGGAGGCGAAGAGGTGGAGCTCGAACCCCGGCGGCACCTGCCACTGCTTCAGGGATTCCTCCGGAGAGAAGGGTTCTTGGAGGAGGGGGGGCGAGGGTCGCCCGTCGTACGTGGGGATGGTCACCGGCGGTGGAGTGTAGCGAAGCTCCGGGATCTCCAACTCCTCCAACTTTCTCCACGAATCCGGGGGCGTCAGCTCCTGGATACGGGCCCGCATCCGGTCCGGCAGCTGAGGGTCCGTCCACCCTTGGGGATCGGTGGGGAGTTTCAGGGGGGCTCCATCTCCATCCAGGACCACGTCGAAAACGCCTTCGGGAACCGTTGTGGGGGGCCCTGGATTCTCCTCATGGGTGACGTTGATGCCAGTTCTTCCCAGGAGGGCCATGAGCCGGGAGGTGATCTGCCGGGAGGCATCCGGGTCCTGGGCGTTGGTCCGGACCAGAACTTCCAGCCGCCGGGGGCCTTCACCCAACCAGGCAGAAGGGTGGTTGGGGTCCAGGACCGAAGGCGGCCCCAGAAAAGGCTCCGCTGGACGAGATGCATCCGAGCAAGCCGTAGCACCCCAGGCGGTAGCCAGAAGGAGGTAGCCCAAGCGGAAGAGGGAGGAAGCCTTATTTTCCGTGGGGGTATGCGGGTGGCGGGCTGGATGCCGTGGCATTATGGGGTTCATGGCGAGGGGAGTCTATCGCTCCGGGCAAGATCGCGTCAAAGTAGTTCTCATCTCAGCCAACTGAATCTGGAGGGCACTTGTCGGTCCGGGTCACCATTTCCAATGGTTGGGGAATCGCCCTGTTGGCTACGGCGTGGTTGAGCGTGGCCTGTCTGGATCCAGGCGCCGGGATCTCGCCTGCGGCCAGGGGAGAGACGCCAGAGACGGGACCTCTGCGGGACCTCCCCTATTGCGCTCCCGGAGGAGACATCCTGAGCCTGGATCTCTATCGCCCGGCGGCCTCCTTTCCCACGCCCCACCCCCTGGTGATCCATTTCCACAGAGGCGGCTGGACTTCTGGGAGCAAATCGGGGTCCGGGTGGTTCGACCATGGTCGGTCGGCCTTTGCCCAAGCCGGATACGCCGTGGCTTCCGTTCAGTACCGGTTGGCGCCGGAGCATCCGTGGCCCGCCGCGCTCCATGATACCGCCTGCGCCGTCCGATTCCTACGACGTAACGCCCGGGAGTTGGGGCTGGACGCGTCGCGATTCGCTACCTGGGGCCTGGGGGCGGGTGCCCACCTGGCCGCCATGGTGGGGGTAGCGGGGGATGCCGTTGCGACGGCCGGCAGTGAGCATCCAGGGGTGTCTACATCTGTAGATGCGGTTCTGGCTCTATGGGGGCCCATGGATCTCACGCAGAAGAATCCTCCTGCCATCTCCGTTGGGCTTCTGGTGTCGGTTTTCGGTACCGCCCAGGGGGAATCTCCGGCTCTGAAAGCGGCCAGTCCGTTTCATCAGGCGAGACGGGGGGCACCAGCCCACCTGTTGGTCCATGGCCTGGAGGATCGCACCATCCCGGTGCAGCAGAGTGTCCTCTACCACAACCGTCTCACCGAGTTGGAAGTGTCTTCCCACATCTGGCTCCTGGAAGCCACTGACGATGGCCAGGGGACAGGGCAACCCTACGCCGGAGAGATGGAGGCCATCTCTACCGAGGTGGCCCGGTACCTTCGGGATCGTTGGAGCCCGGACGACGGGTAGCAGCAAATCCCGTATTTCAGAAACAGGCCCCGCTATCCGGAACAGGCCCCGCTATCTAACAGCAGGCGGCCTCCGAAGAGCTCCCGCTTCCCTGGCCCACTCCCTGCGGCCCGCAATCGAACAGCCCGAAGTGCACCGACCGATCTCCCTGCACCTGGAAGTGGCTGCGGTACCGGGTTGCCGAGAGCATGAGCGCAGTGTTTCCGCACACCCGGAGGGGACGGCCCGTCTCCAGCCGGTGGTGATCGTCCAGGTCGAAGAAGTGGAGGTGTCCGGGAATGGTCCCCAGATACGTGGCCACCTGACCGAAATCCTCGCAGCGGTCTTCCAGGGGGAGTTTGAAGGCCCGGACGGTTCTGGAAGAGAAATTCACCATTCCGATCTTCTCCTCCACCTGGGCATCCAGGAGGGGCACCGGGCGATTGGAGAGCTCCCGGGCGTCGGCGCACCCCGAGGCTAACAGGACGCGGCGTAGATCCTCAGCGTACAGTGCCCCGGAGAGACATTCTCCCAGGAGTACGGGATCCTGCTGGAGATCCGGCGGGATCCGGCGATCGGCGAATACATCGGAGAAATGGAGTTCGCCTCCGGGCTTCAGCACCCGGAAGATCTCCCGGAAGAGGCGGAGCTTGTCGGGTGAGAGGTTGAAGACGCAGTTGGAGACCACCACATCCGCGGACTCGTCATCGATTCCCACTTCTCCCAGCGTCTCCATGTAGCCGAGACGAAAGTCCACGTTGGAGTGGCTGTGACCGAATCGCTCGGCATGCCATGCCTGGTGACGCTTCCCCACCTCCAGTTGCTCCGGGGTCATGTCCACCCCGATCACCTTCCCCTCCTCCCCCACAAGTTGGGACAGTACGTAGCAGTCGCGACCCGTCCCGCAGCCCAGATCCAGCACCGTGGCTCCCTCCAGGGCCGGAGGAATGGGCACCCCACATCCGTAGAAGCGGTCTTGAACCTCCGGGTGCACGCCCTGAATCAGCTTTCGGGCCTGTTGGGACATCTCCTCCGGAGTGCAGCAGGCTCCGGTTTTCAGATCAGAACTGGAGCGGAGGACCCGGGAGTAGTAGTCCCGGACGGACTCCCGGGGATCGACGGGGAGCGTGGTGCGGTGGGTGATCATCGGGTTCCGGGTCCTCTGGAGTGAGTGTTGGAAGTGGGTTGCTCCGCTGGGAGCGACGGCCCCAAGGTGGCCCTCAACGTCCCTGAAATCCAGGGATCAGTGGGAAGGTTCCCCGGCATCGAAGCCCTGGAACCGTCTGGACGGGTGAGCGATTCTCGTTTAGACGGAAGTATCCTCTCAGGTCCCGGAGCCGGGTCTCATTCACGTCCAGGAGGAGTGTCAGCATGTCACCAGTGGAGCGGGTTCCCTTGTGGCGGATCCCGTTGGGGTTCATGACAGAACTGCTGCGCCAACCCGCCTGGGTTCCCATCTGGGTGACGTTCCTCATGGGGTTGAACCTGGCGGCTCTGCTGTTCCGGGGGGAGCCACTGGCGCAATGGATCCTCGGTGTGTTCCTGGTGTCGGCGGGGCTGATGATGGGCCTCTATGCTCGCTTCGGGTTCCAGAAAATCCTGGGCCTGGGCCACATCCTTTGGCTTCCCCTTCTTCCGGTGGTGCTTATGGCCATCCCCGCTGCGGAAGGGGCTTTTCGGAGCTTTCTCATGGTCTGGTCCAGCGCAACGGCCGTATCCCTGGCCTTCGATATACGGGATGTGTGGAGCCATTTCGGACAACGGAAGCGCGACCCGGGAACTCCGACACACCCACCCACCGGGAGCGGGGATGGGGGTGCCGGGATCCGTGAAAAAACGCCTCAGAGCTGATTCGCTTCCAGGGCGATCTCAATGTCCACATTGCCCCCCACCACCATGGTGGCGGCCCAGCTACCCACACCTACTCCGAAGTCCTGACGGCGGATCTGCGTCTCGGCGTGGAAGCCGGCCACACGCTTCACACCACCCAACATCTCCTGCATCTCTCCAGGAATCTCCTGCATTCCCAGCAGGCGAATAGGGAGTTCAATCTCCTGGGTTACCCCTTTGATGGTGAGGGGGCCGGAAGCCATCAGCTGGTCTGGACCTGTCCGACGCACGGACCGGCTGCGGAAGGTGATCTGGGGGTGATTGGCGGCCTCGAAGAAGTCGGCTGACTTCAGGTGCTCATCCCGGTCGGGGTTCTTCGTATCGACGCTGGCTACGTCGATGCGGACGTTCACCGAGCTGTTGGCCACGTTCTCGGCGTCGTAGACCAGATCCACATCAAAGTCCTGGAAGGTGCCGGACACGGGGGTGAAGAAGTGACTCACCTTGAAGTTGATCTCGGTGTGGGCGGGGTCGACGTTCCATTCGGAGGACTGGACGGCGGGTGTGGCAGCGATGGTGGCGGCAGCCGCCAGTGCAGCCAGTCCGGGCACCAGACGGGGAGAGGCAATGCGATTCATAGGAAATCTCCTGGAGTTCAGTTGACGTGACGATGGGGAATGATGAGGACCTCAGGCATCGAGCCCGCTGTCTCTATCCCCACGAAGCCGGAACAGGCCCACGAGGTTCCCGGTGTCGGTCACCGCCAGGCCGTGGAACCGCGGAAGGAGGGAATGCATTGGGAGGGTGAGGCGGCACCGAACAGCCTCCCAAGCAAACAAACGACCCAAGCAAACAACGAAGAGGAGTTCCACAGATGGCGAAGCTTTCCGTAGTCGTTCTGGCAGGCACCGAACAGCACTCCGACCTGGCCCGCGTCCTGAACGCCATGTCCCTCACCAAGGAAGCTGCGGAGGCCGGCGATGACGTGGAGTTGATCTTTGACGGGGCCGGGGTCTCCTGGATCCCGGAACTGAACAACCCGGATCACAAGCTGCATGGCGTGTTCAATGCCATCAAAGGCAAGGTGGCCGGGGCCTGTGAGTTCTGCGCCGGTGCCTTCGGTGTAAAGGAGCAGGTTCGAGAGGCCGGAATCGCATTCCTGAGTGAGTTCGAGGGACATCCCAGTCTGCGCAAGCGCGTGGCCGATGGGTACGAGATCGTGACGTTCTGAGGAGGGGAGAATCCCATGAAAAGATCCGAGAAGGGGGGGCGGAGCCTGGCGTGGAGGTGGCGGGGTCTCATTTCGGGGCTGGTGATTGGAAGCGCACTCCTCGCCGCACAACAAATCGTGAAGGCGGCCAACGCCCGCCCGGCAGAGTCCCTCCCCTTCGCGGAGTCAGCCTACGTGCGGGCGGACACCCCCGAGGCCTACGCTGCAGCCATGATGTCCGGCGGGCCACCCCCTGATGGCATTCCCGCCATCGATGAGCCCCGATTCGTGCCGGCTGCACAGGCAGATCTGGAGGGTGGGGACATCGTCATGGGCTTCGCCCACAATGGAGAGGCCCGGGCCTATCCCCAACGGATCATGGTGTGGCACGAGATCGTGAATGATCGGGTGGGCGGCCTGAACGTGGCCGTCACCTACTGCCCCCTGACGGCCACGGCCCAGGGCTTCAAACGGGGAGATACAACCCTGGGCGTCTCGGGCCGCTTGTTGAATAGCAACATGGTCATGTTCGATCGCGAGACCCGAAGTTACTTCTCCCAGATCCCTGCTCTCGGCATCCAGGGCGACCATATCCACCGCACCCTGGATGAGGTGAACGTCATCTGGACCACCTGGGAGAGATGGGTTGCCGCATACCCCGAGACCACCGTCTTGAGCGAGCGCACGGGGCACCTGAGAAACTACCAGCGGGATCCCTACGGGTCGTACAATCCGGCGGGAGGCTATTACACGCAGGCAGGTACCATCTTTCCCCTGATGCATGAGTCGGGGCGCCACCACGAGAAGACCATGGTGGTAGGGGGGCGCACCAGCCAGGCCAGCGCCTACTTCGTTCTGGAGGAGTTGGCGGAAGCCGGGGTGCAGGCCACCGACAGCTTTCTGGCGGTCTACGACGGCGTGCTGGACACTGGCTATATCTATGTGACGGGGCGGGATTCGCCAGTCGTGGTTCCCGCTGACGAAGGGAAGTACCGGTTGGAGGGAGCCCTCTATTCCGCGGATGAGCTTCCTCTGACTCCCGTGGTGCCGGTGGAAGGCTTCTACTTCGCATGGCACACCTTCTATCCCAACAGTGAGTTCGTTTCGGAGGGCACCACCGCGCCGGGTGTCGAGTGACAAGGATGGCGGGACTGTCGGGAGAACCAACGGCACCGCTGGGAAAGCTGTGGGCCATCCTGGGAGTGAGACTGTACCGAAGATTCGTTCTGGGATCTGCCGTGATCTACCTGGGACTCTTCATGGTGGCCCTCCAGGACATTTCCCTGGGCGGGAACGGCGTGCGGTTCCTCACCACCGACCTGGGCCGGATGTTCCACCGCACCGGCACCATGACCTTCGAGCCCATCGCCCAACTCACTCTGCCCGGCATCACCTTCCTCCTGTCCCCTCTGAATCTCCTCATGGGAGCGTTCATCGCGTTGCTGGTGGGGCTGAATCTGGGAGTAACCCTTCTGGCCTTCCGCAATCCCGGGGCATGTCGCTTCAACCGATCATCTGGCGTGCTGGCTTCCCTCCCGGCCCTGCTGGCGGGGAGTGCCTGCTGCGCTCCGGCCGTGGTCCTCATTTTGGGGCTCCAGCTCTCGGCGGCCATGGTCACGGTATTCCAGCTACTGATACCCGTGTCGGTGATCCTTCTGCTCACCACTCTGAAATTGATTCTGGACCGGACGGAGATGTCGCCTCAGTACTTGTAGCCCCCCACTTCATCCGGCGGGGCCGACACTCCCAGACCCTGGGCGATGCGGTTCACGAAGTTGAAGTACGACACCACCATATTGGCCTGCAGGATCTCTTCATCGGTGAGTCCATGGGCCCGAAGGGGCTCCAGGTGCTGGGCGGCCATGTTCTGGGGATGTCGGGTGAGGATCCGGGCATACTCCGCCAGTGCGGCCTCCCTCGGGTTGAGGTCCGCATGATCTGGATCCTCGCGAAGGCCGGCCACCCTCTCCGGATCTTTCCACCAGGCTTCCAGGGCCGCCGCATGGTGGAGGGTGCAATATTCGCATCCATTTTCCACCGAGACCACGACGGCCATGAGTTCCCTCTCGGCCCGGCTCAACCCTCCCTTGCCGAACATGATGGCCAGGTAGAGGTCCATGTGGGCGTCCATGGCCTCCGGCGCCAGACTCTGCACTCGCATGATGTTGGAAAGCCGTCCCCGCTTCTCCTGAATCTTGTTGTAGACGCGGGCCACCTTCCCAGCGGCGTCCGTCTCGTGGATTTGCCTGATCCAGCTCATGATTGTCTCCGGGAACCGAATGGGGTGGTTATGGATTTGCGAACGTCGGCGCTCCATACCCAACGCGCTCCGCAGCACTTTCGTTCCTCGCAGTATCCTGGGTGCTTCATGAAAGCATACTCGTTGTTGTTATGCGTCTCCATAGCCCTCCTGGCGTTCCGGGATGAGGAACCCTCTTTACTCGACGCCCGCCGGCCCGTCGGATCCGCGGCGTGACGCTGGGGGCGGTGACCTTACAGTTGCCGGGGTGGGATGGGGCTTCTATCGTCTCCTCACCTGGGTGGCGCTCTCCCGGGCCGGCAGCTTCCGGAACGCTGTGGGCGTGGCGGCACCCTTCCCCTTCCACTTCTGGCCCAGGCGTAGCGGTGACGAACCCCACGGATCCGGATGGACTCTTCAACCAGGAGGCCATCCCGCAGATGGATGCGGTGTATCGCTTCGCGTTGCGGCTTTCCGGCGCACCGGCCGAAGCGGAAGACCTGGTGCAGGAGACCTATCTCCGCGCCTGGCGCGCATGGGAGCAGTACACACCGGGAACCAGTTGCAAGAGCTGGCTCTTTACCATCTGCAGGAACGTCTACCTCCGCCGGAGCGAACGCAGCCAGAGGCACGATGAGATCGTGCGTCAGGAAACCCCCAACGACGCCCGCAGCATCAGCGCACAGGTGGATGTGTTCCAGGGGTATCAGAACTCGGACCCGGAGGGAGATTTCTTCGCCTCTCTCGTGGACGACGATGTGCTCCGTGCCGTAGACGACCTTCCCGTGGAATTCCGGGAAGCCGTGGTACTTTCCGACGTGGAGGGGCTGCCTTATCTGGAAGTGGCCAACGTTCTCGGCATTCCGGTCGGCACCGTGAAGAGCCGGATCTTCCGGGGCCGGAAACTCTTGCAGAAAGCGCTCTACGATTACGCCCTGGAGATGGGGTACCTCTCGAAACCTGCCTCACAAGGCTGACGCATGGATGCCATTGAACGGTTGAAACAGGTTGTGGCGCGACTCCTCAGGGCAGCGGGTGGCGCTGGGGGGGAAGGTGGCGGTTGGTCGACGCCCGCGTCCAACGGCGCCGACGAGTCGGCCAACGGCGGAGCCCCTCCCGTGCTCACGTGCCAGGAGGCCCTGGAGCGACTTTATGAGTTTCTGGATGGAGAATTGCCAAGCCAGGAAATGGAGTTGGTGGAGGCACATTTCCACGTGTGTAGCCGATGCTATCCCGTGCTGCAGTTCGAGTCCGCGTTTCTGGAGGTCCTGGAGCGGGTGCGGGGTCGGGAGACATGTCCATCGGAGCTACGAAGTCGCCTCATGTCGACCCTGGAAGCAGAGGGGTTGAAGGAGTAGGCGCCTTGCCGGAGGGGCACCGGTAGCTCGGCGGCCCGGGAACTTCGCCTCCCTCTCATCGCTTGTTCTGATTGAAGGGGGGAACGGAAGGACCGTTCTCCTGAAGCTGGGCTCGAGCGGCAGGGGGAGGGGCATCATGGGGAAGCAACCGAAGGGATGGGGCATGGCCACCCTCCTGGCTATTCCGATTCTCCATCCCTTCCTGCTGCCCATGGTTGGCGTGGCCTCCCACCTGCTGTGGTGGGTACACGTGCTACCGGTGGCACTTCTCACCCTTCACCACGGTCGGAAAGCGGCAGTGGGAGTCCCATTGCTGAGCATGGCTCTCCTCGTGGCCGGCGAGCGTCTCTTCGGAGCCGGGTACTGGGTGGCGGCGGACTGGCAAACCACCTTCTCTCTTGCCGTGGCTCTCCTCTTCACCAACGCGTTGGTGGCCGGCTTTTCACTCTACGCCCGTCAGCTCACCCGCCGCTACCGGATCCTGTTCAAGCGGGCGGACGTAGGCATCGTGCGGACGGACAGGAGCGATGCCATCATGGAGATGAACCCTGCGGCGACGCGGCTCCTGGGGCTGGATGACTCGGACATTGGGAAGCGTTTTCATGAGCTGGCAGGGCTGGAGGGGCTGCCTCCCTTCGAGACCATGGATTCGGCAGGGGGGTGGAATGGTCGCGTTGAGGTTCTCGGGGGAGACGGTAAGAACCGAGGCGTGTACCTGGGGGTGGCCGCGCTGAGACAGGAGGACCCTCCGGGCCGTCAGATCCTTCTCATGGACCGTACGTTGGAGCAGGCCCAGCAGGCTGAGCTGGACCGCCAGGCCCGGCTGGCCACGCTGGGTGAGGGGTTGGCCGGGGTAGCCCATGAACTGCGAAATCCCCTGTCTGTGATCCTGGCCTATGCGGAGATGGCCAAGGATGAGGACGACGAGAACGAGCGGCGGGCAATGCTGGACGATATCCATTCCCACGCCAACCGGATCCAGGAACTGGCCACGGAACTGTTGGGCTACTCCCGACCGGAGACGGATGCGGAGTGCACCGACCTGGGTGAATTGTTGGCTCGGAAGCTTCGCCTGGCTCGTCTGACCTGGGGTTCCTCCGTCAAGTGGGTGGACGCCGTTGGATTCAAGGGCTCCGTGCCCGTTCCTCCCGGAAGGGTAGACCAGATCGTCACGAACCTCCTGGCGAATGCTGCCGATGCCCTGAAGCCTGGAGGGGGGGGGACGGTGGAGCTGCGGGCGTGGGCGGAGGGCGGGGCCGTCATGGTGGAAGTAGCGGACGACGGACCCGGCGTGGATCCAGCTCTGGGCGAAACCATTTTCCAGCCCTTCGTCACCGGGAAAGCCGATTCGGGGGGAACGGGGTTGGGACTGGCCATCTCACGTCGCCTGGCTCGGGCCATGGGAGGTGATCTCCTCATGCGAAATGGGGCGGACGGGGGGGCTGTGTTCACCCTGGTATTGCCCGATTCAGTCAGCCCTCAGGGAGTTCCCCAGGAGAACCCCGAAGCCCTTCCCCAGAGCATTGAGGGGGTGGAAACGGGTTGAGTCGGCGTCAGGGTGACATACCCCAGCGAACGAAGTAGTGAAGTGTGAGGGCGGTTCCCACGGGAAGGTTCCGGCCCTGGATGGGGTGCCGCAGCCCCAAGCCTGCGCGTCCTGGTCCAGCCGCATGGTCCAGGGTCACCAGGAGCTGGGTCAGCTCCCGCCGAGCCGAGGGGATGGAGATCCCGTGAAGGATCCAGGGATCGCCTCGCAGACCCTCCAGGGCTCCCTTCCAACCCACCCCCCGAACGTCGCCTCCCACCGCTGCATACCAGAACTCCTCATTTCCAGGATCTCTGGCCTTCAACTCGTTGGGCCCCCTCCAACGGTAGCCTGCCCAGGCCATGGCCCAAATGGATCGGGGGTAAAACGACCGGCCCACCTCCAGTAGCAGCTCCCCGTCCCACTGACCGTCTCCCAGGGGGATCACCTCGGCGTCCACTTCCAGGTCGCCGGCCGGCCACTTCACTCCTCCGCGCAGGGCCACCGGGACGGCGGGCAGCCCAACGAGCTCTGGACCCACTCGGACGTGGAGGAGAGGATCTCCCACTCCGGTGCGAAGCCGCTCTCCGGTGAAATCATCAAAACGGAGTCGGTGGAAGGGAAGTTGAAGCCACACGTCGAGGCCCCTCACCACTCCTACGGCGGAGGTGAGGAAAAGAGAGGAAGTCACGGCGTGCCCGTCGTTGGCCATGCGCCTTTGGGAACCATCCACCCAGAATTGATCCCGGGTATCCAGGTGCGACACGGTCAGGTCCAGCCAACCCGTTCCCTGCGGCTGGATCCATTGCCCAGATACCGGTGCGGAACTCACCAGGAGGAGCAACACCGTCATGAGCGGCCAGCGTCTTCCGTTCCGAACACCATGCCGGTGCCCGCTCATGACTCCTCCCCTGTCCAGAGCCGGGATTCGGGATGGAAGGCACCCCAGGCGAACCAGAACGCCACGTACGCCTCCGCAACCGGCGGGAGCCGATGTCCCGCCAGTGGACCGGACGAGGCCTGGCCATCCAGCCGCCACTCGCTTCCCGTGGCTTCATCCACGATGGTGGCGTCTGTTGCCCGGAAGGTGAGCGGCTCCCCGTCCAGAACCGGACGGAATGCCGCCGCGCCCTGCCACTCCCGGCTCCAGAAAACCACCACCGGCTCACCGCGGGCCTGGGTATGGACCGCTGCTACGGGCCCCAGCCCATCGAGTTCACCAAAGGGGAAGGCCACGCTCTCTCCACCGCCCGCCTCGGTTCCCGGGGAAGAGCCCGGTAGCGCCCTCTCCCCACCGGGGATTCCCAGGACCCTCTCCTTGGGAGGCCTCCGGTCATCTGCATTATTCACCGGGAAGAAGATGAATTCCGACTCCTCGTAATCGCCGTACGGGTACTGATAGAGGCCGAAGAGCTGGTCAGCTCCCGGGAGGTGGGCCGGCACCCGGGTCTCGGGATGGAGGGTTCGCCACCCCTCCCACGTCATCTCGAAGACCGGAACCATGGGAAGTGCCATGTCCGGGTCGACACCGCAGACTTCAACCCGGCCCATCTGCGACCAGAGAGATTCCCGGGTGCTCCGGTTGTACAGCACCAGGTTGCTCTGATACAGGAGGCCTGACACTCCGAACTCATCTCCACCCACTACCTGCCGGTCGAAGGCCAGGCTGGAACCGGTGAGGGGGCAGTACGTCACGGCCAGGGTGTGCCCCCGGACGTTCAGATTCACGATCTCGTGCCACCAGCTCACCGCGTGGGGAATGGCGAAGGCCTGGCCATCCACCACGAGTCCCACCACACGATCCTGGGGCTCCAACCACTCGGCCTCGGGGTCTTGGGGTCCCACCATTGCCGGATCCGTGAGGGCAGGGATGCCATCTTTTCCCGGTCCTCCGTCGAAGAGCTGGGCCGTGGGCACGACACACTGTACCGATGGCTCTTCGGACGGGCCGAGGCCCAGACCGTCGCTGAAGTCTTCGGATTCGCACGCCCCCAGGATAAGGAGGGAGAGGAGGGACAACAGGGGGGTGGTGCGACGCATACTCCGGCTCCAATAACAGGCTTCGAGTGCAGAACTGCCTGGAACGACGGGGCTTATACCGGCCCTGCCCTTCGTTCCCGGCTTCCTCCCCGCAAATCCCCTGTCTGCCCGACCGGTTCCCCGCAGTCCAACAGCCTTCTAGCGGATGAGGTAGAACCTCTCCTGGCGTCCCACCACCCACTCCCACCCGGCAGGGGTGAGGACGGCGTCTTCTTCCAGCGCGAACCGCACCTCCTGGCCATCCCACTCCGGCACCGGCTGGGTGACATTGAGTTCCACGGAGTGCCAGCTGTTGGGCTGGAAGATGTACTCCCCTCGTCCCGGCACCCCGTCCTGGTAGTCCGTCATCCCCAACGGCACGCCGGCGCCGTGGCCGTGGTAGCCGATGGAGTGCCAGTAGATGGAGGGCTGGAGGCCCTCCTGGCGAGCCTGGGCCAGGGAGGCGGCCAGAGCCTCATTTCCCGTGCGTCCCACCTGAGCCTGGGTCATGGTGATGTCCTGGAGCCGGTTGGCCGAGCGCAGTCCCTCTCGGAGTCCGGCGGGGGCCTCATCCTCGCCATGCCGGAGCACGTAGGCGTGATGCTGGGTGTCTGTGGAGAAGCCCAGATACACAATGCCGAAGTCGGTGTGGAGGAGATCTCCCCGCTGGATCACGGTGTCGCCCGACAGGCGTTGGTCCACGCCCCGGCGGGCAATGGATACCGACGGGTGGAACCACGTACCCAGCCCCAACTTCGCAACCGTCTGCCGCATCCACCACCGTACGTCGTCCGCAGTGGTGACACCCGGGATGATGACCTCGCTGGAGAAGGCTCCAGCGATGACGGAATGGGCCACCCGCATGACATGTCGATACATCTCCGTCTCTTCCGGGAGCTTCGTTTCCAGCCATCCCACGGCCAGCATCTCGGCAGAGCGCACCCTATCTCCGAACTCCGGTCCCAACGTGGCCATGAGGGTGTCCCGCTGGGTGGCGGTAAGGCCATCGGCGTGGTTCCACCGTCCAGACATGTTCACCCCGATGGTGGTGGGGTTTCGTTCCCGCACCGTTTCCAGCAGCCCCTGGAACTGCAGGTCGTTGTGGGTGGGGATCACCTGGAACAAGCCATCGTAGTCGAAGCGTCCCACCGAGAGCCGCTCCACCCCCAATCCTGGCCCCCGGTCGTGGAACACCAGAATGGTGCGTCGCCGGGACGAGTACGTCTCCAGCGGGGCCATGGAGCGGAACACCGGATCGTCGTTGTACTCCCGGGAAATGATGATCCACATGTCGATCCCTTCCCTGCGCATGAGCTCCGGGAGGAGGGTGTCGAAGCGTTCTTGGATCCACCGTTTGACGAAGCCGGCCTGATCTCGATGGGTGAGAACTGGCTGTAGGGGGGTGGCTTCCCACCGTTCCGGCACCACCTGCGCCGCCAAGGGCGCCGTCCCGTCAGGGGCGTGAGGGTATCCGGGACTCAGGATCAGCACGGCAGCTATCAGGACCGAGGCAGAAGGCGGCACACGAAACAGGGCTGAGCGGTTCAACACGACCTCCAGAGTGACGAGTTCGTCAGTCCGGCCGGATCTCCAGCCGGCCAAAAGGGTGCCTTCGATCTTCATGGGTCCAGCTCGTGCCGCCGTCTTCGCTCACCCAGGACTGTACCGGGGAAGCGTTGGCCAGCACATCCTGGAACGCCGTCCCAAAGCAGCCCTGGGAAGGGCCGGAGCTGAGGCGGAGAGCGTACTCCACCCCCTCCGCCAGGGAGACATCCCATGCCAGATGCTGAACGCGGGCGGACCAGGGGATGTCGTCCGGAGCGAGTTCCTGGCGCTCCAGGATCACGCTGCGTCCCGCCCCCTGGGCCCCACTTCCCAGTTGCACCACCTCCACCACCAGGGGCGCGTTGGGAGATCCTGCCCACCGGGAGTTTCGGGATCCTTGCTGATAGAGGCTCAGCGACGTTCGCTCCAGGCGACCCGATTCCGGCGAAGTGAAGCGGAGTTCCCGCTGGACTCGTGCCGGGGAGCTGCTTCCGCCCACCGCTTCCCCCACGTCGCAGATCAACCGTCCCTGCGAAGCGGAATCGGCAAGACGGCCCAGGGGGATCTTTTCTCCATCCCCCCCCGAGGCTTCCCCGGTGGCCGCCTGGGGTGTACCGGCTACCAGCGCCGGAGCCCAGGCCGAGGGGGTGCAGGTGATGGGTCGGATCTCGCCATCATCGTCAAAGACAAGGGGTGAGATGTACTGGGTGGCGGTGGCCTGGTTGAATTCCCGATAATTCCAGAGGTCGGAGGAGTAAAGGTACCAGGTGGAGCCATCGCTTCCTGGAAGGGTGGAGACGTGACCCGGCTGCCCGCCACACGATGTGGTGGTGATTTTCCGGGGGTCGGACCAGGGGCCCAGTGGATCGGGGGCCGTGAGGTAGGATGTGCCCGTCTCGCAGTAGCCGCAGGCGGGGTCCGAGAGGGTCAGGTAGTATCGATCGCCCCTTCGGAAGAGGGCAGGGGCCTCTACGAAGTCCACCCCCAGCACCACATGTTGGCCCGTGGTGGCCAGGTAGTCCGGGGTGAGTTCCTCCACCACGATGTCGCCTTTGGGCCAGAGCGTGTAGACGAGATACCCGGTGCCATCCTCATCGGCGAAGAGGTTGTGGTCGCCCCGCTGCGGCGGCACCCCCTGGGCCGGCGAGGGATCGTGGCGGTGATGGAAGGGGCCCAGAGGGGAGTCGGCCTCGAAGATGTAGAAGCCCCCCGGTGCGTCGTAGCCGTTGAACCAGAGCACCCATCGGCCGGTGGCGGGGCTTCGGAGAATGTGGGGGCGGAAGCAGCCACTGCCCTGGCCGCCGCACATCACCTGCCAGGGCTCGGTGACCTCGAAGAGCTTTCCCCGGTCGGTCCAGTTCCGAAGGTCGGGGGAGGTCCAGACCCGGAAGCCACAGAAGGGGGTGCCGGAGGTCTGCCACTGGAAGCCGCAGGCGTAGTATTCGCCGTACCAGTAGTAGAGCCCGTCATGGAAGAGGATCTCTCCTCCATGGACGTCCAGGGCGTTTCCTTCCACATCGAAGCGGGTGAGCTTCTCTCCCTGGGCGTTCAGATTCACAAGTTCGGTGAGGCCCGAGGGCTCCAACACCGTGAGGTCCGCCCAGGCCTGGGCCATTCCCACCTGGGCGGTGATCCGGGTTACCCCGGGGTTCCTCCCTGTGACTCGCCCTTCCTGGTTGACGTCGGCCACGTTGGGCCGGGAGGAACTCCACACGACGCCCATCACCGGTGCCTGGGACGCCCCGCTCACCCCGGCAGCGTCGCCGGTGGATGTCCCCGCTGCGGGGATTCTTACCTGAAGCGTTAACTCGCTCCCCACCGGTAGATGGCCTGCCGGTATCAGGAGCTCCAACGGGGTGTTGGCCGGGACCAGGGTACCGCCCGTCTCCTGGCAGGCCGTGGTGCCAAACGCGACGGCTACCACCAGGACCAATGGAAGACGCCGAAGCGGTAGTGGGGTGAATGGCATGGTACCGACATTGGATGAAGGGGGGGCTGCGGGCAAGGTGGATTTGTGGGTAGGGCTCACTGGCGGCACATTCCCTCCATGCCCCAGCTACCCACCCGGGGCCCCAGCGGCCCTCCGTCCGCCCCAACGAAGAAGGGTTTCTTCGGGTTCTTCCGACATCGGGCTCTTCGCTTTGGAAGGGAACTGGTGGTGGTGGGCCATGCCGTGCTCCATCCCCACTCCCCTGCCCACCTCCGACTGGGCGGCGTGCTCCTGTTCATCTATCTCCTGAGCCCCGTGGATCTGGTGCCCTTCGTGGTTCCCATCCTGGGTGTGGTGGATGATTTCCTCATCGTGCCGTGGGGGTTGGCTCGGGTGGTGGAGCGGCTTCCCCCCTCAGTTCGCCGGGATGTGGACGCTGCGGCAGACAGGACCCTGGGGCGCTGGGTGCGGCGGCCTCTCCTCTTCCTGGCGAGCCTGTTGCTCTTTCTCATCGTGGTGTGGGTGGGGCTGCTCTGGTTGTTGTGGCGGTGGGGGCCGGGCTGGTGGGGAGGAGGCTGACTCCTCCCCCGCGCCACGGTACGCTTCTTGTAGACACTTCCGGGAAGCAGACCCGGGGGCGGGCCCCGGCGCTGGTGAACCCCAGGCCGTAGAGGCGGGAGGCAGGCAGGCCATGGATGCGACGGTGGAGAGAGTGGGAGAGGGGCCGATGAGTCCTCTGGACAAGGCTCGGGGTCAGGCCCGCTGCCACCGATGGCCCGAGGCCCAGGCGTTGTACCGGGCAGCCCTGGCCGACGACCCGGACAACCCGGATATCCATATGGAGATGGGGGAGTTGTACACGCGGTGGGGACGTCCGGAGATGGCTGTGGAGGAGTTCGAGGCGGCCCGTCGCGCCGACCCCTCCCATGTGGATGCTCTCATCCATCTGGGGGCCTCTCTCATCCAGCTCCGGCGCCTGGACGAGGCGGAAGCCGCCCTGCGAAAGGCGGCCCGGGTGGCGCCCAACACCATCTCGCTCCGGGCGAACCTGGGGATACTCTTCTTTCGCCGGGGGCTTTACGACCAAGCGGAAGCCGAGTTGGCGTGGGTGTGTCGGCAGGATCCGGATCACGCCGAAGCCCACCTCTACCGAGGGGAGTCCCTGAACCGACTGGGGCGGGTTCAGGAAGCCCTGGACGCCCTGGAGAAGACGGCCCGGCTACAGCCTGCCAACGGAAGGGCGTACTACCTCATGGGCACCCTCTACGACCGGAAATATCTCCATGAGGAGGCCGCCACCATGTATCGGAGGGCCCGGGAGCTCTGGAATCCCTGAAGGTCTGAAGCCCGTAATCCACAAGCCCGGCATTCATGACGCGGCGTCCACCCGGGCGGGCGGATCGGGTAATTCCTTCCTACCCCCGGGAAGGGATTACCCTAATCTGCGGGTGCTCCGCGCTACCCCCCACCCGTTCATGGCACCATTCCCCCACCGCTGCCGATCCAGGCACGAATGTTCTCCTCCAGGGCCGACAGGGGAACGGGGCCCGACTTCAAGACCTCATGATGGAAGTCCTTCAGGTCGAAGGCATCCCCCAGCTCCGCCTCGGCCTCCAGCCGGAGCCGTCGAATGGTGAGCTCGCCGATCTTGTAGGAGAGGGCCTGCCCCGGCACGGCGATGTACCGATCCGTCTCCGTGCCTACTTCATGGAGGGAGAGAGCCGTGTTGGCCGCCAGGTATTCCCGAACCTCGTCGCGGGACCAGCCCAGGGCATGGATGCCCGTGTCTACCACCAGTCGGCAGGCACGCCACATCTCGTAGGTGAGGCGGCCGAAGTCCCCGTAGGGATCACCGTCATAGATTCCCATTTCCTTTCCCAGGAACTCGGCGTAGAGCGCCCACCCTTCCGAGTACGCCGTGATCCCGTCGCCCCGACCATCGTGCATTTCCTGGGCCAGGGCAATCTGGAGGTGGTGGCCCGGCACGGCCTCGTGGAGGGTGAGGGCGGGCAGCACGTAGAGGGGCCTGCTGGGGAGGTCGTAGGTGTTCACCCAGTAGAATCCGGCCCGGTCTCCAAAGCCCAGGGAGTAGCGCCCTCCCGTGTAGTTGGGGGCCAGGTCGGCGGGCACGGGCTCCACCCCGTAGGGCCGACGGGGGAGGCTCTCCAAGTGGAAGTAGGCCGGAAGAAGCCCATCGATGCGTTTGGACAGGGTGGAGGCCTCCATGAGGAGCGCCTCGGGTGTATCCACGTAGAACTGCGGGTCGGTTCGGAGGAAGTCCAGGAAGTCCTGGAAATCGCCCTGAAAACCCACCTCCTGGATGATCTCTTCCATGTCGCTTCGGATACGGGCCACCTCCGCCAGGCCGATGTCATGGACCTCCTGGGCCGACATCTCCAGCGTGGTGTGAGACCGGACCAGGAACTCGTAGTAGTCCTGCCCTCCTGGGAATTCCGCCACGGAGTAGGTCATCCGGGCCCCGGGGATGTACTCCTCCACCAGGAAATCCCGGAAGCGCTCCAGGGCCGGATACACCGAAGTGCGGATGGCTGCCACCCCCTGGCTCCTGATCCGCTCCCGCTGGCCCTGGGGAATCGATGTGGGGATGGTGTGAAGGGGCACCGCCAGGGCACTGGATTCCGGCGAATCGGCCAGATAGCCGTTGATCATCCCCTCATGCCCACCCAACACTTCCCTGGGGCGGGTGAGACCTGTAGCCAATCCTTCCCGCATGAGCACGATGTACTGCTCCAGATACTCTCCGGCCGTTTGGAGGCGGTTCAGGTAGCGGTCGTACTCCTCCACCGTGGGAAATGAGCCCCGGGAACCCAGGCGCATGAACGAGGCGTGGGGGCCGGTCTCGTGGTTCAAGGGGGTGAGGTAGTTCCGATTCTCATACCCCCGGACCCTTCCCTCCAGGGATCGGATGAAGCTGTCCAGCCGGAGCTGTTCGTCCCGGGGGAGGGCTCCGGGGTCCAGATCCCTGGCTCGCTCCAGAAAGGCAGCTGCAGAGCGGGCTCGGGCGCCTTCCAACTCCATACTCACCACGGGGTAGCCGTTCTCCTCCCACCGAAGACCTTCCCGGGCCTCAGCCTCCTGCTGGACGAGAGCATCCAACGCCGACACCGCCTCCTGCGCGATGAGAGCGGGCGGATTGAAGAGGAACACCGCCAACAGGATCAAGCAGCACAGCGGGGCGGCGTTCTCTGGGCGCGTCTCGGCGAAGAATGGCATGGGCTCTGAATCGGGCTGATGGTATCCGAAAGGGTATGCAGCTGGAGGGCAAGCTGCCCTTGCGGCCTCTTCGGCGCCAGTCCAGATGAGAGAAACTCCTGGGTACTGGCTCCAGGTGCCTCCTTGGAGTAGCCTATGGGATGACTGAATTCCGACACTACCTGCTCTTCTACGACACGGCCCCGGATTACCTGCAGCGCCGCTCGGGCTTTCGAAGCAAACATCTCCATCTACTGGAGGAGGCCAGAGATCGGGGGGAATTGGTACTGGGAGGAGCCCTGGCCCATCCGGTGGATGGGGCCGTGATCCTGTTCAAGGGCGCGTCCCCTGAAGTGGCGGAGAATTTCGCCAGGATCGATCCTTACGTTACCGAGGGGTTGGTGACCTCGTGGAAGGTCCGGGAGTGGACCACAGTGGTGGGGGATGGTGCTGCCTCACCGGTCCAACCCTGAATTCCGGCTGTCCCGGCAGATGGCCCGAGGGGGGGTTCTCCTCACCCTCACCATCCTGGGGAATCTGGTATGGGCGTGCGTCCCCCAGGGGGTAGGAAGCCCGCAACCACCGTTGGAGCGGGTGGACCACCACCTCCACATTCTCAGTCCGGAACTCCTCATCCGCTGGCGTGCCGCAGGAGGGGGCTTTCCCCTTCCCGATTCCGCATATGTCCGGGGCCGGGAGATCCTGCGCCGAGCCGAGGCCCAAGGTGGGCTTTTGATCTCCATGGGCCATGCCCTGGGTTCCCCCAGCCTGCGTCGGGACCTGGGACTCACCCCCCAGGGGGAACGAGACCTCGTTCGAGGGCTCCACGACCATATGGCCCGGGAGGTCGCGTCGCTGGAAGGGAGGGCTGTGGCATTCTGCTCGGTTCCCCTGCTGCAGCCCTGGGCGCTGGACGAACTCCGACGATGCCGGGAGGAGCTTGGAATCCTCGGGGTGAAGCTCCATCTGCCGGTTTCCGGTGTGGATCTCCGCCGACCGGAGCACCTCTCCCTGGTGGCCTCCATTGCCCGGAATGCGGCTGCCGTGGGCGCTCCCCTCATGATCCACCTGGCTCCCCCGGTGGGACATCTCACGGCTGGGGAAGTGCGGGCTTTCTTCCGGGACGTGGTTCTCCCGAATCGGGGCCTGGAAATGATTCTCGCCCACTTGGGCGGAAACGGTGGCTATCGGGCGTCGGCCCGCCGGGTGCTGGCGGAGCTCATCCGTCTGACGGAGGACGAAGCCCCTGGGTATCCTCTTCGGGTACGGCTGGAACTCTCCGGGGTGATCCTCACGGGCGTGACTCTGGGCGTTCCTCCCCTTTCCATTCGCGACGCCCGCGACCTGGTGGCGGATCTGCGTCGGGTGGGCCTGGAGCGGGTGCTTTTCGGAAGCGACTACCCGGTGTTTTCCGGTAGCGATGTGGAGAATGCCCTCCGCACGGGTGTGCCATTCCACCCCTGGGAGGTCGACATCATTCTCCGGAATCGAGGGGCGCAGTAGCGGTTCCCCGAGGAACAAGGCTACGGCTTTCCGGTAGTTCCGTCGGCCGTTGTATGGTTGGGCGGCGGGACCCGCTCACAGGAAGAAGCTGTGCATCCCGGCCCCACAGCACTATTGTATTCCAAGCCTTTTCCCACATTCTCTGTGGTCCCAACCGAGGAAAGTCATGGCCAGCCATACCGCTGGGAGTGCGGTTTCCCCCGGAGATAGTCGTAATCATCGGGGTGACCAGGTGCAGGGTGTTTACCTCCGCCTCAGGGATCTCATCGTGAGGGGGCAGATGGCCCCCGGCAGTCGGTTGGTGGAGGCCGATCTGGCTCAGCGGCTGGGGGTGAGTCGGACCCCCGTGAGGAGTGCCCTGCTGAAGCTCCAACAGGAGGGGTACGTCTCGTCTTCGGGCAAGGGACGGCAGTCCCGCCTCTCCGTTTCGCCTCTCACCTCGGAGGATGCCTACGAACTGTGGTGGATCGTGGGGGGCATCGAAGGGGTGGCGGGTCGATGGGCTGCCATGCTGGACGCACCGGAGCGGGAGAAGCTGGTAGATCGCCTCACCGAGATCAACGCAGATCTTCTGGTTCAGGCGGACCTGGATGTGCGGGACCCCAACCGCATCTTCGAACTGGATTCCCTCTTCCACCGCACCTTCGTCCAGTCCAGCGCCGGACCCAGACTGCTTGCGCTACATGAGACTGTGAAGCCCCAGACCGAGCGATATGGGCGCCTCTACACCAGTTCCATCGTAGATGAGGTGGAGGTTTCGGCCCGGGAGCACCAGGCCATCATCGATGGTATCGGGAAAGGCGACCCCGATGAGGCGGAAGCGGCAGCCGAGCACAACTGGCATCGCAGCGCCGATCGGCTGGTGCGGGTTATCGAGTCCCTGGGAGAGATGGGGCGCTGGTAGCCATCCCCAACTGGAAGGTCCGGCCGGCGGCCGGGTGGAGATAGACGGTGGCCGTGCCCGATGGGTCTGGATACCCGGTGGACGCGTAGCTCCGGTTCAGGGCGTTCCGCACCTCCAGCTGCAGTTCGAATCGTCCCAGCGGTAGCGACACTCCAGCATCCACCCGGGTGAAGCTCTCTAGGGGAAGGTGGTTGGCATCGTCCAACCAGATACCTCCCAGGCGGGTGACGGACACGCTCACCATGGGACGGCTGCCCCCCTCCGGCGGGGAATCTCCACTCGCAGCCCCGAACGCCACACTTCCTCCTGCCGTAAAGGTGTGTCGAGGCACGGCCTTTAGCTGTGTTCCGGGATTTTGACCGCCCCGTTCCTGTGCATGCTGCAAGGTGTAGCCCAGCCGAATCCTGGTTCCGGAAGTGTGTCGAAGGGCTCCAGAGAGCTCCAGGCCCTGTTGGCGGCTTCGACCCAGATTCACGTACTTGAACTGAGCCAGATCGAAGTCCAGTTGATCCTGAAGCTCCATACGGAAGGCCGCCACCGATGCATCGGTGGCGATTCCCGCTTCCTCCCAGGACCGGCCATAACGGAGCCCTACCTCTCCCTGGATCCCCCGTTGGGGCCGCAGGAGGGGGTTGGAGGTGGTGATGGCGTAGGGCGGGAAGGGCACAGGCGTGGCCCTTTGGTCGAAGAGCTGATCCAACGTTGCAGCCCGGAACGATCGCCCCAGGGACGCAAACAACCGGGTCTCTCCGGAGGAACCGCCAATGCCGTTTCCGGCGCCGGCCAACAGAAGGTTCAGGCCGACGGAAGGACTCCAGGCACTCTTTCGGGACGACAGGGCGGTTGCGCCTTCGCCGTCGGGGTTTGAAGTCGCCACCCCCTGGGGGGTATAGCGGTCCCGCAAGTCGTCTCTCCGGAGTCCGGCGTGGAGATGGAGCCGTGGGCGTGGGTTCACCTCGGTCAGCAGGAAGAGGGCAGCAGAACCCCGCATTCCCACTCCCTGGGCCAGGAGAGGGCCTGCCTCCAGCGCTACTGGGGCCGACTGGTACGTGTCGGGACCGCCGCTGAGGACCGCTCGGTACTCGTTCTCCATGCGCCCCAGCGCCAGATCGAATCCCACGGTGATCCGGCCAAGCACTCCACCCATCTCCAGGGGAACCTCCGCCTTGCCGGAGCCGAACAATCGGCGACTGGAGGCGCTGCGTTCCTGGCTGTCGGCAAAGAACGGGGAGAGGGGGAGGGTGCGCACTTCCGTCAGTCGGCTGAGCTCACCCACCAGGTGTCCGGAGACCTTCACGCTTCGGGCCCCGCCGTTGCCGGGAGTGAACGTGCCATCCACCCCCAACCGGTGGCGCGACTCCAGGACCTCGTCAAACCGAAACACGGGGAGGGTGGCGCGGGGGGACGCTCCCTGGTCCAGGGTGGCCTGGGTGATGGGACCCGGATTCTCTGTGTCTCTCCAGTGGTGGAGGGTGGAAAGGGTGAGGCTCTTCCCGGCTTGTGCGGGAATCAGGTCCACCGATGCCCCCAGACTTCCCCCCTCTCGCTGGGAGTGGTCCCGGAATCCGTCGCTTCGCTGGAACCCGCCCCAGGCCGATGCGGTGCGGGGACCCACGGCTCCGGCGGCATAGGCCGATCCGGCCAGCAGGCCAAGGCCTCCCGCTTGAGCTTCCACGCGACGATAGGAGGGCGATGCCCCGCTTCGCCGGGTCACCAGGTTCACCACGCCTCCCAGAGCACCATCTCCCCACACGGGTGAGGCTCCACCACGCACCACCTCCACCCGGTCCACGGCGGCCAGGGGAACGAGATCCCAATTGATGCGGCCGTCGTGGAGCCGGGTTACGGGAACGCCATCCAGAAGAAGCAGGAGATACTCCGATTCACCGCCCCCGTAGAACCCTCGGATCACCGGCTGGGGATCGTCCCCGGTGCCATGGAAATCCAGGAAGGTCAGGCCCGGGATCTGCTCCAGTGCATCCACCACCCGATTCACCGTGGGTTGGGTCAGCTCCGTGCGCTCCATGAGGGATGTGGCGGCAGGCGCCTCCGCCAGGCGCTGGGGGCTTCGGGTGGCGGTGACGATTACGCGGTCCAGGTGAAAGCGCAGAGTGTCGGAGGTAAGGGTGTCCGGCGTCGCGGTCGAGGCTGCGGACTGGGCCAGCGCACCCATGAGGCCCCAACCCCACAAGGGAACGGCCGATACGAAGCTGGAAAAAATCATGGAAAGAGATACCCCGTCAGTTCGTCCGTCGCTCCAGGCGCTCCACCCTGTATCCGCCGGCCCTTCGATCTCTCACATAGAGGGTGCCGAACACCAGGATGAGGATGAGGGCCAAGGGAGCCACATACCGGAACGAGGTCTGGCCGCCGACGGTCTCGGCGGGTCCCAGGAGTCCGGCTGCGGCCGCCACCAGAGGCTCCCCTGGAAGGCGGCTCTGCACCACCGCCCGGAGAGCGTTGGCGGTGGCATTGTCCCGGATGCTTCCCGTTTCCCGGGAGAGGGTGAGGGCGGTCTGGGTGGCCTGGAGTGCCTCCTCCACATCGCGAGCCCGAAAGCCCACGGCTGCGGGATCGGGTGCCGAGCGGGCCTGTTCCAACCAGGCCGGATAGCTCTGCTCTACGGCTTCGAGAAGCTGGACGGTGGCTGCGGGGTCCAGGGCCTCGGCCAGATGACGGTCGGCGATGCCTCCCATCCACGGCACCCCCACCGCGCCTGCGGTGCCAAGTCCGATTCCCGCGGTGAGGACGATGCCCAGGGAACCGGTGCGAGGCAGCCGTTCGCTCACCACCCCCACCATGGTGGGAAAGAAGAAGGCCACGCCCCAGGCGAAGAGCGTGGCTACCGCAAGGGCGGCCCAGAGGTTCTGGGCGAAGCTCAACAGGAAGAGGCCGGTGCCTGTGAGAATGGCCGAGCCCAGGAGCATCCCCGGCGGTGAGAACCGCTTTACGAAGTGACTGGCCAACAGCCGCAGCACCAGCATCCATCCCGAAATCCAGACCAGCACGAGGATCCCGTGCATCCCTGCGGATTCCAGCACGGAGGGGATCCACCGCATGGGACCCAGCTCCATGGAGGTGGTGATGGCCATCATGGCCAACCAGATGAGGAAGAGGGGGTGGGTGAGGGTGTAGCGGAACATCTCCCCCACCGGGAGCCCGGCCTCGGCGTTCTCCGTTTTGGGGAAGGCCTGGGGGAGAAGCAGCCAGCCATAGATGAGGACGGGAATGTAGATGACGCCCAGCTGCACGGTCCAATGACCCAGCGAACCGCCCCAGTTCGCCAGGAGAAAGCCCACCAGCCCTCCGGTGACCAGGCCGGCCGGGAAAAAGGCGTGGAACCAGTTCAGCCGGGTGGTCTTGTCTTCGGGATAGAGGGCGGTGGCCAGGGGGTTGCCCGTCACCTCGATCATTCCGTTGCCCACCGCCAGGATGGCTGCGCCGGCCATGAGGATCCAGAAGGCCGAAGGGCTGCCCACCAGCCCCGAGGCGGAGATCATGAGGGTGATTCCCACCAGATGGAAGGCGAAGGCCATCCGGGCCCCGTTCTTCAATCCGTACCCCTCCAGCATGGGTCCCAGCACCAAAAGGGAGATGGCCATCCCCCAGAGCGCCGCGCCGCCGATGAGCCCCACCTGATAGTTGGTGAGGATGAATTCTTCCTTCAGGGGAATGAGGATGTTGCTCACCAGGGCGAAGGAGGCCCCGGTGGGGACCAGAGCCAGACAGATGCCGGCGAAGAGGCGGGAGCGATTCACCGTGCCGCTGCTTGCAGACGCCTGGGCCATGTAGCTTCTCCTGAGGAAGGGCGGGGAATCGTCACAGGGCCGGAACCCGAAACGAGGGGGGGTTGCGGGATCAGGGTTGGGATACGAAACAGAGGGTATGGTTTGTATCCACTGTTCGCCAGCCTTCTAGAGGACTACCTCCGCTGTGGTCGAACTCTGGGGGATCGGCCCTCCACCTTCCCTGAAGCCCCCTTTATCGAGCCCGGCACCGCGATCCCTACCCTCCACCGCTGATACACGCCGGACAGTCATTCAAAGGTGATTTGAACCCGTCGGCCCGCGTATGGAATCGACCGCTCCTCCAGGGAACCCGCGAGCACGATGTGGAATTCTCGTTCCATGGGTATCCCCTCCACCGGCTCGATGGTGAGGGTGCGCGTCCGGTCGTTCCAGGCCAGCCTCGTCCAGGAGAAACCACCCTCCTCGAACGCCATGCTTCTTCCGTCATCGTCGTAAAGGGAGAATTCCCCGTCCGCTCCGGGGTGGATCCGCAGGGTCATGGGCTCGTCGGATGGTTCGTCCACATACCGGCGAATTGGATCCATGGGTAGGATGGACCCCGCACGCACATACAGGGGCAGGGTCTCGAGTGACGGGGTCAGACGTAACGTCTGGCCTCCGGGAAGCGATGGGTTTCGTGGCCTCCAGAAGTCGTACCAATCACCCTCGGGGAGGTAGATTTCCCGGAGAGCGAAGTCATGGATGGGCCCGTAGACCCCGGGCTCTACCACCGGTGCCACCAGCAGGTCCGGTCCCCAGAGGTACTCGTGGGTCCGCGAAACGGCCTGGCGGTCATGGGGGTAGTGAAGCCAGAGGGCTCGCATGAGTGGCATGCCCGTGTCGTGGGCCTCCCGAACCAGGGTGTATGTATAGGGCATGAGTTGGTAGCGCAGCTCGAGGTACCGCTTGATAATGGGTTCCACCCGCACATCGTGGAGCGCGACGTCCCGGTACTGAAGACCCAATGTGTCCGGGGCCAGCGAACCAGTTTCCAGGTAGGCCAGCAGCTCCAGGGGCGCCATCTCACCAGGGTTCCAACCCCAGGGCAGGCGGGTACGCCAGGCCACCCCGTGGCCCCGAAAGCTGGGGGTGAATGTGGCGAACTGGAACCAGCGCACGAAGAGCTCCCCGGAGGACTCCCCCGTGGGGTAGAAGCCGAAGATGTCGGTGCCCCAGAAGGGTGACGTGCTGAGGGAGGCGTTGATCCCCACCGGGACGTGGGCCGACAGCGTGGACCATGAGCTGTTTACGTCGCCGGACCAGGTCCACCCCCCGAACTTCCCGATTCCGGCGAAGCCGGTGCGATGCAGGCTCCAGGGGCGTACCCCCGGTCGGCTTGCCAGCGGACCTGCGCGGTAGAGATGGTGCCGAGCAAGGCGGGCATCCGCGTCGAGGGGATCGCCCATGTCGGGCCACCAGCCGGCCACCCCCATGTTGAAGACGTCTTCGTGCTGGGCCCAGTAATCCGCCACATGCCCTGGGCCCACCGCTCCCCCCCGGGGGGGAATTTCGCCGTAAAGGTCCCGGGGCGGCTCCGTGAGGTGGAGGACTACGTTGTAGTTCATGGCGTTGAGGGAGTCGAGCATCGCCCCCGGCTGCGGGAAGACGTTCGGCTGGAAGCCCCATTCGCCGTGGCCCGTGTTCCAACCGCCGGCGGTAAACCCACTCCCCAGGTAGATCAGTGCGTCCACAGGAAGCTGCTTCTCGCGGAAGGTTCGAGCCACATGCATGAGTTCATCGGCCCCCCCGACGGAGAGGTTCCGATGGCTCTGCATGTAGCCCAGGGCCCACTTCGGCGGCATGGCCGGGCGACCGATGTACTCCACATACTCGGAGAGGGCCCGACCAGGCTCATCCACATGTGTGATGAACAGGTCCAGGGGGAGAGGATCCTCCATGCGGGCCGCATCTCCTTCCCATGGCGCGAACTCGCCTCGCTGGGGGAAGTAACCCCCATGGAGAGTGGGGATGAAACGTCCGGTTTCAGCGGCCCGAAGGTCAAACTCGCCGTTGTAGGGACGGTGGAAGAACATGCTCCATCCCCCGGTCCCGATGAGGAAGGGAATCGGGATCCGGGCACCGTGCACCAGGTATTCGCCGGCCATATGACCGGATCGCATGTCGAAGTAGGTTCCCCGCCGGTCGAAGTACTGCCCGCCGTTCCCCAGCCCGAAGACAGGGCCGTCCCCAATTTGGAAATCGACACCTCCCGTCGCCTCGTCAAGGACCAGCCGCTGCACCCGAACACCACCAGCCGTGGTGATCTCGATGGCGAGGGGGGAGGGATGGACAGCGACGCGGAGATGCCCGTGCGAGGCTGTTCGAGCCGAGGGAAGCTCCGAGATACGGAGGATCTCCTGCGCCTCCAGCCCCTCTATGAGCACGCGTCCATGGCTTGTGGGAACGAACTTCGCAGACTCCTCCACCGGCTCGATGGTTAGGCGGATCGTGTGAGTGCTGACTGCGCTGAGGGTGAGCTCGACATTCTGCCCCGCGACGCGGAGTGGCACACGAAGTGGGGCCGTTGCCTCACCGTTGCCCGGAGAAGGCGGAGGCTCTTGGACCTGGGCCGTAGAGCTGGCGGCGGGAAGAAGTGGGGCCAAGAGGAAGAGAAAGAGCGGTCGAGTCCAGTGCGTCATGGAAGGTTCCTTGAGGATTTGGAGGAAGCCGGAGCGCTGGCATCCACTATCCCGGCTGTGAGCACGCGATCCAGGTTCTGCCGTGCCTCCGGCCGATCCAGGTTGACCCGCTGCGTCTCCCGATACTCCGCCAGCGCCTCCTCGAACACGCCCTGGACGGCCGGCGGTAGCTGTGCGGGGTCGAGCGAGGCCAGAACCCGGGCCATCTCCACCCGTGGTCTCGACCTTCACGCGGGATAACCACAGCGTGCGCTCCAGCCGCTGGCGGTACATCCGGCTGGAGGACGGCTCGGAGATCCTCTACGACCACGAGGCGGACCCAGGGGAGCACCGGAATCTCGCGGACGACCCGGCCTACCGGGAGGTGATGGATGAACTGGCCCAGTGGCTACCCTCGACGAGCCGGCCCGCGGTGCGCCCGCCGGGTCTAGACTGAGACTCGTTCAACACTACGCGCTCCAACCAGCCGCGTCGCGAGCGGTTCACCCTACCGCTGCTTGCAGACGCCTGGGCCATGTGGCTTCTCCTGAGGAAGGGCGGGGAGGGATCCGGAATGAGGTGGGGGTTGCGGGATCTGGGCTGGTATACGAAACAGAGGGTATGCTTTGTATCCACTGTTCGCCACCCTGGCTGTGCTGAAAGGATGCTGCCATGACTCTCCCGTCTCCGCTGCGCTTCGTCACCCTGGCCGACCCTCCGGTGGATGTGCTTCCCTGGGGCCCCCATGAGTGGTTGTCCCGACCGGAGTTGACCGAAGCCGAGAAGTTGGGGCTGGTGCGGGTGACCATGCCGGCGGGCACCGGTCACGACTTCCACCGTCACCCCGAGATGGAGGAGATCATCTACGTCCTGTCGGGCCGGGCGGAGCAGTGGGTGGAGACAGAGTCCAGGATCCTGGTGGCGGGAGAGGTGGCGCACATTCCCACGAACCAGGTGCACGCCACCTTCAATCCTGGACCGGGGAGCCTCACCTTCCTGGCCATTCTGTCGCCTGCCGCCTCGGTGGGACCGGCCCTGGTGGATGTCTCGGGAGAGGAGCCTTGGCGTTCGCTCCGGTCCGGAGGTGGCGAGGGAGGTCCCCGCTGATGCCGGGCACGGGGAAGACCATCCTCCTGGTAGGCACCCTGGATACCAAGGGAGAGGAGTTCGCTCTGGCCCGCAGCCTCATCCAGGCCCGGGGCCATGAGGTGGTGCAGGTGGATGCCGGGGTCATGGGACGGACCATGGAAGAGGAGGTGCAGGGGGAAGGTGGAGAGACCCTCCGGACGGTGGATGTGCCCGCGGCCCAGATAGCCCGCGCCGGGGGGGGATCCCTGGAGGCCCTACAGGCGGCCGGCGACCGTCAGGAGGCCATGGCCGTCATGGTCCGGGGGGTGGCGGTGGTGGTGCGGGAGCTCTGGGAGGCAGGTCGGTTCCACGGTGTCCTGGGCATGGGCGGTGGCGGCGGCACGGCCCTGGCCACCGCCGGGATGAGAAAGCTTCCCCTGGGCGTGCCCAAGGTGATGCTTTCCACCATGGCTTCCGGCGATGTCCGGGCGTACGTGGACATCAAAGACCTCACCCTCATGCACTCCGTGGTGGACATCGCCGGACTGAACCACCTCACCCGGAAGGTCATTGCCAACGCCGTGGGGGCCGTGTGTGGGATGGTGGAGCAACCCCAGGTGTCCCACGAGGCGGACCGTCCCCTGGTGGCCGCCACCATGTTCGGCGTCACCACCCCCTGCGTCATGGCCGTGCGGGAGGCCCTGGAGGCCAGAGGGTTGGGCGTAGTGGTTTTCCACGCCACCGGCTCGGGCGGACGGGCCATGGAGGCGCTCATCCGGGAAGGAGCCTTCGCCGGCGTGGTGGACGTCACCACCACCGAGTGGGCCGATGAGGTGGTGGGTGGCGTCCTGTCTGCCGGCCCGGAGCGGCTGGAGGCCGCCGCCGCCACCGGGCTCCCCCAGGTGGTGTCGGTGGGGGCCCTGGACATGGTGAACTTCGGCGGGGTGGAAACCGTGCCCGAGAGGTTCCAGGACCGGAACCTCTACCGCCACAACCCCACGGTGACCCTCATGCGTACCATTCCGGCGGAATGTCGGGAAATCGGGCGACGGGTGGCCGAGAAGCTGAATGATTCAGTGGGTTCGGTGAGGCTCCTTCTCCCCTTGAGAGGGGTGAGCATGATCGACCGGGAGGGGCAGCCCTTTTATGACCCGGAGGCCGACAAGGCGCTCTTCCAGACGCTCAGGGAGGAAGTGGACCCAAGCGTGGTGGAGATCCGGGAAGTGGATGCCCACGTAAACGACGCGGCATTTGCCCGGGCGGTGGTGGCCGCATTCGTGGAGGTGTTGGAAGCCCAGGTGTTCTGACCGACTTCATGCCCGTGCCAGCTTCATCAACCTGCCGGCCAACTACATGCGGGCACGATTTGATCCGTACCCGTACCACTTCAAAGGAGCAGAGACCATGCCCTTCATGGATTATCAGGAATGTCTTCGGCGCCTCCGGGAGCAGGTGTCCCAAGGGTCGCCCATCATCGGGGCCGGCGCCGGGACGGGAATCTCCGCCAAGTTCGCTGAGCGGGGCGGGGTCGATCTCATCATCATCTACAACTCCGGCCGCTTCCGGATGGCGGGGAGGGGCAGTGCCTCGGGCATGATGCCCTACGGCGACGCCAACGCCATTGTGGTGGATATGGCCCGGGAAGTGCTCCCGGTGGTGAAAGACACTCCCGTGCTGGCAGGGGTTTGCGGCACCGATCCCTTCCGCCTCATGCGCACCTTCCTTCCGGAACTCAAGGCCATGGGTTTCGATGGGGTCCAGAATTTCCCCACCGTGGGCCTCATCGACGGACAGTTTCGGGAGATCCTGGAAGAGACGGGAATGAGCATCCAGCTGGAGGTGGAGATGATTGCTCAGGCCCACGACCTGGGGATGCTCACCTGTCCGTACGTGTTCGACGAAGACACGGCAGAGCGCTTCACCCGGGCCGGGGCCGACGTGGTGGTGGCCCACGTGAACACCACCGTGGCGGGGTCCATCGGAGTGAAGACGGCGGCCATGTCGTTGGACGAAGCCGTGGCCAAGGTCCAGGCCATGCACGATGTGGCCAAGTCCGTGAATCCAGAGGTTCTGGTCCTGTGCCACGGGGGGCCCATCGCCCACCCGGAGGATGCGGCCTATGTCCTGGAGCGCACCCGGGGGGTGGCGGGGTTCTTCGGCGCTTCCAGCATCGAGCGGCTGGCCACCGAGCCGGCCATCGAAGAGCAGACCCGGAAATTCAAGTCCATCGGCATCCCGAACCCCTGAAGTCCGACGGCTCCCGCGAGGACGGTTCAGCCATCAGGGCGCCTCGTGTCATCTGATCCCCGGGGAGGGGCCTTGGAGGCAGGTTTGGGATACGTTATTGTATCCCTTTGTCCGACTTTCCAGTCCCACCGTACACTTTCAGGCAAAAGGATGCAGGTATGAGCAGGTTGAAGGGTGTCATTTCCGTACTCCCCACTCCATTCACTCCCCAGGACGCCGTGGACCACGACTGTCTACGGCGCATCGTAGATCTCTACGTGGGGGCCGGTGTGGATGGGCTGGTGGCTCTGGGCTTCACCAGCGAGGTGGCTCGACTCACGGCCGCTGAGAAAACCGCCATCCTTGCCACCATCATGGACCAGGTGGCGGATCGGGTTCCCGTCATCGTGGGCACCAGTGCTCCCGGCGACCGGATGGCCGTGGATGCCACCCTGGCGGCCGTGGATATCGGTGCCGCCGGCGTCATGGTGAGCCCCCCCCGCATGGCGAAGCTCAACTCCGGGGCCGTGCTGAAGCACTATGACACCATCGCCGCCGCCACCGACATCCCCATCGTGGTGCAGGACTTTCCTCCCCTTACGGGATATTTCATGGAGCCCTGGCTCCTGGCCAAGATCACCCGGGAGGTCTCCACGGCCCAGACCATCAAGCTGGAGGATGCACCCACGCCGCTGAAGACCTACCGCATCCGGGAGGCTCTGGACGGGGCTGATGTGAGCATCCTGGGCGGATTGGGAGGGGGGTTCCTCCTGGAGGAGTTGCTGGGAGGCGCCGACGGGGCCATGACCGGCTTCGCCTACCCGGAGATCCTGGTGCGTGTGGTTTCGCTCTACCACGAAGGGAAGGTGGACGAGGCCGCCCGCTTCTTCTACCGCTGCGTGCCCCTCATGCGCTTCGAGTTCCAGGCCGGCCTGGGGATTCCCCTCCGGAAGGAACTCCTGAAGCTCCGGGGAGTTGTGGACCACACGGGGATCCGGGGGCCTGCGCCCTTGCCGGATCCGGAAACCATCAAAGCCATGGGGCGGCTGCTCCGGTGGCTCAGAGATGAAGAGGGGGTAGAATGGATCTCGGTCTGAAGGGAAAAGTAGCGTTGGTGGGCGGCGGGAGCCGGGGGTTGGGTTTCGCCGTGGCCCGAGCCCTTGCGGCAGAGGGCGCCCGGGTTTCCCTCCTTTCCCGGAACGAGGAGTCCGTTGAGGCCGCGGCCGATGAAATTCGCAAGGAGAGCGCGGAAGCCGGTGGCGATGCCCTGGGCGTAGCGGGGAACGTCGTCTCCGGAGACGATCTGAAGCGGTGGGCTGCCGCCACCCGAGACCGGTTCGGACCCATCACTCTGCTCTTCGCCAACACGGGCGGGCCTCCCCCGGGTCGCTTCCCTGCGCTGGACGATGAAGCGTGGCAGACGGGCTTCGATTCCCTTCTCCTGCCGGTGATCCGCATGGCCCGGGAAGTCATTCCCGACATGAAGGAGGCGGGGGAGGGGAGCATCGTCATCTCCACCTCGTCGGCGGTAAAGGTGCCCCTCATCAACATCACCGTCTCCACGGTGATTCGGGGCGCAGTGTCGTCCCTCTCGAGGACCCTGGCCGAGGAGTACGCGGACGATGGAATCCGGGTGAACCAACTGGTGCCCGGCCGCATCGATACCGATCGGGTGAAGAGTCTGGATGAGGGTGCGGCCAAGCGCACGGGGATCCCCGTGGATCAACAGCGGGCCCAGAGCCAGGCGTCCATTCCCGTGGGTCGGTATGGCCGCCCGGAGGAATATGGCCGAGCCGGCGCCTTCCTGTTGTCACCGGCGGCGTCGTACATCACCGGCGCCACGCTCCAGGTGGACGGAGGTTTGATCAGATACGTGTTGTGAGGTGTTGCGGGGACTGGGTTTCGAGGGGGGCGCGGCGTGGCTGCGACCCCCTCGTTTGCTTTGTAACCGAGGAATGAAATCCTTGACACCGTTCTGACACATCTGCATTTAGGTATCCAAATCCACATCCGAATTCTCGGCCCCTGAACTGATGGGGGAGGGGGGTTCGGCGGACGCTTTCGGCATTGGGTCGATGCGTTCTACCGCCCACAACTCCGTGATCCGGAGGAGGTACCATGCGGCAATTTCTCTCAGACTTCCAAATGAAAGCCAGAAGGGGGGTGGGACTCATGTCCATCGCTCTCCTGGCGCTGCTGGTGGGGGCCATTCCCGCCCTTGCCCAGCAGGGCTCGGTCCAAGGCCGAGTCGTTGACGGCGCCACCCTGCGCCCACTGAATTCGGTGCAGGTGTTTGTCCAAGGCCAGAACATCGGGGTCATCACGGATACCCAGGGCCGCTTCCGTATTGATGGCGTGAACGCCGGACAGGTTACGGTGCAGGCCCAGCTCATCGGGTATGCCACCGGGTCGGCATCGGCCACCGTGCAGGCAGGCGGTGTGGCGGAGGTGAACTTCGAACTCCAGGGGCGGGCCATCGACCTGGACGAGATCGTGGTCACCGGGACTGGCGCTCCCACCCAGCGGCGTCAGTTGGGGCAGACCATCAACTCGGTGGATGCGTCCCAGTTGGAGCAGTCGCCCATCGTGAACGTGGCCGATGCCCTCCAGGGGCGGGTTCCCGGGATCGGCGGAGCGGCCATGGGTGAAACCGGCGCTGCCACCCGCATTACGTTGCGGGGGGTGGCGTCGTTGAACACCTCACTGCGGAACGAACCCCTCATCTATGTGGACGGAATCCGCATGGACAACCGTACGCAGAGAGTAGGTGGTGTGGCCGAGAACCGGCTGGGTGACATCAACCCTGCGGACATCGAGCGTATCGAGGTCATCAAGGGCGCTGCTGCGGCCACTCTCTTTGGAACGGAGGCCTCCAGCGGCGTGATCCAGATCTTCACCAAGCGCGGCTCCGTCCAGGCTCCCGTCTGGAGCTTCGGTGTGGATCAGCACATCGTGCATTTGCCCCACTCCAAGTGGCCCAGCCAGGCCGGGTACCGGGCATCCGAGGGGCGCGTGCTCTACGACAAGCCCGCCGAGGCCTGGGTGGACCTGGGATACCATCAGAATTACACCATGTCTGTTCGGGGCGGCTCTCAGGGCATCCAGTACTCCCTCTCGGGGCGGTTCATGGATGAGGACGGGCACATGCCCAATCATGCTACCGGGAACACGTCGCTCCGGTCTGCCTTCGACTTCACCCACACCGAGCGGCTCCGCTCGTCGGTGGATCTGAGCGTGGTGCGGAACAACTTGGACGCCTCGTGGCCTTCCTGGTCGTCCATTGCTTCGGACTTCCTCCTGTCCAACCCGGCCAACGCCAATGAGCGCTTCACCCACGGCGAGTCGGAGATGCCGGTGGGTGAGCGTCTCACCATGCAGGACGGTTCCGAGACCACCAATGTGTCGGTGGCCGCTTCTTTGGCGTGGGACATTCGCGAGGGGATGCTGGCCAACTTCCGGGTGGGTCACAACGACGTATCCCGGAAGCGCACGCGCTTCGCGGCCGAAGGTGACTACGCCGGCCGGCCTGGGGTGCGGCAGATCGTCAACACCTCCAGCTATGCCACCACGTTGGATGCCAGCATCAACTGGAATGCTACGTTGACGGACCGCATCAGCTCCACCACCACTGCCGGTGGACAGAGCTTCTGGGAGGGCATCACCACGGAAAACGCCCAGAAGAGCCAGTTCGCGTCACCAACGCTCAGGACGCTCACGGGTGCCTCGACGCTGAACACGCTGTCTGAAAGCCAACAGGATGTCGTCAACGCCGGCTTCTTTCTCCAGCAACAGTTAGGCTTCGACAACCGATTCTTCATCACCGCCGGCCTCCGGATCGACGGAAATTCGGCCTTCGGTGAAGATTTCGGCCTCACCACCTATCCCAAGCTCGGCTTCTCCTGGGTGATTTCGGAGCATGAGTTCTTCAACATCGGCGGCGTGGACGAGTTGCGGATTCGGGGAGCCCTGGGCTCCGCCGGTCTGCAGCCCGGCGCCTTCGACGCCCAGCGTACCTGGAACCCCACGGTGTTTGCCGGTGGAATCGGACGGATTACACCCGACAACCTGGGTAACTCGGAGCTGCAGCCCGAGCGTTCCACTGAGGGCGAGGTTGCCATCGAAGCCGGGCTCTTTGATGGACGGATGGGTTTCGAGACCATCTACTTCATGCAGCAGACCCGGGACGCCCTCATGAGCGTCTCACCGCCGCCCTCCACGGGCTTTACCAGCACCCAGCTACGGAACATCGGTGAGATGGACTCCTGGGGTATTGAGGTCGTGGGTGACCTGAAGGTCATGGATTCCCAGAGCTTCGGGTGGGACTTCAACGCTGCGTACACCTTCCTCGATCAGGAAATCACCGACATGGGTGGGATTCCGGACATCCGGATCGCCTCACGCCGTCGTTGGGGCTGGCTGGCCGAAGGGTACCGCCCCGGTGTTCTCCTTGCGCCGAAGCAGGATCCCTCTAACCCCTATACCCTCAGCGTGCCGGTGGAGAATCTCACCAACGTGCGCCAGATCCTGCCCAACGTCTTGCGGGATGCCGACGGCAGCGAGTCGCTGGTGTTCCACGGCGATGCCCTGCCCTCCTGGACGGTGGACTTCGGTTCCAACTTCCGCTTCGGTGAAAACTTGACGGTGCGTGCACTGTTCACAGGCGCCGGTGGCTTCCTCATGTCCAACGAGACGGAAGTCCTGCGGGATGTGATTACCATCAGCCCCAGGGTGGCCGAAATGGTTGCGATCCTGGCCGATCCCAACTCCACCACGGCGCAGCGACAGGCCGTGGCTGACGACTACGGTTCGAAGCACCCAGGTGTGATCCCCTCCTACTTCGAGGAAGGGGATTACCTGAAGTTCAACGAGCTCTCCGTCAACTACACCCTGCCCGAGACCTTTGCAGGTGCTCTGGGCTTCGGGCGCACCACGGTCATGGTAGGGGCTCGGAACATCCACAACTTCACGAAATACAGCGGAATCCTGGATCCCCAGAGTGCTACGGGAGGAACTTCACTGGGAGGGAGTATTTTCGAGTCCAACATCGACTATATCTCGGCTCCGACTCCCCGGCGCTATGTCTTCTCCATCCGGACCACGAGGTAACCCACCATGAGATTCTTCAAGACCAAATCCCATGGGTGCCGGAACGGAGCGGCACTCATGCTAGCAGTTTTTTCTCTCACAGCCTGCGACGGACTCTTCGATGTGGAGAATCCAGGCAGTCTGGTGGACGAGGATCTGGAAACGCCGTTCCTGGAGAACACCTTGGCTACTTCCGCCGAGGGGGAGTTGGTAGACGACTACTCGTCCGCCTTGGTGAACGGCGAGATGCTGGGAGACCACGTCTGGCACCCATCGGTGCAGGACTTTGCGCTCCTCACCGACGCGGGGTATCGCGATCGTGATAACACGTTGGTGGAGAGTATGTTCAACGGATTGGCGTCGGCCATCTGGGTGGCAGACAACATGGTGACCCGCCTGCAGGCAATGGTGGCCAATCCGGGTGCCCACCTGGGCGTTGCCAACAGCCACTTCATGGCTGGTCTGGCGCGTCTCACCCTCGCCACGTACTACGAGAATGTGGTCTATGATGGCGGGGGGCTTCTTCCTCCGTCCCGGGCCATCGAGGACGCCATCGGCAACATGCAAAGCGCCGCTCAGGTGGCATCTGCTGCCGGGGACATCAACCTGGCAGCAGCTTCCTTGGGTGCGGCAGCCCGGGGATCTCGCGCCCTCTACTATGAGGGTGGTGGCACCAACGCCAGCCTTATTCAGCAGGCGGAGGCCTTGGCGCGCCAGGCGCTGGATCTGGCCCCGGACTTCCGGAAGGATATGCGGTATGGGCAGCCAGGCGCGAGTAACGGGCACTTCACCGGCCTGAGCGAGGAAGGACCGTACCATCGGATGCACGTGACGTATGCCAACCGACCGGACCCTGTTTCAGGAGTGCCGGATCCTCGCATCATCCATTCCGCCCAGCCTGAGTCAACCCCCGGACCCCGGGGTGAGATCCGCTGGATCCAGAGGAAATACACCGCCCGTACGGACCCTCTTCCCGCCAGCCGGGCAGCCGAGGCTGAACTCATTGTAGCCGAGGCCCGTCTGATTGCAGGTGATCTGGATGGCGCGGTACAGTGGATCAACCGGGTGCGCGCCAAGTCGGGCCTCCCGGACTTCGCCAGCAGTGACGCTGCGGCCATCAGGACTCAGCTCATCTACGAGCGGGACACCGAGCTCTGGCTGGAGGGTCGCCGGTGGGAAGATCATCGCTATTACAACATCATTCCCGTGGCCTGGGATCAGGTGAACATCGACAGGGGCGTAAGCGCGCGGTGGCCCATCTCCGTGCAGGAGCGCTTCAACAACCCGAACGTCGCAGGTGGTGGTGGTTGATGGCGTGATGGGTTGAAGTAGCTGGTACACAGTGCGTCCCCAGGTTCCTGCGGGGTTCCGCATCCGAAAGGGTTCGGTAACCGTAGCGGGCCTGGGGACGCTTCTGTTGCATCATGTAGGCCGAGAAGCAATAGTGTACGAAGTTGTATGCCAATCCGGTCTGAGGGCCCAGCCCCAGACGGGATCTCACCTCACTCCATTCGGGAAGAACCCATGGTTCGCTCATCACTTCGCCCACCACACGGCCGTGGGCTCCTGTCTCTGGCACTCCTACTTCTGGTGGGGACCGCACCGCTCCTGGCTCAGACCAATCCAGCGCCGGATCGCCGCTCCGATGAAGGTGAGGGTCCCTTCGAGCGCCTCATCATCCGAGGAGCCACTGTCATCGATGGCACGGGATCTCCTCCCCGGGGACCCATGGACATCGTCATCGAAGGGAATCGTATTGTGGAGATCCGGAGCGTGGGGTATCCGCTGCTCCCCATCGACGAGAGCCGTCGCCCCCAGGGTGCCACTCGGGAGATCGATGCCCACGGCAGCTACGTCATGCCCGGCTTCATCGACCTCCACATGCATACCGGTGGCTCGCCGAAGAACCCCGACGCCGAGTACGTCTACAAGCTCTGGCTGGCTCATGGCATCACCACCGCCGTAGGGGTGCAGTTCAACGAGCATTCCTGGACCCTGAGCGAGCAGGCCCGGAGTGACGCCAATGAGATCGTGGCGCCTCGCATCGTGAACTACCAGCGACCGGGCCAGGGGTGGGACCGCGGCCCCGTGCGCACTCCCGAAGAAGGTAGGGAATGGGTACGATGGGCCGCCGCAAACGGGGTGCAGGGCGTCAAGTTCGTGGCCATGCGCCCACCGGTGATGGAGGCCATCCTGGATGAGGCTCGGGCCCACAACCTGGGGTCCGTGGCCCATCTGGAGCAGATGGGGGTGCAGCGGATGAACGCCCTGGACGCCGCCCGCCTGGGTCTCACCCGCCTGACCCACTTCTACGGTATCTTCGAGGCGCTGTACAAGGGAAACCAGGTGCAGCCCTTCCCCTTCCAGTACAACTACAACGATGAACAATTCCGATTCGGACAGGTGGCCCGGCAGTGGAACCTCATCCACGAGCGGGGCAGCCCGGAGTGGAATGCCCTCATCCAGGAGTTCCTGGAGCACGACTTCGTCTTGGATCCCACCATGACGGCGTATCTGGCCAGCCGGGACGTCATGCGGGCCCGGAACGCCGACTGGCACGAGAGCTATACCCTCCCCTCCCTCTGGGACTTCTACACCCCCAGCCGGGAGAACCATGGTTCGTACTTCTTCGACTGGACGCTGGAAGACGAAATTGCCTGGATGCACTTCTACCGGGTGTGGATGGACTTCCTGAACGACTACAAGAACGCCGGTGGGCGGGTGACGGTGAGCTCCGATGCCGGCTTCATCTACAACCTCTACGGCTTCTCGTCCATCGAGGAGATGGAGCTTCTCCAGGAAGCGGGCTTCCATCCGTTGGAGGTGATCCGGGGAGCCACCTTGCACGCGGCGGAGGCGCTGTTCGAGCCATGGGGAGAGGAGATCCAGTTCGGGGAGATCCGCGAGGGTCTGCTGGCCGATCTGGTCATCATCGACGAGAATCCCATCGAGAACCTGAAGGTGCTTTACGGCACGGGGCATATGCGGTTGAACGACGATACGGGCCAACTGGAGTGGGTGGGGGGCATCAACTACACCATCAAGGATGGCATTGTCTACGATGCCAAGCAGCTTCTGGCCGATGTGGCGGAGATGGTGGAGGCGCAGAAGCGGGAGCGAGGCATGGCGGGGGTGGATTTGAGGAGCCGCCGATGAGGATTCGAAACACAACTCTGATGCTGGTCGTGCTGGGCATGGTCCTGCCGACCGCCGCCGAGGCCCAGCAGTCGCGCTCCACCGCCGAGCGGCCTGAGGTATTCCTGGACCCATCCTGGGCCGAGGACCCGCCGGAACTGGCGTCGTTGGTCACGTTCGCCAGGGGCGAGAGCGATCTCCGGGTGGCGGTGACCCGCTATCTGGAAGATCGGGACGCCATCTATCGCAGGTACCCGGTGGACTACTCCCCGGTGCGGCAGGCTCGACTCCGGGAGTTCTACCGGGGGTGGGAGGCTCGACTCCAACAGGCTGACTTCGATGCCCTGAACCACGAGGGGCAGATGGACTATATCCTGCTCCGAAACCGCCTGACCTACGAGATGGAGATGCTGGATCTGGATGAGGAGCGGTGGTCGGAGACGGCTCCCCTGGTGCCCTTCGCCGAGCCCCTCCGACTTCTCCAGGAGACCCGTCACGACCGCGTCAGGGTAGATCCTCGGGAGACGGCCAGCACCATGGACCGGGTGGCCCAGGAGGTGGAAGCCCTCACGGCCGGCCTCGTGGCCGATGCCCGGGCAGGCGGCGGGGTGGCGTCCAGGCCGGGGATCACCCCCACCATCGCCAACCGGGCCGCTGGTTACGTGGGTCATCTCCGGAGCACGGTGGACGACTTCAACACCTTCTACGATGGGTACGATCCCCTCTACAGCTGGTGGGTGCGGGGGCCTTTCGCCCGCCTGCAGACCGCACTGGCGGACTACCAGGATGCGCTCATACGGAACCTGGTGGGCATCACCCCCGGCGATCCGGGTCCCATCATCGGCGATCCGGTGATGGCCGAGGGACTCCGGGCCGATCTGGCCGTGGAGATGATTCCGTACTCGGCGGAGGAGCTCATCGCCATCGGATGGCAGGAGTTCGAGTGGATCGAGGAGCGGTTCCGGGAGGTGTCCCGGGACATGGGGTACGGCGACGATTGGTTCGCTGCCCTGGAGCACACGAAGCAGTTGGCGCCTCCTCCCGGCGAGAAGCCGTGGGCCATCTTTGAGATCGCCGACTACTCCCGGGACTTCATCACGGAGATGGACAACATCACCCTCCCTCCTTTCGCGGAGGAGATCTGGCGGCTGGCCATGCAGAGCCCGGAGCGGCAGCTCATCAACCCCTTCTTTTCAGGCGGGGAGGTGACCCGGGTGTCGTACCCCACCGACGGCATGAGCCATGAGGACAAGCTCATGAGCATGCGGGGGAACACCCCGCCGTTCAACTTCGCCACGGTGCACCATGAGCTCATCCCCGGACATCATATGCAGGGCTACATGTCCAGCCGCTTCAACAACCATCGGGGGAATCTGAATCGTACCCCCTTCTGGGGAGAGGGGTGGGCCCTCTACTGGGAGCTGCTCCTCTGGGATGCCGATTTTCCCCGGGACAACCCGGACAAGATCGGGATGCTGTTCTGGCGGCTGCACCGGGCGGCTCGGATCATCTTCTCCCTGAACTACCAGTTGGGAGAGTGGTCGGCCCAGGAGGCGGTGGACTTCCTGGTGGATCGGGTGGGCCACGAGCGGGCCAATGCAGAGGCAGAGGTGCGTCGGTCGGCTCAGGCGGTGCCGCTCTACCAGATTGCCTATCTCATTGGGGGCCTGCAGTTCCGGGCGCTCCATGAGGAGTTGGTGGACTCGGGCCAGATGACATCCAAGGAGTTTCATGATGCGGTCATGACCGGCGGAAGGATGCCAGTGGAGATGGTGCGGGTTCGGCTCATGGGCCAGCCATTGACGCGAAACTTCCAGAGCAGCTGGCGCTGGCAGGGGGATCCCCTCTAGGAACCTGAGGCCGATTCGTGCCCTTGCCCATGGAGGCGTGCGCGCTACATTATTTGTAGCGCTTCAGTCGGGCTTTCTCGAACTCCATGACGACCATGGCCCCAGTGAAACACTCCTCACGCAGGCGGCGCACGACGTCCCCGGAGGGTACGGACGTCGCGGGCATTCCCGAGCGTCTTGAGCGTGTAACCCTTATCCTGGGCAGTGACGCTGCCGTTGCGGACCTTCTGGAAGTGAGCCGTGCCCAGCCGCGCCGTTGGCGTGAGGGCCAGAGGCCCGACCCCGAGAATCGGGACCGCATCATCGGGCTCGACGCCGTTCTCGCTCTCCTCTCTGGGTTCCTCGCCGAGAGTTCCATCCCGAAGTGGCTCACCGGCGTCAATGCACACCTCGACCACCGGCGCCCCATCAGCGTCCTGAAAGAAGGGCGTATCGCCGACGTCATCGCGGCCATCGAAGCCCAGAAGGGCGGGGCCTACGCATGAACCCAGGCCCGCTCTGGCGGGTCTTTCCATGGGATCCCAATGCGGCGAAGGGCGAACGCTTCTCCGCCGCTTTCGTACCTGGAGGCCAAGGGCGCAACCGGTTCGACCTGCGCGGAAGCGCACTCGGTGTCCTCTACCTCGCAGGGAATGAGGAACACGCAGTGGCCGAGATGATCCAGGGCTACCGCAACTCCACCGCACCGCTCGCGAACGACGATCTCACCGTTTGGGGGCATCGCTACGCCCTGGTGTCGGTAGGGCTCGCATGGGACCTGTGGCCGGGAATCGAGGACCTCTGCGAGCCCGCTGCGCTTGCCGAACTCCAGATCACCGCCGATCGACCGGCGTATCGAGACCGTCGGTTCACCCAGCAGATCGCCTCCACCCTCCACGCCAGCGGGCGGGCCGGCCTACGCTGGTGGTCCGCCTTCTGGGGCGAGTGGCACACCACGGTCCTCTTCCGCGACCGGATCCCGGCTGACGCCATCACCTACGGCACGCCAGTTCCTCTCGACATCGCCATGGCACCTGTTGTGGAGGCTGCCCGGCTCCTGGACGTCGGCTGAACTATTCCTGTTGAGCCCGGGAAGCTTCCGTGCGTCCCAGACCGGACCAGCCCCCGGGACCCTCCCGGGTCAGGGGCCGAAGTCGCATCTTCCTTCCATGATCGTCTATACGCTGGATCTCATCGGGGTGGCGGTGTTCGGCATCAGCGGAGCCCTGGCCGCCGGCCGGAAGAGCCTGGACCTCCTGGGGGTGGTAGTGATTGCCGTGGTGACGGCCATCGGCGGGGGGACCTTCCGGGATGTGCTCCTGGGGCGGCATCCGGTGTTCTGGGTGGCCGATCCCAACTACCTGGTGGTGATCATCGTGGCCGCCCTGGCCACCGTGGCCTACACCCGGTTTCGACGTCCGCCCCGGAACACCCTGGTGATAGCCGATGCCTTGGGACTGGGATTGTTCGCCGTGGGGGGCGCCCAGATCACCGAGGGGCTGGGGCACTCCGGCCTCATCATAGTCCTCATGGGGACCATCACCGGGGTGGCGGGAGGGGTGATCCGGGACGTGCTCAGCGCCGAGATCCCTCTCATCTTGCGGCGGGGGAATATCTACGCCACGGCGGCCATCGCCGGCACCAGCGCCTACCTGTGGCTGGGCATGGCAGGGGTGGCTACCCAGACGGCCGCGCTCCTGGGGATGGCCATCGTGGTGGGGCTGCGTCTGGCGGCCATCCTCTGGGACCTGCAGTTGCCGGTGTTCACGTTGAAGGACGGGTGAAGGGAGAGTATGTGTTCCATCAACCGCGAAGGCATCACCGCCCCGCCGCGAGGATCCTTGGGGGCCGGACTGCGGTATTCGGAAAGATGGAAATTCCACTGGTCATGAGGAACACCCCGCGCGACTTGATGCGGTGGGCGGGCCCTGGGTTGCTTTTCACACTCCTCATGGCTGCCGGCACCATCCACCCCCTGGCGGCCCAGCGGGGAATGGCGAATGCCGTCACCATCCAGCCCGGCGAAAGCTGTCCTGCCGGCACCACCGAGATCCGGCCCCTCATCTGTATGGCTCCGGAGTTCACACCTCCCAGCATCGTGGACTACCGGCCGCGGTCAACAGTGGTGAACAGCGAGACCCATGTGCCCCGGGCTCGCTTTCCGGTGGTGGATGTCCATGGCCATGCCAGGGGGCTGTCCAGCCCCGGGACCATCGACGAGATGGTGGCTCACCTGGACGCCCTGAACATTCAGGTCTACATCGCGGCGGACAACGTCTCGGGGGAAGCCCTCCAACGGACGCTGGGCGCCATTCAGGCCAGTCCGCACCGGGATCGCTTCCGGGTCATGACCGGCATCGACTTCCGGGATGTGGGCCCGGGCTGGGCGGAGCGCGCGGTGGGTCAGCTGGAGGCTGATGTGGCGGCCGGCGCCGTGGGGGTGGGGGAAATCTCCAAGAGCTTCGGGTTGAGCATCAACAAGCCTGACGGGACACGCCTGCGCGTTGACGATCCGGCGCTGGATCCGGTGTGGGAAGCTTTGGCCCGCCTGGGCGTTCCGGCGTTCATCCACACTGCGGAGCCCCCGGCCTTCTACCAACCCCTGGATCTGGAGAACGAGCGGTGGTTGGAGTTGGCCCTCTTCGCCAACCGCCGGAACTTCGGGCCAGGACAGGTGACCTTCGAGCAGCTCATGGAGGAGCGGGACAACCTCTTCCGGCGACACCCCAACACCACCTTCATCGCGGCGCACTTCGGTTGGCACGCCAACGACCTGGGTCGGGCCGCCCGCCTTCTCGAAGAGTTCCCCAACGTCCACTACGAAGTGGGCGCCATCCTCTACGAACTGGGGCGTCAGCCGCGGGCTGCCCGGGACTTCTTCATCCGCTACCAGGACCGCATCCTCTTCGGAAAGGACAGCTTCCAGCCCTCGGAGTACCCCTACTTCTGGCGGGTCCTCGAGACTGACGACGAGTACTTCGACTACTACAGGGACTACCACGCTTTCTGGAAGCTCTACGGACTGGAGTTGCCAGACGAGGTGCTCCGGAAGCTCTACTACGAGAACGCGCTGCGGCTCATGCGGGGGCTGCCAAGGGAGGGATTTGCGGTGGAGGGTGGTTGAAGGGGTGGTCCTTGACTGCGTTATACTGCATCCATAGAATGCATATCTACGCATTCCCACAACGTGTGGAGACTCCCCCATGAAACATCTCACCATCCGGAATGTCCCCCCGAAGCTGGCCCAGGCCCTCCAGGAGGCCCGACGGCGGTCGGGCACCTCCCTCAACCAGACGGTTCTGGATCTTCTCCAGCAGGGGCTGGGTGTGGGCCAACCCCGTTCCAACGGCCTGTCCGAACTGGCGGGGGGGTGGAGCGAGGACGACTTCCTGGAGTTCCAGGAGGCTGTGGCCCCCTTCTCCCAGATCGACCCTGAGCTCTGGTCGTGAGTCGCTACTGCCTCGACACATCGGCCTACAGCCGATTCCAGTTGGGGGATGAAGGCGTCACGGATCTGATGGATGGCGCCGCATGGGTGGGGATGCCAGCCGTCACCTTGGGCGAACTCCGCACCGGATTCCTTCTGGGCAACCGCGGGGAGTGGAACGAGGAGCGGCTGAACCGATTCCTGGTCCATCCGGCGGTGGAGCTCCTGCCGGTGGATGAGGAGGTGGCCAGAACCTACGCCGAAATCGTGGTGGAGCTCCGCACCGCTGGCACACCGCTTCCCACGAACGACATCTGGATCGCCGCGACTGCGGCGCGTCACGGCGCCCCTGTCCTCACCTTCGATGCCCACTTTCGTCGCATGGGACGAGTGGGATCCGTGGTGCTGGACGTGCCGGGTTGAAGCCCTACTGCCGCCACTCCTGCCAGAACACCACCCCACCCCCCAGGCTGCCGGACAGAAGTTGCAGGCGCCCCGTCCCCAGGATGTCCACCATGAACGGGGTGGAGTTGCGAGGAAGGAAACTCCATTCTTCGTCGGCCTCCGAGGGGAAGTCCGGCTCTGTCGCCGTCCCCCGATTCCGGAACACCATTGCTCCGCCCCCCTCCCGGCCCACCACCAGGTCCAGAAGCCCATCTCCGTCCAGATTCACCAGGGTGGGGGCGCTTCGACGACCCACATCGATGTCGAAAAAAGCGTCGGTTTCCAGTTCGAAGCTCGGGGCCGTGGCTGAGCCCACATTCCGGTAGTAGCTCAGTTCGCCGGAAGAGCGCCCCACCACCAGGTCCAGGAGCCCATTCCCCGTAACATCCCCCAGGGTTGGGATGGCGTGGCTTCCCCGGGTGAGCCGGAAGTTCAGGGTGGTATCCGCCTCCAGCGTGAGCGTTCCGGCTTCACCCGTGTTCCGGTAGAACAGCACTCCCCGGTTCCAGCTTCCCAGGGCCAGGTGAGCGCGGCCATCGCCCCACAGATCTCCGAAGGCGGGGGCGTAGTGGTAAACCTCCTCCAGCGACAGGGTGTCGGAGAGCTGGAAGCTGGGGGCCCCCGGGCTTCCCGAATTCCGGAAGAGGTACAGGCGTCCGGTCTGACCCACCACCGGGTCGATCTTGTTCCCCACTACCAGGTCGGGGAGTCCGTTGCCGGTGACATCCGCCACGGTCACCGTGCTCTCGCTCCCCACGTCCAGCCCCGCCAGGAAGCGCTGGGTGATCAGGCGGAACGTCCCTGCTTCCGTTTGCTGATAGTGGTGAAGGTTGTTGGACGCCGTGCGGATGGGGTTGAAGGCGCCTCCCAACACCCCTACGAAAAGGTCCGGGCGCCCGTCGCCATTCAGATCTTCAAAGGCAGGGGCGTTGAAGCCACTGGTGCTGATGGGATCGCCCTCGGTGGCGATGAGCCGAGGGGCGCTGCGGATGGAGAAGCTGGGGCACGAGCCCGTGTTCTCCAGCAGGAGCAGGCTGGGCTCGAAGAAGTCCCCCCAGATGAGATCGTCTCCCCCTGAGCCCGTGATATCGGCCCAGGCCATGGCGTTGGCTCCATGGAGGGAGCCAAACTGACCCACGATCTCGATGCCCTCGAAGCGTTCCGTGACCCTCTGGAAGCGGGGGAGACCCCACCGACCTTCCCGATCCACCTCCTCGTACCGGGCCAGGGTGCCGTCGATGCGGCCCAGGAAGAGATCCCACTGGCCGTCGCAGTCGATATCCGTGATGGAGGGGATGTTCTGCCGATCGGCGAAGATGGGCTCTCCCGATACATCCCGGAGGGTGTCGGGAATCAGGTCGAAGCGAGGATCGGTGGGGCTGCCGGCATTTCGGAACACCCTCACATGGCTGTAGCGCTCCTCGGCCAGGAGATCCACCCGGCCGTCGGCATCCAGATCCACGAAGCGAAACCACTCGCCGATGTCCAGCCCCTGGAAGCGGTCTGTGCGCCAACGGAAGTCGGGTTCGCCGGGGGTGCCCATGTTCTCGAAGAACATGAGCTCACCGGAGCGCTCCTGGAGGAAGAGGTCCAGGGTCCCGTCGCTGTCGATGTCCACCAGTTGGATTCTGGGAACCAGGAGTCCCCCCAGGAAGGGGAAGTCGTAGGGGCGGCCAAGCTCGTCCAGGATGGGGAAAGGGGCCATCCGCCGGAGCCAACCGTCGGTGAGGTCCCCGGCATCCGGGGGCTGGGCCGAGGGCCCTGGCGATACGGCACCGGCCCGGGCGTCCGCTGCTGAAGGTTGGCCGCTAGCTGGGCTTCCGGTGGCGCAGCCGGAAAGAGTGAGGCTTGCCACAGCGAGGCTGGCCAGGGCGCGGCCGGTCTTGAGGAGGCGGATGCCGGGATACGGGCGGATGCTGGGATGCTCCAAAGCGCGCGGGTGAGCGGGATGGATGGAAGTCCCCATCACCGGACGGGGCGGGTGCCCAGGCCCGTGACGTTGCGACCCAGCTCCAAAACGGAGGTCACTTCCCGGCCGGCCACGTCGATGATGACCACCGTGCCGGCGCCACCGTCTGCTTGCCCGGGGTGGTGCATGGCGTGGGGGTCCTTGTTGTTGTTCGTCACGAAGGCCCACTGGCCGTCAGGGGAGAAGGCGATGGCGTGAGGCTGGAGGAGGCCCGGACCTTCGATGATGGTCTCCACGGCCCAGTTGGCCGTGCCCACCACCGCCACTGCGTCGGCGCCCTTCAGGGGGATCCACACCGAGGCGCCGTCTGGCGAGAAGATGGGGTCGAAGGCCTGCTGCCCCACCGGGATGCTTCGGACGTATCGCGGACGAGCCCGGTCTTCCGAGAGGTCGAACACCACCAGTTCTCCCGACAGCTCCCCGGATGCCACCAGGGTGGTACCATCGGGAGAGATGGCCAACTGAACGAAGGCGTGGGTGGGTCCCGGAACCTCCACCAGCTCCACCACCTCGGTGTCCAGCTCCAGCGAAATGACCTGGTTCGTGCCCAGAGAAGCCGAGTAGGCGTAACGCCCCTCCCTGTCTGTCACCACTCCGTGGGGACGGGGGAAGAAGATGTCTACCTCCTCCATGCTCATCCCGTCTGGCTCCAGAAGCCCCAGGCGGGTGGGTGGATTCACGGCACTCATGGAGCGGCTCACCGCCACCCGGCCTGTGCCCGGCTGGATGGACATCATGCCCGGCGTCTCCATGGGAGCCTGACCCACCAACCGATTCTGCCGGTCGAAGCGCAGTACCCGGTTGTCGCCGATGACGGACACGTACCAGTGGGAGCCATCGGGCTCCACGGCGATATCGTGGGGCATGGAGGTGGGGGAGAAGCCCAGTTCCGTGAGTGAGACACTCCCCACCACCTCATGGGACTCCATGTCGATCATGGCCACCTCGGCCTCATCCTGCACGCACACATACAGAATGGCCGCGCCTTCGAAAGGGGCCTGAGCCGGGCCCCCCGAGGTAGCCTGGGCGCATCCGGGGACGGCTCCCACCAGGATCGCCCCAAGGGCCCCCAGCCAGTTGGGAAGGCGTTGGAGGCCGGCCCTACATATCACCGCGAGGCTGGCTCTGCTCGGCAAAGTTTGGCTGGCTTCACCCATCACAGCACCGGCCGGCCCGGGGGACGGAACCGCAGCAGGAAGAGGCCCTCGCCGATGCTGGATACGGCAATGACCCCGCTCTCGAAGTAGGGATAGTTGCTCCACGAGCCGGAGAATCCGGGCTCCGGGTCTTCGAAAGGCGCCGTGTCCAGGTGTCCCACCTGCCGGGGGTTCAGCGGATCTGAGATGTCGATGATCTGCAGCCCAGCCCGATAGTTGGACTGGTACATGAGGTTGTCGCGGATGTAGAGGTTGTGATCGCTGGCCCCCGTGGTCCCCGTGAACTCCCCCACCATCTGGGGATCGTCCAGCCGGGATACGTCCCAGATGAGGGTGCGGGTGCCTTCCACCAGGCCGGCGATCTCGTCCAACTCGTCGTTCATGTAGAAGAAGCGGTGGTCTTCGGTGAACCAACCCTGGTGGGAGTAGCCCACGTTGGGGTAGCTGGCCCGGGAAATGGCCACCGGGTTCGCCTTGTTCGTGACATCGGCAATGGAGAGGGCCGTCTCGTTGGCCCCCATGCAGATCTCCCGCCCCTGATACTCCTCGTGGGGCCCGCGGTACATCACGCACTGGGCGTCATGGGAGTATCCCGTGCTGGCCCTACCCGTCTCGGAGTCGGAGAAGCAGCCTGCGAAAGTGGGGTTGGTGGGGTTCCTCAAGTCGATCATGTGGAGGCCGCCGCCACATGTCTGCCCTCCGGAGCTGGCTCCCACCGCATAGGCAAAGCCCGACTCCTCGTTGATGACGATGTTGTGGGCAGAGTGGATCTCGTGATAGGTGGTTTCCGGCTCCCAGGTGATGGGCGTTCCGGAAAACTCCCGGAGGCGGGTGAGGTCGAACACCTGCATCCCATGCTCACCCGACGCGTCGGCCACGATGTAGGCATGATCTTGATAGACCTTGATGTCCCGCCAGGCGGCGGTGGGCGAGCCTTCCGTCCGCATCACCTGCCCTACGTAGATCGGGTTCAGGGGGTCGGAGATGTCCACGAATGAAGAGCCATCGATGCGGCCCACCAGGGAGTACTCCTTCCCGGTCTCCCGGTCCGTCCACCCCCAGATGTCGTTCAACCGGATGCCTCGCTCCCCTCCCAATTCGGGGGTGGGGAGGAAGGCCAGAAGCTCCACGTCGCCGCAGGGGAAGAGTTCGGCCACCTTCCCATCTTCACCGCATTCCAACTCCCCGCCGGCGATGCGGGGGAGGGACTCGGGCTCGGACGCCAACATGGCAGCCTCGTGCCATTCCCCCTGGGCGTCACGGCGGAAGATGGTCACCACGCCCGCCTGGTTGTCTGCTCCCGACAGACTAACCGCCGCCACATCGTCCTCCAGGGCCACCCGGCTTCCGAAGAGAGCCCGGGGTGCCGGGTTGGCGCCCTGAATCCGCCGGACTTCGGTCCAACTCTGGCCGTCGTGGCGGAAGGAGAAGGCGCCGCCCTGTCCGGATCGGGCCCGCGGAGCTCCTACCCAAAGTTCCGGCCCCTGTGAGGCCAACGCCGAGCCGAAACCGTCCTGGCGTTCACCGGCGATGGCGGTGAGCCGACCCGTCTCCAACCACTCGCCGCCGGCGTCGGGCTGGAAGAGGAACGCCGCCCCGAAGCCGCCGCCCAGGGTGGGGGCCCCCACCACTGCACGATCCTCGTCCAACTCCACTGCGGCTCCATAGCTGCCGCCCTGCTCCAAGCCCGAAGGTGTGACCTGGCCGGCGGGCTCCCACGCTGTTCCTCCGGAGTTCAACCGGAAGGCGTGTACCGCACCGGTGCGCTGTGCGGTGCCGGGAGCTCCCACCAGAACCATCCCATCTGCTGCGGCCAGTGCCGCACCGAACTGGTCGCCGGATTCGGCCTGGCTCGGGGTCAGGATGCTATGGAACGTCCATGTTCCCTGAGCGTTGCTCTGGAAGGCGTAGACGGCCCCCCGGTTTTCGTCCCGGCCGGCGGCGCCCACAAAGGCCCAGGAGCCATGGAACGCTGCGGCGAAGCCGAATCGCTCTCCGCCCTCCATGGGCGGAGGTACGATCTCGCCGGTGTATGTCCACTCCCCGTCGGTGCCCCGAGCAAGGATATACGCTGCTCCGGCACCCTCGTTCTGATCAGGTGCCGTTACCAGGAGACGGGTCCCATCCCGGGCCAGCGCCCGCCCGAAACCATCCCCTGGGAACGCCTCTGGAGCCGTGAGAACGGACCGCTCCTCCCAGACGCCCCCTGATCCCTCCCGGTAGATGTAGACCATTCCAGGGCGAAGGGAGTTCTGCCCTTCCCCCACCAGCACCTCCTTATCCACCACGGCCAGGGCACCCCCGAAGCCGGCCAATGACCCGGCCGCGGCGGTGGACAGCCCCAATGAGGGATTCGACGATGGGAATCCCTGCCCCGCGGAACTCTGTGCGAAAAGCGGGGACGCTGTTCCCCCCAACAGGAGGGCGGCGGCAAGAGAGAGGAAAGCTCGGCTCATGAAAGGCTCCGGATGCAGGGGAGTCACAGGATGGAGAAGATATAACCGATGGACCGGAGAGGGGTCCAGCGTCGGGGTTGTCGCGCTTTTCAGAGGGGGGAGGTGGCAACGGCCATTCCCAAATATATTGACTCATGACTCTTCTTGAATCTGGTGGTCCATCCAGGGTTTTGAGAACTCTTGGGCTTTTCGTGGTATTGACGTTCCTGGTCACGTCCTGGAAACCCCTGGAGGCCCAGCTCCACCCCGGATTGAACACAGACGTCTGGTCCGTGGCAGGCAACTTCTCCACCACGGGGCTGGAGGGAGGAGTGACCTACCGCACCGTGGGTGGGGACGTGTTGTTGCCGCCCAACCTCCTTCCCCGGGGTACGGCGTTCAGGGTGGGTGCGGAGGTGGGCTTCTACTCAGGCGGCCAGGCCGCGGGGAGTCCACGCCCCTTCCAGCTGGATGGCCACTTCCTGTGGGAGTTGGGAGAGTTGCTCTTTCCCCGGCTGCCCTTGGGTCTTCTGGCCAGCACCGGAGGGGAGCTCTACTACGTGGAGGAAGCTGGAACCACCCTCAGGCGGTGGGAAGTGCCCCTCCGGGCCGGGCTGCACTATCCCCTTCCCCTTCCGGCGGACTTTCTCCTCGTTCCAGGGGCGGCTCTCCATGCGGCGTGGGTTTCCGAACAGGTTTCTCTTCCCGACGGGGTCCTCTCCGACCGTGGGGGGCACCTCCACATGGAATTTGGGCTGGCCCTTCGCCACGGGGAGCATCGGGCTCTCTTCGCCAATGTTCGCCTGGGCGACGAGCGATTCGGAAACCGGCGGCGGTTGCAGATGGGACTGCGAAGCGGCTTCTGACGTTCCAAAGCCGGCGTACAGGATGGGGGTTGCAGGGTACAGAATCGGGACAACCCTCCAGTCGTACCCCTGCAGGTGTTAACTTTAAGGGCTGTATGGGCGCACCGTGTGCCCCCCATCCAGCATTCTCGGCGTTCAAGGAGTACCGCAACAAACTCCCCTCCGCCCATCTGTTGACGACTTTCCAGGCTCCGCCCCCAAGAAGGCGACCCTCAAGAACCGACCATGGACCTTCGCAATATCGCCATCATCGCCCACGTAGATCACGGCAAGACCACCCTGGTGGACCAGATGCTCCGGCAGGCCGGCGTCTTCCGAGACAACCAGCAGGTTCAGGAGCGGGTGATGGATTCCAACCCCCTGGAGCGGGAGCGGGGCATCACCATCCTGGCCAAGAACACCGCCGTGGATTGGCATGGGGTGAAGATCAACATCGTCGATACCCCGGGGCACGCGGACTTCGGCGGCGAGGTGGAGCGGATCCTGCGCATGGTCAACGGCGTCCTGATTCTGGTGGACGCGGTGGAGGGCCCCATGCCCCAGACCCGCTTCGTCACCCGGAAGGCCTTGGAGCTGGGGCACATGCCGGTAGTGGTCATCAACAAGGTGGATCGTCCGGCGGCTCGGGTGGAGGAAGTCCACAATGAAGTGCTGGAGCTGTTCATGGAGTTGAACGCCACAGACGACCAGTTGGATGCTCCCTTCGTCTACGCTTCCGGGCTGGATGGATGGGCCTCCATGGTGGCGGATGAGAAGGGCGATACCCTGGAGCCCCTCTTCCAGGCCATCCTGGATCATGTCCCACCGCCGTCCGGAGATCGGGAGGCGCCCTTCCAGATGCTCATTTCCACCCTGGATCACTCCTCCTATGTGGGTCGTATCGGGATCGGTCGAATCGAGCAGGGAAGGGTTGCTGTAGGCGATCCCGTTCTTCTCCTGGACCTGGGAGAACCCGGTCCGGTGCCGGAGGGGGAAGGGGAGCGGGCCCGGGTGGTAAAGCTCTACGCCTTCCAGGGGTTGGATCGGGTGGAGGTGAAGGAAGCCGGGGCCGGCGACATCGTGGCTCTGGCGGGACTGGATGGGGTGGAGATCGGAAAGACCCTCACCCATCCTGACCATCGGGCGCGGCTGAAGGGGATCCGGGTGGAGGAGCCCACCCTGGCGGTGGACTTCACCGTTAACAACTCCCCCTTTTCCGGTCAGACCGGGAAGTTCGTCACCACCCGGCAGGTGCGCGATCGTCTCATTCGGGAGCTGGAGCGGAACGTGGCTCTCCGGGTGGAAGAGACCGACCAGACCGATACCTTCCAGGTGTCGGGCCGAGGCGAGCTCCATCTCACCATCCTCATGGAGACCATGCGGCGGGAGGGCTATGAATTCCAGGTTTCCCGGCCCCGGGTGGTAGAGCGGAAGGAGCCTTCGGGGGAGCGACTCGAGCCCTACGAGGAGGTCTTCATCGAGGTTCCCGAGACCGTGGTGGGCACGGTCATGGAAAAGCTGGGTGGGCGCCGGGCGGAGATGCTGGATATGCGTCCCGACGGTTCAGGGACTTCCCGGCTACGGTTCCGCATCCCGGCCCGAGGGTTGTTTGGATACCGGTCCGAGTTTCTTACCGATACCCGTGGTGAAGGCCAGCTGAACCATCAGTTCCTGGAGTACGGCCCCTGGGCCGGCGTCATCCCCGGCCGCAAGCGGGGGGTGCTGGTTTCAGACCGTTCGGGCGAGTCGGTGGCCTATGCCCTCTTCAGCCTCCAGGAGCGAGCCACCTTCTTCATCCACCCCGGGACTCCCGTATACGAGGGGATGGTCGTGGGCGAGCATGTGCGGCCGGGCGATCTGGACGTGAACGTCTGCAAGGGGAAGAAGCTCACCAACATCCGCACCACCAGCACCGATGAGGCGGTGAAGCTGGAACCGCCCCGGCCCATGACGCTGGAGTTGGCCCTGGAGTTCATCCAGGAGGATGAGCTCATGGAGGTGACCCCCGACGCCATCCGCCTCCGGAAGCGGGAGCTGGATCCCAACAAGCGTAGGAAGCACGCTAAAGCGATGGCTGGTTGACGTGACAGTAGCCACACTACGCCTTCCAGCGCTTCGCTCAACGCCAGTTGAGCAACGCGATGGCTGGTTGAGATTGTGGCGGCCACGGGGGGCGTAACCGCCTGGCCGCCGGGCATCCGCTGGAACCTTCGGCCCTGTCTCGGGATTTCCACGGCAAAGGCCCGCGAGTAGGCCTGTCCGCTACGGATGCGGACCGGACGGGTGGTGCATGGCGGGCCGGAGAATAACTGGAGGCGTGGAAGTGATGGATGAGGCGAGGTTTCAGAAGGGGCTGTCGTTTCCTGCTTACCTAGACACCGTGGTGAAGAATCGCGCGTTCTGGCTGGGGCTGGAGCCTCGGGCGAAGCTGCAACCGGCGGTGACGGCTCGATTGGGGCTGTGGTCCACCCCCTGGCATCTGGTGGCATTGGCGGAAGACTGGTGCGGCGATGCGGTGAATGTCCTTCCATGGGTGGCACGACTTGCGGAAGGCGCTTCCAACGTCTCGTTCCGGGTCTTTTCCCGGGATGGGAACCCGGATCTCATGGATGCTCACCTCACCGGAGGTGTGAGCCGCTCCATCCCGGTGATCATCGCTTACGATGAACACTTCCGAGAGCATGGTTGGTGGGGCCCCAGACCACGGGAACTGCAGAGCTGGGTGAAGGGCGAAGGGCAGACGTTGACGCCTGCGGATCGATATGTTCAGGTCCGGCGGTGGTATGCCCGGGACAAGGGGAGAAGCACGCTGGGTGAGCTCCTTTCCATAATGGGATGGAGCCCAGCGGAAGTGGAGGAGCTGTTTCCCTCAACCTTGACGTATTCCGTCTGAGGCTGGTGTCTGCAGGATGCCCACGCTCTACAAAGACCAGATACCTGCCAACACCCACCCCCTGAACCGGGTGGATGATGTGGCTGCAGACCTGGTGGCTGCCCATTCGGTGGATCGCCCTCCGCTCTTCGAGGTCTACATGCGCATGGCCGAGGAATTGGCCAAGCGCAGCACCTGCGCCCGCCTCCAGGTGGGCACCGTACTCACCGATGCCCGACTGGAAAGCGTGGTGGGAATTGGCTACAACGGGAACGCCCGGGGATTCCCCAACCGCTGCGATACCACGACTCCAGGTGCGTGTGGGTGTATCCACTCCGAAATGAATGCCCTGGTGAAGGCCCCAGGGGCCCTCCCCGACAAGGTGGCATTCATCACCGCTTCGCCATGCGTCATGTGCGCCAAGCTCATGATACAGGCTCGAGTGACGTACGTATTCTATCGGGAGGCGTACCGTAATCCGGCCGGCCTGGAGGTGCTGGAGTATGCCGGGATCGTGGTGGTCCACTACCATCGATGGATGGACGCCTGGCGGGAGTAGGGCAGCGGGCAGGGGGCCCCAAGGGGATGCCTCCGCGCGCGGCTCAATCGTCGGGACGGCCGACGGATCTGCTCGCCCACTGGTCCACTCAGGGAATGGCTCCGTATCGCCGCAGGATCTCCCGCACCTCCTCCAGGGGGATGGCCTCTCCCGTGGATCCCATCCCATTCACCGTGGTGGCCATGAGGAGGGAGTTGTAGATGGCCTCCTCCACTCCCTCCACCACCGCCTGGAAGAGGGGTGAAGTGCCGGGGTTTCCCAGGGGGAGGCTCATGGACGCCCCCGGTCGCATCACATCGTTCGCATCCCTGGACCCGGCCGCAGCAGCCCCAGCCACGGCACTGCCACCAGGAGTCCGCCGCATGGCGGGGTGGGTGGAGAAGGCGATGACGTAGTCACCCGAGCCGTTTCCGGCGAAGGAGCCCGTGCGGGCCAAACCCATCATGGCCCGGGCCGCCAGTCGCTCCAGGTTCCGGGCATCCAGCGGGGCATCGGTAGCCACCACCATCATGATGGAGCCGTCACCAGCATCGGAGTAGGGCGTCGGGGGGGAGTGGGGGTCGGGTTGGGCACCCCCCTGTGGGGGCTCCACAGCTCCCTGGAAGGAGTAGCGCCCCAACTCCTGGCCCACGGGCGCCCCGCCCATGGTGAGGATGCCACCGAAGTTGGATTGCACCAGCACGCCTACGGTCCATCCACCCAGGCTTTCAGGAAGGATTCGCGAGGCGGTCCCCACGCCTCCTTTCCAGCCAAATGCCCGCGTTCCGGTGCCGGCCCCCACTGAACCCTCGACCACGGCTCCTCCGGAGGCACTTTCCAGGGCCTGGCGCACGTGGATGGCCTCCACCGGCCGACTCCGGATGTCACTCAAGCCGCCGTCGTTGGTCTCCCCCACCACGGGGTTGATGGAGCGGACCTGATCCATCCCCGGCTTTTCCAGGAGCCACTCGGCCATGGCGTCGGCCGCCTTCCATACACAGAGGGTGCAGGTGAGGAGAATAGGGGTTTCCAACTCTCCCAACTCCCGCACCTGGGTGATGCCCACCAGCTTCCCGTAGCCGTTCCCCACGTGGATGGCGGCAGGGACTCGTTCCAGATAGGGATTCCCTGCATGAGGTAGGATGGCGGTGATCCCTGTGCGGATGTCCGTGTCCTGAGGTGTGGAAGCCATGAGGGTGACCTGGCCCACCAGAACCCCGTCCACGTCCGTGATGGCATTGGAGGACCCGGGAGGAAAGATCCCCACCTGGAGTCCCAATTCCCGGGCTCGAAGCCGGGTGTCGTCGTCCCGTTGGGCCGTCACCGGTGAAGCGCCCATGGAGAGGAGGAATGCGAGGATGGCCAGAACGGCAGTTCCAGGGGTGTGACGGGGCATATGGCCTCAGCTGGGTACGGGTGGTGCATCACCTCTGAACGGTATCCACCAACATGAGTCCAAGAATGAGGGGTTGGTAGAGAAGGGACGCCAGAAAGACCGCTTTCACCTTTGCCGTTTCCATGGGTCGCACCGCTCGGCCCGTGATGACCAGCAGGGCCAACCCCAGGAGCACCGCACCCACCATGTAGATGCCCCCTGTGAGCCCCAGCAGGGTGGGAGCAGTGCTCATGGGAATGAGGATAGCGGTGTAGCCCAGCATCTGGTTCCCCACCCGCGCCTCTCCACCCTCCGCCGGCGGGCCCAGTAGGAAACCGGCCAGGGCGTAGTCTTCCCGGAGAAGCCAGGAGAGCGCCAACACATGGGGGAGCTGCCAGAGGAACGCCATTCCGAAGAGAACTACGCCCCCCAGGCTGATGGATCCCGTGGCGGCGGTCCAACCGATGAGGGCCGGCAGAGCTCCAGGGACGGCTCCCACCAGGGTCGCCAGATACGAGCGGGTCTTGAGGGGGGTGTACAGGAACAGGTAGGCGGCTGCGGAGAAGGCCGTAAGGCTCGCAGGCAGGAGTCCCACCCACCAAGCCAGATGCCCCAGACCCGCCAGCACGAGGAAGATCCCGAAGGCCAGGGCTTGTCCCGGAGTGAGCCGCCCCGAGGGTATGGGCCGGCGGCGGGTACGGGTCATGATCCCGTCCACCTCTCTCTCCAGGTACTGGTTGAGAGCCAGTGCACCGGCCGTGGCCAGGGCAACGCCCCCCAGAAGATGTAGAACGGGGAGGAAGTCGGCTCTCCCTCCTGCGCCCACATAGTAGCTCACACCGGCGGTGATCATGACGAAACCTGCGATGCCGGGTTTCGTAAGCTCGTAGAGGGCTCGGCCCCGGCCCCCGGGGGGAGCACTTCCCGACTCCATGGGTTGGGTCACGGAAGGTCCGGGGTTCAAGAGGAGAGAGGTAAGGAGGGGCAGATGGGCGGCAGGGACTCACCAGGGGAAAAGGTGTCCGAGACGGGGAAGGGGCGCAAGTGAGGGGGACCCCTCCCAGGGGGGAATCGGTACTACCCGCAACCATGTCTCGCTCCCTTGGATTCATTGACCCCGCCGACCTTCTGGGTCGCCGTCGGGCCCAGCGTCGCATCTGGCGTCGAGCCTTTCTGGCGTCTGTTCTGGCGCATGTCCTGGTGTTCCTGTTCTGGCAGGGAGATCGGGTGCCGATTTCGCCCTTCACTGCGGCGGGTCCGGAGATGGGGGATGCCCGCGCCGCTCCAGGCGGCATGGCAGCCATCCAGCTGCGAGCCTTCGTGGAGGTCCCTCCCCAGCCGGTGGTTCCCATCCCGGTTCCCCAGGAGCTGCCGGTGGAGCCGGAGCCGGAGCCGGAGATACTCCCCGAGCTGGAGCCGCCGCCGGAAGTGACCCTGGAGGTGGCCGAGGTCCCCGGTGAATCGGAAGTGGGGAATGTGGGCACGGGAACATCGGAGGCAGGGGAAGCCGAGGGGGCGGATGGAGCGGGGGAGGGAGCCGGCGGCTCGGATCTGGAAGGGACCGCCGGTATCGTTCCCCCCACTCTTCGGGGGATGGTCATGCCCCCTACGAACCGGAATCTCAGGGGTGAGACCATTGAGGTGTGGGTGTTCGTGGATGTTGCCGGACAGGTGGTATCCGACTCCACCTTGCTCCGGCCACCTACCCGGGACCGGGACTACAATCGCCGTCTCATCCGGGAGGCGGCCCAATGGGTGTTTGAACCGGCGCGGAGGGACGGGGAGGCGGTTGGGGCCTGGTTTCCGTACATCATCCAACTCTGAATCCCACCTGGATGGGTGGCCCGGGGTCGGGCCGGCTCCACTACGCGGGCTTGGCCCTCCCTCGTTCCGTGGGGTAGCTTCCAGGTATGAATTCCATCGGACGCCGGATCCTCTGGGTGGATGACGAGATCGAACTCCTTCGTCCTCACCTCCTCCTGCTTCAGCAGCGGGGCTTCCACGTGGACGCCATTCCCAATGGGGATGACGCCCTGGCACTCCTGAAGGAACAGTCCTACGACCTGGTCCTGCTGGATGAACAGATGCCCGGGAGGAGGGGGTTGGAAGTTCTGGAGGTGCTTCGCCGGGACGATCCATTTGCCCGGGTGGTGATGATCACGAAGTCGGAGCAGGACCGGACCCTCACCGAAGCCATCGGGCGGCGGGTGGACGACTATCTGGTGAAGCCCACCTCTCCGTTACAGGTGGTTTCGGCCGTGACCCGCATTCTCCAGGGGCGGTCCATCCGACAGCAGCAGACGGCTCAGGACTTCGCGGCGCGGTTCCCGTCCCTTTCCCGGGCACGGGAGGATGCCGAGACGCCGGAGGAGTACATGGATGTCTACGCCGAACTGGTGGATTGGCACCTTCGGCTGGAAGAGGCTGGAGAGGCAGGTCTTCTGGAGAGTGTGGATGGCCTGACCCATGAGTTGCGCAGGGACTTCGGGTTCCGGATTCGGAACCAGTATCCCGAATGGGTGAGGGGGACGCGAAAGAACCGCCCCACCCTTTCGGTGGATCTGGTGCGGGAGGAACTCCTTCCCATCATGGGCGACAAGCCCGTCTTCTTCGTGATCCTGGACTGTATGCGCCTGGACCAGTGGCGGGCCATGGTGCCCCTCCTGTCTGCCAGCTTCGAGGTGGAGGAGAGGCATTATCTCTCCATTTTGCCCACGGCCACTCCCTACTCCAGAAACGCAATTTTCAGCGGCCTCTTCCCGGATGAGATCGAAGAAAAACACCCGGGTTGGTGGGACTCATTCTCGGACGAGGGGAGTGTGAACGACTTCGAGGATGAGCTTCTCAGGACGCAGCTCCGCCGCCTCACAGGTAAAGCTGTGCCCGTCCACTACGAGAAGGTGTTCACGGACCGGGATGCCGATGCCATTCGAGCCCGGGTGCGGAGTGGCTTCAAGGAGAAGGGTGCGGTGGTGGCCCTGGTCTCATCCTTCGTGGATCTCATGACCCACGGCCGGAGCGAGTCCCAGGTCCTCATGGAGATGGCCCGGGACGATGCCTCGCTCCGGGACCTCACCCTGGCCTGGTTCGAGCGATCACTGGTGTTCCAGCTCCTGAGGGAGGCAGCCGCTGCGGGGATCTCCGTGCTCATTACCACGGACCATGGCTCGGTGCACTGCCACCGACCCTCTACCGTCTTCGCGCGGAAAGACGCCACGCCCAGCCTGCGCTACAAGTTTGGCGCCGACCTCCGGGCGGAGAAGTCGGACACGGTCTTCGCTACTTCCGATCCGGGAGATCTCCGGCTGCCGCCTCCGGATCGACTGGGGACCCAGTACGTCCTGGCCATGGAAGACTACTTCCTGGTGTATCCCACCCGGCTCCGGGAGTATCAAGCGCGCTACCGGGGGTCGTTCCTCCACGGCGGTGTTTCCCCGGATGAGATGATCCTGCCGGTGGCCCGTCTCACTCCTCGCGCCCGTTGACGCCTCCCACCCAGTTCAGTCTGGCCCGGCGGATCCTCAGCTACCTGGGTCCGTATCACTGGATCTTCGTGGCGGCCACCGTGGCCACCTTCGTGTTCGCCGCGCTGGATGCGTTCTCTCTCTGGCTGCTGATTCCCTTTCTGCGAACACTTTTCGGGCGAACGGACACCGATATGGTGGCCGGGACCCAGGCTGGGAGACTCGACGGGACCCAGGCCGATACCCCGCCAGGGACCCCCGATGGGGCCGAGAACGAACTTCTGGAGTGGTTTCTGGACGGCACCGTGGGCCGATTCGTGGATCTCACCGCCCCACCCCAGGAGGCCATCCAGGGAATCATCATCTTCATCCTGATCATCTTCATGGTGAAGAACGTATTCGACTTCAGCCGTACCTACTTGGTGGCATGGGTGGAGCAGGGGGTGACCCGCGATCTTAGGAATCAGGTATACCGCCACCTGGTGGATCTGGATCTGGGGTTCTTCGGGCGCACCCGGGTGGGGCAGATCACGTCCCGACTTACCCACGATGTGGAGCAGCTCCGGACCCTCCTCACGAAGGAGCTGGCCAGGGTCCTTTCGTCGGTGTTCGAACTGGCGGCGGCGGTGGTGCTCATGGTGATCATCTCCTGGAAGCTCACCCTGGCTGCGTTTCTGGTGCTTCCTGGCGTTTTCGCCATATGGGGCCCCTTCCTCAGGAAGCTCCGCCGCGGCGACCGGGCCGTGCTGGATCAGGCCGGCGAAGTGAACAGCCACATCCAGGAAACCCTCTCGGGAATCCGGCTGGTGAAGGCCTCATCGGCCGAGGATCACGAGAAGGAGCGGTTTCGAGACCTTACTCAGCGCTACTTCCGGCGATTCCTGCGGACGGAGCGGCTCCGCGCCCTCTCGGCTCCCATCACCGAAACCGTGGGTGCTCTGGGAACGGTACTCATCCTCTGGTATGGGGCTCGCCTGGTTCTGGTGGGAGGCGAGATGGGCGGCGAGGAGTTCATCGGCTTCCTGGCCCTTTCCATCAAGCTCTACTCTCCCGCCAAATACCTGGGAAAGCTCCCGGCCATCATCCAACCCGGTCTGGTTGCGGGAGAACGGGTCTTCGAGTTCCTGGATCTCCCCATCGAAGTGAAGGACCGGCCGGGGGTGGGAGTGTTCCCTGGTCTTCAACGGGAGATCGCCTTCCACGACGTGGGTTTCGCATACCGACCCGGTGAACCCGTGCTGCAGGGGATCACGTTCTCGGCGCCCAAGGGCGCGGTGATTGCCTTGGTGGGACCCAGCGGTGCGGGAAAAACCACCCTGGTGGACCTCCTGGGGCGCTTCTACGACGTGACGGAAGGGAAGATCACGCTGGATGGTAGGGATGCCAGGGACTTCCAGATCCAGAGCATCCGGAGCCAGCTGGGAATCGTCTCCCAGGAGACGGTACTCTTCCACGACTCGGTGAAGGCCAACATCGCCTATGGCGTCCCCCGTCCCCATGCGGAGCGAGTGGAGCGAGCGGCTCGAGCGGCCCACGCCCATGACTTCATCCAGGCGCTTCCACAGGGGTATGACACCGTGGTGGGAGAGCGGGGAACCCAACTATCCGGCGGGCAGCGTCAGCGCATCGCCATCGCCCGAGCGCTCTTCCGGGACCCGCCCATCCTCATCTTCGACGAAGCCACCAGCGCGCTGGACACGGAGTCGGAGCGCCTGGTGCAGGAGGCCATCGATCGTCTCCTGGTAGGTCGTACGGTGTTCGTCATTGCCCATCGCCTCTCCACGGTTCAGCGGGCCGACAGGATTCTCGTGTTGGAAGGTGGACACCTGGTGCAGCAGGGTACCCATCAGGAGCTCATGGAGGCGGGAGGCCTCTACCGCAAGCTGCATGAGATGCAGTTTGCGTCGGGGGGAGAAATCCTGGTTTGACGGAATCATCCCGGGTGGGTGTGGGATCCCGCCTCGAATTCGGACTCTACCGGTTCGTCTCCAGGGGCTTGGCACTTCTCCCGGAGCGATGGGCTCACCTGGTGGCCGGGGGGCTGGGTTGGTTCGCTGGCTCGGTGCTCCGCGTCCGACGGAGCGTGGTGGATGAGAACCTGGCCCGTGCCTTTCCTGCCGAGTCTCCTGATTGGAGGGCCCGGGTGGCTCGGGGCAGCTATGTACATCTGGCCCGTGAGTCGGTGGCCCTCCTGAGGGAGCGGGCGGTGGGAGCCGGCGCCGTGTTGGAGCGCGTGCAGTTTCAGGGACTGGAGATGCTGATTCAGGCCATGTCCCAGGGAAAGGGAGCCATCCTGGTGACGGGCCACCTGGGGAACTGGGAGCTGGCAGGCTCCGCCGTGGCCATGGCGGGGGTTCCACTGGATGCCGTGGCCATGCGCCAGAAGAACCCCCTCTTCCACGAGGAAATGACGCGGAGCCGTGGGGAGCTGGGGTTGCGGGTGATCCTCAAGTCCGATGCTACCCGACCCATTCTTCGGGCACTGAAGGAGGGACGGGCCGTGGCGCTCCTGGCAGATCAGAACGTCTGGGCCGGCGCTTTGTGGGTGGAGTTCTTCGGGACCCCGTCGGCTACGACCCGGGGCCCCGCGCTCCTGGCTCGCCGCACCGGCGCCCCCCTCTTCCTGGCCCTGGGGATCCGAACGGCTGCGTGGCCCCCTGCCTACACCGTGACCTTCCAACCGCTGCCCGTGGAGTCTACCGACGATCTGGAGGCGGATCTCCACACGACCACCCGGAGTTACCTGCAAGCCCTTGAAGATTGGGTGCGGCGGTATCCCCAGCAGTACTTCTGGCACCATCGCCGTTGGAAGCGCACGGCCCCGAAAGACGGAGGATCAGGAACCGCCCCCCCAGGCCAAGGTACTATGTAGGTATGATCTACATCTGCATTCCCGCCCGTGATGAAGAGAAGACCCTGGGCCCCCTCCTCTGGAGGATCCGGAGCGTCTTCACCGATCCTGAATTTCAACGGGATTTCCGGATCCTGGTAGCCGACGATGGTTCGTCCGACCGCACCCCTCAGGTGCTGGAGAGGTACAAGACGGCCGTGCCATTGGAGGTGTTCAATTGGCCCCAGCGCCGCGGTTACGCTGCCACCCTGGAGGGGTTGCTCAGGGAGGCTGTGGATCGCTCCCGATATCCCAAGCGCGATCTCGTGGTCACCCTACAGGCGGATCTTACGGAGCATCCCGATCACCTGGTGCCGCTGGTGAAGGCGGCTGAGGGCGGAGCCGACCTGGTGGGATGCGCAATGGACGGGGGGCTGGACGCCCTCCCCTCTCAGGTGCGTTGGGGACGCCGATTGGCCCCTCATCTGGCTCGCCGGATCTTCAAGGGAGCGCCCATCACGGATCCCGTGCGGAGCCTCCGGGCGTACCGGGTTGTGGTCCTTCGCAAGGCGTTCCGGGAAGCCGGAGACGGACCCATGCTGAGGGAGGATGGGTGGGCCGCTAATGTGGAACTACTCAAGGCGGTGACTCCCCACGCCCGACGGGTGGCGGAGGTACCGGTACCCATGAGATACGACCTTCTGCATCGGGAATCTCGCTTCCGGGTCGGGCCCGCACTGAAGGGGTTGTTTCGGGTGCGCAGGGGCATCGCCTGGTCATGAGGCGCCTTTTGCCGTTGGCCGTGATCCTCCTGGTGGCCGGGGAGGCCCAGGCCATCCAGAACACCCGGCCTCCGGTGATCCAGCTTCCGGAAGCCCGGAGGGTGGAGTCGCGGGTAAGGCCGGCGCCGTTCGGTCCTGGTGAGCGGATGGAGTACGAAGTGAAGTTGGGCTTCATGAGCGTGGGCCGGGGATGGATGAATGTGGAGGCCGTGGAAGCGGTCCGGGGTCGGGACAGTTACCATGTCAGCATGGGAATCCAGGGCGGAATCCCTCTGGCCAGGGTGAACAATCATCTGCAGTCGTGGATCGACATCGAAGATCTGGTGGCCCGTCGTTTCATCCAGGATCAGCACGAGGTGCGATACCGTCGGTACCGGCATTTCGAGTTCTATCCGGATGAGTTGAGGTGGGAGCGGGCCGATAGCACCCGCCCCAACGATCCGCGTTCCGGCGAACTTCCTTCGGCCTTTCCCCTGGACGACATTTCCTTTGTGTACTTCGTCCGAACCCTGCCGTTGGAAGTGGGTGACGTCTACACCTTCCACCAACGCTACTTCCAGGAATCGGGCAACCCCGTCATTTTGCAGGTCTTGAGGAAGGATCGGGTGGAGGTGCCCGCCGGAACCTTCGACACCGTGGTGGTCCGCCCCATCATTCGTACCCGGGGGCTCTTTTCCGAGGGCGGGGAGGCGGAGATCCACTTCACCGATGACGATCGGCGCATCATGGTGCAGATGCGATCCAAGGTACCGGTGGTAGGCTCCATCTCATTTCATCTTCGTGAGATGCAGCGGGGAACCCAGCTCCGGAACTTCCGGGCCGAAGACGGCGTGGTAGGTGAAGGTGGCACCCGACGCCGGATGGATGGCATCCCGTCTGCCGTCATCGACTCCGACGGAGCCTGAGACCTCCGTCACGCCCATGGAACTTGCCGCTTTCCTCGTGCGGGGTTGGGAGCCTGGCTGGCGGAGTTACGCCCCGCCGGCGGCTGTCTCGTCACCTTCCTCCACCTCCTGGAGGAAGAGGGTGGGTCCCTGGAACGTCTGTCCCCGGGCCTGGATCTGAAAGCGATAGTCTCCCGGAGTGGGGAAAACCACGTCCTGCAGGGGCATGATGAGGTGGGTTCGAGGTGGCGGGCGGTGCGGTTTCACGGCGGTGACTTCCGTGTGACCATCCACCGTCATGGACGGATTTCCCCGGGGGTCCAGGAGGTCTACCTTGAACTGGAACCTGCCCTCGTCCTGGCGCTCCCATTCCAGCACCATGATGAATACCATCCGGTCTCGGGAGGCGGGGAATCCCGAGGCGGCCATATCGAAGCGAACGCCATGGAAGTCCAGGCTTCCGTCGGGGCGCTGCTGGGCGTCGTCGCAGACGGCAGCGAACTGCAGGTGCATGGGGAGGTAGGTTTCGAGGGGAAGAACGTTCAAGGATCCCCGGGGGGTTCCGAAGCGGGTGAACCCCACCCACCTCCGCCTGGGGATCGGATCACGATCACATCCCCGGCGTGAGCTTCCAAGGTAACCTTTCCAGGTAGGGGCTGTTCCACACCGTTCCTGCGGAGCGCATTCTGGCCGGGGGCACCAGCCTTCCCTCCCGCCAGACCGGAGGGTCCCTGGGCTCGGCGCTCGGACAGGATGGTCACGGTGGCGCCTACCAGCAGCTCCAACTCCCTTTCCAGGCCATCTCCTCCCGGATGCTTTCCCCCACCTCCAGAACCTTTTCGAATGCCATAGCGGATCAAGCGAAAAGGGTAGGCGTGCTCCAGGGCCTCTACCGGCGTATTCAGGGAGTTGGACATGTGGGTGTGGACTCCAGAGAGCCCGGGACCCTGGGGTCCCCCGCCCATTCCCCCGCCCGCCGTCTCGTAGTAGGCGAACGGAGAGCCATGGAGATCCAACCCACCCACCGTGAGGTTGTTCATGGTGCCCTGGGAGAGAGCGGGTATCAGGTTGGGAAGAGCCGGAGCCATGGCCCGAAAGAGGACGTCGGTGATTCGCTGACTGGTCTCCACATTGCCTGCCGCTACGGAGGCAGGGAAACGGGCGTTCACCACCGAACCGGGGGGAAGACGCAAGTCAACACGCTCCATGCTCCCACCCCCTGCCGGCAAGGGAAGGCCCAGCAGCGCCTCGGCCAGGCACCTCAACACGTAGCGGGTAGCGGAATGCGTGATGGCACCCACCGCGTTGATGCCGCCGGGCACCTGGGGAGACGAGCCGTGGAAGTCTACCACGGCCCGTCCTCCCGGCAAGATGGTGACCTTCACCTGAATGCGCACCGGGCCATGCCCGAACCCGTCGTCCTCCATCCAATCCTCCCCGGAATAGCTTCCCGCCGGGATCCGAGCCAGTCCTTCGCCCAGAAGACGATCGGCGTACTCCAGGAGTTCATCCATGGCCTGCAATACCGCCTGGGAGCCCCGTCCCTCTGCCATCTCCCGGAGGCGTCGAGACCCGGTGTGGAGGGAGGCGAGTTGGGCTTCCAGGTCGCCACGCCGTTCCTCGGGGGTGCGCACATTCGCCAGGATGAGCCGAAGGAGGTCGGGCTCCATGACTCCTTCCCGAACCAGCCGAATCGGGGGAATGCGGAGCCCCTCCTGAACGATCTCGCGGGCCAGGGGCATGGAGCCCGGGGCGATGCCCCCCACATCTGCATGATGGGCCCTGGACGCCACGTATCCCAGGAGCACCTCCCCCATGAAGACCGGTGATACCAGGGTGATGTCCGGAAGGTGGGTCCCGCCCTGGAACGGGTCATTGACGCAGGCTACATCTCCCGCCGCCAGCGCACCCAGGGTTTCCAGTGCCTTGGACACGCTCATGGGCATGGCGCCCAGGTGCACGGGCATGTGATCACCCATGGCTACCGGCTGCCCCAGTGGGGAGAACAGCGCGCACGAATAATCCCGTCGTTCCTTGATGTTGGGTGAATGGGCTGCTCTGCGGAGGGCAGCCCCCATCTCTTCGGCCAACGCGGAAAAGAGGTTCCGGTAGATCTCCAGCGACACTCCGGAAGGACTTGCTGTGGGGGCTTCAGACATTTGCGTCCGACCCCATCAGAATGATACCTTTCATTGCTGTATGCCCTTCCTTTCAATCCGGGATCATGGGTTCTGTTGGCACGCACGGTTCGACGATCTGGTCGAAGCTGGCGGTAGCGGCGGATCCTAAGGCCGGAATCACCTATAGCGGAGGTTTTTAATGTCTGCCATGGACAAGCTGGTGGATAGGGCTCGTGACGAGCTCTTCAGTCATATCAATCGGTGCGGGGTACTCCATGCTGTGGAAGCCGACCAGCGCACCTGGATGGACGAGACCATCGAATACATCGCCGAGCGGTATCCCGATCTCAACGATCAGGCGCTCAAGAACCTGTACGACGTGGGGATGCGCTTCTGCAAGCCCGCTATCCCCCATGGCAATCCCGTCTCCCCGGCGGACGAGCCGGTGGCGGAAGTTCCGCAGGAAGCTGACGCCACTGCGGCGTAGTTTTCAACTGCGAGACGGTCACGCCTAACGATCCCGCCAGCTTTCTGGGGGGTTTGGGGGCGGGAAAGGGGGGGGGGGGGGGGGTTT
>JBBDRI010000005.1:83372-106841 GCA_040905545.1 Gemmatimonadota bacterium | reverse complement strand
CCCCCCCCTCCTGCTTTTCCGCCGGAAGGTCACGCCAGGAGCGTATCCGGGTAATGGGGTGGTGACCACCTCTTCCTCCGTGTTAGATTCCCCCAAGATGGTACCTTGGGGGTTCAGTTCCTCACCATTTCCCTGTATCTCGGAGACGCCATGAGGGAGAGGCAGTTCCTGAGCTCGGAAGAGTACGATGAACGGGCGCACAGACTCTACAATGAAGGGGATTACGACGGGGCCCTCGAGATTCTGAAAGAGGGCCTTTCTCTTTATCCCAACGCTGTGGAATTGAGTGTGGGGCTGGGGTACGCTCGACTGGCTCGGGAGGAGTATGCCTGGGCCAGAGCCGGCTTTTCCCGGGCACTGGTTCTGGACCCGGCCCACGAGGACGCCCTTGTGGGGATGGGCGAGACCCTCCTGCGTTTCGGGCATACCGACGAGGCCCTGGCACTGTTTCGGGAAGTGGAGACGCTGGGTTTCGCGGAGGATGCAGAGCTCATGCTCACCGTGGGTCGAGCTCTCTATCGGGAGGGGCTTCACCCCGAGGCGCGAGACATCTTCTCCCGCATTTCCGCCGCTCACCCGGAGAGCCCCGAGGCTTCTGCATCCCTGGGATATGCTCTCCACCGCACAGGAGACGAGATGGGTGCGGCCCGGCAACTGAGGCGAGCTCTCAAGCTGGATCCACAACTCCACGAGGCACGCATCTACCTGGGTCACCTCCTCTACGACCGAGGGGACTGGTCTGGTGCTCTCATGGAGCTGGAGCGGGTGGCTCCCCAGGAGCATTGGGACCCTCTTGCGGTGTGGCGGCTCATGGAGTTGAAGCGGGTGGTGCACCACCTGGATGTGGATGACCCGGATCTCCTGCCATGGCATGATCGACTCCAGGAGTTGGAAGGGTTGGATGATCCCATCGAGCGTCTGTTGGCAGAAGTGGAGGCTACATTCCTGGGAAGCGACAACCGCATCCTGGATCGGAACCAGTTGGAACTCTTTGAGGGGTCGGGGTCCGACGATGGGGCGGTGCATCAGGTTCGCCTCCCGGATGGCAATCGGTTGCGGGGGAGTTGGGAGGGGATCGTGCGTCAGATGCGTGATCGGGCCGGCTTTTCCCATGAATCCCTTACTGCATACATGCGGCGGGTGGCCGAGGGCTGGCATGAGCGGGCGGGGTCGGAGGTAAGCTTCCACGATCCCGAGAGCTTTCTCAGGGGAGCTGTGGCGGCCGGTTTTCTCATCCTCGAAGACGATTGGATCCAATGACCTCCGTGACTCCCCAGACGCTGGCACGATTCCACGCTGCACTGGTGCACGAACTTTCCCTCCGTCGGGATGGGAATCTGGACGCCCCCTTCACTGTGGCGGAGATCTATCAGCACCTGGTGCCCTATCGTACCCATCGGGACGCCATCGGAGTGGAGATCAACGGCGACTATGAGGATGCACTCCTCCGCTTGCTCGCCGGGGAGGGGGGGTATCTCCGTCTGGAGTCGGATCCGGTGCGGAAGGAACTCCAGGACGAGTTGAAGCGATCGAACCCCAATACGGGGCTCTTCCGGGAGTTTGCCGCCCTGGAGGTCCGCATGAATCCGGCCAGCGTGGGGTCGGGTGCAAGATCCGTCACAGCGCCGGACGGATCGCAGGGTTCGGAGCCTGCGTTGGAACTGGAGCTGCCCCAGTCGGGAAGGGCAACCGGATCAGACGCTCCAGCGCACACAGGGCAGCCGGCTCCCCCCCGGAAGGCTGACTCTTCCCAGAAGGCTGGGTCGCTTCAGGACCCTGGCTTTCCTTCGGAATCTGAGTCTCCTGAGTCTCCGGGGATGAAGACGGCGGGAATACCAGTGGCTTCCGCTCCCGCACCCGGCTCTGCCCAACCAGCGCCATCCCGTGCCACCCAATCCAACACCAGCCAGGGAGACAGGGCTATGGAGGGTCCCGACGCCAAGCTTCGGCTTTCCGGGTCACCGACGGATGCCGGTGGACCGGCGACCGGGGACGGGACTCCGTCCCACTGCCCGGACTGCAGCAAACCGCTCCCACCGAGGGCGTCCCTGCGCTTCTGTCCCTTCTGTGGCGTGAACGTGCGTGTGGTGCCCTGCGGTGAGTGCGGGGAGGAGTTGGAGCGCAGTTGGAGTTACTGCGTGGCGTGTGGGACAGCCGCCTGACTGACCGGAACCACCCGCCGGCACGTGGGCGGGCACTGACAACTGCTCTGTTGGGGAGTGTCTTGGTGGCTTGTGGGCAGGCCCCATCTCCGTCACCCGAGGTCCTGGAAGAGCAGCGGGAGGTGGAGGCTCTCCGGGAGCTTCTGGGCCTGGAACGGTCGGTACCTCTCCACGGGGTGGTGCTGGGTGACGAATCCGGCGGTGATGACCCGCAGCCTGCTCTCACGGAGGTGGACTCCGAAAGCGTGGTGCACTTCCTCTCTCAGGACCACAGGGCCCGCTGGATCCGCTTCATCCCGGATTCCCTGTCTCCGGTGGCCTTGAGATTCCTGGAAGAGCGGGGCCAACTCACGTCGCCGCCGCTGGTGGCTCCGGGGAGTCGTTTCGTGGTGACATTCCAGGGGGCGCCGCCCGGGCTCTACCCGTATGAAGTGCAGAGCCACGGGGCCGCGGTCCAGGGGGCAGTGAGGGTTCTTCCTTTCCCGGATGCCTAGGAGCGTGTCCGGGTAGTGGGGTGCGGCCGCGCGCGGGGGATCGGGGACGCGTTCCGTGACTAGCTGTACCCTTCGGCTTTCTGGCGCCAGGGTGGAAGTAGGTCTATACTCGCCCGGCTTCCGCCATCCGGCTGACCGCCGATTTCCTACTCCTCCAACGACTCTTCGCTATGCCCCGGATCGCCCTCATTCCAGGAGATGGAATCGGCCCGGAAGTGATCCGTGAAGCGGCCCGTCTGCTACATCGGGTGGGGGAACTGGGGGGGGCTGAGCTGGAGCTGGATTGGTGGGACCTGGGCGCCGATCGGTACCTGAGGGATGGTGTGACCCTCTCAGATGAGGATTTCGAAGCCCTATCCACAGGGTACGACGCCATCCTCCTGGGTGCCCTGGGAGACGCCCGGGTGCCTCAGCAGGTGCACGCCCGGGACATCCTTCTGGGCCTGCGCACCCGATTGGACCTCTACGTCAACTACCGGCCCTCGAGGTTGCTGCATCCCTCACTCACACCTCTGAAGGAGGTTCCGCCGGAGGGGATCCACCTGGAGATCTTCCGGGAGAATACCGAAGGACCGTATCTGAATCTCGGTGGTCGTCTCCGCCCGAACACTCCACACGAGGTTGCCATCCAGGAGGATGTGAACAGCTGGCTGGGCGTGGAGCGCATTATCCGAGCGGCTTTTGAGCATGGTTCCCGGTATGGCAGAAAGGTCACCCTGGTGGACAAGGCCAATGCTCTCCCTTCGGCGGGAGCCCTCTGGCGAAGAGCGTTCCAGGCGGTGGGTGATGACTTTCCGGACGTGGAGAGGGATGCCTTGTACGTTGACGCCATGGCACTGGAGTTGGTTCGCCGGCCGGGTCGATACCAGGTCGTGGTAACCTCCAACCTGTTCGGGGACATTCTCAGTGATCTGGCGGCAGGGGTCACCGGGGGGCTGGGCGTCGCCCCGTCGGCCAACATCCATCCTGGTGGCCACGCCCTCTTCGAGCCGGTGCATGGGTCGGCTCCCGATATCGTGGGAACCGGCCAGGCGAACCCCCTGGCGGCCATCCGCTGCTGCTCCCTGCTTCTGGAGCATCTGGGGTACCGGGAGTGGGCAACGGCCGTGGAGGATGTGGTGATACGGTCTCTGGAGGCGCAGATTACCACTCCCGACCTGGGGGGGCGATTTGACACGGAGGCGGTGGGGAAGTGGATTGCAGGAGAGTTGACGGGACCGGCAGGTAGCGACCTCACTCTGCCGCTATCGGAACCCGAGGGGGGACAGCATGGCTGAACGACGAACTATCGGGCAGATCCTCATGAGCTTCGGCCGCATCACGGAAGCAGATGTGGAACGGGCTCTGAGACATCAGCAGAAAACCGGAGGCTACTTCGGAGAAGCTCTCCTGGCCCTGGGCATTGTGTCCCAGGAGGAGTTGGAATGGGGGTTGGCATCGCAATTCGACCTCCCGTACGTCTTTCCCGACGCCGATTCCATCGATCCGCTTGCAGCAGACATGGTGACGCCGGAATGGGCCCTGTCTCATCTGACGCTCCCCATCATGAAGACTACGGAGGCACTCACGGTCATCGTGGACTCACCCATCAAGACCCGGGCCGTGGATGAACTGCAGTTGAAGACCGACCTGCGTATCGACCTGGCTCTGGCTTCAGCCGGGAAGATCCGTGAGCTGATCCGACAGGTCTATGCTCGAGCCCATGCTGCGGATGAGAGCGAACCCACGGTGCCCATGGCGTTTCAGGAATTCGTGTCCCAAGCCCTGGATGCAGGGGCAGTGCGGCTGGGCGTTTCAGTGCGTCAGCTTCGGGCATCGGGGTGGTTTGAAGACGGGGGGCGAGTTCGCCGCCGGCTGTTGAACGCCCGGTGGGAGGGGGAAATGGACGAGTTGCTCTCGCCTTCCGCCGAGGAGAAGATCCAGGAGGCCTCACAGGCTGCCTGGCAGGGTCTCCTGAGCCGGGATGGGATGGTGACTCCGGTGGAGGTACGATACCTGGCCTCCGGGAACGCACGGGAGTTCCTCTTCCGTCCGGTGAAGGAGAATGCCGGGATTCGCGAGCGCTTTCAGGCTCCTTCGCAGGGCGTGCTTTCAGAGATCCGACTTCTGGTGAGGTCGGGGTCCGCTCGCTTCGGGGTGTCCGCGACTCCTCCGGGGCTGGGGGAGGAGATTCTCCCGTACCTTCCAGCCCTGCTTCTGGATCCTGGCTGGCGGGCTCTCCATCTGGCCGCCCAGGAGCACGATGACCCTCAGCTTTTCACCGTGGCGGTGGATAACTGGGGCGAAGAGGAGTTGAAGGACCTGCGGGCCTTTCACTTCGACGTGGTGACGGCGGGCCCCTCCCTTCCGGTGGAGGAGTGGCTGCCCGGGGTGCTGGATCTGGGGGCTTCAGCCTTCCTGCTGGTGCCCGAGGTCCAGGACCGACGATTCCTTCAGGACGCCGGGGTGCGGTGGGAGATCATGATTACCCGGGATGAAGGAGGCCGGCTGGGTTGGACTCTTCTCCCGCTGACCGGGTAATCACCCTCACGGCGAAGCATCCCAACCAAGGACTTTTGCCAAGGATCCCACGGAGACACGCATGGCTCAGATCGATCAACTTCTGACGAAACTGGTGGAGAAGGGAGGTTCCGACCTCCACCTCACCACCGGTGCACCGCCCATGATGCGATTGCATGGGCATATGCAGGCCATTCCCATTCCCGAGCTCACAGCCCGGACCATGGAGTCCCTGGTCTACGAGATCATGGAGGAGGAGTGGCGGATGCACTTCCTGGATCGGATGGACTTCGACTTCGCCTATGAAATCGAAGGACTGGCCCGCTTCCGGGTGAATGTGTTCTGGCAACGGAAAGGCTTGGGTGCGGTGCTCCGGGTGATCCCCTCGGACATCCTCACCTTCGATGACCTGAAGCTCCCTGATGCGGTGCGGAAGTTCTGCATGCTCTCCAAGGGCTTGGTCCTGGTCACCGGTCCCACGGGGTCCGGGAAGTCCACCACGCTGGCCGCCATGGTGGATCTCATCAACGATACGCGGCACGATCACATCCTCACCATCGAGGACCCCATTGAGTTCACCCATGCCAACAAGCAGTGCCTGGTGAACCAGCGGCAAATCGGCTCCCACACGAAGTCGTTCGCCAACGCCCTGAGAGCTGCTCTCCGAGAGGATCCGGATGTGATTCTGGTGGGTGAGATGAGAGACAAGGAAACCATCGAACTGGGGATCAGCGCTGCTGAGACGGGCCACCTGGTGTTCGGTACCCTTCACACGAATTCGGCACCCAAGACCGTGGACCGGATCATCGATGTGTTCTCGGCGGATCAGCAGGACCAGATCCGCTCCATGTTGGCCGAGTCCCTCAAGGGGGTGGTGTCGCAGGTTCTCATGCGGAAGAAGGGAGGACAGGGTCGGGTGGCGGCGCTGGAGATCATGGTGGGAACTCCAGCCGTATCCAATTTGATTCGGGAGAACAAGATCCATCAGGTACCTTCCATCATCCAGACGGGTAAGAAAGATGGAATGCAGCTTCTGGATCAGCACATCATGGAGTTCCTCATGTCCGGACAGGTGGACGCGGTAGAGGCCTACACGAAGGCCAACAACAAGTCGGCCTTCCTTCCATACCTGAAGGAGGCCGGTTCGGAACCGCCTCTGGAGTAGGGTTTCTTCCCCGCGTCTTCCCGTCGCGGACCCAGCTTCAAGCATGGACGGGAGGTACAGGGAATGGGTACGCAGCGGCAGGATCGGGATGTGGTCTTCCTCTCCGGGAAGCGCACCCCGTTCGGGACCTTTGGGGGTTCCCTGAAGGAGTTTTCAGCTACAGAGCTGGGTGTGGAATCGGGGCGGGCTGCCCTGGAGGCTGCCGGGGTGGAGCCCCAGCAGGTTCATCACGTGATCTATGGCAACGCTCTCCAGACCTCTTCCGATGCCATCTACCTGGCTCGACACGTGGGGTTGGGCGTCGGGGTTCCCCAGGAGGTCCCCGCCGTCACCGTGAACCGACTCTGTGGCTCGGGATTCCAGGCCATCGCCCAGGGGGCACAGGAAATCCTCTTGGGGGATGCTCAGGTGGTGCTGGCCGGGGGCACGGAATCCATGAGTCAGGCCCCCCATGTGATCCGGGGCGCTCGGTGGGGTGGGCTGCGGCTGGGGCCCACGGGTGGCGCTTTCGAGGATCTCCTCTGGGAAGCCCTTCTGGACACCCGTTGCGACCTCACCATGGCTCAGACTGCCGAGGAGCTGGCAGATCGGTACGAGGTAACCCGGGAGGAGGCCGACGGGGTGGCTTTCCGGAGCCAGGAGCGGGCCGCTGCCGCATGGGCGGAAGGGCGATTTGATGCAGAGGTGGCTTCCGTGACCGTCAAGACACGGAAGGGGGAGGTGGAGTTCGCACGAGATGAACATCTGCGCCCGGATACCACCTTGGAGGCGCTGTCGGGATTGCGACCGTACTTCCGGAAAGATGGTCTGGTCACGGCCGGCAACGCGTCGGGAATCGGTGATGGGTCTGCGTCGGTGGTCCTGGCCGACGGTGGGTGGGCCGAGACCCAGGGCCTGAAGCCTCTGGGTAGGCTGGTTTCGTGGGCCTTTGTGGGAGTGGAGCCCAAGATCATGGGAATTGGGCCGGCCCCGGCCATCCGACAGGCCTTGGAGCGAGCCGGCATGACCCTGGCAGAGATGGACCTGGTGGAGGTGAACGAGGCATTTGCTCCCCAATACATGGCGGTGGAAAAGGAATTGGCCCTGGATCCGGCACGGACGAATGTGGATGGCGGTGCCATTGCCCTCACTCACCCCCTGGCGGCATCAGGGTCTCGCATCACCCTTCATCTGCTTCACGAACTCCGGAGAAGGGGGGCTCGCTTCGGTGTGGGGTCTGCCTGCATCGGAGGCGGACAGGGCGGGGCGGTGGTGGTGGAGGCCTTCTGACGATATGACCGGACCGTATCCGGACGGCGAGGGAGTTGAATCCTCCCTGCCGGCGTCCAGATCCGGCGGGATGCCGACGTCCGGACCGAGCGGGATGCCGGTACCCTCGTCGGGTGTCAGCCCCCGGGAGTTCGAGGAGGTGGGCCTGGCCGAGCGACACGTGCGCACGGCGTTGGCCCAGGTGCGAGGGAAAGCACCATCCCCCGGACGCCTGGACAGGGTGTTCGGTGCCGCCCAGGCTCGGGCCGCCCGGGTCGTACCCCACTCCAGGGGGGAGTTGGTACGGATGCTGGACACCTTCTTCGTCTGGAGGTGCGACTGGAGGATGTAGGGGGTGGTCGCACCTGGATCGAGCTCCAGATGGATTCGGGAAACCGGAGTGAGTATCTCTGGACGGCGGGTCTCGTAGGGGGGAGCATGGGGGTGGGCGCAGGAGTGGGTGCCGGCGCGCTGCTGCTCACCGGCGGACTGTTGCCCCCCTGGCGGTGGCCGGTGGACTGGCGGCAGGCGGAGCCGGCACCCGCATCATGGACCGGGTGGGTGAAGAAGCAGATGAGGTTGTTTGGATCTGAGTGGCGAAATCAGTAACGGTCTACACGAGTATTTTCACCAGGAGACGAATGTGACGATTCAGAAGGTAGGAGTGGCCGGCTGTGGCCTCATGGGCAGCGGGATCGCCGAAGTGGCGGCCCGGGCCGGGTTCCATGTGCGGGTCCGGGAGGTGGATGAAGGCGCGGTGGAGGCCGGCCGAAGGCGTATCGGGAAATCCCTGGACCGGGCAGTGGAGAAGGAGAAGATCACCGCCCAGGAGAGGGATGACACCTGGAGCCGCCTGGACTTCACCACGGACGTGGAGGAGTTGGCCGATCGGGATCTGGTCATCGAGGCTGTGGTGGAAGATCTGGCTGTGAAGAACCAGCTCTTTGGGACTCTGGACGAACTGTGCGGTCCGGATACGATTTTCGCCACGAACACCTCCAGCCTTCCGGTGACGGATATGGCCGCAGCGGTAAATCGTCCCCAGCAGGTGGTGGGACTCCATTTCTTCAACCCGGTACCCGTCATGAAGCTGGTGGAAGTGGTGCGCACCATTGCCACTTCCGACGAGGCGTTCCAGAGAGCGATGGAGTTCGCCAGGGCGCTGGGGAAGGAGCCCATCGCGGCCAAGGACAACTCGGGTTTCGTGGTGAACCTCCTCCTGGTGCCCTACATGCTGGACTGCATCCGGCAGCTGGAGCGCGGAGTGGCTTCCATGGAAGATATGGATACGGCCATGGTCCTGGGGTGCGGCTACCCCATGGGGCCCTTCACCCTTTGCGACTTCGTGGGAAACGACACCACGCTGAAGATCGCAGAGATCATGTTCAGCGAATACCGGGAGGAACGCTATGCCCCGCCGCCCCTCTTGAAGCGGTTGGTGGCCCTGGGGAGGTACGGCAGGAAGACTGGAAAGGGTTTCTACGATTACACGGGCCCGGAGCCCGTGGCGCTCCCTGTCTAGAAGGCGCGAGCCTGGGAGCGTGCCCGGGTAAGCAGGACGACTCTCGTTATACCCAGCCTTCTAGGAGCGTGTCCGGGTAACGCGGCTCGCCCCATTACCCGGACACGCTCCTAGAGAGCGTCGAAGAAGGCTTCCATCCGCACTCGGGTGTCGGCGTCGGGAAGTCGGCCGCGACCGGCTCCGAGGTTGTCTTCCATATAGGCCAGGGTGGCGGTGCCAGGTATTACACAGGTGATGGCCGGGTGGGAGAGGATGTACTTCAGAAAGAACTGAGCCCAGCTCCCACAGTCGAATTCCCGGGTCCACTCAGGCAGCTCCATGTCTCCTACCTTCTGGAACACGCTGGTCCGGCCGAAGGGAAGATTGACCAAGACGCCCATTTCCCGGGCCTGGGCCAGGGGGAGGATCTCTTCGGCCGCCGTACGATTGTCGATGGAGTAGTCCACCTGGACCAAATCCAGGTCGTGGCTTTCCATGAGGTCGAGAAAAGCCGGGTACTCCGGGTCCCGGGAGGTGGACATCCCCGTGTATCGGATACGCCCGGCTTCCTTCCATTCCTGAAGCACGGGATAGAGCTCTTGGAAGCCCTGCATATTGTGGATCTGCATGAGATCGATGACGTCAGTGTGGAGAATCCGCATGGATTCCTCCATCATACGGATTCCCTCCTCGCGACCTGCGGGACGGTCGAACAGGGGCACCTTGGTTGCGAGAAAGAGATCATCCCGGTTTCCCACATCATTCACCAACTCACCCACCACCTCCTCGGCAAAGCCGTAGGAAGGCGCCGTGTCGATGACCTTGCCTCCCCTGAGGGGGAACTGACGAATCACCTCACGGAGGATCTCCTTGTCGGCGGGGGAGTCGGTATCGTATCTCCGAGCCGTGCCGATCCCCACCACCGGGATCTCCTCGCCGGAGGACGGGATGGCCCGTTTACGGACGGGGCTCTCCCCTGCCACTCCCTGCAGTTCCGCCCCCCCTGCCTGTCTGGCAGCCTCTCCGCTCCCTCCTGGATCCGAATCCCCACATGCGCTGGTGATGAGACCGAGACCCGCCGCCAGACCGGTGGCTCCTGCGAATCCGGTGCGGAGGGCCTCTCGGCGGTTCATGTTGCGGCGGGTCATGGCAGCGGTCCAGATATAGGGAAGGGGCGGAGCCGTCATGAAGCTTGAGCGAGCTCCAATCGGCAGTTCAGGGACCAAGATGGTAGGGCGGGGGCGGGGGATTGGCAACGAGCCGAGATCTCTCCTGAAGACGAAACGCCGCCAGTACGCAAAAAAAGAGCCCCATCCCGAAGGATGAGGCTCTTTGTCCGGGAGCCCAACTGCTCTCAGGACCCGCTCCTAGACTCGGACGGGCCTAGACTCGGACGGGTCCCCGGCGCTGACGCCGACGTTCCCGCCGAATGGCGGCTTCCCGCTTCCGCTTCCGCTGGGCACTGGGCTTCTCATAGAAGCGGCGCTTCCGGAGTTCTGAATAGAGCCCGGAACGCTGAACCTTTCGCTTGAACTTCCGAAGGGCTCGCTCGAGGCTCTCTCCATCCTGGACGATAACTTCCAAAGGGATCACGCTCCTTGCGTGTTGGCGCGGCTCCCCCCCAAGGTCCAACGGAGTCCAATGGAGTTCGTTGGAGCCGACGCAGAATGTGATAGCTAGATTTGAAAAATAGCCCAAAATCGGGTGGTGGCGCAACCGGGAGCGCGTCCGGGTCACGAGGCCCGCCCCATTATCCGGACGCGCTTCTCATCACGGGAGGCGCCCGGTCCGGTGGAGGGTATGGGCGTAGAGATGGTAGGTCTCCCGGTGAGCCATGAAGTCTTCGGCCCATACGGGGAAGGGGGGCAGCGGAAGGAGGGTCTCGATGTGCTCCACCACCAACATGGCCAACTGCAGTTGGTCCCTGGAACTGAAATCCACCCGCTGTCCCTCCAGGATCCGGTCTACCGCCTGGGAGAAGTCCTCCGGTCGGAGGAGGGCGATGAAGTGGGCCACCTGATCGGTTCGATACGACTCGTAGAGGGATTCCAGGTGGTGGAGGGTGAGTTCATTGGCTTCCCTGGAGGCATCCTCCTCCAGGGGAGTACCCTGGCGGACGTTCTCCGCCAGAAGCTTTCGGAACCATCGGCGGAGTTGTGGTGGTTTGTCTCCGCTCTTGGACCACCGGGAGTGCAGCGCCGACGCCAGGAGCCCCAGAAGGAGTGGGCGACCAAGCCCTCGGGCCTTCCGGTTGATCTCCCCCTCCGACGCCTCCAGGAAGATGGTGGCTGTACGAATGTCGTCATCCTGCCATTCGCCGTCTTCCGGCCGAAAGGAAAAATACCCCTTCCACCCCCCGTCGCCGGACTGGTAGGTCACCAGAAAACAGGCCCAGGAACGCCCCTCTCGCTGGAGGAAGCCCACGGAACGGCGCCTCAGGTGGGTGGCGAGGCGCTGGGAGTCGACGGGGGCGACGATGGGGCCTCCGGGGTGCAGGGGGTGGACGATGCAAAAGATGAGGAAAGTCCCCACCCCCTGCAAGGACAGGTTATAGCCACAGCGCAAGGGGGAACGTGACCCTTGCTCCATCGGGAAACATTTGCTTATTCTGCCCATCCCCCTCCGGTTTCCCGAAAACATGGGAGACCTTCTCGGCTACGTCGCACCCATATCGTGGCCACAACTTCTGGAAAGGCGGGAATCCGGACCATGGCGGCGACAATGAACACGGCCCGACGGCCCGAGGCGCTGGCCGATGTACCAGGTGCTTCGAAGATGGAATTCACTGGAGCGGTGGTGCGCCTGGAGGGGGCTGCTTCCATGGAACCCGGACGGGATTCCAGCCTCGGGTTGGGCCTGGGCGTGGTTCTGGATGGGCAGCGACCATCGCGCGCGTCGGTGCTGGATCTGGGCGATGGAAGGGTCCGGGACGTGGATCTCACCAGGGAAGTGGTGGTGCTGGACTGGATCTACGACACGACTCTGGCGCATCTGGGCACCCTCCTGGAGGGGGGAGCCGACGGGGGGCGAAGATATGCCTCCCAGGTGGCCACCGAGGTTCTGAAGCGGCTGGGGTACTCATCCCTCACCAGACCTGTCTTCCTTCGCATGGGGTTCCGGGACATCTGTCAGGATCTGGACCCCCATGAAGCAGCGGGAGTCCGGATCCGACACCCCGCCGGTGAAGTGATCCGCGTGGAATTGGACTGTGATGGGTGTTGCCTTCGGGTGGAGGTACCCGAGCCTCAGCATGTGAATGACGTGTCGGAGGCTCTGGCCGCTGCGCTGCCCCTGCGAGAGAGCCAGAGGGTCCAGGGTGGCGCCGTCGACGGGGCCACTCTGCTGCGGATTCGGTTTCCCCTGCCCCTGAACCTCCAGGAGGCCCTGGGACTCATGGACGAACTGAGAGATGGCATGCAGCGCCTGGTTCAGAGGCTCGAGCCGGAACGGGCCAGAGCCATCCAGGTCTCCGTCTCCGCTTTTGGAGCCCGGGAATCCCTGGCGCGCTTCCTACCACCGGGAGAGGCCACTTCGCAGGGCCTGGGAGAGGGAAGGGATGGACGGCGATGGGTTCCCGCCACGCCACCGTCTTCAAAGAGGGTCCATTGACGGTGGAAGGCCAGGTCGGTACTGAGCGTCGGCCCGTGGAGGTAGCCGAATACCGCCCATGGAGGTCGGAGTCCGAGGCTCAGCTGCGGGCGCTATACCACCGGTACTGCACGAGTCAGGGTGCGGCCCTGACGTCGCTTCTCCCCAGGGAAGCCGTTCGGCCACTCTACCGGGAGGCACTCGCTCGAAGGGGAGCCTCCACCAGCGACGACGCTGGGGGCTCGAACGATCCCATGGGACTTCTGGCCCAGCACTGTGCCTCCATCCTCCCTCTCCCCCCGTTCCAGGTCTGGGTGCGGGATTTTCAGGCGCATCGCATGGAGTATCTGGAGGCGTTGGCCAAGGCCGTGGGTCCCCAGGGGCGTTCGGAGCCGGTGGAGGTGGAAGCAATTCCCTTCCTCAGCGGACGACAGCAGTGGGTGGCGGGGCTGCAGCTCTTTCGAGATGGAGACGCCTGGAGAGGGTTCATAGCGTTCACCCCCCAGGCCGGCCAGGATCAGCTGGCACCAGAGGCACCCGGGCGATCCCAGACCCGGCTTTCGAGTCAGGTGAGGACAGCAGATATTTTCCGCGAGCAGCTACCTGGAGAGGTTCGAAACCGCTTTCGCGACCTCTCACCGGCGGCATTGCATGCCTTCCTCCGGTCCTCTTTGCCGTAGACGGTTTTTTGTAAAAAATTTGTCACGACGCCCACCTTCTTTTTCCCAATTCTTCATCCGAAACCCCCCTTGCTTCATGGGTTTTCCCAAAGTAAAGATCGGAATATTGCCATGTGGGTTTCCTTGGGGAACAGGTGGATTACGATTTTTCCACAAATCCGCAAGTCCTTTATTTACAGCAACTTGAGCTTTTTCGACCTCTCGAGTGATGGAATACGGGAAGGTTGCGTGCTGAAGGAAGGGGTCCTATCATGCTCTCCCCGTGACGACAGTCGGGCGGTGCCTCCCTGGGCTCGGCCGCTGAAGTGGCGTGGCGGGAACAAATGTATCGAATTGAAACAATTCCAACCCCCCCCTTCTGAACCGGGAGTGACGTGCGAATGTGGGAGACCTGTTCCGTCCAATTGAATGTTCGGCTACCCAGGGAGCTTGCTGCCGAGGCGGAGGAGGTTCAGAAGACAGACCCCGAATTTCTGAGCCGGATCATCCGGTACGGGCTCACTCGTCGATCTGTCTACCGCCAACTCCGGGATCAGGAAGAGACGGAAGCGCCTCGGGCCGCCAGCGAGCAGGCGTATCTGACCTGACGGGGCCGTCTCTTCCGTCTTCTCCGCCCCTGAGCGGAGCCGCACGCTTTCCTTCCCTTTCCGTCGGAAACACTTGACGTCGGTCGGGTGTTCGGCGTACCCTTCCGGCTGATCCCAGTACGGCGCAATCTCCCTTCCCACCGGAGGATACGTCGCCGTCAGAAGCGGAGTGGACCCTCCTCCGGAGGGGATATGGGAGCTCATGTGGGAGGAACACGATCCCAGTCGGGGGAGGAGAGCCCCGATGATGGCGAGATCCTCAGAGCGAAGTATCTGGACTACTGCTCAGCCAAGGTAGCTGAGACGCTTCTGCTCCTGAGTCCCGACGAGATGTATCTCCTGGCCCAGGATGCGGCCCGGGACTCCCTTGAAGAGGACGAGGCACGTCCCACCTATCCCGAGATGGTTCGCCTGGCCACGGCTCGGGTCTACCAGAAGTTGGATCTGCCTCCGTTCCAGGAGTGGGCCGAGGAGTATCGGAAGGCCCCCGCCCGCTTCGATGAGGAGATCCTGGGACTCTGGGAGACCGAGGGGCGGGTTCCTTCCGACGGCTGACATCCCTCCACATGCGGATGTACGCGCCCACACAATCTCATTTTGGTCAAAAGGGCAGGTCGTCATCCTCGGGTACGGACAGGTCGGGCTCCGGCTCGGAAGTCGCAGCCCCCCGGGAGCCTCCCCCCCAGCTGCCGCCACCCCCCGACTCACCACCTCCACCGCCAGCGCCACCTGAGCCCAGCATGACCATTTCGGTGGCCACGATGTCGGTCCAGTACTTCACCTGGCCTTTGTCATCGGTGGTCTGCGAGTACTCCAACCTGCCTTCCAGATAGATCCGATCACCCTTGTGGACCCACTGCTCAACCACATCCGCCATCTTCCCGAAGAAGGTGACCCGATGCCATTCCGTCTTCTCCTGCTGTTGGCCGGTGCGATCGGAGAAGGTCCGGTTCGTAGCCACGGAGATCTTGGCCACTTTGGTACCTGACGGGGTCGTTCTGACCTCGGGTTCGTTGCCCAGGTTTCCGATGAGCATGACCTTGTTCAAAGAGCGACTCATTGAGGTAAGACTCCCTCATTCAAAAGGTGGGTTCGTTGCCGCTGTTGCCGCACCAGCGGTGCAGGTGCCCTGACGTGGGTTGAGGCGTTCCTGCCGGCGCCAGGAAAGGTAGGGCTTCCAGGAGTGCCTGGCCATGTCGGAATGGGGCACGCCGGCTGGCGGCCCAGCCGGCCCTCGGGTAGCTTCGGACGGGGTCGCTCCACCGTGAGCGGTGGAAATGGGCCCCTGCTAGCCGATTCCCCACTCCACGCATCACCAGGAGGATGGTATGTCCCAGGCGCCAGGCTCCGCGCCCCCGGGAGGTTCATTGGTCCGCACCCAGATCGACGGTGCCATTGCCCTGGTTACGGTGGACCGCCCGGAGAAATTGAATGCCCTGAACCCCCAGGTCATTGGAGAATTGGGAGAGGTGTTCCGAGCTCTGGAGACGGATGATTCCGTTCGCGGGGTGATTCTCACCGGCGCAGGAGAGAAGGCCTTCGTGGCCGGCGCGGATATCGGAGTGTTGGCTGAGATGGATCCGGTGTCTGGAGTGGAGGTGAGCCAGCAGGGCCAGGAGGTCTTCCGGAGGATTGAAACCTTCCCCAAACCCGTGCTGGCGGCCGTAGGTGGGTTTGCCCTGGGAGGCGGCTGCGAGTTGGCGCTGGCGTGTCACCTTCGCATTGCCTCGGATACAGCGCAGTTCGGGTTGCCGGAGGTAGGACTCGGCATCATCCCGGGGTACGGTGGTACGGTACGGCTGGCCCGTTTGGTGGGGCTGGGAAAGGCGGTGGAACTCACCCTCACGGGTGACATGGTGGACGCGGAGACCGCACTGCGTCTGGGACTGGTGAGTCAGGTGGTTCCTCGAGACGGCTTGGCAAACGCCGCCCAGGGGTGGATGGAGCGGATCTTGCGCAAGGGGCCGGTGGCCATTCGCCTGGCCCTGGAGTCCATCTACCATGCCCAGGATGTGGCCATGCCGGAGGCTCTTCTTCACGAATCGGCCCTCTTCGGACTCCTGGCTTCCACAGAGGATATGAAGGAGGGTATGTCGGCCTTCCTTGAGAAGCGGAAGCCCCGCTTCCACGGGCGCTGACGTACGCCCTCGCCCCGGCGCCCCCACCATCGCAACCGTGTGCCTTCATACCCTCTCCCTTTCCGGCTTTCGCAACCTGGAGGTTGGGGAACTCCACTTTCCTCCCCAGGGTGTGGCGGTGGTGGGCGACAACGCCCAGGGAAAGTCGAACCTCCTGGAGGCCATCCACTACCTGGAGACCTTCCGCTCCTTCCGGAGAGTTGCCGACGAATCCCTGGTGACCTTTGGGCGGGATGTCTTCCGTGTGGAAGCTCACCTTGGGTCAACTGGGGACGATGGTCAACGCCAGGTCTCGGCGGCATACCGCAGGAGCGACGGGACGAAGCGCATCGTTCGGGCCGGGGAGGAGGTGCCCCGAATGGCGGATGCCATTGGAGAGATGGGGGTGGTGCTTCTCACCCCGGCGGATGTGAGTCTGGTAAGCGACGGGCCGGCAGAACGCCGACGCTTCCTGGACATTCTTCTCTCATTGAATCACCCTGGGTATCTCATGGCTCTACAACGCTATCGAAAGGCCCTTTCTCAGAGGAATGCAGCTCTACGGATGGATCCCAACGGAAGAGGAGCCGCCGCTTTTGATAACGTCTTGATGGAGGCGGGAACGCAGATTATCGTGGCACGGGAGGGGTGGGTGCGGGAGCATGGCGGGGTCTTTTCGCGGGTGTACGGGCATGTGGCCGCAGGCGAGGAAGTCAGCCTGGTCTATCAACCATCGGTGATGGGGGGAGACGACTTCCGCATGGCGCTTGAGCGAAGTGCAGCGCGGGAGCGGCGATTGGGTACGACCCTGGTGGGTCCCCACCGGGATGAAATGGGGGTGACGCTGGGGAGCGGAGACCGGGAGTTGGATTTGAGGGAGTACGGCTCGGGGGGGCAACGGAGAACGGCGGCCCTGGCGCTTCGCATGGCGGAAGCCCATACCGTTCGCGTGCGCCGTAAGCGAGATCCCATAATCCTGTTGGACGATGTCTTCGCCGAACTGGATCCGGGTCGAGGGGAACGGATCCTGGAGTGGATGGAATCGGAGGAGACGGGGCAGGTGATTCTCACCGCCCCGGATGATGCGAATATCCGCCTCCGAGGGGGGACCCTCCCCCGATGGCGTATTCGCCAGGGCCAGATTGTGGAGCAGAACTGATGTCGGACGCAAAGCGGGTGGGAGATGTGCTCCAGGGCATTCTTCGGCAGAGTGGGCTGAAGGAAACCCTGGATCGTCAGGGAATCCTGGATGAGTGGGACGGGCTTGTGGGGAGTGCCATCTCGCAGGTGACCCGTGCCAGAAACGTGGCGGGGACCACCCTCGTGGTGGAGGTCCGATCCAGTGCATGGCTCATGGAGTTGGATATGATGAAGCCCCAGATCCTGGATCGACTGAATCAGGGAAGAAGCGAAGGGCGGGTGGAGCGCCTGGTGTTCGTGCTGGCGCCAGATTCATGATGGCGCCCGGCCAGGGGGCCGGGGCGGATCCCGGGAGACCCCCCAGACGAGGTTGCTTGTGGAGAGGTTTCTCCCTCCTGGCGCTTCTGGGGGTGGGGTATCTGCTCACATTCCAGGTACTGGAGAACCTCCACCACCTGGGCACCGTCCAACCCACCGGGAGACCGGCGGCTGGGACGATGGATGCTGCCCCATGGGCCATGGCAGAGTGGAGCAGCTCGGCGTTTTCGGGTACCGAAGTGGTGGGGGCCATCCACGTCCATACCCAAAGGTCCCACGACGCTTTCGGCACGGCGGCTGAGTTGGCCGGGGCAGCCCGTGATGCCGGACTGGACTTCGCCTTGGTCACCGATCACATGCCCCGCAACGACCGGGACTATCCCGCCATGCCCGAGGCCCCGGACGGGACGCCTGTATATCCCCATCCGTTTGGGCCGGATCCGGCCCTGAAGCTGGATGAAGTGCTCCTGGTGGCGGGTCGTGAGATGTCTCTCACGGTAGAGGTGGGTCGGGCCCTCACCTTTGGGCTCGACACCCTGGTGAACCCGTGGGAGGGGGGACGTGAGGCACTGCTGGAGCGAGCCCGGGACAAGGGTAGCACCCTCATCATCACCCACCCTCGCTCCCCTCGGGTTCGGGACCGGTGGAAGGACCACCCGGTGGAGGGCTTCTCCGCCATGGAGGTGCTGAACCTATCCGACGCCGCCCGTCGCCGCCTGGCCTCCCCTGCCGTCCTGCATCAGGTGGCTTCCCTTCTCGCAGGGGCGGCCCTGGGTCGTCTGGACCATGCCCTGGCTGGTCTCTTCCCCACGCCACTGGTGGAACCTGAACTCGCGGCGTGGGATTCCCTCTCCCTGGATTGGCAGATCCAGGGTGTGGGCGCGGCAAACCACCATCCCAAAAGGCGCTTCCGGGGAGAGCCATTCCTTCCCTATGGGCCCTTCCTGCGCGTACTGGCGAACCACATGGTCCTGACCCACCCTCTCCCCGACGCCCCTCAGGAGGCCGGGCCTTCTCTCCTGGCGTCGCTGGGTCAGGTGCCTTCGCACATCTCCCTTGTGGATGCCCATGGGGCCCGGGGCTTTCGGATGGAAGCGGTATATGCGCCCTCTCCGGATGCCCGTATCCGGGCCGGAGAGGCGGGACCCTTCCGCCCAGGGGGGGTTCTGCGGGCCGGTTGGCCGTTGGATGAGGGAGGCGAAGCGGCCGCGGTCCACCGGGGTGATGACCTCCTGTTTCGGGTGATGCGCAACGGGGTCCAGGAGGGCTGGTGGGAGGGCCGGGAGCTGCATATTCCGCTCCAGCGGCCTGGGGTCTACCGTGTGGAGGTGTACCGCCGAACCCTCCGTTTGGGGAGGTGGAGTTGGGGACTTTCTCCCTGGATCGTGTCCAACCCGGTGTGGGTGGGAATGGACGGGGTTGAACCCAGTCGTCCAGACATGGCAGAATCGGGTGAAATTGGCTAAATTCAGGGGTTGTTCCCACCTCCATCATCGCAGCCGAGGTAGACCCTCTCCATGACGGAAAGCAGCGCTCCAAAGTCAGATCCCCAGGAGTACACCTCCGGGCAGATCCAGGTACTCAAGGGGCTGGAGGCAGTCCGGAAGCGTCCGGGCATGTACATCGGTTCCACCTCGTCTCGGGGGCTCCATCATCTGGTGTTCGAGGTGGCGGACAACTCCATCGACGAGGCCATGGCCGGATACTGTTCCCAGGTGGACATCACCATCCATCCGGACAATTCGGTAACGGTGGTGGATGATGGGCGGGGGATTCCGGTAGACATCCATCCCACGGAGAACCTCCCGGGGGTGGAATTGGCCCTCACGGTGCTCCACGCCGGCGGGAAGTTCGACAAGAACAGCTACAAGGTGTCCGGCGGGCTCCATGGGGTGGGCGTAAGTGTGGTGAACGCCCTTTCCGAGACGTTGGAGGTGGAAGTCTGGCGGGATGGCTTCCGCTACCACCAGACCTTCCAGCGGGGAATCAAGAACAAGGAATTGGAGAAACTGGGCCCCGCCAAGGGCTCGGGTACTCGCATCACCTTCAAGCCGGATACCGAGATCTTCACCGAAACGGAATTCAGCTACGACATCCTCATCGGCCGTTTCCGGGAGATGGCGTTTTTGAACCGTGGGCTGAAGATCGTGGTGCGGGACGAGCGGGAGGCCGAGACCAGCGAGGAGGTTTTCCAGTATGAGGGAGGATTGGCGTCGTTCGTGGAGTACCTCCGAGGAGCTCGGCAGCCCCTCCATGAGACGGTTTTCCACTTCGAAACCGAGAAGCCCGAGGGTTCTATCGAACTGGCTATGCAGTACGACGCGGGCTTCTCGGAGAACACGCACACCTTCGTGAACAACATCAACACCCACGAGGGGGGCACGCACCTCACAGGACTGAAGGCGGCTCTTACCCGAACCATCAACGATTACGGTCGGAAGAACAACCTTCTGAAGAAGGCGGAAGACGGTCTGTCCGGCGACGATGTTCGGGAAGGGCTCACCTGTGTGCTCTCGGTGAAGGTCATGGAGCCCCAGTTCGAGGGTCAGACGAAGACGAAGCTGGGCAACTCCGAGGTGCGGGGGGCCGTGGAAGCTGCCGTAAACGAGCAGTTCTCCATCTTCCTGGAGGAAAACCCCAAGGCGGCCCGGGCCATCATCGACAAGTCGCTTCAAGCCGCTCGGGCCCGAGAGGCTGCCCGGAAGGCTCGGGATCTGGCCAGGAAGAAGAACGCCCTGGAAGGAGGCGTGCTCCCGGGCAAGCTGGCCGACTGCTCCCTTTCCGATCCCTCCCTCACGGAGATCTACCTGGTGGAGGGTGACTCGGCCGGTGGTTCAGCCAAGCAAGGGCGAGATCGGTCGTACCAGGCCATTCTTCCGCTGAAGGGGAAGATCCTGAATGTGGAGCGGGCCCGCATCGACAAGATTCTCTCCAACGATGAGATCCGGGCCATCATCACCGCCCTGGGAACGGGTATCCGGGATGACTTCGATCTGGGGAACGCCCGGTACCACAAGATCATCATCATGACGGACGCCGATGTGGACGGGGCCCACATCCGCACCCTCCTCCTCACCTTCTTCTTCCGGCAGATGCGGGAGTTGGTGGAAGGGGGGTTCGTCTACATCGCCCAGCCCCCACTGTATCGGGTGTCCAAGGGGAAGGACGAGTTCTACGCCTACAATGAGCAGGAGCGGAAGGACTACATCCACAGGGTGACCAACGGGAGGGGCGAGGACGCCAAGGGCTTCTCCATCCAGCGCTACAAGGGGCTGGGAGAGATGAATCCGGATCAGCTCTGGAAGACCACCATGGACCCCGATACCCGGACCATTCTCCAGGTGACGATGAATAGCGCCGCCGAGGCCGATGCCATCTTCAGCCGCCTCATGGGCGACGAAGTGGAACCGCGCCGGGAATTCATCGAGAAGAACGCCCGTTACGTGAAGAACCTGGATATCTGACGGAGGGGTTGGGCGGTGTCGGACGCCGGTAGTCAGAAGTTGCGAGGCTCCGCATTCGAAGCCGGCAGGGTGGAACCGGTTACTTGTAGCGGTAGGTGACGCGCCCTCGGGTGAGATCGTAGGGGGACATCTCCACCTTCACCCGGTCGCCTTCCAGCACCCGGATGTAGAATTTCCGCATCTTTCCGGAGAGGTACGCCAAGATGGTGTGCCCGTTCTCCAACTCCACTCGGAATTGGGTGTTGGGCAGCACTTCTGTGACGGTTCCTTCCAACTCAATTGCGTCGTTTGACACTCAGTATCTCCACGTGGTCCGGCGGCCCGGGGCGCATGCCCGTGGGGCGGGTTCAATCAATAAAAGTAGGGGAAGGCATGAAGGGAGGGAAGGGGAACCCGTCGTCCTGCACTGTGGAAAACGGAAAGCTGGCGCTTACGTCAACTCACTTCCTATAGTAGAAGCGGACGCCTGAGCTCTACCCATGAGACTGGGTTCTCGGGTTGTTTGGCAGGAGGGTCCATCGTTTCGGCAGGTGGGATCCATTCCACCCCTCCAATCGATGCAGAGATCACAGCACAGACTCCGCACATGCGTGGCCCTTGGCCTCATGGGGGCAACGTGGGGGTGTGTAGAACCCGGCAGTGAGCCGGCACTCCTTACCGGTCCGGACGGGCTCCCCACTCTCCAGTTGGCGTTCACCCCCCACTACGCTTCGGCCGTGAATGGCGAGCCAAGCCCCATCTCCCGCATCCGTCTCACGGCTACCGGACCCGGTGGCTCCCCCGTGCTGGTCCAGTTGGTGCGGGAGGTGGATCCGGAGGCTCAGGGTTGGGAACTGGGTCTGGAGGTTCCCGTCCAGCGGGACGTGCCGGCGGTCTATGTGCTGGTAGAGCTTCTCAGTGTCACCGAGGGGGAGGAGCGGGTAGAGTGGAGCGGTCAGGCGGGACCCTTCACCCGGTCGTCTGCCCAGGACGGGAACGCCTCCCAGGTGCCGCTGTACCGAGGGCCTCCGGGGAATCTCTCAGTGGAGTCGGTCACTGTTTCAGGCGGGCCTCTGGAGCTCCGGGAGGGGGAATCCGGGAGCCTCACGGCTGAGGTGGAGGGTGGGGAAGGTGTGGTGGTCTACTGGGGAAGTCTGGACCCCGATGTGGCTCAGGTGGCGGCCGACGGCTCGGTCACCGCCATTCTCCCCGGGGAGACCCGGATCGTGGCGGAAGCCGGTCCTCGTTCCGACACCGCCTCCGTTCGGGTGCGGCCGAGGGTAGACGGCATCCGTGTGGGAACGGAGAGGGTGGAGGTGGACGCCCTGGGCGATGAGGTGACGCTGGAGGCGGTGGCCGTGGATCCCCGGGGTGACCCCATCCCTGATGAAACCCTCCTTTGGGAACTGTCGTCCTCCGGAATCCTGGAGCCCACGGCCCCGGGGATCTTCCGCACCGCGGGTGTGGGAGAGGGGGAGGTGATCATCCGGGTGGAGGGGGTGCCAGGAATCGAGGCCCGCGTGCCCTTCCGGGTGTTCCAAACTCCGACCGGCCTGGAAGTGGTGTCCGCTTCGTTGATCTTCACGTACATAGGGGAGGAGGTCCAGGCCGAAGCGCCGGTGTGGGATCGGAATGGGCATCCGATTCCCGACCGTCAAGTAGAGTGGCGGACGTCCGACCCCACGGTGGTGGCCATTGTGGAGCCCGGTCGGCTCCGGGCATGGGGCGATGGCCAGGCCACAGTGTCCATCCACGTCGACGAACTGTCCGCAGGTGTGGACCTGGTGGTAGAGCGGATCCCCGCAGGAATCTCGGTGGAACCGGGGGAGGTGATCCTGGACCATCTGGGCGCCCGGGCGGAGCTTTCGGCCGAGGTGGTGGACGCCGGGGGACATGCCATGGACGAGGTGGTGGTGGAGTGGGGTGCGGAGGCTCCCCATGTGATCCTTCTGGAGGCTTCGGGCCCTACGGCTCTGGTCCAGGCTCTCTCCCCTGGCATCTCCCAGGTCACGGCTCGGAGTGGAGGGGTGACTGGAACGGCCCGGATCACGGTGAGCCAGCGGCCGGCAGTGGTGGCGCTGGTAGCCACTCCGGCTTCGCGAGCAGAGGTTGGGACTCCGGTCGACCCCCTCCCCCGCATTCAGGTGGCCGATGCCGGGGGACATCCGGTGCCCGGAGTGGCGGTGTCCTTCGCTGTCACTGCGGGCGGGGGCGAGGTGCGCCCGGAAAGTGCCGTCACCGACGCGGAGGGTCGGGCCGGACCCGAGGAATGGACGCTGGGCCCCGCTCCCGGAGTGAATGCCCTGGAACTCAGCGTGGAAGGGCTGGAAGCCGTGCGGGTGGAGGTGGACGGGCTGCCGGGTGCCCCTGTGACGCTGGAGATTGTGGAGGGTGAAGGGCAGACGGGGCTCGTAGGAGAGCCGGTTTCGGTCCCTCCGGTGGTCCGGGTGGCGGATCGATTCGGGAACCCCCTGCCCGGAGTGGCGGTGTCCTTCGCTGTCACTGCGGGCGGGGGCGAGGTGCGCCC
>JBBDRI010000005.1:0-83272 GCA_040905545.1 Gemmatimonadota bacterium | reverse complement strand
AGATTGTGGAGGGTGAAGGGCAGACGGGGCTCGTAGGAGAGCCGGTTTCGGTCCCCCCGGTGGTCCGGGTGGCGGATCGATTTGGGAACCCCCTTCCCGGGGTGGACGTGTTCTTCGCCGTCACGGCGGGGGAGGGCGAGGTGCGACCGGAAAGTGCCATCACGGACGCGGAGGGTCAGGCAGGGCCCGAGGAATGGACGCTGGGGCCCGCTCCCGGGGTGAACACCCTGGAACTCACGGTGGAAGGCCTGGAAGCGCTGGAGATCACGGCCCAAGGCCAGGTGGGGGCTCCCCACACCCTGGAGCAGCTGGGGGGAGACGGGCAGGAGGAGTTGGTGGGTGTTCCGCTTCCGGAGGCGTTGGTGGTGCGGCTGCTAGATGATCAGGGAGCGCCGGTGCCCGGGGTGGAGGTGGAGTTTGCGGTGACGGCGGGGGGAGGGAGCGTGGAGGTGGCGTCCGTTGCCACGGACGCCGATGGCGTGGCTTCGGCGGGGATATGGACCCTGGGTCCCACCGGAGGAAGCCAGTCGGTGACGGCCTCGGCGGGGGAAGGGGTGACCACCACGTTCACGGCCACGGCTCACGCCGACTTCTGGGTGGTGGGCGGGGAGGGAGGGGGGGACAGTGATCCCACCCTTCTCACCTCGCCGGACGGGAGCGTGTTTACGCCCCGAGACCATCCTGTGGACCAGACCATCCACGGCCTAGCCACGAACGGGAGCGTCATGGTGGCGGTGGGTGAGGGCTCGGCCACCCTGGCGACTTCGTCCAATGGGGTGGAGTGGAGTGCCGCCGCCAACCCCTTGAGCACGGCCGCCCGGGGGGTGGCGTGGGGGAACCCCCAGTGGGTGGCCGTGGGAACGGGGGGTTCAGGGATCGCCACCTCGCCGGATGGCGAGAGCTGGACGGCGGGGACGCCTCCGGGGGCGTTTGAGGGATATGGTGTGGCGTACGGCGGCGGACGGTGGGTGGCGGTGGGCGACGGCGACAGTCCGCTCCTCACCTCCACCGACGCCTCCGTGTGGACGGCGGGGACGGCCTCGGGACTTGCCATGGGCCTGGCGGTGGGGTGGAACGGCAACCAGTGGGTGGTGGGGGGCTCGGGCACCCATCCCCTCTGGGTGTCTCGAAATGGGACGGACTGGAACCCGGTGTCGGGACCCCTCACGGAGGTCCATGGGGTGGCGTGGAACGGATCGTTCTGGCTGGCCACGGGCACGGACGCCAACGGGGTGAGGGCCGCGGTATCGGAGGACGGACTCACCTGGGAAGCTCGCACCACACCCCTGGCTGGAGTGGGAAGCGGGGTGGCGTGGAACGGGGGACTCTGGCTGGCGGTGAGGGAGGCGGTGGACGGCGGCTCCCCCCTCATCACATCCCCGGATGGAGTCACCTGGTCTGCGGTGGAGCCGCCCCTTCCCCACAGCTACCGGGCGGTGACGTGGAGCGGGGTGTCTCTTTATCCCTTCCCGTGGAACCAGGCTCCTGCCGTCAGCATCACTTCCCATGGGGCTTCGTTCACCATGGAGGCCGGGGAGCCCGTAGAGGTGGAGGCGGAGGCCACGGATCCTGAAGACGGGGTGCTCTCCGGCGGGTCCGTGGTGTGGACGAGTTCCGTGGACGGAGAGCTGGGCACGGGTGTCACGGTGTCGCTGGCGGGTCTCTCGGAGGGGAGCCACATGGTGGTGGTGACGGCCACGGATGCCCAGGGGGCCGTGGCCCGGGTGAGTGTGGAGGTGGAGGTGGAACCAGCCGGTCCAGGGGAACTCCAGTGGCTGGCTCTGGGAGCGGATATCTATGACCAGTACCGGGACGGGTCCTATGGGTCCTACGACGGAGTGGCCTGGTCGGGCTCCACCACGTTCGGGACCTCCGTTGAGTTCTGGCAGCGCTTGGTATTCGGGGCCGGACGTTGGGTGGCGGTGCCGAGTGGGACAGAGGTGTGGGTCTCGGAAGACGGGTTCTCCTGGACGAAGGTGGAAACCGGTGCGTCAGGGAAGCTCAACGATGTGACGTGGAACGGCTCGTACTTCGTGGCCGTGGGTCGAAGCGGCACCATCCTGACTTCTCCCGATGGGCTGGTGTGGACCCAGCGGGCTTCAGGAACCACGGACGATCTGTGGGGCGCCGCGTGGAACGGTTCCTTCTGGTTCGCCTGGGGAACCTCTACTAACACCCCCAATTTGATTTCGGAAGACGGAATCACCTGGGAGGTACTCCCGGGGGGGCAGCTTGTCCGGGGCGAGCACGGGATGTGGAACGGGTGGAGCTGGCTCATCACGGGGAATGGCACTTCAGGGGTAAAGGTGTCTTCCGACGCCCTGACCTGGACGGAGCATCTCCTGGGCGGGGACAACCCTTCGGGGGTGGCCTGGACGGGTGCCCAGTGGGTGGTCACCACCTGGGATGGAACCATCTGGACCTCCACCGACGCCTTTGGCACTTCCTGGACCCAGGAGTATGCCGGAACCGACGAGGTCTTCTGGTACTCATCGGTGGCATCCGACGGCAGCCGGACCTTCGCGGTGGGATATCATAAGGTGGGGTCTGACTATACGCCGGTCTTCCTGGAGCGGGTGGGCGCCACCTGGGAGCCCCGGGATGCAGGGGTGTGGGACTGGCTCATCCCGGTGGCGGCCCGGACCCCGGCCCCCACGGATGCCGGCCCGGTGGCGCGCATCACGGCGCCTGCGGATGGGAGCACGGTGGAGCTGGGCTCGTCCGTCACCTTCCAGGGAGAGGCGGACCACCCGGAGGACGGGTCTCTGGAACTCACCTGGGAAAGCGATCGCCAGGGAGAACTGGGTAAGGGCACTTCGGTCACCCGTAGCGACCTGGCCTTCGGCGTGCACATCATCACTCTCACGGCCAAGGATTCCCAGGGGCGTGCCCACTCCCGCACCATCCGGATCACGGTGGACGCGGATACGGAGTGGGTGGCGGTGGCCCGGGATCCTTCGGGGGCGCGGCGGATCTACACGTCGCCCGACGGGGCGAACTGGTTGGCCCGGGATACCCCCGTGGAGCCCTCCTCCAGCGCCCGCATCTGGTGGACGGGTGCAGAGTGGATCGTGGCCGGTCTGGGCACGGGAGGGCACTTCCTCTTCCGCTCCACCGATGGGCGCACGTGGACCTCCATCTCCACCTCCGGTCTCTACGGGTCAGTAACCGATCTGGCGTGGAACGGGGGGCAGTGGGTGGCGGTGTCGAGTCACGAGCGGGAGATCTTCACTTCATCCGATCTCACCTCCTGGCTCCTGAGGCGCGACGGAGGGTCTTCTCGCTCCCTCGAACCGGCGTGGAATGGACAGGGCTGGCTCATGGCCGGCTCGAACACCGGGGATCTGGTGCGTTCCTCCGATGGGTCGGTGTGGGAGACCTTCTCGTCCGGAGCTGAAGACCCCCACTATCGCACCGGGTGGACGGGGTCCCGTTGGGTCGTCACGGGAACAGGCTCGTCGCCGTACTACTCTTCCGCCGACGGCGACAGTTGGGCGGCCATGACCAACTCCCCCGACATCTTCGCCAGGGATCTGCTCTGCAGGGGAGGGCTCTGCATCGTGGTGGGCGATTTCGGAGGGATCCACTACACCGCCGATGGGGTGGCATGGAGCCGGGTAAGCTCTCCCACCGCGGGCCACCTGTATGCGCTGGGGTACGACGGCTCCACCTGGCTGGCGGGGACCTCCGGCGGCGAACTGGTGCAGTCGTCAGATGGGATGACGTGGAGCGGGGTGACCCTGGACTATGCGGACTTCGGGCAGGTCTACCGCCTCTCGGGCCGGCACGTCGAGCTCCCGAATCAAGCGCCCCAAGTCTCCATCACCTCGCCGGCGCACCGGAGCACCTTCGCCGACGCCACCTCCATCGGCTTCCAGGGGTCCGCCAGCGACCCGAACAATGACCCTGTTACCACCGAGTGGGAGAGCAGTCGCGATGGGCCGTTGGGGACTGGCACCTCCATCTCCACCACCCTCACCTCCGGAATCCACAACATCAGCCTGCGAGCACAGGATCCAGACGGTGCCGCCTCCACGGATCGGATCACCGTGCGAAGCGGCCTGGATTCGTGGATCGTGGTGGGCACCTACAACAACGATCTGGCCTGGTCTGCCGCCGCTGCCACCCCCGGCGACTGGACGGTCTACTCCAGCGGTTTCACCTCCACCCCGGTGAACGACCGGGTGCCCCAGGCCATCGCCTATGGCGGGGGGTATTATGTGGGGGTGACGTCCGCAGGAGAGGTCTTCCGATCTCCCGGAGGTCTGGTGTGGGAGTCGCAAGGACAGCCCACCACCAACTCCCTCCGGGCTGTGGGGTTCAACGGGGATCACTGGATCGCGGTGGGGAATTCCGGGACCATCGTCCGGTCGCCGGACGGTATCACGTGGACCGTGGTCCAGTCTTCGGGGTCGACGCTCTGGGCTGTGAAATGGAACGGCACGGAGTGGATCGTGGTGGGCGGCGCTTCCACGGTGCTCCGCTCCACCGACGGGCTCACCTGGACGGCGGCGGTGAGTCCTCCGGCAGGCTCCCAGACCCTCCGCTCCCTGGGCTGGAATGGTGAGGAGTGGTTGGCGGGCAGCAACGGCCGGGTCTATGCGTCCTCCGACGGCGACAGCTGGACGGAGACCAATATTCCCGGGTTCACCAACTCAATCGTGGACCTGGCATGGGACGGCAGCGCCTGGGCCCTGGCGGAAAGTCGCAGAATATGGACCTCGCCCGATGGAGTGAACTGGACCGAGCGACATTCCACGGGCGGGGATGACATCCGTTTCCTGAGGTATGGGGGAGGGTGGTGGGTGGCGGGCACCCAATGGTCCCTCTTCTCGTCCCAGGATGGGATCTCATGGAGCCAGTTTGACAGTCCAGTGGAGGCAGGTTTCGCTTCCGCAGCCCACCGGCCATAGCTTTCCCACCGGTTCCAGCTGAAACTGTCCTTCCCTTCCCCTTCCCAACCGGTGCCGTGGATCGCGTTCTCCCGTGGGGCTACACCACCATCCAGTGGTTCCAGGCGTATCGGAGCCCATTTCTGGATTCCCTCTTCCTCTTCCTCAGCTTCCTGGGAGAGGAGTTCTTCTATCTGCTGGTGATCCCCGGGCTCTACTGGCTAGTGTCCCGGCGCTTCGCCCTGCGCTTTGCGGTGCTGCTCCTGGTCTCCGTCTGGGTGAATGACCTGCTCAAAATCATTGCGGACCAACCCCGTCCTTCGGTGGATCGGGTGGATGTGCTGGGAGACATCACGTCGGGAGGTTTCCCCAGTGGGCATGCGCAGAATGCCGTGGTGACCTGGGGTCTCGTGGCATGGCGCTGGCGGGCTCCCGAGATGGTCACGGCCATGTTCATCCTCATCCTGGGCATCGGCGTGAGCCGGGTCTATCTGGGGCTGCACTTCCCCCACGATGTGCTGGCCGGCTGGGCGGTGGGGGCAGGGCTATTGTATCTGGCCATTCGGGCAGGCCCCCCCCTGGAAGGGTGGGGTGCGGAGCGAAAGCTTTCCGTCCAGATGGCCACGGGGTTGGCGGTGGTGGCGGTTCTTCTCCTCATCCACCGGGGCGATCTGGCCCTGAGGGCAGGTGGGGCGCTTGCGGGCATTTCTGTGGGTGCCCCGCTGGAATGGGCAAGGGTACGCTTCCTTCCGCCCCTAGGTGCAAGGCGGAAGATGTGGGCGTTTCTCCTGGGAACGACCGTCGCCCTGGTCATCTGGTTCGGCGCCCGAGCCGCCTTCTTCTTCCTGGGTGAGGCGGGGGTCTTTCTTCGCTATGCCGCCGTCGGCGTCTGGATCACTCTCGGGGCGCCCTGGCTCTTCGTGACTTTGAGGCTGGCGCGCCGGCGAGAAGGGAGCGGAGAAGGGGACGGGAAAGGAGAAGGAGCCGGAGACCGGGTCGGAGACTCCGCGGCGACGAGATCATGACGCCCCGGCGGATGGGGCCTGTCCTCATGGCCGTGCTCCTGTCGGGGCTCCTGTCGGGGTGCGCCGCAGGGGTGACCGGCAACGCGGGTCCCGGCCGGTCCCTGCCGCCGGGCCACCCGGTGGTGGACGGCCCAAATCCGCACGGGGCAGCCGAGGGGGCTGCGGGTGAGCCGGATGTCACGCCGTTCGACCTGGCCGCCCTCCAGATCTTCCAGGGTGGCCCGGAGGCCCGGCCACGGGGAATGGCGGCCCTGTTGGAAGGCCTGGCTGAAGTGGATGTCATCCTGGTGGGTGAACACCACGACGATCCCGGTGCCCATGCGCTGCAGCTCTGGCTCCTGGACGAACTCTCTCGGGAAGCGACGCGCCCCGTGATCCTCTCGTTGGAGTCCTTCGAGCGGGATGTGCAGGGGGTGTTGGACGAATATCTGGCCGGAATCATCACCGAGGAGCACTTTCTGGCAGTGGCTCGCCCCTGGGGGCGGTATGGGGAAGCGCATCGGCCCCTGGTGGAGTTGGCCCGGGAGCGCGAAGTCCCTGTGGTGGCCGCCAACACCCCCCGGCGTTACGTGAACCGGGTAGGGCGCCTGGGAGTGGAATCACTGATGGACATCCCCTCCGCGTCTCTGGGATTCCTTCCCCCCCTTCCATTTCCCGGACCGTCGGCTCGATACAGGGAGGCTTTCAACCGGCTCATGGGTTCCGTGGCCAGTGAGAACCTCCTTCAGGCCCAGGCCCTCTGGGATGCCGGGATGGCCCACTCGGTGGTGCGCTCCCTGGAGAACGCTCCGGAGGGTGCCATCGTACTTCACGTAGCCGGCAGCTTCCACGTGGAAGGATATACGGGGATTCCCGAGGTGATTCGTCGGTACCGCCCGGAGACCCGGGTTCGGACGGTGGTGGTGCGGCCTCGGGACACGGAAGGGGAGTGGGAATGGTTGGACGGTTCGCCCGGGGATGGTTCCCCAGGTCAGGGAGACGCCTGGGCCTCGGCCCCCGGCGGCCTGATCCTTCCCCCGGAGTTCAGCGGTCTGGGGGACTTCGTGGTGGTGAGCCCACCCCGTTGATGCCCATACGCCGGCGGAGGTGATCCGGGTGGTCGCTGGAAGTCGTCCGGGGGATCCGCCTATGGCTGCCTCCGGTAGCGGACCTCTCCCCCCACCACCGTAAGGTCAGCCCGGGCATCCAGAATCTCTGCGTCGGGCACTGTGAGGATGTCCCGGGAGAGCACCACCAGGTCAGCCAGCTTGCCCGGGGCCAGGGTGCCCAGACGGTCTTCCTGGAAGGCGGCGTAGGCGTTGGCCCACGTGTAGCTCTTCAGAGCTTCCATCCGGGTCATGGCCTGGGCTGGATAGAAGGCTTCACCCGTGATCATCACCCGGGTGGCGGAGGCGTGGAACGACGGGATGGGGTCGATGGGTTCCACGGGTGTGTCGGTGCCATTGTTCACAACCACTCCGGCATCCAGTAGCGAACGCCAGAGATATGCGCCGCTCCGAGCCCGCTCCTCTCCCAGACGAGCCAGGACCCAGGGTCCGTCGGAAGTACCGTGGATGCCCTGCACGGAGGCCACCACTCCCAACTGGGCGAAGCGCTCCACATCGTCCGGGTGGAGGTGCTGGGCATGCTCGATACGCCAGCGGGGGTCTTCCGGGTTGCCGTGGGCCTGGAAGGCCTCCTGGTAGATGTCCAGCACTTCCCGGTTCGCCCGATCTCCGATGGCGTGGGTGTTCAGTTGGAAGCCATGCATGAGGGCGATCCGGGCGGTCTCGGCAATGTCTTCGGGGGTCTCCAGCACCAGGCCCGTGGAGGAGGGAAGGTCCTCGTAGGGCTCCAGGAGCCAAGCGCCGTGAGCGCCCAGGGCTCCGTCGATCTGACGCTTGATGGAGCGAACCGTGAGGAAATCGTTCCCTTGACCCACGGTGCGGTATTCCGGGAGCAATTCCTCCATGCGTGGGTTGGACTCGCTCCGGACCATAACATAGAGGCGTACGGGGAGCGCGTCTGCGGCAGCCATCTCCCGAAAGAAGTCGATCTCCGCGAAGGAGGCTCCGGCGTCGTGGAACGAGGTGACACCGTGGGCCAGAGCCACTTCACCGGCCAACCTCACCTGCTGACGGAGTTCCTCATGCCGTTCCGCATCTGACATCCCCTGTCGCGCCTCTGCCTGGGCCGCTCCAACCAGCCGCTGGGCCGTTTCTCGCAGGAGTCCGGTGGGCTCTCCGTCAGGGCCTTTCACGATGGTTCCCCCGGCGGGGTCGGGAGTGTTGCGGTGGATTCCCGCCAGCTCCATGGCCATGGCATTGGCGAACGACGCGTGGCCGGAGGCATGGGTGAGGTGTACGGGGTTGTCCGGAGAGATCCGACTCAACTCATGATGGAGGGGTACTCCGTCTACAGCCGGCGTGGGCGCTGGACTCCACCGTTCCTGGTGCCACCCCCTCCCCAGAATCCACTCACCAGGCTCGGCCGTCGCCACGGCCGCCGCCACCTGATCTACGATTGCGGTCCAGGAGGTGGCCGGCACCAGGTCCAGGATCATCCGGCTGCGCCCCAGCCCCAGGAAGTGCCCGTGGCCTTCGATGAATCCGGGGATGAGAAGGCGGCCGTCGAGGTCCACCACTTCAGTGTCCGATCCCACCAGGGCCTGGATCTCGGCGGTGGTGCCCACGGCCTGGATGGAGTGACCGCGCACGGCCAGGGCCTGTGCCTCACTCATCTCCTCCTCCATGGTCACCACCCTCCCGTTGAGGAAGACCAGATCTGCGGCCTCCTGGGGGCTGGCCGATGGGTCGCAGGCACCCGTGGTAAGGATGACGGCAGAGGCCACCAGAGAGGCAAAGCGGGAGTTTCGCATGAGAATTCCTGGGAGTGTGGATCCGGAACCACAAGGACGCCGAAAGCGGACCCGAAGGGCACTTCCCTTCGGTCTCGGGGTGAAAGTTGACCCTCTCGGTCGATTGTCGCCAGAGAGGGGATCCCCTTCCCTCCGAAGATCCCCCACTCTCTCCCTCACCCCCGTCGTCATGCCCGACTCTGTTCTCGTCATCGGACACCGGAACCCCGATGCCGATGCCATCTGCTCCGCCATAGCGTACGCCCGGTATAAGAACGAGCACCCGGATCGCCCACCGGGTTTGATTTACGAAGCGGCCAGGTGTGGGAACTCCAACGCCCGGATCGACACCATCCTCAGGCGGTTCAAGGTGCCGCTTCCGTCATTCGTGGGAGATGTGACCCCCCGACTCTCTGATGTCATGAGCCGTGACCTGGTCACGGTGGGAGCGGGCGCCACATGCGCGGAGATCCTGGAACTCATCCATTCGCACGACATCCAGGCCGTGCCGGTGGTAGATGCCGAGGGAGTCCTTCAGGGGGTGGTGTCCATCTACCAGTTGGGTCGCTTCTTTACCCCCAGGCTGGACCGCCCCGAGGAGATGCGGCGGGTGCGGACCTCCATCCGGCATGTAGCGCGGACGGTGGGCGGGGAGGTGCTCCATGGGCGGGAGGTGGACGAACCGGTGGACCTTCTGGTGCGGGTGGGCGCCATGGAGTTGGAGACCTTCGCAGCCGCCTTCCGGGAGGAGCGATTCTCTCCTGACCGCGCTGCCATCGTGGTGGGCGATCGTCGGGGAATCCAGGAGCAGGCCATCCGCTTCGGGGTGCGTCTGTTGGTGGTGACGGGAGGACTGGCCGTGGATTCCGGGGTGGTGGAGATGGCCCGGGAGCACGGGGTCTCGCTTCTGGTCAGCCCCCACGATACTGCCACCACGGCCTGGGCTCTCCGAACCGCGGCCCTGGTGGATCCCCTGGTCTCCACGGATGAAGTGCTCTTCCGTCCCACCGAACTTCTCAAGGACGCCCGGAGGAAGACTGCGGGAATGGCACCGGCGGTGTTCCTGGTGGCGGAGGAGGAGCGGCGCCTGGTGGGGGTCTTCTCACGGCGGGATCTCCTGGCCCCTCCCACCCGGAAACTGGTGCTGGTGGACCACAATGAGTTGAGTCAGGCGGTGCAGGGGGCGGATGAAGTGCAGGTGGTGGAGGTGGTGGATCACCATCGCCTGGGAGATCTCCGAACTGCCGAACCCATCCTGTTTCTGAATCGGCCGGTAGGCTCCACCTGCACCATCATCGCCGGCCTTTTTCGGCAGGAGGGCCGTCAACCCGACCCGGCCCTTGCCGGGATCCTCATGGGCGGACTGGTTTCGGATACCTTGAACCTGCGGAGCCCCACTGCCACCCCGGAGGACGTGCGTATCCTGGAGTGGTTGGAGGGAATCAGTGGGGTGACCGGTGCCGAGTTGGCAAACGCTATCTTTCAGTCGGGATCCTTGGTTCGAACCACCTCTGCAACAGATCTTCTGGAAATGGATATGAAGCTCTACCAGGAAGGTGACGACCGGTTCTCCATTTCCCAGCTGGAGGAGGTGGGGTTTGCCGGATTCCATGAGCGGGCGGCGGAGCTGTTGGCCGGCCTGGCGGCACTTCGAGAGCGGAAGGGACTGCGCTTCTCGGCACTTCTGGCCACGGATGTGAAGGAACAGGACTCACTGCTCTTCTTCCAGGGCGACCCGGATGTGGCGCGGTCCATCTCGTATCCAACGCTGGAGGAGGGGCGGCTGTTTCAGCTGCCAGGGGTAGTGAGTCGGAAGAAACAACTTCTCCCCTTTCTGACACGAATGCTGGTAGGGGAGTAGTTGCGCCCCACCTCTCCTCGAAGTCTATTTGACCCATTACCCGGACACGCTCCCATGGATGATCTTCCCACCTCCCAGCCGACCCGCCGCCCCGTTTCTCCGTCTGCGGAAGAAATTCTGGGGGGCTATTTTCCCGTGCTGGATCACGGCTTCGTATCGCTGGTGGACTACATGGGCACCGATGAGGACGTGGAGCGCGCGGCCCGGGTGAGCTATGGCTACGGTACGCGGAAGCAGAGCGCCACGCGGGGGCTCATCCGCTATCTTCGGCGGCACCGACATACCACGCCATTCGAGATGGTGGAGTTCAAGTTCCACTGCTCCATGCCCATGTTCGTGGCGCGCCAGTGGATCCGGCATCGGACGGCCTCGGTGAACGAATATTCGGGCCGGTACTCCCTCATGCCCCTCCTCTTCTACACCCCGGGAGAGGACGAATTCGCCCTTCAGAGCGATGTCAACAATCAGGGTCGCGGTGAGGTGGCGGCCCAGGGCATATATGACGAGGCCGTGAATCGGTGGACCCGTGGTCGGGAGGAGTTGCAGGGGAGTTATGAGTGGATGCTGGAAGAAGACGTGGCCCGGGAGCTGGCTCGAATCGATCTGCCACTTTCCACCTACACGCAGTGGTACTGGAAGATCGACCTCCATAACCTCCTGCACTTCCTCTCACTCCGGGCCGATCCCCACGCCCAGTGGGAGATCCGGGAGTATGCCCGGGTCATGGCAGGCATGGTGCAGCGGGTGGCACCCCTCACCTTCGAGGCGTGGCTGGACTACGAGTTCCAGGGAGCCCACTTCAGTCGGGGTGAGCGAGCCGCCCTGGCGGAGCTGGTTACCCCATCCCCCCGGGGGGAACTGCTGGCCACGGATGAGGGGAAGTCCCTTTCCACAGGCGAACTGGAGGAGTTGGGCCTGTCCGCCCGGGAGATCCGGGAGCTGGCGGTGAAGCTCCAGGTCCCAGCGCTGCCGGACTTCACATTGGACCTTTCCACCATGCGTCCTGGAGACGAGGTGGGGAAGGAGATGGCCCAGGCTGTCCCCGAGGTGGTGAAGCGGAAGGACGCTCCCACCTCGTGAAGGCCGTCGCCGGCCCTCGGGCAGGGGTACCATGAAGATCCTCGTCACCGGGGCCACGGGGTACATCGGGGGTAGGCTGGTTCCACGGCTCCTTTCCCAGGGACACTCACTTCGGGTTCTTGCCAGGGATCCCGAGAAGGTATTGGGGCGGTCGTGGGGGTCCCAGGTGGAAATCCATGCGGGAGATCTGGGAGATCCGGAGTCGCTGGTGGGGCTTGGCCAGGGTATGGACCTGGCCTACTACCTGGTTCACTCCATGGAGTCCGGAGCCGACTTTGCCCAACGGGACCGGGAGGCGGTGGACCACTTCATTCAGGCCTGTGAAGGGGTGCGGCACGTCATCCAGGAGCGTGTCCGGGTAATGGGGTGCGGCCGCGCGCGGGGGTCTTGCACCCGTGCAGAGTAGGAACGACAACGAAGCGTAGCAGGGCTACGGCGAGGAGGAGAGACGACCTCTGGATGGTGCAACCCCCCTGCGCCCTTCGGGTTACGGGCAGCACGGGACCATCTCCTTCGTTGGCGCCCCTCACCGTAGCTTTCGCCATGGTGTCGGGGCGCCGCCTCGGATCTGGCACCCGTGGTGCCCGTAACGCGGCTCGCCCCATTGCCCGGACACGCTCCTATCTCGGTGGGCTCCTTCCTCCCTCCGCCTCCGGCAAGGCCGCGTCGGAGCACCTGGCCAGTCGGGCCGAAGTGGGTGAGCGGCTCCGAGAGGCCCTGCCCACCACCGAATTTCGAGCCGGGCCCATCATCGGATCGGGATCTGCCTCGTTCGAGATGGTTCGCTACCTCACCGAGCGCCTGCCGGCCATGGTCACCCCTCGTTGGATTCGGAACGAAGTACAGCCCATCTCCATCCGGGATATCCTCCAGTACCTCCTGGCCGGAGCCACCGTGGACGAGGCGTTGGGGGTGGTAGAAGTAGGGGCTGATGCCGTGACGTTTGAAGAGATGATGCAGGGATACGCCCGGGTGCGGGGTCTGCGTCGCTTCATCTTCCCCCTTCCAATCCTGGCCCCATCATTGGCGGCGCGGTGGGTGGGGTTGGTAACCCCCATCCCGAATCGGTTGGCGGTGCCCCTGGTGGAGGGAGTTCTCCAGCCCATCCTGGCCGACCGACGTCGGGCCGTGGCGTGTTTTCCGGCCATTGAGCCCATGTCATACCATGATGCGGTGGAGTTGGCGCTCCGGAAAACCGAGGAGGGAGCCGTCACCACCCGTTGGAGCGGGTCCAGCCGGGAGGGTCCGGAGTATCGATTCGAAGATCGAGAGGGGCTGCTCCGGGAGATCCGCACCCGGGTGGCTCCCATCCCCCCCGAGCGTTTTTTCAGAGTCTTCAGTTCCCTGGGAGGTGAGAAGGGGTGGCTGGCGTGGCAGTGGGCCTGGTGGGCTCGAGGCCTGCTGGACCAACTGGTGGGAGGGCCCGGCCTGAGGCGTGGTCGCCGGCATCCCCATGAGCTCGAGGTAGGAGAGGCCGTGGACTTCTGGCGGGTGGAGTCCGTCAGGCCACCTCACCTACTTCGGTTGAGGGCGGAGATGCGCGTGCCGGGCCGGGCCTGGCTTCAGTTTGAAGCCGAGCCGCACGAACAGGGAAGTCGACTCATTCAGACGGCCATCTTTGCCCCTTCAGGATTATGGGGAGTCCTCTACTGGTATCTGCTGTACCCTGTGCATCGGCGGATCTTTTCCCAGATGGTGGATGCGGTGTTGGCGGAAGCCATGAGCAACGAGTCTAACTAAAACGCTCTCTCGCGTAGTTTTGAGCGAAATTAGAAATTCCGCTTCTTGACTTCCATGTATTAAAGATCATACTTCTTAGTATGAGCGAATTCAACGAGCGCCTTCATCTCACGACCACCCAGGTGGCGGAGCTGTTGGGGGTGCATGCTTCAACCGTGAAGCGTTGGTGTGATGGGACGGAGCTGTGGTCGGAGAAGACGGAGGGGGGACATCGCCGTATTCATCTCCGACATGCCTTGGATGTCGCCCGGACCAAGGGAATCAGGACCTTCCTCACGCCGTTCACACCTTTCGAGGGACACGTCTGGTCCGCAGTGCAGGACGTGGTGGAGCGCCAGGACTTCGGGAAGGTGGTATCCCTCTCCATGGGATGGCTGGTCCGGGGGCACCCCCACCGCATCGGTCACCTCTTCTACGCGCTGGGTCTGCACCCCCAGGTGTCGCTCCCACAACTCCTTGATGAGGGCGTGCGACGCTTCATGGAGGCCGTGGGTGAAAGCTGGCGGCAAGGGCGGATACGGGTGGGCGAAGAGCATATGGCTTCCCAGGTGGTGGCCGAGGCCCTTATCCGCCTCTCTCAGCATGATCGGATTTCGGACTCCTCGGGCCAGAGGGCGGCAGCGTCTTCCCGGGGCAATGGGCGGGTCGACGAGGGAAAGGCCCAATCCAGGGTGGCTGTGGTGGGATCCATGGAAGGCGACCAGCACCACTTGGGTTCCCTCTGCATACGTCTGCTTCTGGAGCGGGAAGGATGGAAGGTCTACTACCTGGGTCCAGATGTACCCGTGGAGGAGTTCGCCGCGATTCAGCGGGCTCAGGCGGCTCGGTTGGTGTGTGTTTCGTTTTCTCCACCGGCCACAGGGGCCGACATGGTGCGCTGTTTCCGGATGCTCACGGAGTTCTACCGGCCCTCGTCTCCCTACGCCCTGGCCTTCGGGGGAGGGGTGTCGGACCCCGTGTCGGTGATTCCGGAGGATCTTCCGTTCAAGGCATTCCGGAGCTTCCCGGATTCCACGTCGTTCGTGGAATGGGTCCGCGGTTCGGGGGGGAGAATGGGATTGGAAGTGGGAAATGACTGACTCGCAGCCATGGTCCCCATGGGAACAGCGGTCGCTCCTGGCCTTTCTGGGCTTCACCGTCGTGGCGGTGGCGGGGTACGGGGTCTTCGGTGTTCGACCCGATCGCCTTCCCGACTCCGGCCCCTTGCTGGCCTTCTGGACCATCTCGTTCCAGTTCTTTGCCCGGGCCCACATCGTGATAGCGGCTGGGGTGCTGGGGGTTCACCTGACCCGGCGCATGGGAGGGCGTTGGCTGCTGGCCCTGGTGGCGGTGTATCTGGCCAGCTTCGCCAGCGAGCATCTGGGTACCGGGTACGGCCTTCCCTTCGGTGACTATCGCTACACCGCCATGCTGGGCCCCAAGCTGGGTGGGAGGGTTCCGGTGGTGATTCCCCTCAGTTGGTTCCTCATGGCGCTGCCCAGCTTCGTCATGGCCTCCGTCACCTTTCCGGGACGAGCCGGACGGTGGGGTCGCATCGGCTTCGCCTCTCTGCTGCTGGTGGTGTGGGACCTGGCTTTGGATCCCGCCATGAGCTTCCTGGTGCCCTACTGGATCTGGGGGGATGTGGGCCTTTACTACGGCATGCCATGGATCAATCTGGTGGGCTGGTTCGTCACGGGGCTCCTCATCATGGGTTTGCTGGAAGTCCTGGGGGGACGATCGTGGGGAACCAATCTCTCTGCCCGGTGGTGCCTGGCATACTGGGGCGTGACGGTGCTCATGCCTCTGGGGATGGTGGCGGTGACCGGCCACTGGTTGGCCGTGGGGGTGACCCTGGCGGGGATTGCCGGTTGCTGGGGGATCCACCTCTGGCTCCGGCCCCATGCGAATGATCCCCAGCCGAATTCAGCCTCGGTGCTCTCGTGACGGGCGAGATGGGGATGCGCCGGAGTCTTGTGGACCTCCAGCGGGAGGTGGAGCACGCTTTGAAGGCGAGATCCCGTGAGGTCGAGGAGGCTTGGTCCATGCCCGTGCGCGTCATGGACGGCAAGCTTCTGCGTCCATTGGTGGCTGCGGCCTGTCAACCTCCTGGGGGGCTGGAATCGAGCCGGGAGGATGCTCTCTGGTGGGGGGCTCTGGCCATCCAGATGGTGCATGAAGCCTCGCTACTCCACGACGACATCGTGGATGACGCCTCCATGCGCCGGGGCGCCCCCACCATGGTGGCGCAGAAGGGCGCGACTGTGGCCCTGATTCAGGGAGATCACCTTCTCACCGGAGCCTACCGGGTGGCCCTGAAAGTAGGCGAGCCCCGCTTTCTGGAATGGTTCATCCAGGCCGTGGAGCGGACAGTGGCGGGTGAGAAGGGGCAGGGGGCCGTTCAGGGGCAGCACCTGGACATGGAACGCTATCGGGAGATCGTCACCCGCAAGTCGGGAGATCTGTTCGGCGCTGCCGTGGTCCTTCCTGTGGTTCTGGCAGGTGGCTCTTCCCAGGCTGTGGAGCGGGCCTTCCTCCTGGGGGGACATCTGGGTTGCCTCTATCAGATGGTCGATGATTTTCTGGACTTCTGCCCTGGAGCGGCGCTGGGAAAGCCTCCGCTCCAGGACTACTATCAGGAGAAGTGGACCTGGCCGTTGGGGGTGGCCGGTGTGACGGACTTCGGCCTGGAGCGGGGCAGCCTGCTGAAGAGACTTTTCCATGCGAGTCCGGGAGTCGAGCCGGCTATGTCCAGGGCCCTGGGAGTCCTGGAGGGTGAAGCGGAAGCCCTCCGTGAGGAGCTGGGGGAGGAATATTTGCCAGGACTGGGCGAAATCATGGACCGGTGGTTGGGTCGGGCGCGGGAGGCGCTTTCCAATGAACTTCGGCCGTTGAATGCCCCAGCCGCTCCCAACCTTTCCGCTGCGTGGACGGAAGAGGCCCACGTGCATGTGGCGGCCGCGGCCCAGGCGCTGGGTGGCCACGGAGGCTGGGAGAGGTATTTCGCCCAGCACGCCCGGTCTTTCCGCTTTGCCGCACGCCTCTTTCCCACCCAGTCCCGCAGAGAAGTTGCAGGGGTGTATGCCTTCTGCCGCTTCACCGATGATCTGGTGGATGACCCGAAGGCGGGGAAGCCCGAAGAGCGGAGTCTTCGACTTCAAGAATGGCGCCGACTCGCGGAGCGCGCGTACCAGGGTGAACAGGTAGGGATCCCACTTCTGGACGAGGTCATGGGCTTCACGGCTGCCCGAGCGGTTCCGTTCACCTACGTGGATGAGCTCCTGGCTGGGGTGGAAATGGATCTTCACCCCCGCTTCTATCCCGACACGGAGGCTTTGAAGGGCTACTCCTACAGGGTGGCCTCGGTGGTGGGGCTGTGGCTCACTGAGCTCTTCGGAGTGAGGGATCCCTGGGTACTGGCTCGAGCGGAGACCATGGGCCATGCCATGCAGCTCACGAATATCCTCAGGGACGTGGGCGAAGATGCCCGGGCCGGGAGGCTCTACCTTCCCCTGGATGCCCTGGAGCGCTTTGGGGTCAGCTGGGAAGAGATCCAAGAGTGGGCCCGGAAGGGCGGGGAGCCCTCTGCTGCCGGATGGCTCCCCCTCATGGAGTCGCTTCTAACCCAGGCAGACGGCTGGTACGCTGAGGCCTTCCGCGCGATTCCCTTCCTCCCACCCTTCTTTCAACGGCCGGTGGCCGTGGCGTCCCGGGTCTACCAAGGAATCCACGGGGAAATCAGGGGCGCCGGTTACGATGTGTTTCATCGACGGAATTCCACGAGCCTCCCCCGGAAAGTAATCCTGGGTACGAAAGGCCTTCTGGAACTCCGTCGAAGCCGTAGGGCGGTGATGTCTGCTTCCGCACCTGCTTCTGCCCTTTTCCCGTCGCACCGGGCTACCACTTCCTTGAATCTGGATGGTTGAGATGGATTCCTCCGCAGAGGGTGCGGCTTCGCCCCTTCATCCCCAACGTACGGCCGTGGTCATCGGTTCAGGCTTCGGAGGGTTGGCCCTGGCCGTGCGCCTCCAGGCGGCAGGGCTCCAGGTGACCCTCCTGGAGAAGCGGGCGAAGCTGGGAGGGCGGGCGTATCAACTGAAAGATGCGGGGTACACCTTCGACATGGGTCCCAGCCTCATCACGGCACCGGCCATTCTGGAGTCCGTGTTCCATGCCGCCGGCAGGAAGATGTCGGACTATCTGGACCTCATGCCCCTGGACCCCTACTACCGCATCTTCTTCCACGACGGAAGCCAGATCGACTACGTGGGAGATCCAGACCGGATGAAAGCCCAGATGCGGAAGTTCAGTCCCGAGGATGCGGACGGCTTTGACGACTTCATGGCAAAGGTCCGCCCCATCTACGATGCGGTCATCGGCGACCGGCTGGGCTCCAAGCCCTTCGACACGTGGCGGAGCATGGCGGACTTCATTCCCAAGATGATCCAACTGGATGCCTACTGGCCTGTGGCCATGCTGGTGAATCGGTACTTCAAGGACTTCCGTCACCGCTTCATCTACTCGTTTCACCCCCTTTTCGTAGGGGGAAATCCGTTCGCCACTCCCTCCGTATACCTCATGATCCCCTTCCTGGAGCGTCAGGGAGGGGTATGGTTCAGCCGGGGAGGCATGTACTCCCTGGTGGAAGCCCTGGGCACCGTGTTCCAGGAGCTGGGGGGCCGGATCCTCACGGAACATGAGGTCACCGGAATCCAGGTGGAGGGCGGAAAGGCTGTGGGTGTTCAAGCCAACGACACCTTCTTCCCCGCAGATCTGGTGGTGAGCAACGGCGACGTCGGTCGGACCTACCGGGATCTCATCGAACCCCAGCATCGTAAGCGCTGGACCGACAAGCGGGTGGCGAAGGTGGACTACTCCATGAGCTGCTTTCTCCTCTACATGGGGGTGAAAAAGCGTTACCCGAAGCTGGAACACCACACCCTTATCCTTACGGAGCGCTACAAGGAGCTCCTGGATGACATCTTCCGGAAGAAAATCGTTCCCGATGATTTCTCCATATATCTGCACATTCCCACTCGCACCGATGACTCCATGGCTCCTGAGGGGTGTGAGAGCATGTATGTGCTGGTGCCTGTGGCCAACAATCAGTCGGGGGTGGATTGGGCGGCAGAAAAGCATGCCTTTGCCGAGAGGGTCCTGGAATTCCTGGAGGAGTGGGGGATGGAGGGGCTGCGAGAGAATCTGGAGGTGCTGCACCTGTTCACGCCGGACGACTTCGATTCGGAGTTGAACGCCATGCACGGGAACGCCTTTGCGGTGGTGCCGAAGTTCACCCAGACGGCATGGTTCAGGCCCCACAACCGCAGCGAAGACGTGGAGAACCTCTACCTGGTGGGTGCCGGAACCCACCCCGGGGCGGGGGTGCCAGGGGTATTCCTCTCGGCAGAGACCACCTACGGGTGCATTGCCCAGGATCTGGGCCTGCCGGATCAGTGGGACTGGTCCGAGAAAGGGAAGGTGGAGTGGGATGCCCGGCCGGCTGCCGCCGCAGCCACCTCGCTGCAGCCAGTCCGCTGAACCGCGTTCATGCCAGAGGGCCGAACCCGTTCCTAAGGCCCGAACCCGTTGCTAAGGCCCGAAACGCTTCAGGTACCCCTCCACGGACACCTTTCGCCGGGTGGAGTCGGACGTCATGGAGCGCACTTTTCCGAAGATGGGCCGCTCCGGCCACCCCCGGTCGTACCGTCCCAGGGTCCAGAAGATGCCCGACCAGGAGTTGGGGTTGCGGCCATCCACGGCATACCGGTTGTTCAATTCCACCATGACCTCCAGGGCCTTTCGGGGATGGGGCGTCCACTCCAGGATCTTCTTCCCCCAGAGCATCCGGAGGTAATTGTGGATCCGTCCCTCCCGGAGCAGCTGCCGCTGGGCCGCGTTCCAGAGGGGGTCGTGGGTCTCGGCATCCCGGAACTCCGCCAGGGTGTAGAGATGGGGGCGGGGGTCGTGGGAGTGATCCTCCAGGGTGTCCAGGGCCCAGTCCGGCAGTGATTCGTAGCGGTCGTAGTCATCCCGGCGAGACGTCATGTTGAACCCCAGTTCCCTCCAGGTGACCAGTTCGTCCAGGAAGGATTCGGCATTGGCCCCCATCCCCCACCAGCCGCTTCGTTTGCCGTCTGCACGGGATGCCAGACGGTGGGGGCGCCAGCTCTCTTCCCGGGCCACGGCCTGGAAGATTTCGTGGGTGGAGATGTGCCCCCAGTGGAGGTAGGGAGAGAGCCCGCTGGCCACTTCCAGATCGGGGATATTGCGTTCATCCCCATACCGGTGGATGCGCTCCCCCAGGAAGCGGGCCAGGACCTCTCCCGCTGCGGTGCCCCCTCCGGGATAGGGCACAGGGGCCGGGTCCCGAGGAAGGGAAAGCCTGTCCATGGCACCAGCCTTCCCGGAGAGGAGTTCCGCGCCGGCCCGGGGCCATCGAGCCAGGAGATCCTCCGGCAGGCCCGGGAAGGGTGGGAGGGGATCCCCCTGCAACGGATGAGGGCGAGGAAAGTCCTCCAGGTGCGCAGGCAGGTTCGCCTGAAGGAAGCGTCGGAACGCATAGGCGGTTCCGAAGACCTGATCCGGCTCCGGGGTTCGGAGGGGAAGGAGGCCGTTGGAATCCACCACCTCCAGGCGTACGGGGAGGCGAGGCCCCACCGAAGCCACCATCCGGGGGAGGAAGAAGCAGGGGAAATCGTCGGTGACCACCACTGCGGCATCCCTGGCCAACCGCTCCAGCAAACCCTTGCCGGCACCCTGCTCCGGCTCAACGTAAGGGAAGTATCCCACTCGGGCCCCTTCCAGCCGGGCGTCGTGATCGGCCATGCCATCCAGGGCAAAGCGATGGAGGCGTTGGGACGCCCAGGGATAGCCCGCTCGGAGAGCCTCGAAGATCAGGAGCGGCTTTCCCAGATGTCGGGCCCACTCCACTGCCCGTTCCAGGGCGAAATTCGAATCCAGGCGACGGAAGGCGATCATCCAGTACAGCACGTAGCCGCCACTACCCGCTACGGGAGCGTCGTTGCCAGTCTGAAGCCGGACCGGGGGGACCCGGGAGGACGGTATGGGGGCCGCAGGGGAGTCGGAGGAAGCCATGGCCAGGGTACCCCCGGGTCAGGCTGGCCGGTTCCCTCCCATCAGAGCACCAGGGTCCGATTCACTAGCGTACCGTCGGGACGGTAGTCCTCCAGAATCCAATCAGGTCGAGGGGGGACGGAGAGGGTGGCAGGTAGGCCGGGAAGGCGGTGCTGCAGATATACGGTGGTGGGCTCTCGCCCTGCTACGTCCAGTTCCACCTCCACGGTTTCTCCAGGGAGAACGAAGTACCGAACGGTCCAATCAGCCCCAGGTACCGCCTGGCCCGGTTCCCGACCCCAGGGAACGCCCTGGACTCGCACTTCGTCCAGGATGACGGATCCCGGCAGGCGGAGGGTGATGTTCCGAGCCCCTTCCGGCGGGGTAAGGACGAGGCGCAACGTGCGACCACCCACCCGGTCCTGGCTGGATACCATGGTGATCCCCAGCGAATCCAGTTCCAGGAAGGGTGCGTCGGCCCAGAGCGCGGTGACAGCCGAGGTACCTCCAAGGAATCCGGGGATGGGGCTGCGCCGGACCTCCGGGCCCAGCACGCCCGCAGCCCACGGGTTGGGTACGGCGCTGAGGGATAGAAGAGCTCCTTGTTGGGAGTTCTGGTTCACAGCATAGTCAATGTGGCTTCGGAGGGGGGTTTCCCGGGTCCATTCCGAACCGCGGACCCCCTGGATGATAGGGAGGAATGCCAATCCTGCCAGAAGAACGGGAAGGCGCCAACCGTGCCGTCCCCCCACCGGTGCCAGTAGAGGAAAGCAGACGGAAACCAGGAGGCCCGAGACCAGTCCAAGGAACAGCCACGCCGGAGTGTGGTTCCCCAGGATTCGAGGGATGCCGTTCAACAGAGGCATCCACAGAAGGAGGACGCACGCCGCAGGCAACAGGCCTGCCAAAAGCAGGAGCCAGGGAGTTCGGGACGGAGCGGTTCGGGGCAGGAGGAGGGCGACCCCTGCGGCCGCTACAGCCATGGCGGCGCCCGGAAAGGCGATGAGGTACGCGCCTCCCGGGAGGAGTGCCAGGGCCGGGATGGCCAACACCAGAAGACCCAGGGCGGTGCCCGTCCAGAGGGGGAGCCAACCCACCTTGCCCCGAAGCCAGGTCTGGGCAACCAGGGACGCAGCCGCAGCCATGAGGGCACCACCGGACCAGAGCAGCAGTGTGGGTGGGGTGTCCCACGGCTGAAGGGTCTCCTCCAGGCGAGCTGATAACCCCGTCCATATCAGGAGGGCCACCACCGTAGAGGCGGCCAACTGAATGGGCAGTGCGGCCATGGAGAGGGGAACCCGCTCCCATCCCCAACTCCCCTCCCTCCTCTGCACCACAAGGGCCACGGCCACGGCGGTGAGGCCGGCCAGGAGAACCAACAGTACGCCCCAGTTGGGCCACACCATGAAGCGTCCCGCCAGGGTGAAGAAGACATGGTCCTCCCCTCCGGAATCGACGAACACCGTATCCGGGGATTGGGCCAGGGCCCGCACGGCGGCCAACCCCTGGCTTCCCAGATGGTTCAGGGAAGCTGGGTCCACCCGCTCCGGAACGTCGCTCCGGCTGTGGTACACATCCGTATCGAAAAAGAACGCCAGATTCATCCCTGGCATCCCCGCTTCCAGGAAGGGTGTGAGGTCCGTGTCGTTGGGGAGGCTCCGGTAGAACGCCACGTAGAATGAGGAAGCGTTGGGTTTCGGGAGAGCCGCCCCACCGTGGTGGGCCGCCTGCGCCAAGGTCCGAACCAGCGGACGATTCCCGGCGCTGGTTTCGAACATCACGGCGGGGCCACTCCCTCCACGGGCTTCCAGGTTCACCACCACCGCGATGGATGTGGCCCCCGGGTGTTCCCGCAGGAAGGAGGTGGCTCCCAACAAGCCGTTCTCCTCTCCATCGGTGAGAAGGATCCGGATGCCTCGGGAGAGGGTGGGACCCTCCCGGAGGGCGCGAGCAATCTCCAGCGCCGCAGCTACTCCCGCACCGGCGTCACCGGCCCCCGGACCCTGCTCCACGGAGTCGTAGTGGGACATGAGGAGAACATCTCCCGGGGCTGGGCCACCCGCGCTGGGCGGATGGGTTGCAGGCAGGTACGCCACGATGTTCTGCACTTCGCCCGCCAGAGTGGCGCGACCCCGGGTGAGGAGCCCCAATCCGGATTGGACCTCGACCTCAAATCCCAGCCGTTCCAGGGTGGCGACGATGTGTTCCCTGGAGGCGGCATGGGCTTCCGTGCCTGCCACCCGGGGCGCTGCGGCCACCGCCTCCAGGTGCTGACGGGCCCGGTTTTCGTGGAATTCGTGGGGAAGGGGGTCTCCTGGTGGAGCCGGTGCCATTCCCATCCAGAACGCCAGAGAACCGGTGCCCACCAGCAGAATCGAGGCCCAGGCGCGAGGTCCCCTGGAGGCGGGTTCCAGGGGCGGGAGCGCCTCGTTGGGAGCCAGAAGGGAGGGTTGAGGGCGGGACGGGGTGGGTGTCATGGGAAGAGGTTCAGGCCCTCCGTAGTGCCGGGCAACCCTCACCCCACCGCGGGTCATCTCAGGGGTGGACCAGGATCACAGTCGAGGTACGGCAATACCAGGAGGAGTGCCATGAAGATCCAGCGGAAGGGACGGGTGGACCGACGGTCGGTTCGGTATGTGGGGCGGAGGACGCTCAAGGGTTGGACCGGCGTGGCGCTGGGCCTGGCCATGTTGTGGGTGGCTCCCCCCCCGGAGGTGCACAGTCAGGAGCGTCGTGGTACCGAAGCGGAGCGGCGGGCCCTGGCGGAGAGGCAGGCTCAGATGGAGATGCGGGCGCAGGAGCTTCGAGAGCGGAGCCGGGATGCTGCCACCCAGGTGATGGGCAGGGTTCGCCTTGGGGTGGCTCTGGAGGAGGCCCGGGACGACTCAGGTAGTGTGGTGGGGGTCCGGATAAGAGAGGTCATGGACGAGAGCCCTGCCCAGACTGCAGGCCTCCTGGCGGGCGACCTGGTGGTGTCCATCGACGGGCGCTCACTCCTGGAGGGGGAACCCTCGCCGGGAGGGGCCATGGAGCGTCTCACACAGCGGACCCGGCGGCTTCGGGCAGGCGATGAGGTGGAGTTGGAGGTTGTCCGTGATGGTGAGAACCGGACAGTCACGGTGGTAGCCGGCGATCTGGCCGCCTGGGCACCGTCGCCCATGGCGCTGCCGGGGCTTTCCTTCCGGCGACCTCCCGCGCCGGATGCACCGGAGGCCCCGAGGCTTAGATTTTTCCGAAGTCCCGACGAACGGGAGATCCGGGTGGCTGTGAGGGCTCCCCGGGTGGAAGTCAGGGGTCTGAGGGGTGGTTCCGGGCTGGGTCTCACCCTTCAGGACCTGAACCCCGAGCTGGGGTCATACTTTGGGGTGGAAGACGGAGTGGTGGTGATTCGGGTCGACGACGGCTCGCCCCTGCCCCTCCGAGCCGGCGACGTGATCCTGGGCATCGGGGGCCGGGAGGTCATGGATGCCAGGCATGTCCGGGAAATCCTGGACAGCTATCGGGAGGGGGAATCCGTCACCCTCCGCGTAAGGCGCCGGCAGCGGGAGGAGTCGTTGGAATTCCGATTCCGCTAAGAAGCCGGATCCAGGTCCAGCGCCACGTCCAACGAAGGTGCGCTGTGGGTGAGCCACCCCAGGGAGAGGAGGTGCACCCCCGTCTCCGCCACGGCCCTGGCGGAGTCGGGGGTGATTCCTCCTGAGGCTTCAAGGGTGGCGGTGTCCCCGGCCAATGCCACCGCCTGCCTGAGTTCATCCAGGCCCATGTTGTCCAGGAGAAACGCATCCACTTCCAAGGCCAACCCCTCTTTCAACTCCTCCAGGGAATCCACCTCCAGCTCCACCCGGACCATATGCCCGGCCCGGCGTCTGGCTCCCTCCACGGCGGGCTTCACCCCGCCGGCCAGGGTGCGGTGGTTGTCCTTGATGAGGATTCCGTCGTCCAGCCCGGTGCGATGATTCTGCCCTCCCCCCATGCGCACTGCGTACTTCTCCAGGCCACGCAGGCCGGGGGTCGTCTTCCGGGTGCACACCACCTGGGCTCCGGTCCCTTCCAGCGAGTCCACCACGGCGCGGGTGGCAGTGGCGATTCCCGAGAGGTGACCCAGGAAGTTCAGGGCAGTCCGCTCGGCCGCCAGGATGGCCCGGGCGTCGCCCTGGAGAGTGGCCAGAATCGCCCCACCTTCCACTCGATTTCCATCCGAGGTGCGGAGTTGGAATTGGACATGGGGATCCAGAGCCTGGAAGGCGAAGATGGCCATCTCCAGACCGGCCACCACCCCCGGGGCCCGGGCGATGAGTCGGCCCTGGGCCCTGGAGCCATCGGGCACCGTGGCCTCGGAGGTGAGGTCGCCACCCCGGCCCAGATCTTCCCGGAGTGCCTCCAGAACCCGATCCTGGTAGAGGAGCCGGATCATGCCGGTATGGCCCTGGCCACGGTTTTGGGAACGGGAGGGAAGTCCGCCCGGTAGTGGCTTCCCCTGGACTCCCTCCGCTTCAGGGCAGATCGAGTGATGAGGCGGGCCACCTCCAGGGCATTCCGCAGCGGAAGGGGAGTTCCGGTTCCCGTCCGGTGGTCCACCCGCTGAAGTGCTGCCAAGGCCTCGCGGAGGGATGTATCGGTTCGAACGATCCCCACCTTCTCCCAGAGGATGGTTCGCACCTCAACAATGAGGTCTGTTTCCCGTTGCCCACCACCGGTACCTGAGGCTTCCAGAGCGGGGGCGATCGGCAGATCCATGAAGGCCTGGGGAGACGCCATTTCCAGGGGGCTCCTGGGCAGGCTCTTGGGTGGCATGGAGGGGCGGGGGAGGCGGGAGAGCGCCGCAGCCATGGAGGCTCCGGCTCGCGATCCAAAGACGAGCCCCTCCAGGAGCGAGTTGGAGGCCAGGCGATTGGCTCCGTGGACTCCGGCTGACGCCACCTCACCCGCTGCCCAGAGCCCCGGGAGGCTGGAGCGCCCCCAGGAATCCACCTGGATCCCCCCCATGTGGTAGTGCGCCGCCGGGGTTACGGGGATGGGTTGCTTCACAGGATCCACTCCATGCCGAATGCACATGGCATGGATGGCCGGAAAGAGGGTGGGGAAGGCGGAACCCACTGACTGCCGGGTGTCCAGGAAGACCGCATGGCCCTGCTGTAGCTTTTCCCAGATGGCACGGCTCACCCGGTCGCGGGAATCCAACTCACTGCCTCCCGATTCAGCAAGGATGCGGGTGCCCATCTCATCCACGAGGACTGCTCCCTCCCCTCGCACAGCTTCGCTGATCAGGGGGAGGGGATCGGCATCAACCGCCAGCGCAGTGGGGTGGAACTGGATGAATTCCATATCCACCAGGCGGGCACCCGCCCTGGATGCCAGGGCCAAGCCGGCTCCGGTCACTCCGGGCGGCGCGGTACTGTGGAGGTAGAGCCTACTGCATCCACCGGTGGCCAGGAGCACGGCAGGAGCCACCACCCTCACCAGACCCCCTGTGGAATCGCGGGCCAGGACGCCCTGTACGCGGCCTTCAGCCAGGAGGAGATCCACCACCTCGAGTCCTTCCATGAGGTCCACCCCCGGACTCCCTGCCAGGCTCTCCACAAGGACCCGGGCTATCTCGGCTCCCGTCCGATCGCCTCCCGCATGGAGGATCCTGCGTCGGGAATGGGCGCCTTCCATGGCCATGACCAGCTTTCCGGAGCTGTCCCGGTCGAATTGGGCTCCCATCTCAAGGAGCTGGCGCACTCGGGTGGGGCCCTCGCCTGTGAGGATCATGGCTCGCTCCGGGAGGACCATTCCACCGCCGGCAGCCATGGTGTCTTGGGCGTGGAGGAGGGGGGAGTCCCTGGGGTCCATTGCAGCTGCTACCCCGCCCTGTGCCCACGGCGTAGCACCATCACTTCCCACCCTGCCTCGGGTGAGGAGGAGGACGCGGGGTGGGGATTGGCCGGCCATCACCGGGTTTCGCGCCAGAGCGAGTGCGGCGGAAAGACCAGCTACTCCGGATCCCACCACCACCGCATCGGCCTCAATCAGCTTCGCGGATGCCGTTACTCTGGAGGTTGCTTCAAGAGGGAGGGGCGCTGATCCCGGGGCGATCATCCGCCTCCACCCCTCCCTACCTTCAGCATGCGTTCCACAGCCACCCGAGCCTCGACGGCCGTGGCCTCAGGGACCTCTACGCGGTGCTCCATGTTCTCCAATGCCCGAAGAATCCCGGGAAGCGTGATGCGCTTCATGTGGGGGCAGAGATTGCACGGACGCATGAATGAGACGTCCGGATTCTCGGCAGCCACGTTGTCGCTCATGGAGCACTCCGTGATCATCACGGCATGGGCAGGCTGTTCATGTTGAACGTAGCGGATCATCCCCGCAGTAGATCCCACATAGTCGGCTTCGGCCAGGACATCGGGGGAGCACTCCGGATGGGCCAGTACCACCACATCAGGTACACTCTCCCGATACGAGCGGATCTCCTGGGCGGTGAAGCGCTCGTGGACCTCGCACCGGCCATCCCAGCGGATGATGTCCACTTCCGTCTGGGTGGCCACCCATCGGGCCAGGTATTCGTCAGGAAGGAAGATCACCCGATCCACCCCCAACGACTCCACCACCTCCACGGCGTTGGAGGATGTGCAGCAGATGTCACTCTCGGCCTTCACATCGGCCGAGGTGTTCACGTAGGTCACTACGGGGACTCCCGGATACCGACGCTTCAGCTCCCGCACATCCTCGCCGGTGATGGACTCGGCCAGGGAGCATCCCGCCCGCAGATCGGGAATCAGAACGGTCTTCTCTGGATTCAGGATCTTGGCTGTTTCAGCCATGAAATGGACGCCACACAGGACGATGACGTCTGCGTCCGTGCGGGTGGCTTCCCGAGCCAGTCCCAGGGAATCTCCCTGGATGTCTGCCACACCATGGAAGATCTCCGGGGTCTGGTAGTTGTGCGCCAGAATCACGGCGTTGCGCTCCCGCTTCAGTTCCTGGATCCGTGCGATGTACGGCGCGTGGATGGGCCACTCCACATCGGGAATGATTCCCTTCAGAAGTTCCCGGATCTCTCGAGTGCTGCTCTCCACCTCGGGGGTGAAGTCCAGCTCTGATGGGGGTTCGGGCGCTGCGACGGGATTCATGATGTCCTCACTTATACTCAAAATGAGCATATCTGTATTCAAAAAAACTCGGCGCGTCAGCCGTGGATAGGAAACGTAAAGGTTTGGTCACGATGGGTCAACGCTCCGGGTGGGGAGGCCCACCCCCGCAGTCCGGCGCTCTCGAAGGACTTCCCTTCGGAACCGGAAGAACTCCGCAGGCCGCCCCCCGGTCTTCTCTTCGTACGCGCCCGTTCCCTCCACCAGTCCAGCTCGCTCCACCAGCCGGCGGAAGTTCTGCTTGTGAAGGCGCACGCCGGCCAGTGCTTCCACCAGGCGTTGCAGCCGGAGGAGGGTGAAACGGCTGGGGAGGAGCTCGAATACCACGGGGCGATAGCGGATCTTCCCTCGAACCCGGGCCAGGGCGGTGGCCACGATCCGGCGATGGTCCATGGCCATGGGCCTGCCCGGGAGCGTGGGAGTCTTGGGGTCGAGAGTGGCTTGGGTACGTCCTGCATGGTTCCGGTCGCGACGGGATTCCTCCACCAGCCCAGCCTCATACAAAAGCTCGTATCGCTCCAGAACCCGATATCCATCCCAGTCGGACCCGGCCATGCCGAAGGCGATCTCCACTCGAAGGCCGCGCTCGCTCCTGAGGGTGGTGGTCTCGCTCCCCTCGGTCCATTCCTTCAGACGGGGGCCGATGACCTCCTCCACGATCTCCGGGCGACCGGACCTCCAATCTTCCCACGGCAGATACTGGTAGACGTCCCGCCACACAGCCGTCTCGGCACCCGAGGGGGGAGCTTGCCGTGCCAGGGCCAGATACGCCACGGACAGGACCCTGGGCCCTCCGGCCCTTGCCCTGGGGTCCCGATCTCGATCCCCGAACGTGTACAACTGCTCCACGTATCCCAGATCCAGCCCCGTTCGCTCCCTCACCCACCCTCGGAGCGTCAGTTCCAGGGTCCGGTCTCCTTCCGGGTCCAGCGGGCCAAAGGGAAGGGTGTCGAGCTCCTGGGGAGACGGACGGAGCGACAGGATCTTGGGGGTTTCCCTGGTGACCGCCAGGATCACGGCGTTCAGCCCCACGGCAATGCCCGGCGCTTTCATCGGCGGAGTCCAAAGGTGAGATGTACGGCACCTTCGCCTCCCCATCGGTTGGCTCCGCTGGGTCCCCACATGCCTCTTCCCTGAAAAGAGATCCTGGCACCTCCCTCCGGGAAGAGAAGGGCCTTTGCTTCCGCTCCATTCCACGTCCCGAACCACCGCTGGCTGAGAAGGTTTCCCACCTCCCTCCGCTCCTGGATTCCTCCCAACCGGAGATGGACTCCACCGCCGGGAGCCCACCATTCCGCCGACATCCGGTGGGAGGCGCCGTAGCCTCCCAGGGAGCTGCCCAGGGGCACCCCCCCCGAGCTATGGGGCCCATACACGTAGTGATTGTACCACGACCGCGACCTACCCTCGTCACATCGGGTGCACAGGCGGGCCCGGGCTCCGAAGGCGGCGTATTCGTATCGAAAACCCCACAGCCCGGAAGAATGGAACAGGGGGAGAGTCACCCCTGCCAGGGCTGCGGGGTCATCCCGGATTCCTCCTTCCGTGTCATTGGCCGCCATGAGGCCATGCAATCGGAACGAGAAGCCTGCCACCGTGGGTCGCAGCTCCAGGAAGAGAGCCGCGTGCTGATCCTCGAACTCTCCAGTGTCGTCCGAGTGCCGGCCGGTGAACAGACCCCAGAGCCTGGCGCCAGTAACGGGGGGCCGATCTTCTCCTCCAAACACCGCAGTACGGCTCCCCCCCACGCGCAGCCAGTGGAACGGTTCCACCGACACAGCCAGGGTTCCATGCCATGGAGACTCCACATTCCCCGCCACCGGAAGCCGGGCCAGAGACGTAGAGAGGGCCAAGCGCCCCAGCCAGCCGGCTTGCAAGGGCGATGACGTCCGCAAATGGACGGCATCCAGAGGCACCAGCCCGGACAGGAGGGGGTCGTCCTGCCCCGGCCCGAGGCGAAGGGGGTGGCGCACCGCCGAGAGGGTCACGGACCCCAGCTCCACCGCCAATCCTGCTCGATGGAGAGTGGCACCCGGGTGTCCCGCGCCTCCCACCCACTCCGCCCAAGCCCGGGTGGCCCCCCCCAACATCACCTCTGCACCCCCGCCACCCATCCAACCCGAGACCCGGTGGAGGGGGAGGACTTCGCTACTGCGATATCCACCCTGCAGCCGAAGAGCCACGGAGGTTGCTGTCGGGGCATTGGGGCTTCTCCGAAGCGTGCCAGTGGAAATGGTGGTGCGTCGCGCCGCCCGCCGAACGGGAAACTCCTCCTGGAGGGAGAGGCGCCAAGCGGGGATGAAGCCCGGCGGAGGCCTTCCCGGAGCCCCAACGGTCGTAGACTCATCCATGAGAAGTGCGCCATGAACCTCTCCTGCATGGGGGAGCCCCACGGACCCCATCCACGCTCCCGCACTCCCCCCGGCATCCAACAGCTCCAGGAGCGCCAGAGTCCAGTGCTCCGGCTCCATCATGGGCCCGCCCCACATCGTTCCGGCTACCGGGGTTGGGGCCCGGAGGGATTGGGCTGCCAAAGAGGCCTGGTTCGGGCTTCCCGTGCCCAGCCCGAGCGCCAGAATCAGGAGCTGCGGCACCCCGGTGAGGCGAAGGGGACCGGGGCGTATCATTCCCGGACGAGAGCCGACCGAATCATCATGAGCTCTCCCACATTCTCGGTGGTTATGAGCCCCACCAAGCGGCCCATGGAGTCCACCACAGGAACGGCGGGGCAACCCGATTCACGCATCCGCAGATGTGCTTCCCTGAAGTCTCCATCCACATGGACCGGACGCACGTTCTGGAGCATGACGGACGCCAGAGGCGTTTCCAGGCCGCCACTCTTGAGCTCGCGGATCATGTGGTCCCGGGTGAGGATGCCCACCACCGCACCCATGGGATCCACCACCGGGAACTCGTGCTGAGATGTGCGCAAGAGGGCGTCTACCGCACGATCCAACCGGGCGTCCAAGGGGAGGGTCAAGAACTCCGTGACCATGGCGTCCCGGACGGTCATGGTATCCGACGCAGCCTGCATCTCGGCTGCCTCCGCCTCCTGAGAGGCGCCCATGTAGACGAAAAGGGCGATGAAGATGAGGAGGGGATTGTAGAACAACCCGATGAACCCGAATGCGAAGGCCAGCGCCTGCCCCACCCGGGCAGCGATTCGGGTTGCGGTGAGGTAGCTCAGGACCGTGGCCAGGAGGGCACGAAGGACCCGTCCTCCGTCCATGGGGAAGGCCGGTATCATGTTGAAGAGGACCAGAATGACATTCACCGCCAACAACCGGGTGGCCAGGTTGCTTCCCGGTTGATCCAGGGTGGCCATTGCGGCCATCTCTCCCGAGGTCTCGGCCAAGGGGAAGAGGAGCAGCGCCAGAAGCACGTTCACCGCAGGGCCCGCCAGGGCCACGACGAGCTCCTGCACGGGTTTCTCGGGCATGCGCTGCAAGCGCGCCACGCCTCCGATGGGAAGGAGGGTGATGTCGGGAGTGGCGATTCCGAACAGCCGCGCAGCGAACACATGCCCGAATTCGTGGAGCAGGACACACCCGAAGAGAAGCAGGATGAAGAGGAGCCCATCCACCGCCGCAGGAACCCCGCCGGCGAAGTAATAGACCAAACCCAGCCAGGCCAACAGGAGAAGAAAGGTGATGTGCACCTTCACTTCCGTGCCCCCTACCCGGGCCACTCGGATGGACCAACGCATGGCCTACCGCCACCTCTCTGTCATGGGCGTATGCACGGGGACGGAAACAAACGGGCTCATACCCCCAATCTAGTCAAACCAGTGGGCTCGGGGGATTCGGTTCCCCAGGCAATTCCTCCCTGCGCCCCTTGCGGTTTGCCCCGGAACGGGCACGTTTCCCAAGTCCCCTTTCCCAGGCATGGCTCAGGGGGGGTTGGATCAGGAACCTCAAGACGACCCCTGACCGTGGGCCGGGGGCGGGAGTAAAGAAGTGACAAGGGTAGGCATTTTTGGATGGGGTATCGTAGCTCCGCGCTCCCGGAACATCCCCACTTTCGCCCGAAATCTGGAGGAAGCTACCAGCTGGCTGGCTCCGTTCAATGGGTTCGGGCGGGACAACTTCCTGGTGGGAACTCCAGCGTTTCGGCTGGAAGACTATCGGCCCTGGATCGAGGAGCGATTCCCCCCCAACCGGTTCCATCAGTTGGAGTCCAAGATGGACACCAACACCCTCTATGCCATTGGAGCGTTCATCCAGGCATTGGAGCAGAATCCGGGCATGGAGGCGGAGCTGCAGGGTCTGGGAAGCGAGGCCCAGGTGCATGTGGCCACGGGGATGGGCCCCATCCCCATGCTTTACGGCGCGTCGCTGGACTATCACTACGCCCAGGACCGTTGGAATGCCTTCTGGGTGCAGCGCGAACGGAACCCTGCCCTGACGGCGTGGCAGGATCATGGCCAGGAACCCGAAGCGTTGGAGGGAGTGTCCGGAGCGGAAGGGCCCATGCCCCCGGATCCAGCCACCGTTCCCGACCATGACCGGCCGCTGGCACAGGTACGATGGAACGCCTGGTGGGCGCCCCGTTCTCCCGATCTCCAGGTCTACCTCCAGCATCTGGCGGACATCGATGCTCTTGCGGTGGAGTCGGGCGCCGTGCAGTCGGCCAAGCTGAACATACTCAGGGAAAAGCAGCGGCGGCGTACACGCCTCCAGAAGGAATGGGGTGCTCCGGATCCACCCTGGGAGGCCGTGACCGCGAACGTGCTCTGGAATATCGGGAATACGCCGGCAGCCCAGATTTCCATGATGGGGAAGATCACGGGTCTGTCGTACGGCCCCGCCGCCGCCTGTTCCACCTTCAGTGTGGCCCTCAAGTCGGGAATGGACACCATCCGCAGGGGAGAGGCCAAAGCCGTGGTCATCGGGGCCTGCGATTCGGCCCCGCATCCCATGGTGGTGGGGACCTTCTACAATGCCCGGGTCATGGTGGCTGATGGGGACGTTTCCATGCCCCTGAGCGGCCTGAAGGGAACCCACGCCTCGGGCGGTGCGTGCATCTGGATTGTGGGTGACCATGACTACTTCACCGCCAGGGGCTACAAGCCAGTGGGCATGGAGCCACTGAGCGTGGGAGTGAGTTCCGATGCGGACCATATCATCACCCCCTCTCGGGAAGGGCCCACCGAGAGCATCCTCCAGGCGTTGAGAGGAGCGGGGGTGGAGGCCTCTGACGTGGGTGGTTGGGACCTTCACGCCACAGGCACGCCCGGTGACCACACGGAGATCGAGACCCTCCGGGGGGTGATTCCCGAGACGGTCCTCGTCACGGCCCGGAAGGGCACTTTCGGACACGGGATGGCCGTGGCGGGAGGCTGGGAGCTCACCGCCCAGTATCTGGGATACGAGCGAGGTACTGTCTTCCCCACGCCCCTGACCCAGGGGGAATTGAACCCGGAGATCGCCCGCCTACATGGCCGTTTCGTGTTCGACACCGGCTGCGAGGCACCGGGAGGGATGGCGGGGAAGCTCTCCATGGGCGTGGGAGGAGTGAATGCCTGCGTCATTTCCCGTCCCTATGGTAGGGAACCCGAAGGCGGGTCGGGTTGAGGGGAAGGCCGGCCCCATGGTGACTCGCGCCTTCCTGGGCTGGGAGGCGCCTCTGCTCCCCAAAGTGGCCGCTCTCCATCTGGATGCCGCCGGTCCGGCACCGGTGGTGCTTCCCGGTGGGAGGTCCGGACGTCGTTTTGGAGAACTCCTGCTCCAGGAGGCGGCCGCCAGGGAAGTATCGGTGGACGCCCCGCAGATCCTGACCCTGGGGGGGCTTGCCGACTTTCTTCTGGAGCCAAGGGGGCGGGCAATTCCGGCTCAGCCCCTCCTCCTTCGAAGGGTGTGGGCCCAGGCTCTCCAGGGGCTTCCGGCGGACCTTCGGGTTCGGTTGGTGCCCAATCCTCCATCAGCGGAAGAGCCAGCCCTCTGGGATCGTCATGCCCGCACCTTCCTGGCTCTCCACCTGGAGTTGGCCGCCCACGGCCTCCTCTTCCCTGCGGCCCTGGCATCGTGCCGCGGCGATGAACTCCTCTACGATGATGGGGATCGGTGGGAGGCCCTGGTGCACCTCCAGGATGCTGCCCTGGATTTGCTGCAACAACTTGAGCGAGTGGACCCGGACCTGGAACGTATGGCGGCGCTGGAGCGGGGGGTGGGCCCCGGCGGGCTGCGCAAGTTGGAGCGGCTCTGGCTTGTGGGGGTTGCGGAGCTCCCCCGGATCACCCGTCGGCTCCTGGAGGCCGTGGCTGCGTCGGGATGTGAGATCACGGCTTTCGTCCAGGCTCCCCCGGAAGTGGAGAGCGCGTTCGATCCCCTGGGGTGTGTGATCTCGCCAGAGTGGTGCAACCGGGAAGTGCCCCTCCCCTCCACGGTGCTCCGCTTCAGGGATCGTCCGGTGGGACAGGCCCAGGAGCTGGTCTCCTTCCTGGGAGACCTCCGAGACTCCGTGACCCCGGACGAGGTCACGGTGGGGGTGGCGGATCCGAATCTGGTGCCCTATCTGGAAGATCGCCTGAGTCAGGCGGGAGTGCCCACCCGGTACGCGGCAGGCACTCCCCTGGAGGATACGCCGCCATTCCGTCTGCTCCAGGGGCTGGCATCCCTGGTGGGCGACTCCACCTTCCCGGCTCTCGCCGATCTGCTGCGCCATCCGGATGTCCAGGGATGGTTGGCAAGTGAGGGGGTGGCCCGGAAGCTGCCGACTCCGCCTGAGGATGGAGGGTGGCTCTTCCTGGCGGATGACTATTTCCCGGCTCACCTGCCAGGACGGGTGGACCGCCCCCTTCCGGGGCGCCAAGCGGATGAGGGGCCGGTAGGACGGGAGGCCCGGGTTGCCCGGAAGATGGAAGCTCTCCGGCAAATGCTCATGGGCCCCCGTCTGGGAAAGCGATTGGAAGGGCGGCGGCGGCTCTCCCAATGGATGGGCGCGGTCATGGAGATTCTGGCTGAGGTCTACGGAAGAGCACCCCTCTCCCGGGGGATCCCGAGAGAGCGAGGTCTCATCGAGGCATGTCAACGCCTGAGGGATGTGGCGGAAGAGATCCATGCCCTTCCTCCCGCGTTGGATCCATCCTGCACGGGTGCCGCCGGCCTGCGATTCCTCCTGGCTGCGGCAAGGAGTGGGGCCGTACCGCCGGAAGCGGACCACGCTGCCGTGGAGCTTCTGGGGTGGCTTGAACTGCCCCTGGACGACGCCCCGGTGGCTGCGGTGCTGGGGGTGAATGAGCCTTTCCTCCCCCAATCCACCACGGCCGATCCGTTTCTGCCTGGATCCCTGCGCACTCGCCTGGGACTGCCGGATTCCCATCAGCGCCTGGCCAGGGATCTCTTCCATCTCACTGCATTGCTTCACAGTCGGAGGGAAGTGCTGCTGGTTGCCGGCCGACGGAGCGCGGATGGGGATCCCCTTCGTCCCAGTCGGCTGCTCTTCGCCACCCATGGAGTCGAGGTGGCCCGGAGGGTGCTGGATTTCGTGGGGGCTGGGGAGGGTGAGTCCGCCCTTCCTGAACAACCCAGGGATCCTGGCGGTTTGGCGCCCGGGATCTCAGAGGGGCACGTCGCTTTGCAGGAGTCCCCGGCCCATGAGGGATGGGCGAACTTCGCCCTCCCGCCCGTTTCCGAACTTCATCTTCCCACTCCCCCCGATTTGCTGAGGGTGACGGCGTTTCGATCGGTTCTCTCAGACCCATATCGGTTTGTACTGGAGTCCATCTGGGGCTTGGAGACCCAGGCGGACGATGTGGCCGAGATGGATCCCATGGCCTTCGGCACCCTTGCCCATGAAGTGCTCTTCAGATTCGGCAGGGAGGAAATGGAAAGGGGCGAGATCTGTCTCTCTGCCGGCGACCTCAAGAGGGATCTGGGCAGGATTCTCGATGCTGTGGCGGGAGAGCGGTTCGGTGTCCACCCCCTTCCGGTGGTGAGAATCCAGGTGGAGCAACTCCGGCATCGGTTGGGAGTGTTCGCCCAGGAGCATGCCTCCTGGCGAGGAGAGGGTTGGCGGGTGGTGGCGGTGGAGGTAGCGCCGGCGAAACCCGGTGCGCCCTTTGTCGTGGATGGAAAGCCGTTTCACCTGCGGGGGCGGGTGGATCGGGTGGATCGACATCGCGACGGACGATGGGCCCTTCTGGACTACAAGACCTCCGACTCCGGCCACGGGCCCGAGAAACAGCATCGGAAGGGGCCCCAGGGCGCGAAGGAATGGGTAGATCTGCAGCTGCCCCTCTACCGCCACCTCCTGCCTCACCTTTCCGTTCCCGGCTTTCAGCCGGGAGATGCCGTCCGTCTCGGTTATGTGACCCTTCCCAGCAAGGAGGAGGGGGCGGGGGTGACTCTGGCCGAATGGGACGAAGCCGAACTCTTGGAGGCCGATGAGGCGGCTCGGCAGGTGGTACGCTTCCTTCGCACAGGGGTGATTCGCTTCCAGCCGGATCGGGTGAAGGCTCGCCAGGGCGATCTCATGGGAACCCTCCTGGGAGTGGGCCTGCTGGGAGCGGAGCAGGACGACGGCGGTCGGCCGGAGGGCGGGTGATGGAGGAGGTGGCGCTTTGATGGAGGATCCCAGAACGCTCATTCGGGCTTCCGCCGGTTCGGGGAAGACCTTCCAACTGTCAAATCGGTATCTGGGGCTCATCGGTGAGGGGGTGGCGCCGGACTCCATCCTGGCCACCACCTTCACCCGGAAGGCGGCAGGGGAGATCCTGGAACGAGTTCTCAAGAGGGTGGCCGAGGCGTCACTGGATGCAGAAGCTGCCCAGGAACTGGGTGCGTCCATCGGAACCCCTCTCAACCCGGAGCGAGCCCAGGAGATCCTTCTCGTTCTGGTGGCGGCTCTCCACCGCCTGCAGGTAGGGACGCTGGATTCGTTCTTCATCCGCATGGCGGGGGTGTTTGCCCTGGAGTTGGGTCTCCCCCCGGGATGGAGCATTGCCGACGAGGGACAGTTGCAGGAGTTCATGGGTCGGGCTCTGGCCAAGGTGGTGGCCGAGGCAGATCCAAAGGCCCTCACTGAACTGCTTCGTGGGCTGAATCAGGGGGCTGCCGACCGGTCGGTGCACTATCGCCTCCTGGGACCCCATGGCTTTCTCCGGGAGTTGGTAGCGCTCTCACGGGAGTTGGATCCGGGAGCCAGGTCGCCCTGGCATTGGGACGGTGGCCGGGCGCCCCTTGGGCCGGAAGAAGAGCCCCGGCTACGGGCGGAGGCCCTGCGGCTGCTGGAGGGAATGCCTCTCGCCCTCACGGCGGCGGGGGCGCCCAATGGCCACTGGGTAAAGGCCCGGGACGGGGCCGTCGCGGCGCTCAGGGAGGGGCTCTGGGGGGAAGTGGTGGGAAAGGGATTGGTAGCCGCCTGGTTGAATGGGGGGGACACGTTCCAACGGCAGCCCATCGCTCCAGATGTCGCCGCCGTTCTCAAGGCCGTCGCTGATGCGGCGGCCCGGGTCCTGGGGGCTGAATACGCCATCCGGCTGCATGCGTTGGGCAGGCTCGTGGATCTCTTCCAGGGTGCCCTCCGACAGGTGCAGGAGGAGGAGCGTGGTTTTGGCTTCTCGGATGTGACCCACGTCCTAGCCCAGGGGCCGGCAGGGCACGCGGGCGATGAGGAGTCGGAAGCCCGGCAGCTTGCCCTCTACTACCGTCTGGATGCCCGGGTCCAGCACCTCCTCCTGGACGAATTCCAGGACACCTCGTTGCCCCAGTGGTGGGCGTTGGCACCCCTGGCGGAGGAGATGTTGGCTGGGGGTACCGATGGACGGAGCGCACTGGTTGTGGCCGATCCGAAGCAGTCCATCTACGGATGGAGGGGTGGGGAGCCTCGCCTTCTGGATGGCCTGGAGAAGCGGTTCCAGCTACCCACCCGGGAGTTGGTGAAGAGCTGGCGGTCGAGTCCGGTGGTCCTGGACGCGGTGAACCGGATCTTTCAAGGCCTCGATTCCACCTCCACCCTGGAGAAGGCGGAGTCTGAGCTGCAGAGCATCGCCTCCCAATGGCTCCGGGGTTTTCGGCCCCATGAGGCCGCCCATACGGATCGGCCGGGTTACGCAGAACTCAAGGTGGGCCCCAGGGGTGAAGAGTCGGGAATGGTGCGAGGCACCTTCCTCGCATGGACGGCCCAGGGAATCCAGAAACTTCAGGCACGGCACCCCAACGCCACCGTGGGCGTACTCACCCGCACCAATGCCACGGGCCGCCGCCTCATCCACGAACTGAGGATGCTGGGGGTGGAGGCCAGCGACGAGGGGGGGAGTAGCGTCGGCGACTCGCCGGCCGTGGCGGTCTTCCTGGCGGCACTCCATCTGGCGGATCATCCCGGAGATGGAGTGGCGCGGTACATGGTGGCTTCGTCCCCCCTGGGCAGTGCGGTGGGATTGACCCAGCTTCCCCATCCGGGCGCAGACCCCGCAGGAAGGGGAGTGAGGGAGGCTCGCCGATTCAGCCAACAGACCCGGGAAGACCTCCTGGAACGGGGGTACGGGCCCGTGTTGTCGGAATGGATGGGGAAACTTCCGGCGGCTCCGTCGCCTCGGGAAGCCCGTCGGTTGAAGCAATTGGTGGAGTTGGCCTTCCGGTTCCAGGGGCAGTCCACCCTGAGGACACGGGATTTTCTGCGATTCGTGGAAACCGCCCGTGTGGATGATCCCACGCAGGCCCCGGTGCGTATCATGACGGTCCATCGCTCCAAGGGCTTGGAGTTCGATGTGGTGGTCCTCCCGGAGTTGGGGGGCTCCCTTATTCGGGATCGGGCGAAAGCCGCCTACCCATGGAGAGGCCAAGGTTCTTCCTCAGCCTCTTCCCACGGATCCAATCTCCCGGGGGTGGAGGGCGTGCTGGGCCGAATCCAGGCGTTCCGGCCGGGGGTTCCCAAGGGTCTGGCGCCTCTCTTTCCCGACGTGGAAGAGGCCCGCCAGGTGGCCCGCCAGGACTCTTTCCGGGATTCCCTGAGCCTGCTTTATGTGGCGGTGACCCGGGCTCGACATGCCCTGCATCTCTGGGTGGAATCCCCTGGCACCGACAACGACGGGACACCCAGGGAAGTGCCTCGGCAGAGTCATGCCCGAATCCTGGTTGAAACCCTGGGAAGGGTACCGGCAGAGCGAGACTGGGGTGAGGCGCAGGAGGGGGCAGAGCTCTTTGTGTCTGGAGATCCACTCTGGTGGGAGAAGGTGGCAGAGGACGGTTCTGGCGCCCCCGTGGCACCGTTTCCGCGGGTCGATCCTCCGGTGCGGCGCACCTTGTCCCCTCCCCGGGTCGTGACCCCCCAACCTGGACAGCCCAGAAGACGCCTGCTGCCCCGAACCTCCCCTTCCAGGCTGGAAGGGGGGAGCCAGGTGGATCTCTCTTGGGTCCTTCCCCTCCGGAGCGGGCGCGCACGGGCTCGCGGGCTTCTCATCCACGCCTGGTGCCAGGAAGTGGAGTGGCTGGACGCCTCCCTTCCCAACGGGGGTCGCCCGGATCCGGATCACCTCAGAGCCGTGGCGGCCCGGGTGGTTCCCCAGTGGGGGTCGCAGGAGGTGGACGACCTGCTCGGGCACTTCCTGGACCGACTCGACCTTCCGGAGGTGAGGACCTCCCTCTCTCGCGCACGATATGGGTCAAAGGTGCGGCTGGAACGAGAGTACCCCTTTCTCCACCTGGATGAGGGGGTGGTGGTGGAAGGGGTGGTGGACCGACTCGTTCTCACCCTGGGGTCCGGCGTTCCCATACGAGCTGAGATCCTGGACTTCAAGTCCGACGCTCTGGGGGCTCACCCGGGGGAAGTAGAGAACCGGATCCGTCACTATACCCCTCAGGTGACGGCCTATCGCAGAGCAGTAGCCAGTCGCTTCCGGATCCCGCTGGATGGGGTGACGGGGGCCCTCCTGTTCCTGGAGCCCGGGATACTGGCGCCGGTGAAGTGATCTTGCTCCTTTGCATCTGGACATGCCGCCTCCTACAGGGCGCTTCCATCCACTGCCCCCTTTCCCTCCCACCTGAAGAAGGATTTTCTGGATATGCCTTTCCTTCCTGGACCCCCTGACACGCCGACGTCCGCAGATCCGCAGGAGGCTGGAGTCGTGAGAGGACTTCCCAATCACCCAGGGCGGGAGTGGCTTGCCCTGGGCCTGGCCTGTGCCGCCCTCGGCGCCTGGGTCTCTCCGGTCCAAGCCCAGGAGGGGGTGTCGGGCCCCGTGGTGGTGGACGGGCAGGCCCAGGTGGTGCCGGCGTTCTCTGATTCCAGTCATTGGGTGAGGCATGACCTGTGGGTGGAGACGGAGTTCGACTCCGACGGCGATGGACGCCGCGACCGGGTCCACGTGGCTGTGACCCGGCCGGGACAGACGGACTCCGAGGCTTTGAGGGTGCCTGTGATCTACGAGAGCAGCCCCTACTACTCGGGCACCGGCTCCGGGGACCTTCGCTACTTCTGGGATGTGCGGCATGAAGTGGGAGCGACCCCGCCGGAGCGGAATGCCATGCCCTCCATTCCCCATCAGAGCCGGCGTCGGGTCATCACCAACAGCCACGTATCCACCTGGCTGCCCCGAGGCTTCGCGGTGGTCCATTCCCAATCTCCGGGTACCGGCCTGTCGCAGGGCTGTCCCACGGTGGGGGGTGACAACGAATCTCTGGCGCCCAAGGCCGTCATCGATTGGCTCAATGGACGGGCCAGGGGGTTCACTTCCCCTGCGGGAGGAGACGAGGTGGAGGCCTTCTGGACAACTGGCCGGGTGGGCATGACGGGCACCTCGTACAACGGCACCCTCCCGCTGGCGGCGGCCACCACCGGTGTGGATGGGCTGGAGGCCATCATTCCGGTGGCCCCCAACACCTCCTACTACCACTACTACCGTTCCCATGGCCTGGTGAGAAGTCCCGGCGGCTGGCTGGGCGAGGATATCGACGTCCTCTTCGACTTCATCAACAGTGGAGACCCGGACACCCGGCCCTACTGTGAGGCGGAGATCCGGGACGGGCTAATGAAGGCCAACCAGGATCGGGTCACCGGCGACCACAACGAATTCTGGGCCGGCCGAGACTATCTGCCGGGGGTGGAGAACGTGCAGGCTGCGGTGCTCATGTCCCACGCGTTCAACGATTGGAACGTCATGCCCGAGCACAGCGTCCGGATCTACGAAGCCCTGAAAGCTCGGGGTGTGCCGTCCCAGATCTACCTCCACCAGGGTGGACATGGAGGTCCACCTCCCCTGGAGATGATGAATCGGTGGTTCACCCGCTACGTCCTGGGGGTGGAGAACGGGGTGGAGCAGGATCCCCGGGCCTGGGTGGTGAGAGAGGGTCATGACCGGCTGCAACCCACCCCGTATGGGGATTATCCCAACCCCGCTGCTTCCCCTGTGACCCTCTACCCCAGGGGAGGGACCCCCGGCGTGGGAGGGCTGGCCCTGGAGCCAACTCCTCAGCAGGGCGTGGGGACGGTGGTGGACAACGTGTCGTTCTCCGGCGGAGTGCTGGCCCAGGCGGAGTGGACGGAGCACCGACTCCTGTTCGCCACGGACGAGCTGACCCACGACCTCCACATCTCAGGGACCCCGGTGATCACTCTCCGGGTGGGCTCGGACAAACCGGCGGTGAATCTGTCGGTGTGGCTGGTATCGCTGCCGTGGGCAGGGGCGCCGTCCTCTCTGGAGAGCGTGGTTACCCGAGGGTGGGCAGATCCCCAGAACCACCGTTCACTGGAAGCGGGAGAAGCCCTGCAAGAAGGGCGCTTCTACGATCTGACCTTCACTCTCCAACCCACGGACAAGGTGGTTCCCGAAGGAAAGAGATTGGCCCTGATGATCTTCAGCAGTGACCGGGAGTTCACCCTCTGGCCCCATCCCGGCACCCGCCTCCAGGTGGACCTGGATGCCACCCATATCGTGGTGCCGGTGGTAGGTGGAGAGACCAGCCTAACCCTCCGATAGCGTATGGTCCCCGGGCGGGGTCAGCGCCAAAATTGCCCTGGTAACGTCCTGTCCCGACGGACTCTGGAACACGCGGAGTCCGAAGTCGGGCGTCGTGGCCAGGATATGGTCGAAGATGTCCGCCTGGATGCCTTCGTACACGGCCCATCGGGTGTCGTTGCTGAATACGTAGATCTCAAGAGGGAGACCCTCCGGGGTGGGCTCCAGTTGGCGTACCAGGAAGGTCATGTCCTGATGGATCCCGGGGTGGGCCCTCAGGTACGCAACGATGTAGGCTCGCAGGGTGCCCACGTTGGTGAGACGACGCCTGTGGGGGCGCACCCCGTCTGGGCCGACTTCCTTCCCTGGATCGCCTGCCAGTTCCTCGCGCTTCTGGTGGATGTACTCCCGGAGAAGCTCCATACGACCGAACCGCTCCTCTTCCTCGGGCATCAGGAACCGGATGGTGTTCATGTCGATGCGGAAGGCGCGTTTGATGCGTCGCCCGCCGGAATCCTGCATGCCCCGCCAGTTCCGGAAGGAGTGCTCCAGGAATTTGTGGGTGGGAATGGCGGTGATGGTCCGATCCCAGTTCTGAACCCGCACCGTGTTCAGGGCGATGTCGATGACATCTCCGTCGGCGCTGAACTGGGGCATCTCGATCCAGTCTCCCACCCGGATGAGATCGTTGGAGGTGATCTGGACGCCGGCCACAAGGGAGAGGAGGGTGTCCCGGAACACCAGGAGGAGCACCGCGGTCATGGCCCCCAGCCCGCTCAGGAAGATGACCGGTGAGCGGTCCATGAGGATGGCGATGACCCAGATGAAGGCCGCCAGGTGGGCCAGCACGCTGGCCACCTGCAGATATCCCTTGATGGGACGATCCGTGGCCCGTGGCCTGCTCAGATAGAGGGTGTTCACCACCCCCAAGAAGGCTGAGAATGCCCGGACGGCCACCACCACCAGAAGGGCCAGGAATACCCTCCGAGCCACCACCTCAACCGTGGGGGGGACCCCTGGAATCAGGGGAATGCCGGCGTACCAGATGAAGAGGGGCACCCCGAAGGCCAGTCGCTGCGGTACCTGATGGTCGAAGAAGGTCTGATCCCAGGGCGTGGGGCTCTTGCGAGCCAGTTTCTCCAACACCCGGAGGAGATAGAGGCGCACCACGCGGTGCACCGCTTCCCCCAGAATCAAGAGCAGGGCCAGGGCCAACCCCGTGCCCCACACTGGATTGGCCTCTACCCAGAGGAGGAAGGGTCCCAGCATTTGGTCGGCAACTTCATTTTGCATGGACATGAGGGACAAGGTCACGGAGGAGCCGGTGATGATCAACCGTCTGGGGTTTGGCCAGCAAGGAGGAGCCGGGTGCGCGCGGCCGCACCCCATTCCCCGGACAGCCTTCCAAGTCCGGGATTGGCCCTACGGAAGACTGGTGGATACTTTTCCTGTTCCAGTACGATTCCTTTCCCAGGGTATGATGCATGCTTTTCATCGACATGATCTGTGACCGGGTGTGGGCCCGGCGAACTCCAGGGACACCGGTTTCTGCATGGTCATCCGCAGGGCCTCTTGTACTGTTCGTTCTCGGCCTCATGGCCCTGCCCACCAGTGCAGTCGCCCAGCAGACGTATCGTCCGCCCCTCCATGGGCAGGAGTGGATGGCCATCACCGGAAAGCCACTGGCGGCTACCGCCGGCGCCATGATCTTTCATCAAGGTGGAAACGCGGTGGATGCCGCCGCCGCCATGCTGGGGGCTACTGCCACCATGTGGGACGTGCTGTCCTGGGGGGGAGAGACCCAGGCTCTCATCTACAACCCCAACACAGGGGAGGTACTCGGTCTGAACGCCCTGGGCGTGGCTCCCACCGGCGCCACGGCGGAGTTCTTTCACCAGCGAGGCATGCACTTTCCCCCTGCCACCGGCCCACTGGCTGCCGTGACTCCTGGAACTCCAGGTGGACTCATGGTGATGGTGGCGGAATGGGGTCGGTTGAGCTTGGCCGAGGTGCTGGCACCCGCCATCCGTATGGCCGACGGGTATCCTATGGAGGCACTCACGGCCGGCCTCATCGTGCGGGACCAGGAGGAACTGAAACAGTGGCGCTACTCCACCGGGGTGTTCTTCCCCCATCTGGGGTCGCCGGAACGGGAGGCGCCGTATCCAGGGGAGGTCTTCCGTCAGCCCGACCTGGCGGCCACCCTCCGGAAGCTGGTGGAGGCAGAAAGCCAGGCCCTGGCCCGGGGAGCCACTCGCGAGGAGGCCATCCTGGCGGCCTACGACCGCTTCTACCGGGGAGATATTGCGGAGGAACTGGTGCGAGGGACCCAGGAGGAAGGCGGCCTCATCACCCTGGAAGATCTGGATCTGTGGGAGGTGAAGATCGAGGAGCCCGTGTCGGTGAACTACAAGGGTATCGATGTCTACAAGCTCACCAGTTGGACGCAGGGTCCGGCTCTTCTCCAGGCCCTGAATATCCTGGAGAATGCAGATCTCCAGGCCATGGGGTACAATTCCACCCGGTACCTGCACACCCTGTATCAAGCCATGAACATGGCCTTTGCCGACCGCGACTTCTACTACTCCGATCCGGCCTTCGACCCCCAGACGCCCATCCAGGGGCTTCTCTCAGAAGAGTACGCCCGGCAGCGCTGGAATGAGATGGACCATGAGCGCAACGACCCCCGGGCCGGCCCCGGGGGTACCGACCCCTTACAGGGGGAAGTGAATCCCTACCGCAGCCTGCTGGAGGCATGGGAACCCAACCCATCGTTCCTGCAGGAGGAACGGGTGGCTGGAGTGGATCCGTCCGCCGGGCACCTGCCTGCCGAGGAGGCATTCACCCTGGGCACTACATCCGTGCATGCAGCCGACGCCGAGGGATGGGTGGTCTCCATCGTGCCCAGTGGTGGGTGGATCCCCGCAGTCATCGCAGGTCGAACCGGGGTGGGTCTGAGTCAGCGAATGCAGAGCTTCGTCACGGATGTCCGGATGAATCCCTACAACGTGGTGGAGCCCGGGAAGCGTCCCCGGGTGACCCTCACCCCGTCCATGGCCCTCAAGGATGGCCGACCCCTCATGGCTTTCGGGGTGCAGGGGGGGGACGGACAGGACCAGAACCTGCTCCAGTTCTTCCTGAACATGGTGGAGTTCGACATGACGGTTCAGGAGGCGGTGGAGGCGGCCAACATGAACTCGTCCCAGATGCGGGGTTCCTTCGGGAGCCATGTTTCCGAGCCGGGTCGCATGCTGTTGCAGTCGGATACCCCGCCGTGGGTCCGGGGGGAGCTGGAAAGGCTGGGGTATTCCCTCCGCTTTTCCCCGCGCACATCAGGACCCATCACGGCCATCTGGTTCGACTGGGAGCACAACACCATATGGGGCGGAGCCAGTCACCATGGCGAGGACTACGGGGTAGCCTGGTAACCAGACTCTGCCAGCACCGCCCTGGGACGCGCCTTTTTCTGGAAGTTGAGTTGAGGGTTAAGGAGGGCGCGTTCCCGTACATACCGCACCGCCTCCACCGGGTCATCAGTGACCAGGAAGGAACGGATATCCTCGGCGTGGATGGTGCCCCGTGCCACCAGACGCACTTCCATGAAGTCCAGGAGGGGCTGCCAGAATTCCCTGCCCATGAGGACCAGTGGGAATGCCTGGATCTTTCCCGTCTGAATCAGGGTAGCCGTCTCGAAGAATTCATCCATGGTCCCAAAGCCGCCTGGCAGCACCACGAAACCGTAGGAATATTTCACCAACATGACCTTCCGGACGAAGAAGTATCGGAAGTCGATGAAGCGGTCCAGATAGGGGTTGGGAGACTGCTCGTGGGGAAGCTCGATATTGCATCCCAGAGACGGAGCGCCCACATCCCTGGCCCCCCGATTGGCGGCCTCCATCACCCCTGGACCTCCTCCGGTGAGCGTGGTGAAGCCACTTCTCCCCAGGAGGCGCCCCACTTCCCTGGCCATCCCGTAGTACTCATGATCTTCGTCGAAACGGGCTGAGCCAAACACGGTCACACAGGGTCCAGCGAAGTGGAGCGCCCGGAACCCCATGATGAATTCCCGGAGGATGCGCAGTGTCCGGAAGAATTCCTCCCGCCGACTCCGGGGGCCTTCGAGAAAGATCCGCTCCTGGTCCAACCAATTTTCCGGCATCCCTCAGGTCCCTCGCCGAGGTGTTGTCGCTGGTCTGGCTCCAGCGTCTCGCGGCAACTCCACCAGACTTTCTTCGCCATCCCGCAGGATGATGAGCCGGGAAGGTGATGCAGGGTCTCCCAGCCTGAGAGCCCGGAGAAAGTCCCGAGCTGTAGCGGGGATCTCGCCGTTCACATCCAGAACCAGGTCTCCTCTGTTGAGGCCGGTACCCACGGGTCGGGATGAGTGGAGTATCACCATACCGGTCCGGTCTGGGAGAGCGTACTCCTCCGCTCGCGCTCGGGTGGGAGGGCCTACGGTAAGCCCCATGATCCGAACCACTTCGGCCATTCCCTCCAGGGCTACGAAATCCACATCGGGATCCCGCTGAACGATATGATCTGCCACCTTGAGACGGGCATTGGTTCGCACGGCCAGGGCCAGGGCGTCGGACGGTCGGGAGTCAACCGCAACGGTTCGACTTGCGGTACCGTTCTCAACCCGAATGACGAGCTGCCCCAGGAAGGTGGAACCCTCGATCCCGGAAACCTGCACCTCCACCAGGGTACCTCCCATTTCACGTATGGTGGAGGTGAACAGATCGTGCGTCATGGGCCGTGGGGGCTCGACGCCCTGCAGGGCCCGGGCGATGGCGGTGGCCTCTCCCTCGCCGATCCAGATGGGCACAACCTGTGACCAATCCTCACTCCGGAGGAGGGCGATGGGGGTGCTGGTGAGGAGGTCTACCCCCACGGTGGCCACCTCCATCTCCACCAGCTCCAGAGGTGACGGCGTCGGTTCGTGGCCGACGAAGGCGGCGCGGAGTGTGCGTTCAGCCCCACCATGATGGAGAGCAAAGCCCGTGGGGGCTTTCCAGAGCGCCAGGACGAGAAGGCCCACAACGGCTGCCAGGGTGAGCAACAACGGGACCGTACGCTGGCGCATGGTGGACTCCTGGAATGGGCGCGGGCAGGACCGATTCAACCCCTCAGCCCCTGCTGAGGTCCGGCGGAAAGCGCTCCCCTCACCGTAGCTTTCGCTATGGTGTCGCGGCACCGCCTCGGATCTGGCACCCGTGGTGCCTGTAACGCGGCTCGCCCCATTACCCGGACACGCTCCTAAGGCGTCTGCGCTATAATGTAGCCTCCTCCTGGAGCACGCAGCCGCCTCCGGAGTCCAAGCCCACAGCTGGAGACCATTGATGACTGGAACAAAAGAGCGCGGGAAGTCGGGAGAGCGGGGCTCAGCTGTTGCGGGGGTAAATCCCCAGACCATCCCTGAGCCCAACCCGCTGCTGCTGGAGCATCTCACATGGCCGGAGGTGGAGATGGCCATCACCCGGGGAATGGTGACGGTGGTCGTGCCGGTAGGGTCCGTTGAGCAGCACGGGCCGCACCTGCCCCTCATGGTGGATGCAGAAAGAGGCACCGCCCTGGGGCTACGGGTGGCCAGACACCTGGGCGACGCCCTGGTGGCTCCCACCATCCGGGTGGGGTGTTCAGACCATCACATGGATTTCGCCGGGACGATTTCCCTCCAGCTCGAGACCCTGGAGGCGGTTTGCCGGGACTACGCAGTGAGTCTGGCCAGCCATGGCTTCCTGAACATCTGCTTCCTGCCGTCACATGGCGGAAATTTCCAGCCCCTGAAGGAGATGCTACCTCGCCTCCGGCGGGCCGTGAAGAAGAAGCGGCCCGAGGCCGTGGTGATGGCCTACACGGATCTGCTGGGGATCGTGTCCGTATGGCGGTTCGTGGTGGAGCAGGAGGTGGGGCTGGGTTCCCGGGTGGGGGGACATGCCGATATCGCCGAGACCTCTGAACTCATGCATCTTCACCCTGGACTCCTTCGACACCGGAGAGTAGAGGCGGGGAAGGTGGGTGAACTCACCCAGGAGGTCATCGATCAGATTTTCGAAAAGGGGTTCCGGGCCGTGGCTCCCACAGGAATTCTGGGGGACGCTCGGGGTTCGGAGGGCGAACTGGGCGAGAAGCTCCTGGACGCCACAGCCAGGACCATCGCCGAGGCGTTCGACTGAAGGGCCACGGATACCGCACGGGGGTGGCCGCACGTGGGTGTTTGCCTCCAAGGGCTTGGGGACTCAGCTTCATAGCGTCTGCACTCATGGAGCGTCCCCGGCCCTTTCACCCCCCAATGGCCATGTCACATAAACGAACCCAGCCCTCCCGTTTCCAGACGGTGCTCATCGGCCTCCTTGTGGGAGTGGCCGTTCTTGGGTGCGTAGCGGAGGTGGAGTCGTACCCGTTCCCTGACCTCTCCAGCGGGGATCCCGCTACGATCTTCGTGGGGGTCAACGTCCTTCCCATGGATCGGGAGGAGATCCTCCGGGATCAGACGGTGGTGGTGCGGAATGAAGACATCGTCTGGGTGGGAGCTTCAGCCGACACAGGAGAGATTCCCCAGACCGCCCGCCGGATCGACGTGGACGTCCCGGGGGGCGCGTATCTCCTGCCGGGGCTGTCGGAGATGCATGCCCACGTGCCTGGGGCTACGGCGGGTGCCGCCGAGATCCAACGTATCTTCGACCTGTATCTGGCCAACGGGGTCACCACCATTCGCAGCATGCAGGGTGCTCCCAACCAGTTGGAGCTGCGCCAGGCTCTTCGGGAAGGCCGGATGCGGGGCCCGAACCTCTATGTGGCTGCCCCCTCCATCAACGGGAATGTGACCCCCACTCCGGAGGATGCCGTAGCCCAGGTACGAGCCCATGCAGGGGCCGGGTATGATCTCCTGAAGCTCCACCCCGGACTCACCCGGGAGGTGTACGATGCCATGGCCCAGGCGGCACGCCAGAGCGGAATCACCTGGGCTGGGCACGTCTCCCCGCAGGTGGGTCTGGACCATACCCTGGCGAGCCGGCAGTCCACCGTGGATCACCTGGATGGCTATGTGGAGGCAGCGGCATCGGAGGAAGTGCGCCAGCGGATGTTGGCCGGTGAGGCCGTGCCATTGCACGAGATGGTGGCCAGCGCCACCGGGGAACGGATTGCCGAGTTGGCACGTCGCACCGAGGAGCAGGGGGTCTGGAACGTCCCCACCCTCTACCTCTGGGAGAACTTCTACAACGATACGGCGGCCGAGACCCTTGCGGCCCTCCCGGAGATGAGCCACGCCACCCCACAGCAGCTGAGCCAGTGGACGACGCAGAAGGAGACCCGAAGCTTCGTGGAGCTGCTGGAGGGATGGAGAACGGGGGGGCTACTGGGCGCTGCCGAGGTGGATCAGGATGCGGCCGACGCTCTCATTGGCTTGCGGCGGGAGGTGGTGAAGGCTCTCTACGACGAGGGTGCCCCCATGCTCCTGGGAACGGATTCCCCACAGATGTTCATGGTGCCCGGGTATGCCCTCCATCGGGAGGTGGCCCTTCTCCAGGAAGTGGGCATTTCACCGTTCCTGATCCTGGAGAGCGGCACTCGAAACGTGGGTCGCTATGTGCGCGAGGAGCTGGGGTTGGATGAAACCTTTGGCTTGGTGGCCCGGGGACATCGGGCCGATCTGATCCTGCTCCGAGGCAATCCTCTGGAGAACCTGGATGAGCTGCAGCGACCCATGGGCGTGATGGTGCGGGGGGAGTGGGAAGGGTAGGAGCGATTCCGGGTGGTTTAGAAGGCTGTTGAAGAAGTACAGGGCGCCGCCGTTGGAGCCCCAGGGGCCCTGATCGCAGGCGGCTCGTCGAAGACATAGCCGTGGCTACGTCGAGGCGAGCCAACGCCCGAGCGGGGCCCCTGCGGCCCCAACCCGAAGGGGGACGGGGGGTTGCGGCACCGGAGCTTCGTTGGCACGCTTCACCGATGCTACGGCATGGCCTTCAGCGCGCCGCCTCGCCCGCTACCGCAAGACCCCGTCCCGGGGGGTCCCTGTACTTCTTCAACAGCCTTTTAGGGGCATCACGGCAACCTGAGAGCGTGCCTTCCAGACCTTCCCCTTATCTTCCCAGCCATGGAGATCGGAATCTTTTCCTTCGGGGAGACCCGGGTGGACCCGGTAACGGGGCAGCAGTTGGATGCCGGCCGGCGACTCCGAAAGCTGGTGGAAGAAGCGGAACTAGCCGACCAGGTGGGGTTGGACATCTTCGGCGTGGGAGAACACCACCGCCCGGACTACGCGGTTTCCGCACCGGCCGTGGTCCTGGGGGCCATGGCGGCTCGCACGAAGCGCATTCGTCTCACCAGCGCTGTCAGCGTGCTTTCCTCCCACGACCCTGTGCGGGTCTTCCAGGACTTCGCCACCCTGGACCTGCTCTCCGGCGGTCGGGCGGAGATCATGGCCGGGCGGGGGTCGTTCACCGAGTCGTTTCCCCTCTTCGGTCAGGAGCTGTCGGAGTACGATGAGATCTTCGCAGAGAAGCTGGAACTCCTTTTGAAGCTGCGAGCCTCCGAGAGGGTGTCGTGGCGAGGGCGGCATCGTCCCGAGATCCAACAGCGGGCCGTGTTTCCCCGGCCGGAGCAGGACCTTCTTCCCGTGTGGCTGGCGGTGGGAGGAACCCCGGGGTCGCTGGTGCGAGCCGGGACTCTCGGACTCCCTGTAGCGGTGGCGATTATCGGAGGAAACCCCGCTCGTTTTCGGCCCGCGGTGGAGCTCTACCGGGAGGCGGCTTCCAGAGCGGGCCATGACCTCTGCACCCTTCCGGTGGCTATCAGCTCCCATGGTTTTCTGGCGGACAACTCCCGGGAGGCGGCGGATCTCGCCTATCCTCCCTTTTCGGAGACCATGAACCGGATCGGGCGAGAGCGGGGATGGCCTCCTTCGGGGAGAAGCCACTTCGAGGCAGATCGCACTCTGGATGGAGCTCTCTTCGTGGGAGACCCGGAGCAGGTGGCGGAGAAGATCCTCCATCAGCATGCTCTCTTTCGACATGATCGCTTTCTGGTTCAGTTGACGGTGGGTCCCATGCCCCATGATCGAGTGCTCAAGGCCATCGAGCTCCTGGGCACCCGGGTGGCCCCCATGGTGAGGCGAGAACTTGGGGACGCTCACCCCTGATGGTCCGGGGATTCTTGCCGTCCCTCCGCCGTGGCGGTATCCATCAGGTTGAATGCGCCGGCCCCCGATTCGGGGTATCGGATCCGGCAACAGTTTGGAACCCGACTTTTCCCGTGGCTCGCAAACCCGAGGATCTAGCATGAAACGCAAGGACTTTCTGGTAAGAAGCGCTCTGGCTACCGCTGGCCTGGGCTTGGCTGGGCCCCGAATGCTTTCCGGGCTCTCCATGGAGCCGGGATTGGAGGTCGGGCCCTCCCTTCAGGATGCCTTCTATCGAGAAGTCGCCATGCGGGCGCTGGACGCGGCCAGGGGCGCCGGAGCCCAGTTTGCCGACATCCGGATTGGACGGAATCGAAACCAGGGGGTCTCTACCCGGGAGCAACGGGTCACGGGGTTGGGTGACAACGAGACCCAGGGTTTCGGTCTGAGGGTGTTGGTGGAAGGCACCTGGGGCTTTGCCGCCAGTCCTGTCATCACGGCCGATGAGGCGGCTCGCATCGCCCGGCTGGCAGTGGCCCAGGCCCGGGCCAACCGGGTGGCCCAACGCCGCCCGGTGGAGTTGGCGCCCACAGACATCCACCCTGATGGGCAATGGAGCAGCCCCATCCGAATCGACCCCTTCGATGTTCCCATCGAGGAGAAGGTGGAACTCCTGTTCCAGGCCAATGCCGCCGCCATGGGGGTGCAAGGGACGCGCTTCGTCACTTCCAACATGTCGTTTCTTCGGGAGGAGAAATTCTACGCCAATACCGAAGGGACCGTGACGAACCAGACGGTGTTCCGGACCAACGGCAACGTCAATTGCACGGCGGTCTCGTCTGACGGGTCGGACTTCCAGTCCCGGAGCGCCACCGATGTGCCGCCCCGGGGCCTGGGATACGAGTACATCCTGGATTCAGACCTGGTGGGCAATGCGCCCAAGTGGGCCGGTGAGGCCGTCCAGAAGCTTTCGGCTCGTTCGGTGGAACCCGGGCAGTATGATCTGGTGCTACTGCCCAGTCACCTCTGGCTGACCATTCATGAGTCCATCGCCCATCCCACGGAGTTGGATCGCATCATGGGCTTCGAGGCGAACTACGCCGGGACCTCCTTCATCTATCCCCTGGAAGACTACCTGGGGAAATTCCGCTACGGCCCGGAGTTCATGAACATCCAGGGGGAAAGATCTTCCCCTGGAGGGCTCTCATCGTGCGGGTATGACGATGAAGGGGTGGTGCCCCGGGACTACCTCATCGTGAAGGACGGGATCCTGAACGACCTGCAGACCACCCGGGAGCAGGCTCCCTGGCTTGCAGACTGGTACAGCCAGAACGGCGAACCGGTGCGTTCCCACGGGAACTCCTACGCCCAGAGCTGGGGGGTGGTGCAGTTCCAGCGGATGCCCAACATCAACCTCCTCCCGCACCCGGATCGGGATGTCCCGTTGGAGGAGCTTATCGGCGGAGTGGATCGGGGCATCATGATCGACGGCAGTGGATCGTTCTCCATCGATCAGCAGCGCTACAACTCCCAGTACGGGGGGCAGGTATTCTGGGAAATCCGAAACGGGCGGCTTGCGGGAATGCTGAAAGATGTGGCCTACCAGATCCGGACGCCGGAGTTCTGGAACTCCATGGACCTCCTGGGTGGTGAGAGCACCTACTTCGTGGGTGGAACGGCCGGGGATGGGAAAGGTCAGCCCGCCCAATCCAACGCAGTCTCCCACGGATGTGTGCCCACCCGCCATCGCGGGGTGAACGTCATCAACACCGGACGGAGTGTGTGAGCAAGGTCCGGCTGTGTTGATGGCACCCACGTGCTGAGGATCCCACGGTTGGGGCCTCGCATACAGGTATGAACCAACTCTGAACCGCCGGGGGACGCTGTCCTTCCGGCGGTTCTCGCTTGCTCCCCAGCGCTGGGTATCCGATAGTGGGTACAAATCCAGCTATCTCCAGTGAGGTCCCCATGCAGGCCCGAGCGATTCAGGAAGAGCGGCGACCCCGGTCACTGTTCTCCAACGGTGATACTCCCGTGCTTCGAGCAATGATGACGATGCTCTTGTGTTCTGCGGGGATGACCTTCACCGAAGCGCCGGTGGCAGCTCAGCAGGTAGATGGCCCTCGGGCCGATGCTGGCCTCCTTTGGGGAGATGCGGTTCCGGATGACTGGAATGGGGATTGGCCGGAGGACCTGCTCACGGTGCCGGAGAAAACGGATTTCAAGCGCACCACCGATGTGCGTCATCTCCACGAGTTCATCGAAGCGCTGAAGTGGCGTACTGAGCATATGCATGTGCTCAGCGTATTCACGTCGCCCCACGGCAATGTGGCGCCGGCCGTGGTCATGGCGAATCCCCGCATCACCTCGGCCCAGGAGGCTCGGGAGTCGGGAAAGCCGGTGGTGTTTCTCTACGGAAATATCCACCCTCCGGAGTCGGAGGGGGCCGAGGCTCTCCAGATGGTGATGCGCGACATCCTGGCGGGCGACAAGGGGCACCTCCTGGACAACCAGATCGTCATCGTGATGCCGGTCTTGAACGTGGATGGCACCGAGATCATCGGGACCCGGGACAATGAGCCGCACATCCACGGCACCCGAACCAACTCCCAGGGACTGGATCTGAATCGGGACGGGGTGAAGCTGGAAACGGTGGAGATCCGGGGGCTCTTCGAGAACATCCTGAATCCGTGGGATCCGGTTCTCATCTACGATGCGCACCGCATGGGGGTGGGGAACTATGCCTACAGCATCGCCTATGTGAACTCCACCGTCCCGGCGGCCCATCGGGCACCCCGGGACTACACCCGGAACGTGCTCTTCCCGGCCGTTCGAGACGCCGTGCGGGAGAATTTCCGCATGGAGTCATTCACCCACGCACTCTGGGACCGGGACTCCACCTGGCCTCCCACCAACTGGCACCACGACAACACCATCTGGGCGGTGGAGGCGAAGTTCGTGGCCAACGGGTACGGCCTGCGGAACCGGATGTCCATCCTTACCGAGACCCCTGGAGCCGCGGGGTTCGAGCGACAGATCTACGGGCAGTATGCCTACATCCACTCCCTGCTGGAGTTTACCAACCAGAACGGAGGGGAGATGCTTCGGGTGGCCCGAGCCGCCGATGAGGAAGTGGTGAATCAGGTGTTGGCGAATGCCGAGTCTGGAGAACTCCGAAACTGGGTGGATGGGGAATATCGCTCCCGTGGCACCATCGATGTCCTGGCCTGGCCGGAGCACTTCCCCAATCCCGCCACGGAGCCCATTCCGGGAACCAGCGTGGACCGCACGGTGCCGGTATCCGGTCCTCCTCTCATCGTCTCCGGGGTGGATGACACGACCCTTCCCGTGGGAACGAAGGACGCGTGGGTGCCCAGAGGGTACATCCTCCCCCCGGAGCTGGGCCACCTGGCCGAGAACCTCCGGATCCAGAACGTTCAGGTGGAGGTTCTGGAAGCCCCCATGAGGGTAGAAGGGGAGCAGTACATGGTGGACCGGATGTGGCACGACTTCCGGGGAGGCTATGACATGACGGTGCTGGACGGGGTGTTTGCGGGTCCCACCGTCCGGGAGTTCCCTGCGGGGTCCTTCCATGTGGACATGGCGCAACCCATGGCGAACGTGGCGTTCTATCTCATGGAGCCCCAGGCCCGCGACGGTTGGGTGGGATGGCGGGTCCTGGACGAAGATCTGCTGGCCCTGGGGGTAAATGAGCGAACCATTGTATATCCCATCTTCAAGATTCGGAGGGTGTTGGAATGAGTGTTGTCACCTTTGGAAGCTTGGTCCTCCTGGTCTTGGGGCTGGTTGGATTCCAGCCCACCGCGACCCAGGCCCAGGTGGGGCCCCTGGAAGTGAAGCGGGGTCCCGTGGAGACCCGGAGTTTCGATGGCCTGGCGGAAGGCCCCTACAACCGCTTGGTCATTCGGAACGTGATGGTGATCCCAGGCCACGGCGGCCCCCCCACCGGGCCTCATGACATCCTCATCGAGGGGAATCTCATTGCCGAGATGCGATCGTTCGACCCGGTAGCGGCGGAGGCGGCTGCCCAGCAGGGCCAGCCCCTGGAGCGCCTGACAGGAGATCGTGTCATCGAGGGGAATGGAATGTACGTCATGCCTGGAATGGTGGATCTCCACTACCATCCCAGGGAGGACCCCCTCCCCCTGGAGTACACCCACTATCTCAAGCTGGCCCATGGGGTTACGGCGGGCATCCCCGGTTCCACCCCCCGCACCTTCCAGATGCACGAACAGCACCGGGAGGCGGAAGCGTATCAGCGATTGACACCCAGGATGTTCCCCATCTGGCAGTGGGGTTTCAACACGGAATCCACATTGCTGGAGAGGGAAGATCCCGCCCAGGCAGCCCGCATCGTCCAGGCCATGCGGGACCAGGGGGCCCACGTCTTCGATGTTGGGCGGGGAGGGTACCACTGGAGTTACGAACAGCTGGAGGCCGTGGCTTCGGCGGTTACGGCGGTAGGGGGCATCACCACCTACCATCTGCCGCCCAACACCACCAACCTCATCGATGCCGTAGACGCGGCCAGAGCCGGGGTCACCCTCATCGAGCACCTCTACGGCTACGCCGAGGCAGCCCTCCCGCAGCAGCAGGATTTCCCCAGGGACTACCACTACGACGATGAGAGCCATCGCTTCCGTCAGGCGGGACGGGTCTGGGTGGAGGCCGGTGAGAACCCCGAGACCCGGGAGCGCCTCTTGAACCAGGTGGTGGACTCCCTGGTGGTCTATGGCGCCACCATGATCCCCACCCGGGTCACGTATGAGGTGAACCGCGACTTCCTTCGAGGCAGCAGCTTGCCATGGCACGAGAAGTATACCCACCAGGCGCTCATCGATTGGAACATCCCGGATCCGGCCAGCCATGCCGCACACCACTGGGACTGGACCTCCGATGACGAGTACTACTGGTACTACGCCTTCCACCTCTGGGGAGAACTCATCTACAAGTTCAACCAGAAGGGTGGCACGGTGGCCTACGCCTCGGATGACAACTATCAGTGGGCCACGGCCGGGTTCTCCAACATCCGGGAACTCCAACTCATGCGAGAGACGGGGATGCACTCGCTGGAGGTGCTCAAGTCGGCCACCTATACCAGTGCCAGGGCTCTCGGGCAACCTCAACTTGGCCTCGTCCGACCGGGGTATCTGGCTGACCTGCTTCTGGTGGACGGGAACCCCGCCGAAAACTTCCGATACCTGTATTCCTTCGGCGCCATCCGGCGAGGCGAGGGGAATGCCATGTATCGCACCCGAGGTATCGTGCACACCATCAAGGATGGGGTTGTCATCCAGAATGAGCGCCTCATGGAGGCAGTGGCCCGCATGGTGGCCGAATCCAAGGCCGGGGTGACCTCGAATCTGGTGGACGAGCCCTTCCGGGTAGACAGGCGGTAGGTACTCGCCGTCACGGAGGGGCGGCGGTCCGGTAGGCGGTGGGGGAGGTAATTTAAGATATCCCTTGTGCATTGATGGCTTCCGTTCGTATCGTAAACATGTGGTTATCGGGTCTCTCTTGAGAACCGATACCGCTTTTTGGCTCTGGTCGGCCCGCCCGATTCCCTCAGGTGGATCGGTGGTCGCGTAGGGAAGAGTCTCTTCCTGGCCGCCACGTCACCTTCAAGAGAACCCCCTACGGGCAGATGTCGTGGCGCCCCCCCTGGGGGTCCGCCACGGGATGAGAGCCTCGCGATACAGAGACTGGGGTGAAAGAGGGTGCCATGGCAGGGAACACCGAACCAAGATTTCGGCTGAAGTCCAGCGGCGGATCCGAGATCCTGCTGGCTTCGGTGGAGGATCTCTCCCAGCGACTTGAGGAGGGGGGAATCCACCCCGACGCTCTTCTGTTCGATTCGGGCACGGGCCGCTGGATTCGGGCGGCGGAGTCACCGGTGGTCCGGTTCATCGTGGAGGAGTTGGATCGGGAGGGACGTGCTCCCGAGGCATTCCTCAGCTCCACTTCCCCGAATCCCACTGCAGGGAGTTCGTGGGTGGTGCGGGAGAAGCCTGGCTCGCACGCCATGCCCCCGACAGCTCCTGCACCGGCGCCACCCCCCCCTCCAAAGCCCTCCGCCTCGCCGAAGTCAACACGCTCCACCTCCCACTCCCCCGAATCACCTCGCTCCTCCGAATCCCCTGGTTCTCCTTCGTCACTCCCGGAGGCTCCGGCTGGTAAGCGGGGTGCGCCCAGCCTCAGCTCTCCTCGGGCAAGAACCAGTTCCCCATCGCGGCGGGGTGTGACGCTGGTCCTGGTCGGCCTTCTGATGGCCTCCCTCTATCTCTTTGTGGACCAGCTCCTGGAGGCCAGGCCTTCCGCATCCTCTGCGGGCTCGTCTGAAACCTCCGGTGGGCGGGGAGCAGCGCCGCCTGGCGGCACGGGTACGGACTCTTCTCTTTCCCCCGGAGTCGTGGCACAGGGAGTGGTGGATCGGACCCGTCTTCCCGAGCCGCCGGCGGGCTTGGAGCCCGAGGTGGAGCGGATTCGGCAGAGCGTGGCTCGGCGCTTCCAATCGGAAGTGGACGCCCTGCGAGGCGACCTGGATCTGCCCGCCTCGTCCCCTCCAGTTTGGCTCTCCGGCACTTATCTGGCCGAGGCCGGCGACTTTCCAGCCGTACGGGAGTTCTGGAGTGACTACGGAGTGTTGTTGGATGAGTTGCGCGGACGGGATCGGTTCCTGTACTTCACTGCCGTCCGGGACGGCGTGACCGGTAGCCAGCCGGAGGTGGCCAATCAGATCGAAGGGTACTTCCGGGAACGGTATGAGGCGCTCCGGGAAGGACGCCACGATCGCTATCGGCAGTTGATCCTGGCTGCTGCGAGGGCCGTGGAACTCCATGACTTCCTGGCTGCCAACAGTCATGGTATTCGGTACACACCTGCCCTGGGGGAAGCCCTCCCCACCAACCCCGTACTGGAGGCCGAGGTGCTGGATCCGGAGATTCGCCGGGAACTGAATCTCCATCTGGATCGGGTCCTGGAAGCCCTGGATCGGTCCACTGGGCCGGGTGCTCCTCCGGCCGATGGGCTGACCGTGGATCTTTTCCGCCGATTCGGAGAGGGATAGGCTCTTAGGAGTCTGCCTGCACGCTTGGACCCCTTGCGCTCCCAGGAGGAGCTTCATGTCTCACCGGACGCCCGCGCTTTCGCACCCATCGGTGGTGGATGCCGATTCGGGTCTTGCGAACCACCTCCACTTCGAACTCGTGCTCCACTATCTGTTTCATGGAGCAGACCGGGGGGTCCCCCTCACGGTGGCCACCTTCCAGCTCCCAGATGTGGAGGGAATCGCCGTGAAGGAATTGGGCGAGAAGATCCGGTCGTCCACTCGACTTACCGATGTGAGCGCGCACCTGGGGGGGCGTCGTTTCTCCCTTCTCCTCCTGGGCACCACCCTTCCCGGTGCCCGGATCGCCGTGGATCGGGTGGAGATGGCTTTGGAAGCGCTGGGCCTGGAGGGGGTGGGATTCGGGTTGGCCCAGTATCGCACGGAGATGAAGGATCCTGCCGATCTCCTCAAGGCCGCTGACTCCGCCATGAACGCCGCTCAGGCGGCCGGCGGAGGTGTGGAGATGGTGTAGGGATAACCCGGTCTCACCCCATCACCTGGATACGGTCCTGGTCCCGCCGGTGGGGAGCCCCTGGCGGAGCTGTTCAAACCATTTCTCCCCCACGTCTATCCAACTCCATGTGAACCAAACGGCGGAGATGGACACGATACCACCTTTAGGGGGTGCCCAGTCCTGGGCGGAGGATCGAGACCTTTCGGGGTTCGAGGCGCTGTATAAGGCGCATTCAGGCCGGGTGTACGCGCTTTGCCTCCGGTTGGCCGGAGATCCGACCCTGGCTGAGGAGTGGGCACAGGAGGCTTGGATGCGAGCCTGGCGGAATCTCGATTCGTTTCGTGGGGAGAGCCGATTCGGCACCTGGATGCATCGTGTCACCATGAACCTCGCTCTCAGTGAGCGGTCCAGGGATCGGAAGTTCCGGGAGAGGTTCAAGTCAGTGGACGACTACCACTCCGTGGAAGACGGCAGTGGAGATCCAGCCACGTCGTTCCGACGCTCCCATCCGTCCCACGAAGATCCCACCCAGAGTCGGATGGATCTGGAACGGGCTTTGACCCTGCTGCCCGATGGCGCCCGAGAGGTCTTCGTGCTCTATGACGTAGAGGGATACAAGCACCGGGAGATCGCCGCGCAACTGGGTGTCGCGGAGGGTACCGTGAAGGCGCAACTGCACCGGGCGCGCCGGCTCCTGCGGGAGGCCATGGCTCCATGACGAACCATCAGGAAGGGGAAGCGATGAAGACCGGAGGAGAGGGGTACGGTGGACCTGGACAGCATCCAGAGGACGAACTCCTGCACGACTACGCCGAGGGCTCCTCAGCTGAAGCAGACGTCCATCGGGTGGAAGCACACCTGGAGCACTGCCTCGAATGTCGGGCCTCCGTGGAATGGGTCAGGCAACTGCGAACGGCGGCTCGGGAGCTTCCGAAGACCGTGCCTCCCCCTTCCAGCCAATGGGCAGCGGTGAGGAACCGGATCCGGGCCGAATCCCCGGTGCTGGGGCGAGTGGTGGGAACAGTAGGACCGGCTGCTCCCTTGCCCCGGTCCCTGCCTGGAGATCGACGGGTCCATCTTCCTTCCCCTCGAAAGTCGAAGGGGTGGATGCTGGCGGCCGCCGCAGTGGCCCTGGTTGCCCTCTCGTCGGCCACCACCCTCTGGGTAGCTACCGGTGTCGGGCTGGACCCTGCGGGTGGCCTCGCTGGTGCTCCAGGCGGACTCCCTGTGACTGGAGTGGCGGGCGTGGTGCAGGCGTCCCGGGTCGTGGGTGAGATGGAGTCGGGGTACGGCCCGGCCGTCCAGGAGCTGGAGTCGATTCTTCAGGAAGCGAGCGATGTACTGGCTCCGGAGACTGTTCGGGCGTTGGAAGAGAGCCTGGCCGCCATCGACCTGGCCATACAAGAAGCCCGGGAGGCCATTCTGGCCGATCCGGGCGCAGCGGGACTCGTGGAGGTCCTGAACGGGCACTACGAATGGAAGGTGCAGCTACTCCGTCAGGTGGCGGATCTGGTCCAGGCCACCTGATTCGGTGAGGGAAACTTTCAGATGCGTACGAGAACGGGGGAGGGGACGATGAAGAGGACGAGTGTGGGACTGGCGCTGAGCGCTCTCCTGGTGACGGCAGCAGTTCCTGCGGCGGGTCAGGTGGAGATTCGAGAGCGTCATCCGGTGGCTGCCGACGGAACCATCACGGTGAAGGCCATAAGCCACGACATCCAGGTGAGAGTCTGGGATGAGAACGAAGTGGAAGTCACCGGCAGTTACGATCCCGAGTGGGAAGAACTGGTGGTGGAGCCCCGGAACGGAGGTTTCTTCCTGGAGATCATGGGGCGTCAGCGCCGGGGAAGCTGGAGCCGCCGTGGGTCGCCTCGACTGGAGGTGAGCCTTCCCCGGGGAGCTCAGCTGGACCTGGGTACCGTGTCAGGCGACCTGACCATACTGGAGGGTGTGCGGGGTCGCCTGGACGCTCGATCCGTGTCGGGGGATGTGGAGGCCCATCTCCAGGGGACCCGGGCAAATGTCCAATCCGTGAGCGGGGACCTGACCGTGCGAGGGAGAGCTATCGAGGCTCGGCTTTCCAGCGTGAGTGGCGACGTGGACGCCGCAGTGGATGCGGAGGTCGTGGAAGCCAAGGCGGTGAGCGGTGACGTGAGGGTGCAGAGCTCCCTGGCCAGCCGGTCTGTGACGCTGGACGCCGTTTCGGGGAATGTGGAGTTCACGGGGGCGCTCACGGAGGGTGGTCGACTCCGGGCCAACAGCCACTCCGGAAGGGTGACCCTGACGCTCCCGTCGGATACCCAGGCCACCTTCGAGCTGTCTACCTTCTCCGGCCGGATCCAGGCTGACTTTCCCCAGCGCCGGGGCGAGTATCGCTCCAGCGGGCGGGGTCCGGGAGAGCGGCTCTCGTTTACCACGGGATCTGGAAACGCCCAGGTGGAAGCCAGGTCATTCAGTGGGGGTATCCGGATCAACGGCGGGGGTGGATAACCGGAAGCAGCACCGGCGGACTGCGCCATGAGACGCAAGAGGGGGGTGCCACCTGGCACCCCCCTCGTTGTTTCCCGCTCAGCTGCTCAGTTCCGGCTAGCCGCTGCCATGCCCCGCTGCAACGCGGTGGCCGTGCCGCCGGTGATACCGCCGTCGCCACCCACGGTGACGAACTTGAAACCCTGGCGAATACGCTCCTCCACATTGCCGGCACCCGTGGTGAGGCCGCAGGGAACGTCGTACTGCTTGCACAGGCTGAGGATATGCTGGATGGCCTCTTCCACATCGGGATGGTTTGTCCGGTCGCCGTATCCCATCTGCGTGGCCAGGTCCAGGGGGCCGATGAAGAGGGCGCCCACTCCGGGCGTGCTGATGATCTCCTCCGCATTTTCCAGGCCCTCCCGGGTTTCGATCTGAAGGACGGCCAGAAGTTCACCCTGGGGGTTCAGGGGCCAGACGTCGGCCCGCTCGTAGTACTCTCCGCCACCGATTCCCCAGTACCATGAGGCGATCCCTGGAGAGCGACCCCGCCATCCCCGGGGCTCCTCGATGGGGGAACCCGTGGGTCGGGGGTAGCGCATGGAGCGGATGGCGTTCACCGCCTCTTCCCGCTTGCTGATGAAGGGGAACATGACCCCGAAGGCTCCCATATCCAGAGTTTGCTTTACCAGGAAATCCAACATCTCATTCCCGTTCTGGGGGATCCGGACGATGGGGGTAGTAGCCATCTGGAGGCTGCCGGTGCGGGCCATGGCGGCCTTGTCGGTCATCCCCAGGAGGTAGGTCCGGAGCGTTTCGGTGTTCCAGGGGCTGTGCTCCATGTCGATGAACGTGAAGTCCAATCCCGAACGAGCGATGGACCGGGCGCTATGGAGGGAGTAGTCTCCACTCAGGATGCCGAAGACGGGGTGACCCTCCGAGAGGGTCTGGATGGTGCGGTTGAGCCGCTCCTGCGCGGCGCCGGGTTGGGCTACAGATAGCGTCATGGCTACAGCCAGGGCCAGGGGAACGGCGGCGGATCGGGTGATCCGCGTGACAGCGTCCAGCATGGGGTACTCGCTCTTCCGAAGGGGACAGTGACCCCCGTGGGTGGGGGTAGAGAAACGGGTCATCTTTCCGTCCCCGGGGGTCATCCGTCAAGGGACGGCGCTTGACAGAGGGGCAGTCCGCCGGAAGAGTTACATACAATCTACAATTCTGGGTTGCGTCTCGAAGACAATAGCCCTCTTGTTATCTGCGGTTCTTCCAACCATTTCTCACAGGTTAGGCCATTCCTTCATGACCGATTCTGCCGCTACAAACTCAAGCACCAGTTCGGCTCCCGCCGCCGGGTCCCCGTCCCAGGAGACCATCCGCAACTTCATCGGAGGGGATTGGGTGCCGGCCTCGGCAAGCGTCACCCGGCCGGTTGTGGATCCCGGGACCGGCGACGTCCTTGCGAACGTGCCCTACTCCACGCCGGAAGATGTGGATGCGGCCGTGGCGGCGGCATCCCGGGCGTTCCCGGGATGGCGTTCCACACCGGCGGTGGAACGGGTGCGGGTCCTCTTCCGCCTCAAGTTCCTGCTGGACGAACAGAAGCACCAGCTGGCTCGGGACCTCAGCCGGGAGCACGGAAAGAATGTCCAGGAGACCCTGGGGGAGATCCAGAGGGGAATCGAGAACATTGAACACGCCTGCGGTATTCCCACCCTCATGATGGGCGACACCCTGGAGGATGTGGCTCGGGGAATCGACTGCGAGACCATCCGACAGCCCCTGGGGGTCTTTGCCGGGATCACTCCGTACAACTTCCCGGTGATGATTCCCCTCTGGTTCTGGCCCTACGCGGTGGCCACGGGCAACACATTCGTGCTCAAGCCCAGCGAGCAGGATCCACTTACCCATCAGAAGATCGTGGACCTGGCAGTCCAGGCCGGCTTGCCCCCCGGCGTCCTGAATGTGGTACACGGAGGAATCGAGGTCTCGTCTGCGTTGTTGGATCATCCCCAGGTGAAGGGGATCTCCTTCGTGGGCTCCAGCCAGGTAGCCCGGATCATCTATGAGAAGGGTGCCGCTTCTGGAAAGCGCGTACAGGCCCTGGGCGGAGCCAAGAACCACATGATCGTGCTTCCCGACGCCGATATGGAGCTGGCAGCCGAAGCCATCGTGAGCTCCATCTACGGCTCAGCAGGTCAGCGCTGCCTGGCAGGGAGCCAGATCGTGGGAGTGGGGGGTGCCTACTCCCAGATCCGAGACCGGGTACTGGAGCGGGCGGGCGGGCTCAAGGTGGGCTATGGACTCCATGAGGACACCTTCATGGGCCCGGTGATCTCGGCTTCCCACCGGGAGCGGGTGGAAGGGTACATTGAAACAGGCACCAGGGAGGGAGCCCGTCTGCTTCTGGATGGTCGAGGCTACAAGGTAGATGGATTTCCCAAGGGCCATTGGGTGGGCCCCACGGTGCTGGAGGGAGTGCGGCCGGAGATGTCGGTGGGCAAAGAAGAGATCTTCGGGCCCGTGGCCGGCCTCACCGAGGCGGAATCGGTGGAGGAGGCCATCAGCCTCATGCATCAGGTGGAGTACGGGAATGCCACCTCGCTCTTCACCACCAGCGGTCGTGCAGCACGGGAGTTCCGCTACCATGCCGGAATCAGTATGATCGGCATCAACATCGGGGTGGCCGCTCCCATGGCCTTCTTTCCCTTCGGTGGTTCCAGAGCCTCGTTCTACGGCGACCTGCGCGCACAGGGCAAGGACGCCATCCATTTCTACACAGATCAGCGTGTGGTGATGAGCCGCTGGTAGGCGATGATCCTCCACCCCCGATCAACCTCACCTCAGTCCAAACCTGTCCGGGAGAATCGAAACACCATGTCCAGCCACTCGGTGGAGACCGCCACAGCTAGGGAGGAAGGGGCGCTGGACGCCCAGCGAACCCGCCTGTTCCCCTGGGTGAAGCCCTACTATGCCCAGCCGGTCCAGGTGCAGGAAGCCCAGGGGGTTTGGGTGACCGACAAGGAGGGGCGGCGTTTCCTGGACTTCTTCGCCGGCATCCTCACCACCTCGGTGGGGCACTGTCATCCCCAGGTGGTGTCCCGGGTACAGGAACAGGTGGGCCGGTTGGGGCACACGTCCGCTCTCTATATCACCGAAGGGCAGTTGGAGGTGGCGGAAACCCTCTCTCGCCTGGCCCCTTCCGGCCTGACCCGCGCGGCGTTCACCAACAGCGGTACGGAGGCCATCGAGACGGCGATCACCGCAGCCTGCCGCTTCACCGGTCGGAGCGAACTCATCGCACTTCGGCACTCCTACTCCGGTAGGAGCATTCTGGCTGCCAATCTCACGGCGCACGCGCCGTGGCGTCCCCTGGCGTCATCGGTGGCCGGCATCAAGCATGCCCGGGCACCGTACGTCTACCGTTCTCCCCTGGGGCCTTCCGCGTCGGAAGCCCAACAGACCGCCTTCTTCCTGGACGATCTGGTGGAGGTCATCGAAACCACCACCAACGGGAAGCCGGCCGCCTTGTTGGCAGAATCCATCCTGGGGGTCGGAGGCTTCATCGTTCCCCCTGCGGGCTACCTGGAGGGGGCTGCGGAAATCATCCGAAGTTACGGGGGAGTATTCATCTCCGACGAAGTGCAGTCGGGTTTTGGACGGACTGGAGATCAGTGGTTCGCATGCCAGCACTGGGGGGTTGAACCTGACATCATGGTCATGGCGAAGGGAATCGCCAACGGGTTCCCGGTGGGTGCTACCCTTGCCACCGACGAGGTGGCCGACGCCTGGCAGGGGCTTTCCATTTCAACCTACGGCGGGAATCCCGTCTCCATGGCGGCCACGGCGGCCACGCTGAGCGTGATGGAGGCGGAGAACGTGCCAGAACGCTCCGCCACCAGGGGGAGACAGGTGCGCGCGGCCCTGGAGGCCCTACGAGAGGAGCACGAATGGATCGGTGAAGTGCGGGGGATGGGCCTCATGCAGGCCATGGAACTGGTGACGGACCGTGGGTCGAAGGCGCCGGATCCCGTGCGCACGAAGGCGCTCATGGAGGCAGCTCGGGAGGAAGGACTCCTCATCGGCAGCGGTGGCCTCAAGGGACATGTGATCCGAATGGGGCCCTCCATGCTCATCACCGAGGAGGAGACGGAGGAGGCGCTGGAGCGTCTGGCTCGGGCCTGCCGGAGGGTGGCCTCTGCCGGGTAGGCGGGAAACGACCCGGAGGGGTGAACCAGTCTATGCAGGGGTAGAGACGGCTCGGATGGGGGAATCGTCCTGACTCCCTTCCTGATCCTCCTGCAATCTCCGGTAGGTCAAGCCCATGTTGTGCTCCAGCAGGTCCAGTGCCCGTTCCAGCTGGCCGGACTCGATGGCCCGGATGAGTTCATCGTGCTCGGAAACCGATTCCTCGGTGCGGAGCGGCTGGGAGTAGTACCAGAGCTCCAGCCGGCTCAGTTGACTGCGAAGGTCGTCCAGAAGCTCCGAGAGCCTCTGGTTCCCACTGCGGCGGCATATGAGATGATGGAACTGATTGTTCAACTCGATGAGCTTCCGGACGTCGCCACCGTCCCGTTCGGCAGACATCTGGCCGTTGATGGCCTTCAGGCGCTGGATATCGTCTGCGGTCAGCAGCGGAAGGGCCAGACGTCCTGCCAGAAGCTCCAGGGTGGAGACGATGGGGTAGAGTTCAAGAAGGGAGTCCCATCGCTCCTCCGGGACCCGGAAGCCCCGATGGGGAATTCTCTCCAGGAACCCCTCACTGGCCAGCCGACCCAGTGCCTCCCGCACGGGGGTGCGGCTCACCCCAAGGGCACCACTGACTTCCTGCTCCCGGATGAACTCCCCCAGGGCCAGATCGCCACTCAGGATGCGCGCCCGAATGGCCTTGTACGCCTGATCGGCCAGGGTGGTCTGGGAGACTCGGGGCCAGGGTGATCGCGCCATGGGAAATCCGTTCCAGAAAGGGATCAGGTACCTGCGTCCGGACCGTCGACGTGCCCGCACCCGTCGAATGGGCCCTGCTCGCCGCCACGATATGCCCTATTCTTCTCCCCAGCAACCGAATTCGTCTCTCTAGACCTCGACTACCATGAACTGTCTTTCTCAGACCCCTGACCGTGCTCGCCTGTTCTGGACCCCCTGGAATCGCATGGGAGGGATTGGTGTGATGATGTTGGTTCTGGCTGTGTTGGGTCTGGCGAACCATGAGGTTTCCGCCCAGACCACCATTCGGATCATGCCCCCGGAGCGAGCCGTGTTCGCGGTGGGACAGCGCTTCGACATCCGGGTGGAGGCTATGGCGCACGAGCCGGGGGGCGCGCCGCCGGCCGGGTTGCGGGTGGAGTTGGACGGGGTGGAGATCACCCACGCGAACGTCCTGGACCCAGGGGTAGGCGGGGAGCGGGGGGCCGGGGGCACCGGGAGCACCGACGCCCGACTGTCGCCGGTGCGTCGAGCCGGTGAGGCGCCGGGCCATACCACCAACTTCCTGGTGCGCGATCGGAGTCTGGATGCCCCGGGAGAGTATGTGCTGCGGGCCTGGACGGCCGATGGAGCCCAGGCCAGTGTGACCCTCGCGGCGCATGCCTGGGAGCTGCCGCAGCCCGGGGCTCAGCGGGTCCGGAATATCATTGTTCTTCTGGGCGATGGGATGGGTCTGGCTCAACGTACGGCGGCCCGGGTGCTGGCCCGGGGCGTCGCGGAGGGGAAGGCCGTGGGTCGGCTGGCCATGGACGTGATGGAAGCCACCGGGCTCGTGATGACCTTCTCCCTGAACTCCATCATCACAGATTCGGCCCCGGGGATGGCGGCTCTCTCCACGGGCCAGAAAGCCAACAACAACCAGCTGGGAGTCTTCCCGGACAACACCATGGGCGACGCCCTGGACAACCCCCGGGTGGAATACATCGGCGCATTTCTTCGGCGCATGCGGGGGCCCGGCTTCCATGTGGGCCTGGTGAGCACCGCGGATGTCGCCGACGCCACACCCGCTGCCAACGCCGTCCACACCTCCAACCGGGACGACTATCCACCCCTCGTTGCGCAGTATCTGGAGGAAGGTGAGCGAAACGGCGTGAGAGTGCTCCTGGGAGGGGGCAGCCGTCACTTCCTCCCGGGATCGGTGGAGGGGAGCAGTCGTCCCGATGAACGGAATCTCCTGGCGGAGTATCAGGCAGCGGGGTTCCACCATCTCACCACGGATACCGAGCTGCAAACGCTGCTGAATGGCCCGCAGGTGCCCGGTGCCCTTCTGGGCCTTTTCCACCCCCGACACATGTCCGTGGCCTTCGACAAGGTGGGGGCTGGGCGCTATAGCGACGAGTTCACCAGGGATCAGTACGAGGGGCTGCGCGATCAACCCATGTTGGACGATATGACCCGACTGGCACTGCGCACGCTTGCCGCCAATTCGCCCGACGGCTTCTATCTCATGGTGGAAGCCGCATCCATCGACAAGGAAGCCCATGCGGTGGATCCGGAGCGTACGGTCTGGGACACCATCGAGTTCGACAATGCAGTGCGGGTGGCTCTGGAATTCGCGCACCGCACCAACACCGACGGGGATCCCCACAACCAGACCCTGGTCATCGTGGCTGCCGATCACGAAACCGGCGGGATGGCGCTGGTGGGGGTTGGAAACGAGCGATACGCCCCACAGACGCTGGGCCGGGCTGTGCGGGACTACGCAGCCGTCTTCCGGTTCGCTCCGGAGCAGGTGCTGAATTTCTTCCCAAACTACGTCCGGGATGAGGAGGGCTTTCCCCTCCACCCGGATCCCTCCCGGAAGCTCCTCCTGGGGTGGGCATCCGCACCGGATCGCTTCGAGAACTGGATCTCCAACCGGTTTCAGCTGCCGCCGGCGGTGGTGGTGCGCCGCCCGGGCGTGCCGGAGGATGCACCCTTTCGGGGGAACGTGACGGCTGTTGCGAATCCGGCTCGGAGCGGGACCGAACTGGATAGCGACAACCGGACCGTGGAGGGGCAGCCCATCCCCGGCTTCCTGGTTCCGGGGGATACGGAGCATGGCGGCATCCCCTGTCCGGCTGATGACGGTTGCCCTGCCGATACGGGGGCATCCCCTTTCACCATTGCCGGGCACACCGGATCGGATGTGCCCCTGTCCGCCAGCGGTCCGGGCGCCATCCTCTTTACCGGCACCTACGACAACACGGAGGTGTTCCTCCGGATCCTGGATGCCGTGGGTGGGAACTACGGGGAGGGGCTCCTCCCCCCGGAAGGTGCCGCCTTGGATCTGCGCAAACTCATGGGCCGCTGAGGATCACCCGTTCGTATCCTGGGGAAGCCTCACCTGCCGGGGCAGGATCAGCGCCCGGCACAGATCCGGGGGTGCTGTTCGCAGTACCCCCCCTGGTTCAACAGGGCGTGGACCACCGCCCGACCCAGGGCGTCGGCCCCGGCGTTGTAGATCTGGTGCAGCTCCTGGAAGCTGAGAGTCTCAGGGGGGCGGGTGGTGGAGATGGCGAAGACGGCGTCTCCATCTCCCAGGTTGTGAACGGGCCGGATGGAACGTGACAGCCCGCTGTTGGCGATCATGGCCATGCGTTGGGCCTGGGTCTGGTCCAGGGGAGCGTCGGTGGCCACCAGGGCGATGGTGGTATTGAAGCTGTTCTCATAGCCCTCGCTGCCATCCATCCAGGCCAACTCGCCTTCGGGCGCGGGACATTCCCGTGGCCCCGGAGGGGTGAGGCCGAACTCTCCGTCCAGTTCCAGGAAGTGGCCGTAGGGTAGACAGGTGCGGGGGTCCACGGGGGAGCCTCCCGGGTTCAGCCCCACGATGGCGGCCACCGTGAAGCCGTTGGGCAGGACGACGCTGGCCGTTCCCAGTCCGTATCGGGCTCCGGTACCTGCCCCTACCGATCCCTGCGGTACGGCGTGGACGGTGGCGTTCTCCGCTGCCTGATACCCGAAGTCTGCGTCGGGCCGGGCGTCGAAGCGACCGCCCCGCCCCAGGTCGAAGAGGATGGCCGCCGGCACGATGGGGACCACCCCGCCGTTTACCGGCCACCCCACGCCTCGCTCTTCCAGCCAACGCATCACCCCGGTGGCGGCATCCAAGCCGTATGCGCTTCCCCCGCTGAGGACGATGCCATGCGCAAACGTCACGAGGCCTCCCGGTGCCAGTAGATCCGTCTCCTTTGTTCCGGGTCCTCCACCCTGGACGTCAACGCTGGCCGTGGCCCCCTCCTCGGTGAGGATCACGGTGGTGCCGCTCCGGAAGCCGTCATCCGTTCGCTGGAAGTGGCCCACCTTCAGGCCGGGCACATCCGTAAGCGAGTTGGTGGCTCCCGGCCGCTGGGCCTGGACGTGCGCAGGCAGAACGAGAGTGAGGACTCCCAGGAGTGCCAGCAGCCAGGATCCCGAGCCGAAGCCATGGGGGCCGGAACGAAGGGGAGACGAGCCTCGGGGAGGTGCGGACTGGGAAGTGTGCATGATGTGGACGGGCCTCTTGGAGGTGGAAAGGGGGGCGGGGTAGAAAGGCATACCCGGCCGGGTTCTGGATGGTTACCCAGCACCCGGGGATGGGGGCAACCCTATCCCTTGGCCGGACGATTCACAATAAGAATCTTGACGCAGGATACCATACCGGATACGGTGCATTCAATTGTGCGGGAGGCGAATGTATACTGCATCCCATGATTGTGTAACGAATACAACTTCTCCGTAACCCAGGCGTAACGCTACGGATTTCGGCATCCCGAAGGGAGCCGGGACCCCCTACCTTCCATCCGTGTGTGCCTGGTCACTGTCCCTCACCCAAGCAGGAGCGACCCCAATGATCCTCCAAGTTCGTCGAAACCACCTCTGGGCCGGAGTGTTGGCGGCCCTGTTATGGGGCGGGCCAGTGGGACTCACGGCTCAGCAGACCGGATCCATCGAAGGAAGGGTAACAGTTGACCGTTCCGAGCAACCCCTGGCTGGCGTCCAGGTGTTCATCGAAGGTCTGGGGACGATTACGAATCAGGACGGCCGCTTCCGCCTGGCGAACGTTCCCGCAGGCACCCACACCGTCAGTGCTCAGCGAATCGGTTACGCCCTGACCACCGAAACGGTGACGGTGCAAGCCGGGCAGGTGACGGCCGTCATGTTCGCCCTCCAGCAGCGTGTGGTAGACCTGGATGCCATCGTGGTCACTGGGCAGGGTTCGGAGATTTCCCGGCGCCGTCTCTCCACGAACATTGATGTCATCTCCACCGAAGCCATCCAGGCATCGCCCGCCACAAGGCTGGACCAGCTTCTACAGACGGCACTGCCGTCGGTTCAGGTGCGGTTGGCCTCTGGTCAGCCCGGCGCCACCTCCGTGACCCGCGGGCGGGGTCCTGTATCGGCGAGTCGCGCCACCACGCCGGTCATCTACGTAGATGGGGTGCGGGTAGACAACCTGAACACCCAGGCGGAACTCTCGCTGAATACCTCCGGAAACAGACGCCAGGGAACCCAAACATCTGCCATCGCCGATATCCCCCTGGAGAACATCGAGCGGATCGAGTACGTGCCTGGGGGCGCGGCCACCACTCTCTACGGGTCGGATGCAGCCAACGGTGTGATCCAGATTTTCACCAACAAGGGAGCGCCGGGCGCTACCCAATTCACACTGGAGACGGAGTTGGGAGTCGAGACCACCAACGAGAAGTACTTCTTCTTTCCCCAGACGGTGGACCTCCTCTACCGGAACGGCTTGACCCAGCAGCACCGCCTTTCCGCAAGCGGTGGTGGAGAGGACGTGACCTGGTCCTTCAGTGGGAGCGTTCAGGATCGAGAGGGCTTCCGGATTGGAAACAACGCCTCCCGGAACTACCAATTCCGCACGGGGATGACGGCCCGCCTCTTCCCGAGTGTGCGCTATAGCGGCACCTATTCCTTCGCAAAGAACGCATATGAGCGGACCCGGGATGGAAATGCCGGAAGCTACGCTCCTCTCTGGCTCCTGGAAGCGGGCCGGATCTTCGCACTGGGATGGAGCAATGATCTCACATCCCTGAACCCCACGGATTTCGCCGCCCTTCAGGCGTTCCTTCAGAAGGCGGAAGACCTTCAGAACTACGACATCGACGTGACTCGTTTCCAGACTTCCCAGGCCGTGCGCTGGGAGCCTCGGACAGATCTATCCTTCAACGCCACATTTGGCCTGGACTCCCGGGTGAGCAACGAGCGGGGGATCGAGACGAACGAATTCCTGGTTCACACCCGGGTCCGGCCGGAGGGTACGGACGATCGAGGGAGCATCAGCAGCTACGACCGCCGTTTTCTGGGCCTGACCATGGAGGCGGGTGGGCAGCATCGCTGGGATCGAGGGTCCCTGTCGCTGGTGACCAACGCCGGTGGACAGCTCTTCCGGGATGATGACCAGCAGAATTCCCGGGTGGCACTGAACGTCCGTGACGGAAGCGAGACGGTGCGGGGCGCAGGGAGCATTGACGCCGACGATTTCCGCCTCCAGGTGGTGAATTACGGTGCCTACATCCAGCAGAACTGGGGTTTCTACGACCGCTACTTCCTGGAAGTCGGGCTCCGGGCGGACGCCAACACCGCGTTCGGTGAGGACGTGGGTTTCCAGTACTACCCCAAATTTGGCTTTTCATATGACCTGAGCTCGGAGTCGTTCTTTGCCGACGCCGTGTCCAGCAACCTGCTTTCCAGTCTTCGTTTGCGAGGCAACTACGGAGTGGCTGGTAACTTCCCCCCACCATTCGCTCGGGACCGGACGGTGACTTTCGCATCGTACCTGGGGCAGCAGTCAGCGGCATTCGGTCAGCCAGGTAATCCGGACCTGGGGCCGGAGAAGACCTCCACCCTGGAACTGGGTGCCGATATGGAAGCGTTCGATGGCCGCGTAGGTCTTCAGTTGAACTGGTATGATGCTCGGACTACGGATGCCCTGTTCAACGTGCCATCAAGCCCCTCTTCGGGAGAGCAGACCCAGTTTCGGAATGTGGGTGAGATCACCAACACCGGAGTGGAGATCCGTTTCTCTGGGGAGTTTCTTCGGACGGATAATCTCAGCGCCCGTGTGACTGGTTCGTTCAATACGCTGAACAACGAGGTGGTGGACGCCGGCGGTTCGCCGGTGTTCGGGATCAGTGGCTTCAGTTCCTCCACGGTCCAGGCCGTGGTGCAAGAGGGCCTTCCCGTGGGGGCGCTTCGCGGCTCCCGTGCCACTCTGAACTCGGACGGCACCATTGCATCGGTGGAACTGCTGCAATTCCTGGGCAAACCGCTTCCGGATCAGTTCGGTTCGTTGGGCCTGGAGCTGAATGTGGGACGATCCTTCCGGATCAATGCGGATGCCGATTGGCAGCGGGGTGCCCAACTCCATTCCTTCGACCGGCAGTTTCGCTACCTCTATGGGCTTCCCGACGGTGATCTGCCGTCGGCACTGCTCACCCAGAACCCCGGACCCTTCCGGACGAACTGGTTGAATCTCACCAACTTCTTCGTGGAGGACACTGACTACCTGATCTTCCGGAACATCGCTGCCAGCTATACCCTCCCGCAGAGTCTCGTAGGAGGATGGGCTCGAGGTGTGGATGTGGGTGTGGGTATTCAAAATCCCTACGGCTGGTGGACCTCCTCGTTCAACCCGGAAACCGACCACTCCGGTGCCGCAAGCCAGGGCGCCGCTTCGGTGGGAGGATTCAACTACGGCAGCGATCCTTCTCCCCGGACGTTCATGGCGAACGTTCGCGTCCGGTTCTAGAGGAGGGCTGATCATGAATTTTCACATGCCAATTCGCACTGACGCCTCCAGCACTGACGGCACGGCGCTGAGAGCTTCCAACCGAGTTCACCGAACCGGGGGATTCTTCATGAAGCAACGAAGCGGGATACTTCTACTGGCCGCTACTCTAGCGGTCTTCACCGGATGCGATTTCCTGGATCCCACCGAAGTGACCAACCCCACGGTGACGGAGGCGGACTTCGTCCAGACCCCCAACGCTGCGGCCTCCTGGACTCGGGGGGTTGAACGGCAGTTGGCCGTGGCGGTGAATCAGGTCATCATGGGTGCGGAGGTGGTGTCCGATAACCTCTTCAATAACCGTACCCTGTTCAGCAAGGTGTTCGATACCCCCGAGATCGAGTCCAGCGATTTCGACGTCACCAACATCCAACGTGCCGTCCACCAGCTTCGGGAGATGGCGGACCGGGGCTTGAATGAGGTGGTTCCAGCCGACGAAAATGCCACTGCGGAGACGCGGGCCCAACTCCATTTTCTCCGGGGCTACGCTTCCCTGTTGAGTGGCGAATTGTTCGTGGCTCTGCCAGGCGAATCCGGAGGCCCGGCTCTGGAGCCGGCCGCGCATTTCCAGCGAGCCGTGGACGATTTTCAACAGGCGCGGAGTTTGTCCGGGAGCGGAGACATGCAGAACGCGGCGCTCCTGGCCATCGCCCGGGCCCACTACCAGGCGGGGAACAGGGGTGAAGCCGTGGCGGCTGCTTCCGAGATTCGTAACAGCGTGCCAGACCTCATCCGCCACGCCCGGTTTGACAACACCGATGGCCCGAACAACAACATGCAGTTCGCCATCTTTGATTCGGGGCAGGACGAGTTCCAGCCTCTGCCCCGCCTGGACTTCCTTTTCCCCAAGTACTACAGTCGGACGGCTGGCGCCCAGAGCCCGGTGGCCATCCTGAAGGGCGAGGAGGCATTCCTCATTCTGGCCGAAGCGGCCATCTCACAGGGCGATCTGGGGGAGGCTCGCTCCATCCTGACGGAACTCCTGGATCTGGTGGCCTCTCGACCTGCGGAGTCCATCAATGACACCGGACAACTTCGGGGCCGTCGGGGGGGGACGTGGATCTATCCCGATTCCGAAGGCATTCTGGTGGCTGCCAGCCCGGACGATGAGCCTCGGGCGGGGCTGGTGCTGACCCGAAGCGATGGTCCGGTTCAGGTACCGGTGATCTCGGGTACCTCGGTTTCCTCGGACATGTTGGCGGGAGCCACAGACGAGGAGAGCCTCCTGGAGCTGCTCTACCTCATGCGCCAGGAAATCTTCGTGGTGGAGGGACGGAGAATGACGGATCTGGGGATTCGATTCCCGGTTGCTCTGGATGAGGCGCTCACCAACGACAACATCCAGGAAGGGAGTCCGGCTACGCAGGCCCAATTGCCGTCTTTCATCCCCATGAACTTCGGGCTGGATGGCTTCAACTATGAAGACGGCGACATGCTGGCGGTGATCCTGCACAACATGAACCGGGCCATCGTCCAGAACCGGAGTTCAGCGGCGGTAGCTCCCTTCCATTGATGGAGGTGCGTCGCGTCAACGGAAGGAGGCGATCTCTTCCAGGCCTTTCCTGAGGAGGCGGGGTACCCGGGCGTCCAGCGCCGGGTACCCCGTTACCACCAGCATCATGGCTTTCTCCGATGAAGGACGGTCCAGAACTTCGTTGAGGAAGCCCATGGGGCTGGGCGTGTGGGTGAGGGTGGCCAGGCCCGCATGGTGCAGCGCGGCCAGGAGAAAGCCACTGGCGATGCCCACGGACTCGCTCACGTAGTAGTGCTTCCGGAGGGTGCCGTCGGCACCGACTCCGTGGCGCTGTGCGAAGACGGCGATGAGATGGGGAGCCGTTTCCAGATACTCCTTCACGGAGTCCGTACCCAGGGGGGCCAAAGCATCCAGCCACTCCTGGGGCGCGGTGGCGTAGAACTCCCTTTCGGAGGCTTCGGCCGCGTCGCGGATCCGCCGCTTCAACGCAGGGGCTGAGATCACAACGAAGTGCCAGGGTTGCTGATGGGCACCGCTGGGCGCTGTCCCGGCGGTGCGGACGCACTCCTCGATGATGGATCGCTGCACCGGTCGGTCACTGAAGTGCCGGGTGGTGCGCCTCCGGGCCATCTCCGTGTGGAACTCCACGGCCCGCCGATGCATCTCCTCCGGTGGGTACTCTCGCCAGGTGGATAAGGGCTCGAACTCATCGGTCTTCCCCGCGTCGCTGCTCAACTTTCCTCCTTGCCGTGAAGTAAGATTCCTTGGGCGCGCGGCCGCATGCCGCCACGCGGACAAGCCCCCACGGGCAAATCACTCCCCCGCAGCAGGGATCTCCCGCTCCCAGAGCCGACGTCCCCGACGGTCGTGGATGGCCACCGTGAGGGCCCGGGTAGCCGGGTCGATGTCCAGGGTGCCGAAGAACTGCAGGTCGTCGGAAGGAGGGCGGTTGGGAGCGGGAGCCGGCGACTGGAACACTACGTCCGGGCCGAACGTCTGGTCCAGGGCATTGGGGCCGAAGGTACCCGCGTGCATGGGCCCGGCCACGAACTCCCAGAAAGGATCGAAGTCCACGAAGGCGGCCCGCTCAGGGGCGTAGTGGTGCGCCGAAGCGTAGTGGACGTCGGCGGTGACCCAGACCGTGTTCCGGATCCCCTCCCTCTTCATGAAGCTGAGGAGTTCGGCGATTTCCAACTCCCGTCCGGCAGGCGGACCATGGTCTCCGTTGGCCCATGCCTCGTACGTGCGCTGTCCGTCCCGGGGCCGGTCCGGTACCACCAGTCCAACGGGCATATCAGAGGCGATGACCTTCCAGAGGGCCTGGCTGGACCGGAGGGACTCCTTGAGCCAGGCCATCTGAGGGTAACCCAGCATGGCGGTATCCGGGCCCTGGGCTGCCTGCAGATTGGGGGTGTTGGCTCCCCGGTAGCTTCGGAGGTCCACCACGAAGATCTCCAGTAGCGGTCCGTACGAGAACTTCCGATAGATGCACTCCCTGTGGTCCGGGTGGGGCCGGATGGGCACGAACTCGAACATGGCCTTCTGCGCTCGGGCCGCCAGCAAAGACGCGCTCTTCACCGTGTACCGATCATCCCAGTCCAGTTGGTAACCCGGGAACCAGTTGTTCACCACCTCGTGGTCGTCCCACTGGGCGATCATGGGCGTGGAAGCGTGAAAAGCCCGGGTCTGGGGGTCCAGGAGGTGGTAGGCGAAGTTGCCCCGGAATTCCTGGATGGTTTCCGCCACCTTGGCCTTGGCTTCCGTCATCCGATTCCGCCATATGGTGCCGTCGTCCAGGAGAACTTCGGGCTCCAGGGGCTGGTCGGCGTAGATGATGTCGCCTGAATGGATGAAGACGTCGGGCTCGGCCTGCCGAAGGGTTTCGAAGATCCGCATGCCTCCCCGGCTCTCGTCGATCCCCCATCCCTGACCCACACAGTCGCCGGACCATGCCACCCTGAGGGGACGGCTTCCCTCGGACGCAAGGTCGGGGGCGGTGCGGAAGTGGCCCAAGAGGGGCTCGCTCCAGGTGCCGGGATGGGCCAGGCTGTCGAACCGCACCCGGTAGAAGATGGGGGAGTCAGCCGGCAGGTCACGGAGGTCCAGGGCTGCGGTGAAACCATTGGCCTCAAGGGCAGCGGGACCCCTCACCCGGCGAACATCGCTGAAGCCCGGACTCGTAGACCATTCCACATGCATACGGGCAGGCCGATCCGTGTGGCTCCAGACCAGGCCCCGGTGCGCCGTGACATCCCCGGACTGGATGCCCGCCGGGAGTTGTGGACGCAGCCGCTGAGACGTCACGATTCCCGGAGCCCCGTGGGCGGGGATCCACAGTCCGCTGGACCCTGCCAGGATCTCGGCTGGACGACTCAGGGCACTGGCGCCCGCCACCATCGAGGCTGCAAGGAAGTCCCGGCGAGACAGGGAATTGCTGGGATCGTGAACCATGGGAAATGCTCCGGAAATGCTCCGTGGGAAGCCGTGGCCAAGGGTGATGCGTCATTCTGCGGTGCAGGACGAGACCAGGCAATCCAGCGAAGAAATCGATTCTGTCACCATCCCCTCCTGTCGGGGCAGGTTGAATAGTGTATACTAACCGCTCGGCCCCCCCGGCCTTGGCGGTCGGGTTTCCAGATCCAGAGAAGTCAGGAAGATTTTTATGAAGCCCGGACACACCATCCTCATCGGAGGAACGTGGAACGCCGCATCCAGCGGAGAGACGATTCCCGTAGTGAATCCCAGCACCGGGGAGACCTGGTCCACCCTCTCCCGAGGCGGAAGCGAGGAGGTGGACGAGGCGGTGCGGGCCGCCCGGAGTGCTTTCCAGGGTGAATGGGGGCGGGCGTCCCCCGTGGCCCGGGGTCGCTTGCTCACCCGGTTGGGCCACCTGATCCAGGAGAACCATGAGCGGCTGGCCGAGGCGGAGTGTCGGGATGTGGGCAAGCCCCTCCGTCAGGCGAAGGCCGATATGACGGCGTGTGCCCGGTACTGCGAATTCTACGGCGGTGCCGCCGACAAGCTCCATGGTGAGACGCTGCCGTATGAACCGGGCTACACGGTGCTGGCCGTGCGAGAGCCCTTCGGCGTCACCGGGCACATCATCCCCTGGAACTATCCGGCCCAGATGTTCGGGCGTTCGGTCATCGCATCGCTGGCGGCGGGGAATGCGGCGGTGGTGAAGCCCGGGGAGGATGCCTGCCAGTCCATCCTCATCCTGGCCGAGCTGGCCATGGAAGCCGGGATCCCCGCTGGGGTGCTGAATGTGGTCACCGGGTATGGTCCCGAGGCCGGAGCGGCTCTGGCGGGGCATGCCGACGTAGATCATCACTCCTTCACCGGTTCGCCTGCCACGGGTACCCTGGTGCAACAGGCGGCTGCCAAGCACAACCGACCCGTCACCATGGAGTTGGGCGGGAAGTCGCCCCAGATCGTATTCGGGGATGCCGACCTGGAGGCCATGCTTCCCACCCTCTACAACGCCATCGTCCAGAACGCCGGCCAGACCTGTTCGGCAGGGAGTCGGCTCTTGGTCCAGGAGAGTCACTTCGAAACCATCGTGGCCCAACTCTCGGAGCGGTTCCGGAATACCCGGATGGGTCCGGCCATGGAGGATCCAGATTGCGGCCCCCTCATCTCCGCCGGTCAGGTGAAACGGGTCCGGGAGCTCCTGGAGCCGGCTCGGGCAGGTGGGTTGGAGTTGGCGGCCGAGGCCTCGCTGCCCAGTGGTCCCGATGCTCAGGGGGGCTTCTATGTCCAGCCGCAGCTGTTCGCCCCGGTGGATGCGGACCATGAACTGACTCGTCAGGAGATCTTCGGCCCCGTGCTGGTGGCCACGCCGTTCAAGGACGAGGCCCACGCGGTCCAGCTGGCCAACGCCACGGAGTACGGTCTGGTGGCCGGCTTGTGGACCGCGGACGGAGGCCGTCAGCTCCGCATGGCTCGGGCCCTTCAGTGCGGCCAGGTCTTCGTGAATTGCTATGGGGCCGGCGGAGGGGTAGAGCTTCCATTTGGAGGTGTGAAGCGTTCCGGCTTCGGCCGGGAAAAGGGGATGGAGGGGCTGAAGAGTTTCACCCAGATCAAGACCATCGCCATCCATCATGGATAAGGACGGAAGCATGTTTGATTTGACGGGACGCGTGGTGGCCATGGTGGGAGCGGGCTCGGGAATTGGCAGGGCCTCTGCCCTGGCCTGTGCCCGACAGGGAGCTGCCGTGGCCTGTTTGGATATCCAGGCGGAGGAGGCAAAGCGGGTGGCCGAGGCCATTCAGGATGAAGGGGGCGAGGCCTGGGCCGGGTCGGTAGACATCCGCAACCATGGACAGGTGGATGCGGCCCTGGATGCGGCCCACCGGGAGTTGGGAGGACTCCACGGGGTTGTCTGTACGCCTGGGTTCAACGTCCGGAAGCCCATCCTGGACTACACGCCGGAAGAGTTTCACAAGGTGGTGGATGTGAACCTGCTGGGGACTTTCAACGTGCTCCGCAGTGGAGCCAGGATATTGAAAGCTGCGGGAGGCGGCAGCATTGTCCTCTATGGTTCCATCCGCGCCCAGGTGGTGGAGCCCGGTCAGAGCGTCTACGCGGCAACGAAGGCGGGGGTGGTGCAGCTGGCCAGGACGGCGGCCGCAGAGATGGGGGGCATGGGAATCCGGGTGAACACTCTCTGCCCGGGCGTGGTGGAGACCCCTCTCACGGCACCCATCAAGGCCCATGAGGATTGGTACCAGGCGTATGCCACCAAGAATGCCCTGGGCCGCTGGGGTCGACCGGACGAACTGGCGGGCCCCACGGTGTTCCTCCTTTCTGACGCATCCAGCTACATGACGGGGGCAGTCCTCTTTGTGGACGGAGGTTGGACGGCCATCGATGGTCGCTTTTCCCCCCCGGGTATGGGTGCCTCGGGGGGCGTCATGGCCAGTGGGACCATGGCCGCACCTGCGGCCTCACCGACAGCCTCCCAGACGACTTCCGACGGGACGGCTCCTCCGGAGGAGGGCAGGTGAGTGCCACCTTCCGTGTGGGTGTCATCGCCGGCGACGGGATTGGGCCGGAGGTGGTGGAGGTCACTCTCCCGGTTCTGGAGCACGCCGCTGCCCTGGAGGGGGTGAGGCTGGACTGGCTCCACTTCCCCTGGGGTTGTGACTACTACCGCGACACGGGCCGGATGATGCCCACTGACGCGCTGGATCGCCTGCGGGAGGTGGACGCCATCTTCCTGGGGGCCATCGGCCGGCCTGATGTGCCGGATCACATTTCCGTGTGGGAGCTCATTCTCCCCATCCGCCAGGCCTTCCAGCAGTACGTCAATCTGCGGCCCATGGAACTCCTCCCAGGGCTGCCCCCCGTTCTGGCGGGAAAGAGAGGGCATCCGTTCCCTCCGGAGTCGTTTCGCATGGTCTGCGTCAGGGAGAATTCGGAGGGCGAGTATTCCGGGGTCGGGGGCAGATACGGGGAGGGCACGCCGGAGGAGCGTGCGGAGCAGATCGGCGTGTTCACCCGCAAAGGCATCGAGCGGGTGGCCCGCTACGCCTTCCAACTGGCGGAAAGCCGGCCCCGGCGTCTCCTGGCCAGCGCCACGAAATCCAACGCGTGGCAATATGCCATGGTCCTGTGGGACGAAGTGGTGGCGGAGGTGGCTCGGGACTTCCCCTCCGTAACCTGGCGTCCGTACCACGTGGATGCCCTCTCTGCCCGTATGGTGACCCATCCTGAGAGCCTGGATGTCATCGTGGCGTCGAATCTCTTCGGCGATATCCTCTCGGATCTGGGAGCGGCGCTTACCGGAAGTCTGGGGCTGGCTCCAGGGGCCAACCTGAACCCCGCCAGAGAGTACCCTTCCATGTTTGAGCCCATCCATGGCTCGGCGCCGGACATTGCGGGGAAGGGAGTGGCCAACCCCATCGGTACCATATGGGCAGGGGCCCTCATGCTGGACCATCTGGGAATCGGTGACGCTGCCGCGGCGTTGGTGAACGCCATCCGGCGGACGGTGGCGGATGGCTCGGTACTTACCCCGGATCTGGGTGGGCAGGCCGGAACGGGGGATGTGGCTCAGGCGGTGCGCACCGCGCTCTGAAGCTCTCGGCGTGGACGGCACCTTCCGCCACGCGCGATGTGGTCCCGGAAGGTGAGGCCCAGCATTACCCCTCCACCCCCACCAGATCCAAAATGGAGAGGGCCAGCACGCGGGTGGCGGTGACCAGATCGTCCACCGAGCACCATTCGTCGGGCTGGTGCGCCAGCTCCAGAATCCCCGGGCCGTACGCCACACAGTTCTCCACGCCGCCGATGCGGGCCACATGTTTGTGATCGTAGGTGCCGGGGCTGGCCACCAGGGTAGCTTCCCGTCCCAGTACCTGAGCGATGTTCTGAGACAGCGCCTGGATCACTGACGCGTCGTCCGGCGTTCGTGTGGGGTGGACCACCAGCAGGTCATCCAGATCGTAGCGAAAGGCGGGAAGGGAGGATTTCACCCCATCCAACAGTTCCAACACCTCCTGTCGCACGGCTTCGAATCCTTCCTCCAGGAGGAACCGGCGGTCGAATGTGGCCACGCAGTGGTCTGCTACGCATGGGCTCTGGACCGGGCCCGAGGGCTGACCTCCGTGGATGCCGTTGATGTTGAGGGTGGGGTGGCGGGCGGCCTCGGGTACCACCGGCACCTCCGTTTTACGGGTGGCGAACTGCGGCACCCATTCCCGCCGAATGGCTTCCAGCACCGCACCCATGTGATCGATGGCGCTCTCCCCCAGGAAGGGCATGCTTCCGTGAGCGATGTGACCGTGGGTGGTGACCTGGAACCAGTAGACCCCCCGGTGCCCGATGCAGATGCGATCCACGTTCAGGGGTTCCGGGATGATGACGGCGTCGGTGCGGCCCTTGCCCACCCTGCCCGTGGAAGTCAGGTGTCCCATCCCCGCGTACCCGCCGCTCTCCTCATCCACCGTGCCTGAGACCTCAACCGTGCCCACAAGCCGAACCCCGGCCCGGCGGATGGCCTCCACGGCATAGATGGCTGCGGCCAACCCGGCCTTCATGTCGGCCACGCCCCGGCCGTAGATCCGGCCGTCCTTGACCACGCCGCCGAAGGGGTTCTCCGTCCAACCCTCCCCCACGGGCACCACATCGAAGTGTCCGTTCAGGTGGACTCTGGGGTTGGGCCGACTGCCTGGTAGCACCCCCATGACATTCATCCTGGGGTGTTCCCGGGTATGCTCGGGTCGGTGGCGGGCTTCGGGGTACTCCACCTCAAAGCCGAAGCGTTCCAGGCGATCTCCAATGGCGTGGGCGCATTCGGGATAGAACTCACCTGGAGGGTTCACCGTGGGGATCCGGACCAACTGGGAGGTGAAGTCCACCACCTCGTCTGCCAGGGCCTCCACCTCCCTCTGGATCCGGTCACGGAGCTGGGATGGGCCGGCCTGGCTGCTCATTCGGGCCGGACCCGGGGGCCCACCACGTTGCGAAAGAAGAGATGTCCCAGCAGCAGGGCTGTGGTAGCCGTCCCTACACCCACGAAGGTGGCGGGGATGGATCCCAGGGTTCCCCCGGCCAACTGGGTGCCCAGGCCGGCCAGAGCTCCGCCGGCGATGGCCGTGATGACCGCTCGTCCACTCACTCCCGTCCAGAACACCGCCACATAAACGGGAATGAGGAAGGCGCTGGTGAGGATAATGGCCCGAAAGCCGTAGAGCACGATGATGGTGCCTGGCGGATCGATGGCTGCCGCCGTGGCGGTGAGGCCCAGGACGATGGTGGCGCCCCGTGACACGCGCATCAGGGTCCGGTCGTCGGCCTGGGGCCTGAAGTAGCTGAAGATGTCCCGGGCCACCGTCATGCCCGTGGCGTGGAGGCGGGTGTCGGTGGTGGAGAGGATAGCGCTCATCACCGCCAGGATGATGAGCACCCCCACCCCTGTGGGCACATACGAGGTGATGAGGGTGGGGAAGGCGGCGTCGGGATTGTCCACACCCAGTCCTGCACCGATGAGGGCCACCGCCGTGGCTCCCCCCAGGATGACCAGGAGGGAGTAGAACACCGAGAGGATCACCCCGGCAGCCGCAATATGGATCTTGGCCGTCCTCACATCCCGGGTGGCGGCGATGCGAATGAGCATGTCCTGCTCGGTGAGGATCGTCCCGAAGAAGGCCAGGAACATGGCGGAGATATAGAGGAGGGTGTGTTCTCCCTCCCCGGTGGGGTGGACCAGGGCGGGATCCATCGCTCCGAAAGCCTGGTTGATGGCGGTGATCCCCCCCTGATCCACCACCATGTAGGCCAGAGCCAGGAAGACGGCAGAGACCATGAGGATCCCCTGAAGGAGATCCGTCCACGCCACACTCACCAGCCCGCCCATGACGGTATAGAGGATGAACACGCTCCCGATGACCCACACCATGTACTGATACGGGACCCCGGTGATGGCCGTCACCAGGAGGCCGGCTCCTACCAACTGCATGATGAGGTAGAGCCAGCCGGAAAGCAGGAGTACCGATCCGGCCAGGGGGCGGGCGATCTGGAATCCCGTGACCCGGGCGATGAGGTCGGGGAAGGTGAGGACGTTCAGCCTGCGGACGTATCCCACCACCATGTAGAGCCCCCCCAACCCCAGCATGAGCCCCAGGATGGTGTGGCTCATGAGGGAGTATCCCCCCACGTACACGGCCCCGATGAAGCCAATGACGCTCACCGCACTCACGAAGTTGGCCACCAGCGACCAGGTGGCCAGCACAGGCCCCATGTTCTGCCCGAAGACCCAGAAGTCCATGACGTTCCGCGTGCGGGTGTAGGCCCACATTCCGATGGCCAGGACCACCACCAGGTAGGTGATGAAGGCCGTGAGGTAGAACGGATTCACCTCACTCATCCGAGACATCCTCACGGGAAGCCAGATCGCCTTCGTCACCAAAGGGTCGACGGAGGATGAGATGGAACACCACGAAGTGGATGGCTCCCAGGCTTCCAGCCATGACGGTGGCCAGGAAGACCAGGAACATGGAAGTGGGCATGCCCAGAGTGGTCATGGGGAGATGTCCGGTTCGAAGGTGCAGAGCCTCTGTCTCCATACTGTGTACAACTCGGCTTCACGCATCAATCCCTCACTTCTGCCTCGGGGCACCCATGATGGCTGTGGCGGCAAGTGTATCCAGGCAGGGAGGGGGAGGCAAGCCAGCCGGCCGGGCATGGATCTATCCGGAAATCACATCCTCAATCTCCGGAGACTCCAGGGTCCGAGTGCCGTTGCGGGCAGAAGGCTGAGGTCCACCACCTGCTCTGCCACTCCCGGGATGCCCTTCAGGCTAGGAGCGTGTCCGGGTAATGGGGCGAGCCGCGTTACCCGGACACGCTCCTAG
>JBBDRI010000004.1:0-61552 GCA_040905545.1 Gemmatimonadota bacterium | reverse complement strand
AGCGCGCCGCCTCGCCCGATACCGCAAGACCCCGTCCCGGTGGTCCCTGTACTTCCCCAACAGCCTTCTAGCTTGGTTCCCCATGATTCAACCCGAACCCGCAGGGGCCGTCCCCGGTCCCCTCCCAGGGCCCGTCTTCGTGGCCAGCGACATCCACCTGGGGGCCAGTACCCCGAACCGGGAGGCCGCCTTCGTCTCGTGGCTCCGGTGGGCCGCTCCGCAGGCAGGCGCTCTGGTGATCAACGGCGATCTCTTCGACTTCTGGTACGAGTACCGTACCACCGTTCCCCGGGGACACACCCGGGTGCTGGGGATTCTCCAGGGGCTGGCCGACCAGGGGCTTCCCATTCTGGTCATGGGGGGAAATCACGACTGGTGGGGGGGCGACTTCCTCACCCGGGAGATCGGAGTGGAATTCCTCCAGGATCCGGTGCGCCGCCGGCTGGCGGGGTGGCACGCCCTCATCGCCCACGGAGACGGTTTGGGAAGGGGCGATCTGGGGTACCGACTGCTCCGACTCATCCTCCGGGGGCGCTTCACGCGCTGGGCCTTCCGCTGGCTCCACCCGGATGTGGGGGCGGCCATCGCCCAGCGGGTCTCCCTCACCGAGACCCGCCACGGCGGCCCCACCGAGGAAGACCTGGGGCGTTCCCGGGCGCTGGAAGCTTGGGCGGTGAACGAACTGGAGGCGAATCCAGAGTTGGAGCTGGTGCTCCTGGGGCATACCCACATGCCCAACTTCCGAGAGGTGGCTCCGGGGCGCTTCTACGTGAATACCGGCGACTGGCTCCACCACTTCACCTTCCTCCGCCTGGAGGAAGGCCGGCCGCCCCGGCTCTATCGGTGGAAGGACGGGGAAGCGGTGGCCATGGATCCGTCGTCAGAAGGGGTAACGGCAGAACCGGTTAACGGAAGAACCCGCTAGCGGAGAAAGTCCAGCGAAGACTCGAGAGGTCCTCGCCAGGGAATGGAGAGCCCCAGCTCTACCCTTCCCTCCCCTGCCGGCGCCACCGTGAGATGCAGGGGCTCGGGAAAATCCGCCAAGTGGGCGGAGACGTAGGCGTCCACCCCTGCCAGGAAGATCAGGGCGATGCCCAGGGCCAGCCAGTCTTCCCTCTGCTGCCCCCGGGCATCCACCAACTCCTGGGCGGCCACCACCTCCGGGTCGGAGGCCACCCGCAGGGCCGCAGAGTCGGGGGTGAGGCCCTGGGCCCGTAGACGGCTGTCCGCCTCCCGGCTGCGAAGTTCCAGGAGGTCCAGGGCCGTGCGCCGGCGGGACTCCGTCTTCACCAGCATCCACGCCGTGCCGCCCTGGACGGTCACGTAGAAGCCAGCTCGGGCGTAGGATCCCACCAGGGCATGTCCCCACCCCGGCACGGCCATGGAGCGCAGGAATGCTCCCCGTGGGCTCACCGGCGGCCCGCTGGCGGAGTCAGGCTGGGCGGAGTCAGGCTGGACGGCGGGCGGTTCCCGGTCCACCTGCTGAGCCATGGCGGGAGCCGCCCACAGCAACCATACCATGAGGGCGCATGCGGATCTCACGGGCGGCCCTCAGGGACCAGCACAGGCAGGGCCGCGGGCTGCACCTGGATTTCCAGCCAGGGAACCGCGTGGGGCATGAGCTCTCCATCCAGTTCGAAGTAGAATGGCGTGTCGTCCGCCGAGGAGATGCGCACCCTGGTCACCTGCCGCATGTGGATCCCCTCCACCGAGGCGTGGGTGCCCCGGATGACCTTGGGAATGTAACGGGCCAGGCGGGGAAGGCTCAGGTCTTCCGCCGAAAAGAAGTCCAGCAACCCGTCGTCGGGGCGGGCGTCGGGCGAAAGGAGGAAGCCCCCTCCCACCGACGGCCCCACCGTGACAGCCGTGAGAAGGGTGGCGTGCTCCATCACCTCGCCGTCGTGGCCCACCTCCATGCGGAACGCGGCGGGGCGGAACCTCGTCACGGCCGAGAGGAGGGCCGCCAGATACTGGCTCAGCCCCGGAAGATGGGAAAAGGCGGCCCTTCGCTTCAGCACCTCCACATCCACCCCCACCCCGGCCAGATTCACGAAGTATCGGGAGCCGCCAGGCCAGTGGGCTCTTCCGACCTCGAAGGGGACGGCTCGGCCCCGGGCCAGCAGATCTACCGCTGCTGCCGCCCCCTTGGCACTTCCCACCATGCGGTGGAAGTCGTTCCCTGTACCCACCGGGACCAGGGCCATGGGGGGAAGCCTCTGCGCGCCCGGGGGGCCGTCCGATGCCTGGCTGCCCACCAGGCCGTTGGCCACTTCGTGGACGGTGCCATCTCCCCCCACCACCAGGAGAGCCTCGGCCCCGGAAGCCACGGCCTCCAGGGCAAGCCCACCCGCCTGGCCTGGACCCCGGGTGAGATAGGTGCGGAAGGGATAGCCCCGGGCCCTGAGGGCTTCTTCCAGGGCCCCCACGATCTTTCGGCCCTTCCCGCCTCCCGAGGCGGGGTTGGCCACGATGGGTATGAGGGATTGCGGCATACAAGGCTGTTGGAGAAGTGCAGACTGGGGAAGCTATCCCCGAAAGGAAGGTGGGAGCAATCGGGGCGCCGCCTGGGATCTGGTACCCGTGGCGCCCTGAGCGAGGCTCGCCCCTTGGCCCGGACACCCTCCTCGCTTGACACACTTCCCTGGCGGCATCCACCTTCCACCATCTCACCACGCCGCCGCCTGGGACACCATGCGGTTCGCTATCTCTCCAGGCGTTCCAAGGAAGGAGTCTGCTCCATGCTCCGTGCCCCTTCGCAGGCGTTCGCCGCCTGTGCCTGTCTCCTCATGCTGCCGACGCTGGCCCTTCCAGGCCCGGTACAGGCGCAGGACGGCGCTATCGCCTTCCGGGGAGCCCATCTCATTCCCATCGCCGGCCCTGAGATTCCCCGGGGAACGGTGGTGGTCCAGGGCGGCGTCATTCGAGCCGTGGGCCCGGTGGACGGAGTGACGATCCCGTCCAACGCCACGGTGGTGGAGATGGACGGCAAGGTCATCATGCCCGGCATCGTGGACACCCATTCCCACATCGGGGGGGGTGACGGCGGTGACGGAACGGGGCCCATCCACCCCAGTGTCCGGATCCTGGACGCCCTGGATGCCCGGGACGACGGGATCCCCAAGGCGCGGGCCGGGGGGCTCACCACGGTGAACGTCATGCCCGGCTCCGGCCACCTCATGAGCGGGCAGACCGCCTACATCAAGCTCCGGGACGGCCGCACCATCTACGATCTCCTCCTCTGTGACGATGTCCTGACGGGCATGTGCGGCGGGATGAAGATGGCCAACGGCACGAACCCCCGGCGCGACGCGGCAGGCTTCCCGGGAACCCGGGCCCGGGCAGCGGCCCTGGTGCGGGCCCGCTTCGTCCAGGCCCAGGAATACCGCAACCGCCTTCAGGCGGAGGAGGAGGAGGACGGCGACCCTCCTTCCCGCGACCTGGAGCTGGAGGCGCTGGTGGAGGTTCTGGAAGGACGACGAGTGGTGCACTTCCACACCCACCGTCACGACGACGTGCTCACAGCCATTCGGCTGGCCGAGGAGTTCGGCTTCCGGGTGGTGCTGCAGCACGTGAGCGACGCCTGGATGGTGGCAGACGAGATCGCCGCCTCCCCGGCCGTTGTGGGGGCATCCATCATCATGATCGACTCCCCCGGCGGAAAGCTGGAAGCCATGAACCTTTCCTTCGAAAGCGGCGTGGCCCTGGAGCGGGCCGGAGCCGTGGTGGGCTTCCACACGGACGACGGGATCACCGACTCCCGCTTCTTCCTTCGCTCCGCAGCCCTGGCGGTGCGGGCCGGGATGTCCCGTGACGCCGCTCTCTACGGCATGACCATGGCCGGCGCCATCATGATGGACCTGCAACATCGGGTGGGCTCCCTGGAAGTGGGGAAAGACGCCGATCTGGTGGTTCTCTCCGGCGATCCCCTGAGTGTGTACACCCGCGTGGAGGAGACCTGGATCGAAGGAGAGAAGGTGTTCGACCTGTCAGACCCCCGGGACCGAGCCTTTGCGGTAGGGGGGTACGGTGTGGGAGGCTCAGGCCACGTTCATCATCATGCCGGATGGGAGGATCACCAATGAGCCGCGTTCCTTCAGTAGCTTCGAAAAGCGCGGTCTGCGGTACCCCCGCGCTTTCGGTGGCCCTGGCAACCCTCTTGATCTGGGCCCCGTCGGCCGACGCCCAGGTGGCGGTGCGGGCCGGCACGCTCCACACCATGGCGGGCCCCGCCATCGAGAACGGCGTGGTGGTGGTGGGAGCCGATGGCCGCATCCAGGCGGTGGGCCCGGCCTCATCCGTGCAGATTCCCCAGGGAATGCGGGTGATGGAAGCGGCCGTGGTCACTCCTGGCCTGGTGGACGCCCACTCGGTGGTGGGACTGGCGGGCTACCTGAACCAGCCCCACGACCAGGACCAGCTGGAGCGCTCCAACGCCATCCAACCGGAACTCCGGGCCTTCGACGCCTACAACGCCCGGGAGGAGCTGGTAAGCTGGGTGCAGCGCCTGGGGGTCACCACCCTCCACACGGGCCACGGCCCCGGTGCCCTCATGAGTGGGCAGACCATGGTGGTGAAGACCCGGGGAGACAACGTGGGCCAGGCCCTGGTGGACTCCGTCACCATGGTGGCCATGACGCTGGGGCCCGAGGTGTCGCAGAACTTCCAGGGGCGCCCAGGCTCCCGTTCCCGGGGCGTGGCCATGCTCCGGGCGGAATTCATCAAGGCCCAGGAGTACCAGGCCCGGCAGGAGCGGGCGGAAGACGGCCCGCCCCCGGCCCGGGATCTGAAGCTGGAAATCCTGGGACGGATGCTGGACGGCGAGGTCCACGCCCTCATCACGGCGAATCGGGTGAGCGAGATCCTGGCGGCGCTCCGTCTGAGCGAGGAGTTCGGCTTCTCCCTGGTGCTGGACGGGGCCGCCGAATCGTACCTCCTCATCGACGAGATCCGGGCAGCGGGTGTGCCCGTCATCATCCACCCCACCATGGCCCGCCACGGCGGAACCATGGAGAACGCCACCCTGGAAACGGCCCGGATCCTGGTGGAAGCGGGAATCCCCGTCTCCATGCAGACGGGCTTCGAGGGGTATGTGCCCAAGAGCCGGGTGCTCCTCTTCGAAGGGGCCATGGCGGCGGCGTACGGCCTCCCCCATCAGGAGGCCCTGGCCTCCATGACCATCCGCCCGGCCCAGCTGTTGGGCCTGGACCATCGGGTGGGCTCCCTGGAGGTGGGGAAGGATGGCGATCTGGTGCTCTACAGCGGCGACCCCCTGGAGCACCTCACCCAGGTATGCGGGGTCATCATCGAGGGTGAAGTGGTGAGCGAGGAATGCCTCTGAGCGACCGCACCTCCGCCAGGGTCCGCATCCCGGCCCAACGGGGCAGCCAGGTTCAGGGCGATCCGGAGCGGAATCCGGGGCTCCCCCTGGATCTGGAGTGGGTGCGGAATGTCCAGGCGAATAGGAGCGCCATTGAACGGCGGGCCGCCACCCTGGGCACCCGTCGGAGCGTGAAGAAGCAGTGGCAGGCGGCGTGGCTCATCCGCGCCCTCACCTGCATGGACCTCACCACCCTGTCGGGCGATGACACCGCCGGCACGGTGCGCCGCCTGTGCGCCAAGGCCCGGGACCCCCTCACCCGGGACATGCGGGAGGGGTTGGGGCTGGGCGCCGTGCATCCCCGGGTGGCCGCCGTCTGCGTGTACCACCACTTCGTCCCCACGGCGGTGGAGGCATTGGAAGGGAGCGGCATTCCCGTGGCTGCCGTCTCCACGGGCTTCCCCCATGGCCTTTCCCCCCTGGCCACCCGCCTCAGGGAGATCCGCGAATCGGTGGAAGCCGGAGCCCGGGAGATCGATGTGGTCATTACCCGCTCCCACGTTCTCACCGGCCGCTGGAGCGCCCTCTACGATGAAGTGAGGGCCTTCCGGGAGGCGTGTGGCGACGCCCACCTGAAGACCATCCTGGGCACGGGTGAACTGGGTACGCTCCGAAACGTGGGCCGGGCCAGCCTGGTGGCCATGATGGCCGGCTCGGACTTCATCAAGACCTCCACGGGGAAGGAAGGGGTGAATGCCGTTCTCCCGGTGGGTCTGGTCATGGCCCGGGCCATCCGGGAGTATCGGGTGCGCACAGGGGTCTCGGTGGGGTTCAAGCCGGCCGGAGGGATCCGAACGGCCAAGGACGCCCTCCTCTGGCTCATTCTCATGAAGGAGGAGCTGGGAGAGGAGTGGACCCGACCCCACCTCTTCCGCTTCGGCGCCTCCAGCCTCCTCACGGACATCGAACGGCAGTTGGAACACCACGTCACCGGGCGCTACTCCGCCGCCCATCGCCACCCCATGGGCTAGGAGCGTGTCTCCTGGGAGCCATTCTGTGCCTCACGTGAAGGAGCTGTTGGAGACCCTGGAGTACGGACCCGCCCCCGAGGGGGAGGAGTTGGCCATCCGTTGGCTTGAGGACCACAGCCGGCGCTTCGGGCACTTCGTGGGAGGAGAGTGGACGGAGTACGACGACGCCGGGAGCATGTCGGTACAGAACCCCTCCCGGAACGCAGAGCTGGCCCGCATGAGCGTGGCCTCCCCCGAGGTGGTGGATACGGCCGTGGCCGCCGCCCGGAAGGCCCTGCCGGCGTGGGGGAAGCTGGGAGGCACCGGACGGGCCCGGATCCTCTACGCCCTGGCCCGGCAGATCCAGAAGCACAGCCGCCTCTTCGCCGTCCTGGAAAGCCTGGACAACGGGAAGCCGCTCAGGGAAACCCGGGATCTGGACATCCCCCTGGTGGCCCGGCACTTCTACCACCACGCCGGGTGGGCCCGCCTTCTGGAGAGCCATGCGCCGGGGTACGGGCCCGTGGGGGTGGTGGGGCAGATCATTCCCTGGAACTTCCCCCTCCTCATGTGCGCGTGGAAGGTGGCCCCCGCCCTGGCCACAGGGAACACGGTGGTGCTGAAACCCGCCGAGTTCACCCCCCTCACCGCCCTTCTCTTCGGAGAGCTCTGCGCCCGGGTGGGAGTGCCGGCGGGGGTGGTGAACATCCTCACCGGCGGAGGCGAGACCGGAGCGGCCCTGGCCGGCCATCCGGACGTGGACAAGGTGGCCTTCACGGGCTCCACCGAAGTGGGCCGCATTCTCCGCCGACAGACCGCCGGGAGCGGGAAGCGCCTCACCTTGGAACTGGGGGGCAAGTCGCCCTTCCTCATCTTCGACGATGCCGATCTGGACAGTGCGGTAGAGGGGGTGGTAGACGCCATCTGGTTCAACCAGGGCCAGGTGTGCTGCGCCGGCTCCCGGATCCTGGTGCAGGAGGGGATGGAAGAGACCCTCATCGCCCGTCTCCGGCGTCGCATGGAGAACCTCCGCATGGGAGATCCACTGGACAAGGGGGTGGATATGGGGGCCATCGTGGCCCCGGTGCAGTTGGAGCGCATCCGGAGCCTGGTGGAACAGGGGGAGGCGGAAGGTGCCCAGATCTGGCAGCCGTCGTGGGCCGTTCCCGCAAAGGGCTGCTTCTACCCTCCCACCCTCTGCACCGGGGTGTCGCCGGCTTCCCTCCTGGCCCAGGTGGAGATCTTCGGACCGGTGGTGACGGTCCTCACCTTCCGCACTCCCGACGAGGCGGTGGAGTTGGCCAACAACACCCGCTACGGACTGGCGGCCTCCATCTGGTCGGAAAACATCAACCTGGCCCTGGACATCGCTCCCCGGATCCACGCCGGGACCGTGTGGGTGAACTGCACGAACCTCTTCGACGCCGCCTCTGGGTTCGGGGGAGTGCGGGAGAGCGGTTTCGGCCGGGAGGGAGGCGAAGAGGGACTCTGGGAGTACCTCCGGCCGGTCAAGGCGCCGGCCCCGGTGGCCTGGCTTCGGGAACGGCGAAAGAAGCAGGGCAACGTGTCGGCAGACGAAGGCCGGGATGCGGAAGGGACAGCACCCACGGGGTTGGCGCCTTTCCCCATTCCCGGGGAGGATTCGGGGAGCGGGAGCGCGGCCCTCGACCGCACGGCCAAGCTCTACATTGGAGGGAAGCAGGTCCGCCCGGATGGGGGCTACAGCCTGGTGGTGACGGATCCCAAGGGGCACCCCATCTCCGAGGTTCCCCGGGGCAACCGGAAGGACATCCGCAACGGCGTGGAGGCCGCCCGGAAGGCCCAGGGGGGGTGGGGAGCCACAGCGGCTCATACCCGGGCCCAGATTCTCTACTACCTGGCGGAAAACCTGGAGGCCCGGAGTGGGGAGTTCCAGGCTCGGCTGCGTGAGGTGGTGGGCGCCTCCCGGAAGGATGCCCGGGCGGAGGTGGAAGCGGCCGTGGAGCGCCTTTTCGTCTACGGTGGCTGGGCCGACAAGTGGGAGGGCCGGGTGCATCCCACCCCCTTCCGAAACGTTACCCTGGCCCTGCCGGAGCCCGTGGGCGTGCTGGGGCTCATCGCCCCTCCGGAGCGTCCCCTGCTGGCGGCCATCTCCCTTCTGGCGCCCGCCCTATCCATGGGTAACACCGCGGTTCTGGTACCGTCGGAGCCGGCTCCCCTCCTGGCCACAGACCTCTACCAGATACTGGACACGTCGGATGTGCCGGGAGGGGTGGTGAACATCGTCACCGGGGGAAGCCGGGAGTTGGCCGGGGTGTTGGCCCTCCACGACGATGTAGACGGAGTGTGGGCGTTCGGATCGGCAGAGCTGGCCCGGGAGGTGGAGGCGCAGTCGGCGGGGAATCTGAAGCGCACCTGGGTGAACTACGGCATCCCCATGGCCTGGGACGACCCCCAGGTGGCCCAGGGGCCGGCCTTCCTTCGCCACGCCACCCGCATCAAGAACATCTGGGTGCCGTACGGGGCTTGAATGCCGCAGCCGCGGGACCCTACCCCACCGCCGGAACCCTACCTGGGGTGGGAAACGCTCCTATCGCCGGAATCCTGAGCGTCCAGTTTCCTGGATGGTGTAGCTCAAGACGTCCCCGGGATTGGCCGTGATGGTCTCAGTGGTGAAGCTCCGACCGGCCAAAATGCTGATCTCCAGTCGCAGGTCCACCGACGTGCTCCAGGGGAGCTGGAGGCGTTGGGTCCCCTTGCCTGGCACCCTCCCCAGTCGAGCCCGCCCGGCGTTGCTCACTGCGTCGATGGTGGCCTCATTGAAGGCCAGGTTCTCCAGCACAATGTAGATTCCTGCCTCTCCTCCTCCACCCCCGGCAAAGGGATCGCCCTGCATGCCCCCACCGCCACTGGCACAGCCCCCTACGGCGAGGAGGAGGAAGGCCACGAAGCTCATGGCCGGAAGTCGGCGCACCGCATGTTGGATTCTGTTCATCGGATACTCAGATGTGAACGGTTGGGATCGGCCTCCAGCACCCAGACCACCTGCCGATCGGGCATGATTTCAAAGGGGGGGCTGCGGACTTCGCTCCCACCTCCCGGCTCGGCAGCCAGGAGCACGAGGGTGGCACCGCCGTCCGCCAGATTCCGGGGGAGGAGCACCCGGGCCTCGGAAACCCCACTTACGGTGCCCACCCGAAAGCGGCTGGAACCCTGGGCCAGATAGATGGTGAACTCCGTCCAGCCTCGATTCTTCACCTCCACCGATGGGGCCGCGAACGCCTCGGGCCGGAACGAATCCGCTCCCGGGCGCCCAGCGCCGGCAGCGCAGCCAGCCACCAGGACCGCGATGAGAACGGTACCTGAGTGCTTGATGGTACCGGTGTACTTCCCATATCTGGGGGGGAATGCTCCCTCCCCTCTTCTCTGGCTCGCCTGCACCATGGTTCCTCCTCCCGCTGGCTCCGTCTCCCGGTGGGCCCTTCAACCGGCAGTGGTTCTTTCAACAGCGGTTCGCTCAACCGGCTGCGACCACCTTCTACCCGGGATCAGGGGGAAAGAACCGCGATGGCCTCGATCTCAACGGAGACCCCCTTGGGGAGACCCGCCGCCTGCACTGTGGAGCGGGCGGGCCTGTGCTCGCCGAAGTGGCGAGCGTACACCTCGTTCATTCGGGCGAATTCACCCATATCCGCCAGGAACACAGTGGTCTTCACCACCTGGTTCAACGAGGATCCCGCCGCCTCCAGAACCCCCTTGATGTTCTCGAAAACCCGTTCGGTCTGCACCTGGATATCACCCTCCACCACTTCCATGGTGGCAGGATCCAGGGGGATCTGGCCCGAGAGAAAGAGGAAATTGCCGGTGCGAATGGCCTGGGAATAAGGGCCAATGGCCTCGGGAGCATGGGAAGTCCGTATTACGTCCATGGATGGATCTCTCTGTTGAAAGTTGAAGGGAGGTTCAGAAGTGGAAAGTCAAAGGGCATCCAGGAGTTCCTGGGGTGAAACGGTGGCCACCCCGGCCTTGGCCACCTCCAGCGATGCCGCCTGGTTGGCCAGGAGGGTGGCCTCCATGAGGGTGGCCCCCGCCGCCAGGGCCAGGGCCACCGTAGCCGAGACGGTGTCTCCGGCACCGGATACATCGTACACCTCCCGGGCCAGGGCCGGAACCCGGACATGCAAGTTCTCATTTGTCTGAAGGGCCATGCCCTGGGAACCCAGGGTGAGGAGGAGGGACGAAGTGTTTAACCGGCTGCGGCACGCCTCCATCCACTGGGCGTCGTCGGGGCGCAATGCCTCCCCCAGTGCCCCTTCCAACTCCTTGGCGTTGGGCTTGAATACGGTGCATCCGGCATAGAGGAAGAAGTGGTCCCGTTTGGGATCCACCACGGTGGCGATTCCTCCCCGGGCCGCAGCCTCCAGGCAGCCCCGGATCACCTGGGGAGTCATGACCCCCTTGTTGTAATCCTCCAGAATGAGGACGTCGGCGCCTTCCAGGGCCTGACTCACCCCTTTCAGAAGGGCGGCGGCCGCCTGGGCAGGTATCGCGCCATGCTCCTCCCGGTCCACCCGGACCACCTGCTGGCCCTGGGCCAGGACCCTGGTCTTCACGGTGGTGCAGCGCCCATCCACCGGCACGAGCCCCTCAGGCTCCACATCCAGGGATTGGAGAAGCTGCGTGAGTTCCCCGGCCGCCGGGTCGGTACCCACCACGCCCAGAAGCCGCACTTTCCCACCCAGAGCCGCCACATTCACCGCCACATTCGCCGCCCCTCCCGGAGACATGCGCTCCTCCTCCACACGGAGCACGGGCACCGGGGCCTCGGGGGAGATCCGGTCCACCCGGCCCGACAGGTAGCGGTCCAGCATGACGTCACCCAAGACCACCACCCGCGCCCCCTTCATGGCCTGGAGGAGAGAGGCGGCCCGGTGGCGGGAAAGGCGGGTCATACGGCCACCGCAGCCGAAGCGTGGAAGGGCAACCGGCCCCGGGCCTCCAGGGGCCAGGCCTCCAACCGACCATCGGGATGCCGGGCCAGGAGACGATCCTGGAGGTTCACCGACACACACACATGGTTGGGCACCACCGCCACCTGGTCTCCCACTGTGGGACGCCATTCCGTCGCGCTGAGATCCAGAACCCCATGTTCCTCGGACAATCGCACCACCTTCACCTCCGGATGATCCTGCACCAGCCCGAAACCCACTCCCTCTCCCCTCAGGGGATCCCGGGACAGAGCCTTGGACCCCACATCCAGCACCGCTTGTCCGGGTACCGCCGTGCTCACCACGGTGCCCAGCACGGTATAGGCGCAGTCCTCCAGGGTACAGACCCCCAGGGAGAGCTGATCCCTATCCTGGAAGATGCAGGTGCCGGCGCGAATCTCGGTGAGCCCCTTCACCTCGTGGCTTCGCCACAGGGTGGGTGTGGAACCGCCGCTGACGCAGGGGGCCGGCAGTCCGGCCACCTCCAGGGCATCCAGAAATTCCCCTACTCGGAGACCCAAGGCCTCCAACTGGCTCCCCTGCTCGCTCATGGGGCCCTTGATGTGGCCGCCGTAATACATGAGCCCGGCAAAGCGAAGAGAAGGTGCATCCGCCACGGCCCGGGCCAGCTCCACTACGGCCTGGGGTCTGGGAAGTCCCACCCTGGCCATCCCCACGTCCGCCTCCACCATGACGCCCACCTGGAGGCCTTCATCCCAGGCTCCCCGGGACAGGGAATCCAGGGCCTCCAGGGAGTCCAGGCCCACGGTGAGGCGGATGTGGCGGGCAACGGCCAGGGTCCGGCGCAGCCGGCCTTCCCCCACAGGGGGATAGGCCAGAAGAAGATCGTCACACACCGTAGCCATGACCTCGGCTTCCCTGGGGGTGGCCACCGTGAGACCCGATGCGCCCGCATCCAACTGCATCCGGGCCACAACCCTGGACTTGTGGGTCTTCACGTGGGGCCGCCAACGGAGCCCGTGGGCGTGAGCGTACTCCGCCACCTTGCGGGCATTGGCTCGCACCCGCTCCACGTCCACCATCCCCGCTGGGGTCTCTACCACCCCTTCCCCGCTGACAATCGTCACGCTTCCCCGCTCTTGAAGTTCCCGTTCCCCAGCGCCCTCACGGGCACGACGCGTCCCCTCCGGGGAGTTGCCATGAACCGGGGAATGTGGGGGAGGGAGGCAAGGGCGTCCAGCGCCACCATGCACTCCCGCGGTTCAGGGTTGATTCCCAGGTGCCGTCACTGGGACCCATCCCCGGTCGTTCGTGTATCCAATGGAACTCCGCGGCGCCGGGGCGCGTTCATCCAAGTGGAGCACACACCTCGCCCGCCGTCATAACGGAAGCCCCACCAGGAGCCACCATGCATTCGCCGTCGCCCAGTCACCCTCTCGCCACCGGACTCCGGCTTCTCCGCTGGGTAGCACTTCTGGTGGCCGTTCCCGTGCTGTTCCTGCCGGAAGGCTTGGCGGCCCAGTACTTCGGGCGAAACAAGGTGCAGTACGACGAGTTCGACTTCCGGGTCATGGAGACCCCCCACTTCCAGATCCACTTCTACCCCGAGCATTCCGAGGCTCTGGAAGATATGGCTCGGATGGCGGAGCGGTGGTATGAGCGCCTGGCCCGGCTCTTTCAGCATGAGTTCGACCAGCCCCGCCCTCTGGTGGTGTACGCCAACCATCCCGACTTCCAGCAGACCAACACCACCCAGGGCGCCATCAGCCAGGGTACCGGCGCCTTCGCCGAAATTCTGAAAGATCGGATCGTACTGCCCCTCACCGGTTCCTATGCGGCCAACGACCATGTCATGGGGCACGAACTGGTCCATGGCTTCCAGTTCAGTGTGGCCCAGAGTCGGCGGGGTGGGGGCATCCAGGGCCTCTTCCGCCTACCTCTCTGGCTGGTGGAGGGAATGGCCGAGTACCTCAGCGTAGGTCAGGAAGACCCTCTTTCCGCCATGTGGCTCCGGGACGCCATCGTGGAAGACGACCTTCCCACCCTGGCCCAGATGACCCGGGAATCCCGCTTCTTCCCCTACCGTTTCGGTCAGGCCTTCTGGACGTACATCGGGGGAACCTATGGCGACGACATGGTGGTGGAACTCTACCGTCGCTCTCTCCAGGTGGGTTGGGAGCCGGCGCTGGAAAGCCTGCTGGGGATGGGGGGAGACACCCTCTCCGCCCGGTGGCATGAAACGGTCCGGGAGCAATACGAACCGTTGATCGAGGGACGCACCCATCCGTCGGAGGCCGGACAGTTGGCGGTGGCCCGCTCCAACGGGTGGGGTGAACAGAACGTGGGTCCATCCCTGAGCCCCGACGGCACCCGGGTGGCCTTCATGTCCGAGAAGGACCTCTTCTCGGTAGATCTCTTCGTGGCCGACGCCGCCACCGGAGAGTCGGTGCGGAAGCTCTCCACCGCCGCCACCGATCCCCACTTCGACGCACTCCGATTCATCGACTCGTCGGGCTCGTGGTCTCCCGACGGGTCCGAATTCGTGTTCGTGGTATTCGCCGGCGGGGGAAACGAGTTGGTGGTGGTGGACACGAGCTCCGGTGAGGTGTTGCAGCGTATCCGCACCCCGGGAATCGGGTCGGTGACCAACTCCGACTTTTCGCCGGATGGACGTCACATCGTCTTTTCCGGCCAGAAGGACGGCATGGCGAATCTATTCATGGTAGAATTGGAGTCGGAGGCCATCACCCAGCTCACGGACGACAAGCACGCCGACTCCCAGCCCGTCTTTTCTCCCGACGGTCGCTTCATCGCCTTCACCTCCGATCGAGGGCCCGAAACGGACTTCACCCGTCTGGTCTACAGCGAGCCCACGCTTTCCATCCTGGATCTGGAATCCAACCGGATCGAGACGCTGGAGCTCTTCGGCAACGTGAAGCACATGAACCCCCAGTACACCCCGGATGGTCGAGGGCTGTACTTCATCTCCGACCAGGACGGCTTCAGCGACATCTACCTTCTGACCCTGGCCAGCGGAGACGTGCGCCGCATCACGCGTATGGCTACGGCGGTGAGCGGCATCACCGCCCTGTCTCCGGCGTTGAGCGTGGCTAGCCAGTCGGGAGATCTGGCGTTCTCGGTCTTCACGGCTTTCGGCTTCCAGATCTTCACCCTTAGCCCGGAGCAAGTGCGGGAGCAGAGCGTGCTGGCCATGGAAGGCGACGGTCGGGGGTCGGTGGGGCGCCTCTTGCCTCCGGGAACCTCGGCCCTGCGCACCCGGGTGGCGGGATACCTGGCAGACGCTGAGACCGGCCTCACCGCTCCCAACACCTTCGACAGTGGGGAGGCCCCCGGCTATGCCCCCCGCCTGGCCCTGGACTACGTGGGCCAACCCTCCATCGGCGTGGGCACCGACCAATTCGGGAACTACCTGGGAGGATCTGCGGCAGCCTACTTCTCCGACATGCTGGGCAACCAGGTGTTGGGAGTGGCCGTCCAGGCCCAGGGCACAGCCAAGGATATTGGCGGCCAGGCCATCTACCAGAACCTCCAGAATCGGTGGAACTGGGGGGTGTCGGCAGGCCGGATTCCTTTCCAGTTCCTGCAATCTGCCGGAGGCCGCACGGCAGACGGGTTCACGGTCTTCACCCAACTCCGCCAGAGGGTGTTCCTCACATCGGCCTCGGGGCTGGCGTCGTACCCCTTCTCCACCACCCGCCGATTGGACCTCTCGGCCGGGCTTATCCGGTACTCCTTTGATGTGGAGCAGGAAGACCTCATCTTCGACCAGTTTGGCCGGCTCATCTCCCGAGAAATCAATGAACTCGCTGAGCTGTCGCAGCCGCCGCTGAATCTGGCCCAGGCCTCCATTGCGCTGGTGGGTGACCATTCATTCTCGGCCTTCACCTCGCCAGTGCGGGGCGGCCGGTACCGGTTCGAGGTGCAGCAGACGGTGGGTAGCCTGAACTACACTACCCTCACCGCCGACACCCGGCGCTACTTCACGCTGCACCCCTCGGTCATCTTCGCCACCCGGGCCATGCACTTCGGTCGCTACGGCAGTTCGGTGGAAGATAGTCAGATCCAGCCTCTCTTCCTGGGACACCAGACCCTGGTTCGGGGTTACTCCTTCAATTCGTTCGAGCCCCAGGAGTGCACCCAACAGGAAGGCATCAGCTCGTGCTCGGAGTTCGACCGGCTCTTTGGCCACCGTATGGGAATCCTGAATGCGGAATTCCGGATCCCCCTGACGGGCACCGACCGCTTCGGGGTGCTGGACTTCTCCTACCTACCGGTGGAGTTGGTGGCCTTCGCCGACGCCGGTATCACCTGGGATGGAAGCAACCCCGCCGTGTGGGAGTGGAAGCGGGACACTGCCGATCGGGTGCCGGTGTTCTCCACGGGGGTGGGCGCTCGCATCAACGTCCTGGGCTTCCTCATCGTGGAGCCCTACTACGCCTATCCCTGGCAGCGGCCTGTGAAGGGAGGCCACTGGGGCTTCAATCTGGCGCCTGGCTGGTAGCCTCAGAAGATCCTGAGATTGATGTAGCGCGACGGGTTTTCCCGTAGATCCTCCAACAGGAGGTGTGCGCTCTCTGCCGCTCTGGAGAGATTGACGTAGAGGCTGGGGTCCTCACTCAGGCGCCCCAGGGTGCCATCTCCCGCCTCCATCCGGGCCAGGATCACCCGGAGCGAGGCAGCCGCTTCATCCAGCGTGCCGGCCGTGCTCTGAACCTGGATGAGGGCGGAGTCCGCCCTGCTTGCGGCACTGGCCAGATTCGGGCCGGCCGTCTCTGCGGTCTCTCCCAGGCTTTCTGCGGTGGACCGCAGTGTCCGGGTGAGGCCCAACAGTTCCGTTTCCTGGGAGCGCGCCACGGCCGAGAGGGTGGTGAGAAGAGCTTCCAGTTCCCGGATGCTGCCCTCCACCGAAGCCACTGCGCTGTCGGAGAGGGCCTCCTGCATACGTCCCATGATGTCCTTGGCCTGCCCCCCCAACACCTCGGCCGTGGTAAAGAAATCCTCCACCGTTTCCCCCGGGAGGATGGTGTTGTTCCCCGCCATCTCGGGTGAGTCGCCGGGTACCACCTCCACCGTCCGCCCCCCCAACAGCCCCGCGCTCACCAGCCGGGTGTGGGAATCCACGGGAATCTCCCATTCACCGTTCACCTCCAGGGTGATGACCACCCCTTCCTCGCTGAGGGCAAACTGGTGCACCCGCCCGATATTCACCCCCCGCATCTGCACCGGGTCGCCTCGACGTATACCCCCGGCCTCCGTGACCTCGGTGGCCACCATGTAGCGTCCCCGGAAGGTGGCTGGATCTGTCAGGAGGAAGAGGACCAGGAACACCGAGATGATCCCGATGAGAACGAAGATCCCCACCACGACTTCCCGCCCTCCCGCCAGGGGAGGGATGGCTCGACTCAGTTCCTGGGCCGAAGGGCCCTGGTTGGGGCGGGTCGTGCTGTTCGACTGTTCGTGCTGCTCGCTCATACCGAATTCACCAGTTCAAGGGCCGCTTCGGCCGCCTTCCGATCGCCAAAGGCCTGGACCACAGGGTCCGGGCTTCGTCTGAAATCCTCCGGGCTTCCGCAGAAGCGGAGCCGCCCGCCCTCCAGCATGGCCACCCGGTTACACATGAGCAGCCCCCCTTCCACATCGTGGGTCACGATGAGGGAGGTCACCTCCAGCTCCTGGGAAAGACGCCGTATGAGTCGCTCCACCGCAGCCGTATTCACGGGGTCCAGACCGGTGGTGGGCTCGTCCCAGAGGAGGATGCGGGGGCGACCCACGATGGCCCGGGCGATTCCCACCCGCTTCTTCATCCCGCCCGACAACTCCGAGGGAAGCTTGGACAGCACCTCTCCCGGCACGAGGTTCACCAGCTCCAGCGCATCCCAGACCTTCCGGACCATCTCCTCCCGGCTCATGGCCTTCAGGCGAGACTCAGGCAATCCCATCTCCACATTGCCCAGCACCGTGAGGGAGTCGAAAAGGGCCGCGTTCTGGAACACATACCCCACCTTTCCCCGAATCCGGGCCAGGGTCTGGGCATCGCTCCCGTACACCGACTCCCCCTCCACCTCCACATCTCCCTTGTCCAACTGGATGAGGCCGATGGTGGTCTTCAGGAGCACACTCTTCCCCGTACCCGAAGGGCCGAAGAGGGCAAACATCTCCCCGCTCTCAACTTCCAGATCCACACCCGTGAGCACCGGGATGTCGAAGGCCTTGTGGAGGTTTCGGTAGCGAATCACGAGGGCACCCTACTGGAGGAAGAGGGGAGGAAAGAGGGCGTCCAGGATGAGGACGGTAAGGGTCATGAACATGACGGCGGCCGTGGTGCTCTTCCCCACCCCTGCCGCTCCTCCCCCCGTGCGCATCCCCATATGGAAGGCGATGACGGGAATGGCGAAGCCGAAGGTGACCGCCTTCCCCAGAGAGTAGAGCAGATCCCAGGAGTGCCAGAAGAGTCGGGCCCCGTAGAGAAACGACTCGTACCCCAGCCCCAGGGTGAGCTCCGCCGCCACCATCCCGGCCCCGATCCCCACGATGTTGGCGAAGGCCACCAGCACGGGAACCACGATGATTCCCGCCACGATGCGCGGGGCCGCCAGCACCATCACCGGGTCTCGCCCCAGGGCGTGGAAGGCATCGATCTGCTCCGACACCTTCATGGTCCCCACCTCCGCCGTGATGCGGGCACCCACCCTTCCCACCAGGACGATGGCCGTGAGCACCGGCCCCAACTCCAGCACGATGGAAGATGTCACCACGCTCCCCAGGATGTAGAGGGGTACCGATCCCTGGAACTGATACCCTCCCTGCTGGGATGTCACGATGCCCGAGAGAACGGCCGTCACCAGCACGATGGGGATACTGGCCACTCCCATGACGTAGATCTGGCGAACCACCGCTCGGAGCGAGACCTGGAGGCAAATCAACCCCATGAACACGGAGGCCACCAGAATCCCCATCTGGCCGGCGTGCTCCGCCACGTTCCGGGCCGCCCAGGCGGCCTGAGCCAGGAACCGCCCCACCGGGCCGAGAAAGGGGACCTCCAGGGCTTGATCCACCTTCACGGGCGGGGCCTCCTGGTCTGGCAGCAAGTAGCATGGCGCGCGGCCCGGGTGCAGGCCACGAGAGGGAGAGCGTACAGCCTGAAGAAACTCAGCCAAATGGCAGGATAAGGCAAGGTTTCCAGGTGGGCGTGGACCCGCCGAATCACACCCCCTCCCACCCGGATTCCTGTGGCTCCAGAAGGATGGAGAAGGTGGAGCCCTCCCCCTCCCGGCTATGGGCTACGAGCTGGAACCCCATGAGGTCGCAAAGGGAGAGGGAGATGGCCAGCCCCAACCCCGTGCCACCGTAGGCTCGCGCCTGGGAGGAATCCACCTGCTGGAAGGGTGAAAAGACCCGCGAAAGCTGATCCTGGGGAATCCCGATTCCCGTATCCTTCACATCGATTCGCACCGCCCGGTAGGGGTTCGTCCCCGCTATCACCTGTACATCAATGCGGCCTTCATGGGTGAACTTCAGGGCATTTCCCAACAGGTTGATGAGGACCTGTTTGAGCCGGCGGGAGTCTGCAACGGTGGGAGGGAGCCCCTCGGGCACGTGGGCCTCCATGGTCAACCCCTTCCGACGAGCCTGGACCTCCAGAGCCTGGACCACCCCCGAGACCGTTTCCGCCAGATCCACCGGCTCCAGTTCCAGTTCCATCCGCTGGGCTTCGATCTTGGAAAGATCCAGAATCTCGTTGATGAGCATGAGCAGGTGCTCGCCGTTGGATGAGATCCGATTCAGAAAATCCAGCTCTCGCTCCGGGAGGGTGCCATGCCGATTCTTTCCCAGGAGGTTGGCGAAGCCGATGATGGCGTTCAGAGGGGTACGCAGCTCGTGGCTCATATTGGCCAGGAAAGCGCTCTTGGCCCGACTGTTCGCCTCGGCCTCCTCCACGGCTCGCCGGAGCACCCTCTCCACCTCCCGACGATCTGTGACGTCCCGGAAGGCGGTGACCTGGGCAGGCCGGTTTCCGTAGGAAGCCGCCAGGGTAGCTCGCTCCACCGGAAAGCTGCTCCCATCGGGGCGAAGCCCCACCTCGTCCGTCTCATCCACGTCTCCGGAGGAAGGAGCCACCTCACGGAAGAGGTCCTGGAGACGGCGACCTTGAAGGCTTCCGGCTTCCATGGAGAAGAGGTCCGCCGCCCTTCGGTTCGAATCTACCACCCGGCCATCCTGGTGGATGAGCACCCCCTCGGAAGTGGCGTCGGCCAGCCGCCTGAACCGCTCTTCGCTCTCCCGGAGTTGATCCACCGCCCCTTCCAGCGCCAGACGGGCCTCCTCCTCACCCTGGAGGGCGCTCTCTGTCCGGGTCAGGGCACTCTCCAGTTCCAGCTGACGAACCCGGTCGTTGAAGCGAAGCTCCTCCATGCGGCGATATGCCCGGACCCGAATCACCAGAACCGCAGACGCCAGGACGCTGGCGCCCAGGAGAGCGAAACCGAAATGGATCCACTGCGGATCGGGGCGGGCGCGGGAAACCACCAGAGCCCAACCCGTGAAGGCTCCCGCAGTTACCACCGCAAACCAGGCGCCGTCCAGAAAGAGTACGCCCAGCCCCAGAATAAGGAGGAGGAGATTCGTGGTCTGGACGGGGTCCTGGGTGAGGCTCAGATGAAGCAGTGAGTTCCCCAACACCAACGTGGCGATGACGACGCCCAGGGGGTGGGCCAGGCGGGGATGGGGGAGGCGGTGCGTTACGCCCCAGGCAAGTACCAACAGAAGCACCGAGGTGGCCATGGCCAGAGGGGCCATGACGCGACCCGTCTCCCACGGCAGCAGTTGGACGTGCCCTACCGCAAAGACGGCGTAGAGAAGCGACAGCGCCAGGGAGATGGGTCGCAGCGATCCCAGGACCACGCCATTCAGACTCTCCTGGAAGCGGACCTCCTGGTCCCCCCAGGAGACACGATCCGGGCGTGCCTCCTCCATGCGAACTCCCCCTTTGGATGACCGACCCACCGTCTCCTTCGGAATCTGTGATATTCCGGCGACCTGCGGTACTCCGGCCAGGAGCGCGATCCCGCATCTTTGCCGGCGTACATGAAACCTCCGCTCGGGGGGTTCCGTTCCCCTTCTTCCAGACGATGGCCTCGGCGGATCGCCCCCTGGGGTGGTGGGTAGCACCACTTCACCAGGGCCCCTCCCCGGGGGCACCACAGGCCACTCCCTACGCTTTAGCGACCCCCATGCTCCTGTCGGCCCTCTTCCGGCCCGCCACCCTCGTTGCCTTCCTGCTCATTCCTTCGCTCCCGGCGGAAGCGCAATCCTCCGGCGAATCCATCCGCGGCGCGTCGATTCCCGGCGATTCGGTCCGGAGTCGGTTTCTGGCCGAGGCCGAGACCATGCTCCAGCGCCCTGACGTCCAGCGAGCCGTCCAGCATCTGGCATCCAGCGACAGCGCCACGCTCAGACACCAGCGGGAACTCACCGAAATCCCCGCCCCACCCTTCCACGAACAGGCTCGAGCCCGGGAATTCCTGCGGCGCCTTACCCTGGCCGGGGCCGACACGGTGTGGTTGGACCGTGAGGGGAATGCCCTGGGCCTGCGCCAGGGAACGGTGGGGAGTCGCACGGTGGTCATCAGCGGACATCTGGATACCGTATTCCCTGCCGGAACCGACGTCCGGGTGCGCATGCGTGGCGACACCCTCCGGGCGCCGGGAATCGCCGATGACGGTCGGGGGTTGGCCGTGATCCTGGCGGTGTTGGGGGCCCTGCACGAAGTGGACATCCGAACCCGGGACCACCTTCTGGTGGTGGGGACGGTGGGAGAGGAGGGGTTGGGTGACCTCCGGGGGGTGAAGCACCTTTTCCGGAGCGGAGCCTCCCCCATCCACGCCTTCCTGTCTGTGGACGGCTCCGGCTTCCATGGCGTCACCAACGGGGCCCTGGGCTCCGTCCGGTACCGGGTCACGGTGAGGGGCCCCGGGGGCCACTCATGGGGCGATTTCGGCATGGCCCACCCGGCCCATGCCCTGGCCCGGGCCGTGACGGAACTGGACGACGAAGCCCGGCGCTTCACGGCCTCCGCCCCACCCTCCAGCTACTCCGTGGGACGCATGGGGGGCGGCAGGTCAGTGAACGCCATCCCCGATGAGGTGTGGATGGAAGTGGACCTTCGCTCGGAAAGCCAGGCCCACCTCATGGCGCTGGATTCGGTGCTGCATCGGGCGGTGCGAGGGGCCGTGGAGGAAGAAAATCGAACCCGGCGATCCGGTTCTCCGCTGGAAGCCCATATGGACCGGATCGGGCTTCGGCCTTCAGGTATGGTCTCCCCGGCCACCCCCTTCGTTCAACGGGCCATGGCCGCCACCATTCTCCTGGGCGGCGACCCGGTTCCGGGGATCTCGTCCACAGATGCCAATGTGCCCATCTCTCTGGGGGTTCCAGCCGTGACCCTGGGTGGAGGAGGTGACGGCGGTGGGGCCCATTCGCTGGATGAATGGTACGTGGACAGAGATGGCTTCCGGGGAGCCCAGCGGGTCTTCCTTCTCGCGGTCCTGGAGGCGGGCCTACCCTGATCTCCGGGCCATGTAACTTCCCGAATCAGCAACATTTCGGCCACTCACAGTGTCTGAAATAGTAGCTGACGTGCGCACTCGTAGAGACTCTACATACGACCCACGAGGAAGACATGACGGGTAAGGAACAGGGCCTGAAAGACAGAATGACCCTTCGCATTGCCCAGCTCCGATGGAGCTTGGTGGAGTTGGCGGAGACCACCGGCGAAAGCTACCGGAATGTCCATCGCTGGCTCCGGGAGGATGTGAAGGTCCCGGCTCACTTCATCTCCCGGTTTGTAGAGGTGGTTCCGGTGGACAGCAACTGGCTCCTCACCGGTTCCGGAAGCCCGGACTCCGTCTCGGACACCGAGGCGCAGGAGGTGTTGGACCGCGTTGTGGCAGCGCTGGGAAGCGTCCGTACCAACCTTGCCGGTGAGGACCTGACGCATCTGGCTCTGGCAGTGGCTGGAGAGGGTATTGCCATCGTAGACGCCAATGGCGTGGTGCGGGAGTGGAACCCGGCCATGGAGCGCCTCACCCGGATTCCCGCCAGTCAAGCTGTGGGCGGAGCTGTCACGTCGGTGCTGAAGCCCGCCCTCGTCTCGGAGAGTGACTCCCTGGCTCACCTTCTCACTTCCGGCGAGCGGGGGGAAATACCCGAAATCGAGCTCAGGTCCGAGTTGGGGGCGCATCCCTACCCGGCCAAGCTTTCCTGGGTGCCGGGACGGAACGCCCTGGGCAACCCCGCAGGCGGGGTCCTGGTGCTGCGTCCCCATGGGGACGTCCAGCATGTTCAGAGCCTGTTGCAGGAGACCGAAGAGCGCTACCGCCGCCTGGTGGAGTTGAACTCGGATCCGGTTCTGGTGCAGAGCGAGGGACGGGTGGTTCTGGCCAACGATGCCCTGCGACGCCTCCTGGACTGGGGCGAGGACCCCAGCGAGTTGACGGGTACCCTCATCCAGGACCTCATCCCTGCCCATGAGTGGGAGTGGCGGAGCCAGGCCCTCCGGGAGGTGGAGGAGGGAAAGGGTCTGGGAGTTCTCCCTCGGACGCTTCTGCGTCGAGACGGTTCCACCGTTTCGGTGGAGATCACCGCCGTAGGAGTACGCTTGAATGGTCAGGCGGGGAGCCAGGCCGTGGTGAAGCGAACCAGCACCTCCTGATCCTGGAGGTTCGCTCCCAGCGGTGGCGTGCTGAGCGCCGAGGGACCATTTTCCCTCCATGACTGCTCTGCTCTGGGTTGTAGGGGTTTCTCTCGCCGTCTCCTTTCTCTGTTCCATCCTGGAGGCGGTTCTCCTGTCCCTCACCCGAGGGCATGTGGCACTGATGCGGGATCGGGGCGAACGAGCCGGCGAGTACCTCCACGCCATGCAGCTCAAGATCGACCAGCCCATCGCGGCCATCCTCACCCTGAACACCATTGCTCACACGGTGGGGGCGGCCATGGGCGGCGCCCTGGCGCTCCAGGTGTTCGGCGACGCCTGGATGGCTCTCTTCTCCGCCGTTCTGACCCTCATCATCCTTCTCTTCTCCGAGATCCTCCCCAAGACCATTGGCGCCACGCTGTGGAAGGAACTGGCCAAACCCACGGCCTATGTCCTCCGAGGCCTCATCATCGTCATGAAGCCGGTGCTCATTCCCCTCTCCCTCTTCAGCCGGGTCATTGCCCGGGACCGGGTCCATACTCCCACTGTGAGTCGGGCCGAGCTGGAGATCCTCGCTGAAATCGGCCGGCGGGAGGGCACGCTGGAAGAGAGCGAATGGAAGGTGGTGAGCAATCTCATGAATCTGGAGGAAGTCACGGTGGGTGAGGTCATGACCCCCCGCACCGATATGGTGGCGGTGGAGGTGGGAGCCACCGTGGATGAGGCGAAGGGGATCATGTTGGACGCCGGACACTTGAGAATCCCAGTCTACGAAGGGAACCTGGACCGCGTAGTGGGCATTCTTCTGGCTCGGGATCTCTGGCAAGCCGACAGAGAGGGCATGACGCATATCCGGACCGTCTTCCGCTCGCCCCGCTTCGCTCCGGCCACCAAGCCGGTGGACGAGCTCATCCCCGAGATGCGAGTCAACCGGGTGAAGATGGTGCTGGTCCTGGATGAATTCGGGGGAACCGCAGGGCTGGTGACCCTGGAAGACCTCATTGAGGAGATCATCGGGGAAATCCAGGACGAGCACGAGGAGGACGAACCGGAAGACTTCCAGCAGATGGAAGGCGGAGGGCTCCGGATCTGGGGAGGCGCCTCCCTCCGGGACCTGGCAAACCGGTTGGATCTGGAGTTGAACGAGGAGGACTTCGATACCGTGGGAGGCTTCGTATTCGGGAAACTCAACCGGGTGGCACGCACCGGAGATGAGGTCCCCATTCGGGGAGGTTCCCTACGGGTGGTGAAGATGCTGGGACGCCGGGTGCAGTACGTTCGCTATATCCCGGAAGGGGAGGCCAAATCCAACCCGGTGAAGGAAGCCATGGGGGCCCAATAGGCCCTCATCGGGTCAGCTCCCACGCGTCAGGCCAGTTCCTGCTCTCCCGGCACCTCCTGACCCTCTTCCGACCGCCCCAGCTCCATGTCCTCATGCCAGAACGAAATGGCCAGGAGGGCCGCTCCACACGAGATGGCCATGTCTGCCACGTTGAAGATGGGCCAGAGCATGAAACCCAGATCCACGGGGCCGATGAAATCCACCACACCCCGCTCCCAGCGCACCCGGTCCACGAGATTCCCAACGGCCCCGGCCAGCACCATGGAGGTGGAAACGATGCGTAACCAGTCGTTTTCTCGGGCCTGCATGAGCAGATATGCCAGGAAGACGGTGGCCACCAGGGCCAGGGGAATGAAGACCCATCTGGGGTCGTTCCCAATGGACAGTCCGAACGCCGCCCCACGGTTGAAGGCCAGGGTGAGAGGCACCAGGCCCCCGAAGAGCTCCAACTGCCTACCCCCGGCCAACGCCTCCAGGGCCCACCGCTTGGTGACGACGTCCAGCAGGAGGAGGGTGGGGATCAAGCCGAGGGGAAGGATAACCTTGGGTCGCACGCGCGGCATTTCCTTACTTGGAGGGGGAAACAAAACCGCCGGACCGGAAATCCGGCTCCGGTCCGGCGGCACTGGTTCCATGGAGGCGGCGGGAGTCGAACCCGCGTCCGCGAAAAGATTCCATGAAGCTTCTACGTGCGTAGGCCTCTGATCAATGTCGCTCCGGGTTGGTTCAGCGGCCGACCATTCCGGAGCCAACCATCACCTGCATCTCGCTTCCCTCACCGATGGTGAGATCGGGAAGCCAGCCCGATTTGTCGACGTTCTGAAGCCCGCTTCGGGCGAGCCGATTCCAGAACGGACTGCAACCGCGAAGGTTAAGCAGCCAATGCCAGTTCGTTGTTGGCAGTTGTGATTTTCCCGGTGTTTTTACGAGGCCTCCGGGACCTCGGCACGCAACTCCACGTTCACTAGCCACGTCGAAACCGTGACGCCCCCGTGAACAGTTACAGTCTATTCTACCACACCCACCAGCGCCAGGTTCCCTCCCGCCGGATCCGGGTCGGCCTCCCACGCCCTCAGGTACTCGGTGAGGAGGGTCTCCACGTCTTCCAGTTCTTCCACTTGGAAGAGCCGCTGTCGCAGCTGAGCTCCCGCCGGGAGCCCCTTGGTATACCAGCCCAGGTGCTTCCTGAACTCCAGGAGAGCCCTCTTCTTCCGGGGGTCGTAGGCCATGGCGTTCCGGGCATGCTCCAGGCACACCTGGAAGCGCTCCTCCACCGTGGGATCCGGAGGAATGGGCAGGCCGTCCAGGGCGGCTCGAGCCTGATGGAAGAGCCACGGCGCACCATGGGTGCCCCGGGCGATCATGACCCCGGCACACCCCGTCTCGTCTACCATCCGACGCGCGTCCCGGCCCGAGCGGACATCGCCGTTTCCCACCACGGGAATCTCCAGGGCCTGCACCACAGCTTCGATCTCCGTCCACCGAGCCCGGCCGGAGTACATATCGGCCCGGGTTCGGGGATGGAGGGTGAGCGCCCGGGCCCCGGCCTCCTGGCACCGCAGGGCGATCCCCACCGGATCCCGACCGGCTTCGTCGTACCCGCTTCGAATCTTCACCGTCACGGGAACCGGGGTGGCGTCCGCCACAGCCCGGATGATGGCTTCCACCAGATCCAGATCTCGCAGGCATCCGGAGCCACCGTTGCGCTTTACCACCTTCTTCACCGGACAACCGAAATTGATATCCAGGAAGTCCGGGTCGAAGGTATCGGTTACGAAGGCCGCGGCGTCTGCCATCATCTCGGGCTCGGCGCCAAAGATCTGGACTCCGATGGGGCGTTCATCCTGATGGAATCGAAGCATCTCCAACGACCGTTCGTTCCCCCGAACGATGCCCGCCGCACTCACGAACTCGCTGAGCACCACATCGGCTCCATACCGGCGGCAGAGCCGTCGGAACGGAGATTCGCTGACCCCCGCCTGGGGTGCCAGGAAAAGTGGAATCCGTTGCCCCTGGAACCAGGGCAGTGGGTTTTTGTCCATAGCTGAAATCTATCACCTCCCGTCTGCCCGTGGGATCAACGCGCCGGGCCTTTGACGCCCACGGGGACTCTTCGTATTCTTCAGGGTTGGTGCCAGGAGGCCCCACCCTCTGGGATGTGGGCCTCTTTTCACCACTTCGACGGTCCCTTGGACCGATCCTTGAATCGCTCTCATCGTCTTCCCCGGGAGACTCAGCATATGAAACTCCGCGACCTGTTCACGGTCGAGGCCGTCAATCTCGAACTGCAATCCGTGAGCAAGGACGACCTCCTCCGCGAGCTCATCTCGCTGCTCGGAATGGAGGACAAGTCCGAGGCCATCCTCTTCAAGACCCTGAAGCGCCGGGAAAACCTCGGCTCCACTGGAATCGGCAAGGGCATCGCCATTCCCCACTGTCGTTCGCTGGTGGTGAACGATCTCCGCCTGGCCTATGGGCGCAAGTCCGAAGGTGTGGACTTCCGGGCCATCGATGGGGAGCCCGTGCACCATTTCTTCCTCATCGTGGCTCCCCCACTGGAGGTTTCCAACCAGTACCTCCCCGTCCTGGGAAAGATCGCCCAGTTCGCCAAGGATCCTGAGGTTCCCGAGGCCCTGAGCAAGATCCAGAAGCCGGAAGAGTTCCTGGAGCTGTTACAGCAGCGGGCCACCTGAGCAAATAGGGAATCAAATGCATCCCCAACTTACCATCCTCCTGGAGATCCAGGACCTCCGAGCCCAGCAGCGGGAACTGGCGGCGGACTCGGCAGAGGAAGAATTGGAGCGCACCCAGTTCAAGATGGATCCGGCGGAAGCCGCCGAATCCCTTGGAGAACGGATCGAAGTGCTGGAGGAGGAGCTTACCGGGAGCATCCGTGCCCGGTACAACCGGATTTCCCGATCGTTGGATCGGGTGGTGGTACCGGTGATCCGAGGCCTCTGCTACGGCTGTTTCGTGGCCATTCCCACCGCCACGGCCCGGGAGCAGGAACCGAACCAGTCGCTGCAGGGCTGCGAACACTGCGGACGGTTCATCTACATCCTCTCGTAGCCAGATCTCCCAACCTCGCGGGCGTGGTGCACCTTGGTTGGTGCACCCTACTTGGTGACGAACATCTTCCGGACCTGGGAGCGCCCGTTCACCACGAGTTGGAGAAAATAGACGCCCGAGGCAACTTTGGCTCCTGCCTGGTCGGAGCCGTCCCAGTATGCCTCGTAGCGTCCAGGACTGGAGTACGCCAACTCCTCCAGAGAGGCCGCCGCCCCCCGGGGATGATTCAGAGCTACGGGCGTGGCCACATACTGCTGGAGCACGTTGTAGATCCTAACCGTCACCACCGCCTCGCGGCCCCCGGGAAATGCCCCTTCGTCCAGCACGAAGGGGATCCGGGTGGTGGGGTTGAACGGGTTGGGATAATTCTGCTCCAGCAGGAAGCCGTCTCCTCCGCGTTCCTGTTCATCTCCGCGAAGTGCCTGCCCGGATGCGGGGGCAGCCACCAGAAGAATGAGAAGGGCGGCGAGGAGAACCGTAGGCACGTGGATGACGCGCCAAACGAGAACCTTCGAGAGATGCATCAGTTCAGTAGCCGAGAAACGTTGGCCCTCCCAAGCTCCAGGGAAATCCCAGGCTCCGGCATCTCCAACAGGAAAAGAGCCGAAACCCACTTCTGGCATGATACCCGTGAATGGCCTTCAGGGTCAAGGGAATCCGTCCAGGAGCGTGTCTCGCGTCAGGACCCCAGGAGAAAGTCGAACGACGCCAGCGGTTTCCTGGCACCCAGATGAAATTCCATGAAGGTGCGAAGGAGTTTGAGATGTGCCGGCAACCCTTCCTCCTCGCTCAAGGGCCTCCCGCTCACCAGGCTTGCCAACTGCTCCCGTGCCCCTGGCCCCACCCGTGGCCCTACCCCAGTAGATGGACTGGAGCCCTGGCAGGCGGAGCACATGACGCCCCCTGCTTCCACATGGAACCGCAGAATCTCGGTATCCGGGAGGCTCTGTTGACAACGCACACAGCGCTCCACTTCCGGCGAGAACCCCAGGTGGTGCATGAGAACCCAACCCGCCCCCAGCAGGATCCAGGGAGCCTGGGAGCCCGGAGATGACTCCAGTGCCTCCAGCGCCCCCAAAAGCAGCTGGAAGAGGGGGGGGTCCGCTTCCTCCCCGGGGTTCAACAGGACCACCTCCGCCAGGACGGAGGCCGCGCCCAGGGTACGGAGGTCCCGAGCCAGAGCCAATCCACTCCGATGGGGACGAAAGGAGCCCAGATTCTGAAGATCCCGTTGGGGCCGGAGCTGGAGCTGCAGGGATCCGGAAGCGAAGAGTCCAGGCACGCCTTTCCCCTTCCCCCCGCTGCGCACCCCGCGGCCCATGACGGAAAGCGCCCCATGATCTCGGGTCAGGAACCGGAGAATGGCGGAACTCTCCTGATACGGCACCACCCGAAGGAGGATGGCGGGAGTCTCCACCGGAGCGGCCAGGATCCTACTCCGAACCGACCGAAGCGTCAGAACCCGCTGGGTTCAAGCGCCCCAGCAACTCCGCCCGCCTGCGCCTGTACTCCGCCTCCTCCCGGGGAGACGGCGAGGGGGATGCCTCGAAGGCATCATCCAGACGAGCCACATCAAGAAGGATCTCTCGCCGCCCCTGGGCCACCGACGGCGCTGCCGGTGTCGGGTCGTTGGCGATTCGACGTTGCACAAGGATGCCACCCAGGAGAGCCAGGAGGAGACCCAGGACCACCACCATCTCCCGCACCGGCAACTCCGATGGTTCCTCTCCTGCCTCCACCGTGACCTGCTGGTCCTGAAGCTCGCTCCCGCCCCAAACCCGATACACCGTACCTGGTTCCAACTCCATGGCGCCAGCAGCCTCCAGCCCCGTCACCGCCAGGGGTGGAGCCGGCTCCCGGACCAGAATCTCCAACACTTCCGTACTTCCAGGAAGGGAAAATTCAATGGGAAGAGTGGGAACCGTATATCGGATCACGTAGATCCGGTCTCCCGGGGGGACGGGGGCCGAAACCACCACCTCCCCGTCGCGGAAGTCCACCGCATCCTCCGGCAGGTCGCTCTCACCCACCTGGAAGGAGACGGCCTCCGACGGGAGTGGATATCGCCATGTCTCACCTCCCTCGGGGGCCACCAAGGTGGCCTGGCCATCGTTCCGCACCCGGATCACGTCGGTGACCCGCCAACCATCGCCGTCCATGGCCTCCAGGAAGACGTTCCGCACTTCCACCACCAACGTATCACCCCCCTGGGGTCCCGCTGCCTCCCTGGAGGGGAAGACCTCTATGACGTAAAGGCTGTCGAGCTGGGCGCCTCGGGCCACAGCCCCTCCGAAGTACAGAATCTCCTGATATCTCACCGATGCGAAGTGCACCTCGGAGGTCCGAGCGGGATCGGGCCAGGCAGCCAGGCGAAAGCTGAACTCCCCCTCGAGGTTCGTGGAGACGCTGTCCACTTCGCCCGCTTCCAGCGGGGATACCCGGTGAAGCACCACTTCCACTCCGGTCACGGGCTGTCCGGCATCCGTCACAACCCCCCGCAGGATGGGGGGCGGCGCCTCCTCCTGGGCCAGGAGGGGGGGTGCAGAGGCCGTGACTCCCCACAGCAGCAGGGCGGCCAGGCAGCGGAACTTCACGGGGTGAAGCGACCGAAGTCCTCAGGGTTGAGCTTTCGAAGGTACTCCTGGAGCTCATCCGGCGACATGAAGGGCGGAGTGGGGGAGTCCTGGGGGGGCGGCCCCTGGGTTGACTCCGCCGCTTCCTCTTCCGAGATCTCGATGGCAGCCTCCTCCAGCAGTTCGTCCTGGGCAAAAATCTGAGCCCGGGAGCGGAGCGCCACGGCGATGGAGTCCGACGGACGAGCATCTACCGAGATCATCTCGCCGTTCCTGCGAATGATGAGTTCGGCGAAGTAGGTGTTTTCCTGAACCCGGGTGATGAGCACCTTCTGGAGCTCTCCTCCCAATCCGCTCAGGACAGATACCAGGAGGTCGTGGGTGAGGGGGCGAGAGAAGTGCATATCTGCCAACTGCATTGCGATGGCACTGGCTTCGCCGGGTCCGATCCAGATGGGCAGAACCCGCTCGCCTTCCCTCTCCTGGAGGATCACCACCGGGGTGTTCGACGCGCGATCCAACCCCAAGCTCTGCACCTTCACTTCCACGAGCACCGGCTGTCCTCCCCATGACGTCGTGTCCTCTGGCACCCCGTTCCCCCGACGGACGTAGATGGCTCACGGGAGACTTCGGGTGGAGACCCCGCCCGCCCCTGGGATGTTCCGAGGTAGCCCCCCCGTGAATCAGCTGGAGCCCATACCCATCAATTGAGCGCCGGTCATGGGTGGGGGGGAGAGCGTCATTCGGTGAAGGCGTCCAGACTCCATCGCCCCGTAAAGACCGACAGATCCACAGATGAACCGATGGCCTCGGCCAGGCAGCGGGTGACGTCCCTGGACGTGGGGGCGGCCAGGGCCTTGCGAGCCGCCGTGCGGGCCTCTTCGATCCTGAACTCCCGCAGCACCTTCTTCACTTCCGGAAGGGAGGGCCATGCCACGGAGAGGGCCGTGATGTCCAGCCCCAGAAGGAGGAACACTCCCAGGGGATGCGCCGCCATCTCCCCGCACACGCTGAGCTCGATTCCGGCCGCACGAGCCACCCGGGACACCTGGTGGATCTGCCGCACCACTGCCGGATGGAAAGGGTTGTAGCGATGTGCCAGTCGGGCGTTGGTGCGGTCCACCGCCAGGGTGTACTGGATGAGATCGTTGGTGCCGATAGAGAGGAAGTCGCAGTGCCGCGCCAGCTCAGCCGCGTCCAGGGCCGCCGCCGGTGTCTCCACCAGAATCCCCAGCTTGTACCCGGAGTAGAACGGGACACCATCACGTCTCAGGGCATCCTCCTCCTCCTCCAGGAGCGCTCGCACCTGGAGAATCTCCTCTACGTCGATGACCAGAGGAAGCATGATGCGGATGTCGCCATGGACAGTGGCGCGAAGAAGCGCTCTCAGCTGAGACCGAAACATCTGGGGTTCGTCCAGACAGACCCGGATGGCCCGCCAACCCAGGAAGGGATTCTCCTCGGCGGGCATGTGGAGGAATTTGGGAAACTTGTCTCCCCCCAGGTCGAAGGTGCGGATGAACACGGCCCGGTTGGGGTTCATCTCCGCCACGTGGCGATAGGCCTCGTACTGCTCCTGTTCGGTGGGCATGGAATTGCGCCCTACCACCAGAAACTCGGTGCGGAACAGGCCCACCCCTTCCGCCCCATGATTCCGGGCGTTCTCGGCTTCCACCGGGAGGTCGAGGTTGGCCCGGAGTGCCACGGGCTGTCCGTCTCGGGTCACGGAATCAAGTTGGGCGATGACGGCGATCTCTTCCTCCCACTCCCGGATCTGGATGCGACGCTCCAGATAGACCTCCCGGTCCCGATCATCCGGATCCAGAACCACCCTGCCCACGCGGCCGTCTACGATGACCTCCTGGCCATCTGTGCATTCCCGATAGAGGTCCCCCAGCCCCACCACCGCCGGAATGGCCAGCGACCTGGCCAGGATGGCCCAGTGGGAGGTGCGGGTGCCCTGGTCCGTGGCGATCCCCAGGACCTCGTTGGGGTTCAATTGAACGGTGAGGGACGGGGTGAGATTCCTGGCCACCACCACCACCTGCTCAGCCACATGGGCCACTTCGGAGGGATCGGGGAGGTCCAGAAGCCGATGGAGCATCCGGACCTGGAGATCTTCCATGTCGTTCAGACGATCCAGCACCATGGGCTGGGCCGTCCGGGTCCAGAGGGCCTGCAGCTCCAACATCCGCCACTGGAACGCCCGGGCCGCAGAAAGCCGATTATCCCGGACATACCGAAGCGTACCCTCCACCACCTCCTCATCATCCAGCATGAGGAGCTGCGGTTCGAAGATCCGTGACTCCACCGGGCCCAGGCGAGCTGCGGTACCATCCCGTAGCTCCTCCAGCTTCTTTCGGGTCCATTCCCGGGCCTCATGGAAACGCTCCACCTCTTCGGCCACACCCTCTTCGGGCAGAACCGCATGGGGCACCTGGGGAATGCCCCACTCCACCCGGAGCACAGGCCCCATGGCGATACCCTCAACGGCGGGGAATCCCTCCTTCACCACGGACATGGGCACCTCACTCCTCTTCGAATCCTGCGCGAACCAACTCCGCCAGAGCCGCCACCGCATGGGGCGCATCCTCACCCTCGCCCCGGATGGTAAGGCGGCTCCCCTGCTCTGCCGCCAACATGAGAACCCCCATGATGCTCTTCCCGTTCACCTCCAACCCATCCTTCTCCAAGCGGATCTCGGAGTGGAAGTTCTGGGCCAGACGCACCAGGGCCGATGCCGGGCGGGCATGGAGTCCGGCCCGGTTCACGATCTGAACGACTTCTTCCTGTAACTCGGGTGCAGTCACAAACGACTCCCCAGAACGAAAAGCAGAATCAACACGATGGGTGCCATACGATAGGCCACCCTACCGGCAGCGGGGCCGCTGCGGAAAAAAACCACCCCCAGAGCCAGGGCAGCCGCCAACCAGGGCAGTCGCGGCGGAACAGTCAAGCCGGGACCCACGGACACCAGTACCCCCACCAACAAGCCCAGGATGCCCATGCCCACATCTCGCACCTTCTCGATGAGGTGCGCCACCCCGACCTCCCTGAGACGGGCCGGAGCATGGGAACCCAGCGCCAAACCCCAGTCCAGAGTCACCCGCCGCACCATGAGGTGGGGGATGTTGTAGAGAAGCAGGGCTCCCATCACAACGACCAGCGGGGGAAACCCCAGAAGGAGGAGGACGGCTGCAAGAAACATCACCAGGGGAAGCCAACCTGTCCAGAAGAGGGCATCGCCCAGGCTGCCCAGAGGACTTCGCACAGCGTCTTTGAAGCGCTCGATGTGCTCCGGGGGGGCGCCGTCTCGCTCCATTCGGGCCACGGCGCCCAAGGCCAGTCCGGCCAGGAAAGGATGGGAGTTGAAATGCCCTCCATGCCGGGCCATCACTGCCTCCATATGGCCCCCACCCTCCGGGTTTGCTCCCGGTCCTTCACCTCCCTCCTCCCTGCCCGTTTCTCCCATTCCCCTCAGGAGAGGCAGAAGAGCAAAGAGGAAGCCACCGCCGATCATGGTGCGGTAGTTCCATGAAGCCTGAACCAGGAAGAGGCGTACGAAAGCCCGGTTCCGGGGCGCCCCCATCCAGGCCTTCACAGAACCCACCCCGCCACCAAGCCGGCCATCACGCCCAGGCCCAGAAAGACCGCCCGTCGGAGGTCGGGCTGAAGCATCCCCAGGCAGACCGTGAGGGGCGGCACCAGCAGGAGCAGGAGCACTCCATCCTCCAACCCCCCAGGGGGGCGGCCAGGGCGGCCCCAGATCACCATCACCGCAGCCAACCCGAGTCCCATCAGGGTCATGACCACCGATCGCACCAGGTCCCACCCCAAACAGGCCAGGTGCAGTCGCGTTACAAGGGTGACGGTGGTGCCAGGGGCATCCAGGGCAGCCATTCGTCGGCCGTTCTCCCTGCGCAGAGCTACGATGGACCGACCTCCCAGTTCGGCCCACAGGAATCCGAACGCCAGACCCAGCAGCATCCCCCCGCCGCCCCCCACTCCCACAGCTACGGTGACTGCGGGAACAGCCGCCAGCCCTCCCTCAGGGAAGCGGGTCCCTCCCGCAGGCACACTGGAAAGCTGATACATCTCCAGGACCAGGGCTACGGGGAGCGCCGCGCCTGGATCTCCCAGAATCAAACCGGCCAGAAGGCCCGAAACCAGGGGCCGGGAAAAGAGGAACTGTCCCAGACTGGTGGAGTCCAGACCTGCGAGAACGCCCGAGGCGAGGAGAAAGCAGAATTGCAAACCGGAAGGCATGGAAAGCCAGATCCCCTTGGAAGGATGTCCAGGTCTTGGGGTGGTGACGGAGGGGTTACGATTCCCGAAGAGCCTCCATCCCCACAGGGCGGGAAGCTGGAAGATCCCGAGCCTCCACCTCCGCGCCGGACGCCTCCAACTCTTCCAGTCTCTCCCGATCCTGGGAGGTGAGGTACAGGTATGGAAGGACCTCCTCTCTTCCGGGAGCATGGTGCAGCCCCCCCAGATTCACCGTGCAGCCCACCAGGCCCCCGCCCTGCGCCAGTCGCGCCATGGAGTCCAGGTCGCGAGTGAGAAGAAAGCACCCTTCCTTCCCTTCCATCCAGAGGGACAGAAGCTCCCGGGCGCGCTCCACCGATACGAAGTGGGCCACGGCGCCGTCGGATAATCCCATGCGGTAGAGTTCCTGTTCCCAGGGACTCCCCGCCAAACGATCGTCCACGATGACGTAGGTCGAAGGGCGCAATCGAGCCCCCCATCCCACGGTGACCTGCCCGTGGATCAGGCGCTCATCAACCCGGAACAGAAGAATCGACATGGCGCTGGGAGGGAGGAAGAGCCCGCACCGCCTCACGGCCCCGCTTCACCAAGCGAGGTACGAGTTCATCCAACGGGAGGTCTCGATGGAACACGAAATCCAACAGCATGGGCAGATTCACCCCGCACACCACCTGGGCATTCCCCTGGCTGGAACACCCGAACCGGGCGGCCAGGGCACAGCTGCCGGAGTGGAGGTCTGCAAAGATGACTGCAGGGCCGTCGCCGGCGGCCTCCATCACCAGGCGGGCCAATTCATCCGGTCCGCGACCATGGTTGCTCACCGGCACCAGAACTCCAGCTTCCAGCCCCGTGATGCGATCCACGGCATCTACCAGGCCCGCCGCCAACGTCCCGTGGGAGACCACCACTCCCCTCACCCGCTCCGGAGCGGGCTCCCCTTCCCCATCACTCATAATCCTCCTCCAGATACATCCGTACCGGGCGCATGGCATCTCGGAGCGATTGATCGAAGCGTGCCGCCGAATCCACCCCCGTATACTTGAGGAGGTGGTTCATGGCCACAACTTCGGAGACCACGGTGATGTTCTTCCCCGGGTTCAAGGGAATGGTCACCTTGGGGATGGACACCCCCAGGATCTCCGTGGTGCGAGGTTCCAGTCCGGTTCGGTCATGTTCCGCCGGATCGCCCCATTCCTCCAGCTGCACCACCACTTCGATGCGCTTCTGCTGACGAGTGGCCCGGATGCCGAAGAGGGCCTGGATGTCGATGATCCCGACGCCCCGGATCTCCATGTGGTGTCGCTGCCGCTCATGGCCGCGTCCCAGGACCACATCGTTTCCTCGACGAGTGGCCATGACCAGATCGTCGGCCACCAGCCGATGGCCCCGCTCCACCAGATCCAGCACGCACTCGCTCTTCCCTATCCCACTCTTACCCACGAAGAGCAGGCCCACGCCATACACGTCCGCCAGGGAACCGTGGAGGGTGGTAGACGGGGCCAAGGCCGTCTCCAGGAAGGGCTTCAGCTTCCGAAAGAAGGTCCCGGTGGAAAGTGCCGTCCGCAGCACCGGAACCCCCCGGCGCCGAGCTACCTCCAGGACCTCAGGCGGCAAGTCCAGATCCTTCGTCACGAAGAGGGCCGGCAGTCCTTCCCGGAGCAGCCCCGAGAGCCGTTGAACCCGAACCTCCGGCGTCAAGGAGAGGAGATAGGTCACCTCCGTCTCCCCCATGACCTGCATCCGGCCATCCGCCAGCCGTTCCGTAAACCCAGCCAACGCCAGTCCAGGACTGGACACATCGGAGTCCAGGATCACCCGATGGGTGTCCAGGTCCGGGGTCAACAATTCCAGGGCGAGGGCATCCCCTCGCTGCTGGATGAGCTCAACCAGCGTCAAATTCCGACTCAAGTGGCCTCAGAACTCCTCATCCTCGGGCTCTTCCCGCTGGGGAAGCGCCTGGGAAAGTGGGGTGGCCTGGTGGTCGGTGGCCTGCTTCCGACGGCGGCGCAGGATCTTTGCGAGCTTCTCCGTCACCTCGTCCACGGCCAGTCGGAAATCCACCGCATCGGCATGGGCTACCACGGTCTGCTCGCCATGCGCCGATGCAATGGCCTCCACCTTGTGCATGTGCCGTTCCATCTGGAAGACCAACTCCACCGCAGACAACCTGGGATCGAAGCGGCTCAACTTCTCCATTTGTTCTCTGGCCCTGCTCTGCACCACATCCGGCACGTCGCACTGCCGGGTCACGATGGCAACTCGCATGCAACCTCCACCCTGTTGAAGTATCCTTGACTGAAGCTATCCGAACGGGGTATCGGGAGCCACCTCTCGTTGGAGAACCGTCTCCATTTGCCGAGACGCGGCTTCCCAGGTGAAGCCCTGAGCAAACTCCCGACCGGCCCGACCCATGCGCTCCCGGAGACTGGCATCCTGAAGGAGTTGTTGTAGCGCCGTGGCCAGCGCCTCCACGTTTCCATGGGGCACCAGGAGTCCCGTTTCGCCGTCCACAACCGAGTCCCGGAGCCCAGGGGAGTCACTGGCCACCGTGGGGGTGCCCGCCGCCGCCGCCTCCACGTTCACGATGCCCCACCCCTCCCGGGGAGAGGTGAGAACGTGCACCCAGGCGGAGCCCAGGAGCCGGCGCTTCTCCTGGGGGGAGACGAAGCCCGGGAATGACACATGGTTCTGGAGACCCAGCTTCGCCGACAGCGCCTTGAGCGGCCCACTGTGGTCCCCCTTGCCCGCCACCACCAGCCGGACGTCGATGCCGCGGTCCCGGAGCCTGGCCACGGCCCGCAGGATGAGATCCACCCTCTTGTAACGCTTCAGGCGGCCCAGGTAGAGGAGGGTGGGATCCGGCGTCCGGGCCGCACCGATGGAGAAGGCCGCTGAATCCACCCCATTGGGAATGACCTGAATATGCCCGGAGGGGATACCCCGGGACTCCAGGTCGCTGGCCGTGCTCCTGGAAACGGCCACCACCGGACTCGCCCGGTAGACCCGGCCCACGGGGCGCTCCAGAAGCCAGGTAGCCAGCGCCACCGGAGGCGCGGCCTCCCGAAAGGCCGTGGCCCCGAAGAGATGGTGCACCAGAAGTACCAGTGGTTTCCGGGTGTGCCGGGGAAGAAAAAGGGGGACCTTGTTGAGATCCTCCACCACTACCTGCGGATCCAACGAGGCAATGAGTCTGCGGGCTGCCCCTGGGCCCTTCCAGGCAAAGGACCAGCGTCCTCCCACACGGTAGATCGACATGTCATCCAACGTGTCGGTAGCCGCAGCGCCCTCCCATCCAGAAGCCAATACCGTCACCTCATGGCCCCGACGGGCCAGTCGGCCGAAGATCTCGTGGAGGTGGGTCTCTGCACCTCCCGCCTGGGGATTCAGACGATCCAACCAGTTCACCACCAGGATCCGCATGGAGTCCAGCTCAGCTCTCCGCGTTCTGCCGGAGAACGGCGTCCAGCACCCCGTTCACGAAGCGAGGAGACGCCGTCCCACCGTATCGTTCCGCCAGCCGAACCCCCTCCTGGATGGCCACGGGGCCCGGCACATCGTGGCGCATGAAGAGGAGTTCCGCACCGGCGATGCGGAGCACCGACCGATCCACCACCGAAACCCGATCCAGCCGCCAGTTGTCCAGGGCTGCCGACAGGGCCTCGTCCACCCGGGGCAACTCCGCCGCCAGCGTCTGGATCACCGCCCTCAAGTGACCCATGCGCCGGGGCGATACCTTCCGGGTTGCCAGGGTGTGGATGAGGGCATCGTCCAATGTCGTCCCGGCGCCGGCCATCTCCCAGCGATAGAGTACCTGAAGGGCCCACGCCCTGGACATGGTCCGATCCCGGCGCTGCCGATGTAGGGCTTCCCGGGGCGAGGGGAGGGTTCCGCTCAAGGCATGGCCTTGAAGAGGGTAGCCATCTCCAGGGTGGAAACGGCTGCATCCCACCCCCTGTTCCCGGATTTGAGGCCGGCCCGGTTCAGGGCCTGCTCTACCGTGTCGGTGGTGAGCACTCCCATCCCCACGGGCACCCCCGTGTCACGTGCCACCGCCCCCAATCCAGCGGCGGCCTCGCCGGCCACGTAGTCGAAATGGGGGGTCTCGCCCCGGATGACACAACCCAACGCCACAACCCCCTGCACATTACCGCCGGCGGCCACCCGCGCAGCGGCCAAGGGAAGCTCCCACGCCCCAGGCACCCAGATGAGCAGGAGGTCATCCTCGGCCACCCCATGGCGCAGCAGGGCATCGCGGGCTCCAGCCAGGAGCTGCTGTGTGATGGCGCTGTTGAACCGGGACACCACAAGGGCGAAGCGGAGCCCTGCGCCTGTCAGATCCCCTATGTATTCCTTCACGTCGTCGTCTCCTTGAACCCTGTCAGGGGAGGTGGCCCAACTTCTCGTTCTTCGTTTCCAGATACCGGTGGTTGAATTTCCCGGGCTCCACCCGAAGGGGCTCCCGACCCACCACCTCCAACCCGTATCCGTTGAGCCCCACGATCTTCCGGGGATTGTTGGTGAGAAGGCGGATCCGGCTCAACCCCAGATCCACCAGGATCTGGGCCCCTATGCCATAGTCCCTCAAGTCCGGCTTGAATCCCAACGACAGGTTCGCCTCCACGGTATCCTGTCCCTGTTCTTGAAGCTCATAGGCTCGGAGCTTGTTCACCAGTCCCATTCCCCGACCCTCTTGTCGGAGGTAGATGACCACGCCCTGTCCCTCGGCCTCGATGCGGTCCATGGCCGCCTCCAACTGCTCTCCGCAGTCACATCGCAGAGAACCGAATACGTCTCCGGTGAGGCATTCGGAGTGCATCCGCACCAACACCCCTTCCTTGCCATGTACGTCCCCCTTCAGCACCGCTACATGCTCTCGGTCGTCCAGGAGATTCCGGTACGCGATGAGCCGGAATCCCCCCTGCCGAGTAGGAAGCTGGACCTGCGCCACCCGCTCCACCAGTCGCTCGGTTCGCAGACGGTAGGCCACCAACTGAGCCACGGTGATGAATTTCAGACCGTGCTCCCTGGCGAACGACTCCAACTGGGGGCGCCGCGCCATGGTTCCATCGTCACTGAGGATCTCACAGATCACGCCCGCCGACTGGAACCCCGCCAGGCGGGCCAGATCAACGGCCGCCTCGGTCTGTCCCACGCGCCGCAGAACCCCGCCCTTCCGGGCCCTGAGGGGAAAGATGTGGCCGGGACGCCTGAGGTCGTCGGGCCCGGTTGCCGGATCCACCAGCAACTGGATGGTTCGAGCCCGGTCCTGGGCACTGATTCCCGTGGTGACCCCAAATCGGGTATGCCCATCCACCGAGACGGTAAACGCCGTTCCCTGGGGATCTGTGTTGTCTTCCGTCATGAGGGGAAGGCGAAGTTCTTCCAAGCGCTCTGCGGTGAGCGCCACACAGATGAGCCCCCGCCCATGGCGGGTCATGAAGTTCACCTGGTCCGGGGTGATGGGATCGGCGGCGCAGACCAGGTCGCCCTCATTCTCCCGATCTTCATCGTCGGCCACAATGATCATCCGCCCCTGACGGATGTCTTCCAGGGCCGCCTCCACGGAATCAAAAGTCATGTGCTACTGCCCCACGGAATGGGAGGAATCGGAACGAGATGCACCGGAAGGTAACTGAACAGCGGAGAGAAGATTACCCACGTACTTTCCGATCAGATCCCCTTCCACATTGACGCCGTCTCCGGCACTCCGAAGGGAGAGAGTGGTGACCTCCCAGGTGTGGGGGATGACAGCCACCTGGATCTGATGCTCCGGCAACCGCCGGTTCACGGTGAGGCTGATGCCGTCCAGGGTGATGGAGCCGTGAAGCAGTGTATGCCGCCACACCTCAGGCGGGATCTCCACATCCACCAGGTGCTGATCTCCATCACGCCGAATCCCCAGTATCCGCCCCACTCCATCCACGTGGCCCTGCACCAGGTGACCATCCAGTCGATCCCCCACGGCCAGGGAACGCTCCAGATTCACCTCCTGCTGGGGGACATACTCTCCCAGCGTGGTGCGGCCCAACGTGGCGCCCACCGCCTGCACCGCAAAGCAGTCACCCACCAACTCCACCACGGTCTGGCAAACCCCGTCCACCGCGATGGACTGGCCCCTGGTCAACTCCGGGACCAGGGTCGGCGCCTGGATGTGGAGGGTTCGGCTCCCCTCCCCCTCTTCCACGCGTACCACCCGCCCCCTGCATTCGATGAGCCCTGTAAACATCAACTGCTCCGGTCCAGGATGAGTTCCACATCGTTGCCCCGCTGCACGGGGGGTTCCACCGGGATCCATCGTCCGCCGGCCCCGGGGGGAAGGCCGGACACCCCGGGCACATGTCCCCTACCGAGGAACCGGGGGGCCACGAACAGGTGGATGCGGTCCACCAGCTTCGCCGCCAGGAGGGAACCGGCCAGTTGGCTGCCTCCCTCGCAAAGGAGACACTGGATTCCCCGTTTTGCCAACCCCTCAAGTGCCGGCTCCAGGGTTACACGCCCAAGGCCGTCTGATGGTGGAAACTCCACTTCCACGCCGCTGGACCGCCAGCGCCCCCACACTTCGGGAGGCACGTCAGGACCCGCCAGCACCAGAGTGTCGGCCGTGTGCAGCTCTGCCAGGAGCCGAGCGTCCAGGGGCAGTCGACCCGAAGCCGTGAGGACCACCCGGAGAGGGGGAATCCGGGCTTCCACCCCCTCCCGTACTGTAAGCAACGGGTCGTCCACCCGGACCGTCTCCGCCCCCACCAGGATCGCCTGGGCACCCGCTCGAAGCTCATGCACCCGCCGTCGGCTTTCCGGACCGGTGAGGTCCGTGCGCTCACCGGGTCGGGTGGCGATCCCCCCGTCCAGTGAGACGGCCAGTTTGAGAATCACCCACGGCCGGGAGGATTCCCGGGCATGGAAGAAGGCGGGGTTGTCCCGCCGTGCCTCTTCCGGGGTGAGGAGGGGACCCAGCACATCCACACCGTGACGGCGGAGGGCGTCCGCTCCACCCCCGGAATGCACGCCGCCATCGGTGGCCCCGAAAACCACCCGCGCCACTCCGGCCGCCGCCAGCGCCCGAGTGCAGGGGGGCGTCTTCCCCTCGTGGGCGCAGGGCTCCAGGCTGACATAGGCCGTGGCCCCCCTGGCGGCTTCTCCGGCGGCGGCCAGGGTATTCACCTCGGCGTGGGCACCGCCATACTTTTGGTGATATCCCTCCCCCACCACCCTGCCATCCTTTACCAGCACGCACCCCACCATGGGGTTGGGATGGACGTGCCCCCATCCTTGCCGGGCCAGGATCCTGGCCCGCTCCAGGAAGTCACGGTGGCGAAGGTCGTTTGCGTGCATGGCGAATGCGAACCCTCCCGATGGTTCCGGGGAGCTCTAATTGTGGTCAGAAAGTGAGGCGAAAGCCCAGGCTTCCGAAGATGCCTGCCCGGGCCGGATCGAAGCCCGTCGTCGGGAAGGGAAGCCCATCTTCCCGCCCTGGAGACCACCCCACTTCACCGGAGAGTTGAAGCACCAGATGCGTCATGCTTACCCCCGCAAAATAGACGGTGCGATCTCTCGTATCCCGCTGTCCTGTGAGCCCGCCCCCGGAATCTCCCGGGAGACCCACCACCGGATCACTCCGATACCGGTCCCACCCCGCTCCAGCCAGGAAGCCCAGAGCCCGAAGCTCCTTGCCAACTGTGGCGCGGAGCGAGGTGGCCCTGAGGTCCACCCGCGCCCGTTCCCGCTCACTTCCTTCCAGGGAACCGCGCACGGCGGGACCCACCTCCGCGTAACGGGCCGTGATGGCCAGCCCAGGCAAAGTGAACGATTCGCGAACTATTCCCAATCGGGCGCCGGCGCTGTAGCCCATGCGCCAGCGGCTGAAGCCTGCCCCGCCGGGCAAGCCCAGAAAATGGGCACCTGCCAGCGCATCCACCGAGAGGATTCCCCCTACCGTGGGAGCCAGGAAGAAGCCGTCGAAGACTCCCACAGCCACGGTGGCGTCGCCTCCCAGCATGAAGGCACTGCCGTCCCCCTGGAGGCCATCGACATCCGTTTCGGGGGTGGGAAGGGGAACCCGAAGGAGCTGGGTCCGGGTGGAGATGGAAACCCGGGGGCTGCTCGCCAGCCGCCGGCCCACCGTACCGGGGCTGCCAGGGACCGGACTTCCCCCCAGGGTGAGGATCCCCAGGGCGGCCTGGATGGCCCGAGCCTCCCGGATGGCCGCCACACAGGGCGCCTGCCGACTTTCGTCATCGAGGGTGCAGCTCTGCAGGAGTGCGTGCCCTTCCTCTCCCCCTCCGACCACCTGCGCCGAGACCCCCTCACCCAACGCCCCGGCCACCAGGAGGGGGAGGACGGCCCAAAACCAACCGCCCGGTGGGAGGAGGCCCGAGACCTTCATCCCTGGAACACCACGCCTGAACCGGACGTTACCTGGCCCAGCATCCAGGGGGTCTCTCCGGCCTCCTCCAGGAGGGCGAGAACCCGTTCGGCCTCTGAAGCTGCCACGGCCACCACCATCCCCACGCCCATGTTGAACACGCGGTACATCTCCTCCCGGTGGACCTCACCGGCCTCCTGCAGCCCCTGGAAGAGGGCCGGGACCGTCCAGCTGGAGCGGTCTACTGCGGCTCCCAACCCCTGGGGGAGGATCCGCGGCAGGTTTCCGGGGATCCCCCCCCCGGTGATGTGGGCCAGGCCACGGATGTGTCCGTCGTCCAGGAGCGGGGCCAGGGGCTGGAGATAGCTCCGGTGGACGGCCAGAAGTGCATCGGCCACCGTGGTACCCGGATCCCACGGCAGGGCATCGTCCACTCCCAACCCCAACCGCTCAAAGAGGATGGCCCGAGCCAGGGTGTAGCCGTTGGTGTGCAGTCCGGACGAGGGGAGGGCGATCAACCGGTCCCCGGCCTCGATCCGAGTGCCATCCAGAAGCGCCGCCTTCTCCACCACTCCCACAATGAAGCCGGCCAGGTCGTACTCCCCGGCTTGATAGAAATCGGGCATCTGGGCGGTTTCACCTCCCAGCAGCGCACAGCCGTTGGCCTTGCACGCCAGAGCCATCCCCTCCACCACCCGGGGCACCACATCCTCATCCAGCTTTCCCGTGGCCAGGTAATCCAGAAAGAAGATGGGTCGGGCACCCTGCACCAGGATGTCGTTCACGCAGTGGTTCACCAGATCCTGACCCACCGTGCCATGGCGCCCTGTCATGAACGCCACCTTCAGCTTGGTCCCCACTCCATCGGCCGACGACACCAGCACCGGTTCCCGGAGATCTGCCGGCACCTGGTAGAGTCCTCCGAAAAGACCCATATGGGAGAGTGTGTGGGCGTCCCGTGTGGAATCCACCAGGGCCTTCAAGGCATCTTTCGTGCGTTCGGCGCTGTCCAGATCCACTCCGGTGGAGCGGTAGTCCATGGCACCGTCCTTCCGGGCCGGATCAGCCATCCTTCTGCCCCGCCAGGTCGTACTCGAACGAGGTCATGTCCTGGAATTCCCCAACCCGGACCCGGATTTCATCGCGGGTGAGGCTCTGGAAGCGTCGCACCGAGAAGTCCTCCACGGCGAAGGATCCCAGAGCGGATCCGAACACCGTCGCCAGCTTCAGATCGTCCACGGTCATGCTTCCCACGGAAGCCAGATATCCCATGAGTCCCCCGGCAAAGGCATCTCCCGCCCCGGTGGGGTCATACACCTCCTCCAGAGGATAGCCCGGGGCGAAGAAGACCCGGTCTTCATGGAAGAACATGGCCCCATGTTCTCCCTTCTTCACCACCACCATCCGGGGGCCCCGGTCCAGGATCCAGCGGGCGGCCTTCAAGAGGTTGGGTTCGCCTGCCAGTTGGCGAGCCTCGGCGTCGTTCACAAGAAGGAGGTCAACCCGCTCCAGCAGTTTGAGGAGGGCCTCCCGCTGTCCCTCGATCCAGAAATTCATGGTGTCGCATGCCACCAGTTCCGGATTGTGGACCTGATTCAGGACATCCAGCTGCAGGTTGGGGTCGATGTTGCCCAGAAACACGTACCTGGAGTTCCGGAATGCTTCGGGAATCCGGGGTTTGAAGTCCGCGAAGACCCCCAGACGGGTCTCCAGGGTGTCCCGGTTGTTCAGGTCGTAGGAGTAGACCCCCGACCAGCGAAAGCTCTCTCCCGGCGCCTGTTCCACGCCGGAGAGGTCCACCTCACCGTTCATGGCCTTTCGGAGGTCATCCATGGGATAGTCCTCCCCTACCACCCCCACCACGCGTACGGGAGCCAGGAGGGACGCTGCCGCCGAAAAGAAGACGGCAGAGCCCCCCAGCACTTCTTCCGCCTTCCCGAAAGGGGTCTCCACGGTATCCAACGCTACACTTCCAACCACCAGAATGGACATGCCTGCTCCTCAGGATTCCTCTTGATGTGAATGTTCTTCCCTTTCCATCCGCTCCGGAGCGTGCACGCCCAGGAGACCCAGGCCGTTGGCCAGAACGGTTCGAGCCGCCCCGGCCAGCACCAGTCGCGCGGTGCGGAAGCGGGGATCAGAATGCAACACGGCAAGTTCCGGCGCTCGAGCCGGATTCCCAGCATGATACCAGGAATTTACCAACCCCGCCGTCCGCTCCAGATACTCGCAGACGACATGTGGCGCCCGGGCTGCCGCCGCTCGCGCCACCACCTGGGGGAACTCCCCGATCTCCTGCACCAGATTGCGTTCGGATTCGTGGGTCAGGAGATCCAACTCCGCCGCAGCCGCGTCCAGCTCCTCCAGCTGGACCCCCGCCTTGCGGAAGATGCTGCAGATCCGGGCGTGGGCGTACTGGACCTTGAAAACGGGATTCTTCTCCGACTGGTCCAGGGCCTGGTCCAGATCAAAGACCAGATGGGCCTCGGCCTTCCGCATGAGGAAGAAGTAGCGGGCTACATCCACTCCCACCTCGTCCATGAGGTCGTGGAGGGTGGTATATGAACCCGCCCGCTTGGAGAGCTTCACCTCTTCCCCGCCCCGCTCCACTGTGACCATCTGGTGCAGCACGTATTCCGGGTAGCCTGCAGGCAGCCCCAGGGCCTGGAGCCCGGCCCGGACCCGGGTCACGGTGCCATGGTGATCGGCCCCCTGGATGTTCACCACGTGCTGGAAACCCCGCTCCCACTTCGTTCGGTGATACGCCACATCCGGCAGGAAGTAGGTGGGGCTACCGTCTCCCTTCACCATGACCCGATCCTTCTGATCGCCGAATTCCGTGGTGCGAAGCCAGACGGCTCCCCCTTCCCGGTATACCAGTCCGGTGGCATCCAGAAGGCGGATGGTCTCGTCCACCTTCCCCTCGTCATAGAGGGAAGACTCCAGGAAGTACTGGTTGAAGTGGACCCGGAAGCGGGTGAGATCCCGATCCTGATCGTTCCGGAGAAGCGCGGCGGCAGCCAGACGCATTCTATCCAGGACTTCAGGGGGGGTGTCGTCCCGATAGCGATCTCCCCACTCCTGCAGCAGGGTTTGGGCCACTTCACCCACGTATTCCCCCTGATACCCGTCTTCCGGAACCGGGGTGTCTCCCCCCAGAGCCTGCTGGTATCGGGCCCAGACGCTCTCGCCCAGTCGCTCCATCTGCCGGCCGGCGTCGTTGTAATAGAACTCCCGGTGGACCTTCCATCCCGTCCATTCCAGAAGTGACGAGATGGCATCCCCCAGAGCGGCCTGGCGCCCGTGTCCCAGATGCAGCGGGCCGGTGGGGTTGGCGGAGACGAACTCCACCAACATGGCTTCACCCTTCCCTTCCTGGCTCCGGCCGAAAGCGGCACCCTGGACCAGGGCATCTATCAGCTGGGAACCCAGCGATGCCGCGGAAAGCCGGAAGTTGAGGAAGCCCGGGCCCGCCACCTCCACCGCAGTGATGGTCCCCCCGTCCACGGGAATCCGCCGGGCCAACTCCAGGGCGATTTCCCGAGGGGGCCGCCGGAGGGTGGACGCCAGCGTCATGGCCACATTTGTGGCCAGGTCCCCATGGGTGGGATCCCGGGGGCGTTCCAGGTGGACTTCCGTCTGCTCCACCCCCATCTCCTTCAAAGCCGCCCGGACGGCGTCCTCTACTGCACCCGTATCAGTCACTCTTGGAGTTGCCTCCGGTAGATGCCCCGGATGACGGGGTGGGCGAGGAGGCCTTGGACTCCGACGGGGCCGGCGCGGGTGTGGTCTTGGCGGGAGTTCCCCCCTCCGATTTATCGGGTGAGCGGCCCTTGTCGGCCTCCGCAGCCTTCTTGTAGCTGTCGCTGCGGTAGTCGGTTATGTAGAAGCCGTCGCCCTTGAAGAGAAAGCCGGCACCGGAGGAGAGGAGGCGTTCGGAACTCTTCCCGCACTCAGGACAATCGGCAGACGGGGGATCCGACATCCGCTGAAACAGCTCGAAGGCGTGCCCGTCGGGACACCGATATTCGTATGTGGGCATGATAGGAATCTCCGTGGGTATTGGGAGCAACCCGGAAAAATACACCCCCGATGGGTCCACTACCACCCATGGCCCCTGCTGAGGCGGTGTCACCCCCCTGGCTGAAAGGTCCCCCACTCCCTGCGCAGGCAGTGGCTGATCTCCCCCACAGTGGCCATGGCCTTCACGGCATCCACCAGAGGCGGCAACAGATTCTCCTCCGTGCCGGCTACCTCAGCCACCCGGGTGAGGGCGGCCTCCACCGCGGCGGAATCCCGCCGTTCCCGGAGCTGGACCAGTCGCTGTGCCTGTTCCGTCTCCAGGGCCGAATAGTCGGGAAGTTCCAACGGATGATCCGCCTCGTCCTCCTGGAACTGATTTACACCCACCACCACCTGCTCTCCCGACTCCACCCGAAGTTGGTGGGCGTATGCGGAAAGGTGGATCTCGTCCTGCATCCACTCCACGGACCGGGCCGCCCCCCCCCGTTCGTCAATCTCTCCCAGAAGCCGCATCGCCTCGGCCTCCACCGCATCGGTAAGACTCTCCACAAACCAACTACCGGCCAGGGGGTCCACGGTGCGCTCCACCCCCGACTCGTGGGCCAGGATCTGCTGGGTCCGGAGCGCCACCCGGGCCGCTTCCTCCGACGGCAGGGAGAGAGCCTCATCGTAGCTGTTGGTGTGCAACGACTGCGTTCCCCCCAGGACCGCTGAGAGGGCCTGGAGGGTGACCCTGGCCACATTGTTCAGGGGCTGCTGGGCTGTGAGGGTGGATCCACCCGTCTGGGTGTGGAAGCGCAGTCGGCACGCCTTCTCCGAACCGCCGAACCGATCTCGCAGAAGGGTGGCCCACAGCCGGCGAGCGGCGCGGAACTTGGCCACCTCCTCGAAGAGGTCGTTGTGAGCCGCGAAGAAGAAGGAGAGACGCGGAGCGAATGACTCCAATTCGATGTTCCGGGCCAAGGCTCGTTTCACGTACTCCAAACCGTTGGCCAGGGTGAAGGCAAGTTCCTGGGGCGCGCTGGAGCCTGCCTCCCGGATGTGATAGCCCGAAATGGAGATCCCATTCCACCGTGGCACCTCCCGTGCCGCGAAATCCAGTACGTCGGTGACCAGCCGGAGACTGGGCTCCACGGGGTAGATGTAGGTGCCCCGGGCCACATACTCCTTCAGGATGTCGTTTTGCACCGTGCCGGACAGCCGATCCCTGGACACCCCTGTTTCATCTGCCAGGGCCACGTAGAGGGCCAGGAGGATGGGGGCGGTGGCGTTGATGGTCATGGACGTGGAGACGCCCCCCAGGTCGATGCCGGCGAAGAGCTCCCGCATATCCTCCAGCGAGTCGATGGCTACGCCGGCCCGGCCCACTTCCCCCTGCGCCATGGCATCGTCGGAGTCAAATCCCATCTGCGTGGGGAGATCGAAGGCCACCGAGAGACCGGTCTGGCCCCGCTCCAGAAGGTATCGATACCGGTCGTTGGTCTCTCGGGCAGTGCCGAATCCCGCGTACTGCCGCATGGTCCAGGATCGACCCCGATACATGGAGGGATACACCCCCCGGGTGAAGGGGAAGACCCCGGGTTCCCCCAACCGCGCTTCCAGGTCGGGAGGCACGTGGGACGAGCGGTAGATGGGAACCACCGGAATCCCCGAATCCGTGTGGAAAGCGGCAGCGTCACGCCCGGCATCCGCAGCACCCCGCCCCGGAGCGGCGGCAGCACCAGGTCCCACCCCTGTCTCACCCCCCTTCCTCTCACCGGACTTCATTCACCGGGCTCCGCCAGGGGTTCGAATTCCACCAGCAGGAGGTCTTTCTCCACGGCATCCCCAGGGGACACGTGGATGGCCAGGACTCGCCCCACAGAAGAGGCTCTCAGTTCGTTCTCCATCTTCATGGCCTCCACGATGAGTACTCCGTCGCCCGGCTTCACCTCCTGCCCCACTTCCACTTCCACCCGCACCACCAGCCCAGGCATGGGTGCCCGGAGGGGGGCTGGACCACTGTCCACCCCCGAAGCCTTCCGGGCCTCCCGCACCGCTTCCTCGCCTGCATCCAGAACCGTGACGAGATGCCGCTCCCCCTCCACCTCCAACTCCCACGAACCGTCGTCCTTGCGTCGGGCCGCGAAGGGAAGCCACTGGTGCCCCAGTCGAGCCACCCGCCGTCCCCCGGACGCCGGCGCCCACGCCTCCGCGGCCCGGAGCGCCGCCGGCTGACGCTGGCCATCCACTTCCACCTCGGGAGTGCCGGAACCAAGGTTCGCACGGATCTCGTAACTATCATCTCCGGCATGCACATAGAACTTCATACTTGAGACTCCACTGGAGGTTTCACCGCATCCAGGGTGGCCACGGTTTCCACGTGGGCCGTCTGGGGAAAGAGATCCACCACCTGGAGCCGCGTCAACCGGAAGCTCCCGGCCAGGCGCCCCAGATCTCTGGCCAGGGTGGCGGGATCGCAGCTCACATAGATGATCCGGGGGGTGTCGCCATGGGCCAGCACAGATGCGACCTTCTCGTCCACCCCGCCCCGGGGGGGGTTCAGGATCACCACGTCGGCGGGCAGGAGCTCCTCCAGGAGATCTTCCACCCGCCCTGTTCGCAATGTGAAGCCGGGAACCCGCCTGGCCCGTCCCATGGCCACGGCCCGTTCGTCCAGTTCCACTCCGGTGACCTGAGCCCCCAAGCGGGCCAGACGTCGCCCATACACCCCGAACCCGCAATAGGCATCCACCACGGTACTTTCCCTGGGAGCGGGCACCTCTTCCAGCACCAGGTCATGGAGAAGGGCCGCCGCCTCCCGATTCACCTGGGTGAACGCTCCCGGTTGTACCGGCAACTGTTCGTCCATCCAGCTTTCCTCCACCTCCGCGTCCCCGGCCAGAAGCCTGGGGGATGCATCGTGGTGACGCTGGATCCAGATGGCCGAGAGGCCAGGCACCTCTTCCAGCAGCGTGTGGGGCTCCCCATCGGCCTGGGAGGCGTGCTGGACCCTCCCCCGCCCCGGAGTGACGCCCTCTCCTTCCTCCACCAGGAGGACAACCCCTCCTCCCTTCACCCCCCGAAGGGTAAGGCGTAGGTCGGGTCCCCGGGGAAGGCGGCCCGCCCGCCGACCCCACGCATTCCGGAGGCCCTTCCAAACCTCCAGGATCTCCTCCTCCGGAAGCAGGCACTCGTGGACCATATCCACCACCTCAGCCGGATGGCTCCGGTGACGAAAACCGGCCACCATGGCCCCCTGGACGCCTCTCTGCAGATGGAGGGTGATACGATTCCGGTAGTGGAACTCCCTGGGCGAGGGGTGAAGTTCCACGTGGGGAAGCTCCACCAAGCCGCCTATGCGAGACAGTGCGTCTTCAACCTGGGCCCCTTTGGCCTCCACCTGCACCTCATATTCCACGTGCTGGAGGGCGCATCCTCCACAGGTGGAATAGAGGGAACAGGGGGCCTCCCGCCGCGCGGGGCCAGGCACTTCCACAGCCTCCAGTTCGCCCTGGCACCAACGGGGCTTCACCTTCCGCAGGCGCACACGAAGCTGGTCGCCGGTTGCGGTACGGGGGATGAACACCACGCGCCCGTCGCTGAGTCGTCCTACCCCCACCCCTCCGGCGCCCAAAGAGTCCACCGTCACCGGATGGACTTCCCCCACCCGGACGTCCCCCATCACCTTTCCCGAGCTGCGGGATGACCGGCCAGGACCCAGGGCGGGAGAGCGGTAGACGGCTGGGGGGCCACCCGGGAGGGACGCGCCGCCCGGCGACGCTCCTCCTCCAGAAGGGCAGCCAGAACGCCGGCGGTACCCTGATGCTCCACCCGTGCTTCCATGAGCTCGGGATGCTCCTCCAGATACCGGATGGAGAGGTCTCCTGCCTGAAAGTGGGGTTCCTCCATGACCCGCCGGAGGAAGGGAATGGAGGTGTCCATCCCATGGACGATGAATTCTTCCAGCGCCCCCGACATACGGGCGATGGCCTCGGCCCTGGATGGAGCCCAGACGATGAGCTTGCCCAGGAGGGGGTCGTAGTGGAGGCCCACAACGCCTCCCACCTGGATCCCTCCATCCCACCGCACCCAGGGACCCGTGGGCGGCAGGAACTCCCGGATGGACCCGGTGGAGGGAAGAAAGCCGGCCATGGGGTTTTCCGCAGTGATCCGACACTCCAGGGCGTGCCCCCGGAAGGAGATCTCCTCCTGAGTCCACGGAAGAGGCTCACCCCGGGCCACCCGAAGCTGCCATTGCACCAGATCGATGCCGGTGATGAACTCCGTCACGGGGTGCTCCACCTGGATGCGGGTGTTCATCTCCAGGAAGTAGAACTCCCCGTCCTGGTAGAGGAACTCCACCGTGCCGGCGCCCCGATACTCCACCGCCAGGGCGGCATCCACCGCCGCCGCTCCCATGGCGGCTCGGAGTTCGGGAGTGATGACCGGAGACGGCGCCTCTTCCACCACCTTCTGGTGGCGTCGCTGGATGGAGCACTCCCGCTCTCCAAGATGCACCACGCTTCCGTGGGCATCGCCCAAAAGCTGGATCTCGATATGCCTGGGGCGACTGAGATAGCGCTCCAGATAGACGGCACCGTCACCGAATGCCCCCAGGGCCTCCCGGGAGGCCGCCTCCAGGGCCCGGGGCAGCTCCTGGGGAGTCTCCACCACCCGCATCCCCTTTCCGCCTCCGCCGGCCGCCGCCTTCAGAAGCACGGGATATCCCATTTCTTCCGCCATGGAGAGGGCTTCCTCCGGCGACTCCATAGCTTCCGTGGTGCCGGGAACGATGGGTACGCCGGCCGCCGCCACCCTCCGTCGGGCTTCGGTCTTGTCACCCATGGCCTGGATGGTCCACGAGGCGGGCCCAATGAAGGTGAGTCCCGCCTCCTCCACTGCCTGGGCGAAGTGGGGGCGTTCCGCCAGGAAGCCATAGCCGGGATGCACCGCATCCGCCCCGGACTCCCGGGCCACCTCCAACAGCCGATCCACCCGCAGATAGCTCTCGGAGGAGGCCGCCGGACCCAGGAGCCAGGCCTCGTGGGCCAGGAGGGTATGCGGTGCCCCTTCGTCCGCTTCCGAGTACACGGCCACGGTGCGGAGACCCATTTCCCGGCATGCCCGGATGATCCGAACGGCGATCTCACCTCGATTGGCTACCAGCACCTTGTTCATGGCCACACCAGGTCAGAGGGGCACATTGCCGTGCTTCCGCGGAGGGTTGGAATCCCGCTTGGTCCGGAGGATATCCAACCCGGAAATAAGCCGGCTTCGGGTGTCGGCCGGATCGATGACATCGTCCAGATAGCCGCGCTCCGCAGCGATGTAGGGGTGGGCAAAGAGTTCCCGGTATTCCTGGATCCGGGCTTCGGTGGACGCCTCGGGGTCGGGGTCCTCCTGAAGCTCCTTCCGAAAGAGGACCTCCACGGCCCCCTTGGGTCCCATGACGGCGATCTCGGCCGTGGGCCAGGCCAGGTTCAGGTCGCCCCGGATGTGCTTGGAATTCATGACATCGTACGCCCCGCCATAGGCCTTCCGGGTGATGACGGTGATCTTGGGCACGGTGGCCTCGCTGAAGGCGTAGAGGAGCTTCGCCCCATGGCGGATGATACCTCCGTGCTCCTGACTCACCCCCGGTAGGAAACCGGGCACATCTTCGAACACCACCAGAGGGATGTTGAACGCGTCGCAGAAGCGGACGAAGCGCGCTCCCTTCACCGATGCATCCATGTCCAGCACGCCGGCCAGCACGGCGGGCTGGTTCGCCACCACTCCCACGGAATGACCCCCCAGGTGAGCGAACCCCACCACCAGATTCCCGGCGAACTGTTCATGCACTTCATAGAAGGCACCGCCGTCCACGACGTTGCGAATCACGGTCTTGATATCGTAGGGCTTGTTGGGGTTGTCGGGGATACACTCCCGGAGTGCGTCTTCATTTCCCTCCAGGGGCGCCTCTCCGGCGCCGGCGGGCGCAACTTCCGTATTGTTGCCGGGAATGAAGCGGAAAAGCTCCCGCACGGCCGCCAGGCTTTCTGGCTCGGAATCGTGGGCGAAGTGCGCCACCCCCGACCTGGAGGCATGGATGTCGGCGCCCCCCAGCCCTTCCATGTCCACATCCTCATGGGTCACCGTCTTCACCACGTTGGGCCCGGTGACGAACATGAAGCTGGTCCCCCGAACCATATAGACGAAGTCCGTGATGGCCGGGGAGTAGACCGCGCCACCTGCGCACGGCCCCAGGATCACGGAGATCTGAGGCACCACCCCCGACGCCATGGTGTTGCGGAGGAAGATGTCGGCGTAGCCGCCCAGGGAGACCACCCCCTCCTGGATGCGGGCACCTCCGGAATCGTTCAGTCCGATGATGGGCACGCCGTTGCGGAGCGCCATGTCTTGCAGCTTCACGATCTTCTCCGCATGGGCTTCGGAGAGGGAGCCCCCGAACACGGTGAAATCCTGGGAGAACACGTAGACGGGCCTCCCGTGGATGGTGCCATGACCCGTCACCACCCCATCCCCCAGGATCTTCTGGTCTGCCAGACCAAAATCCGTTGCCCGGTGGGTCACGAAACGATCCAACTCCACGAAGGAATCAGGATCCAGAAGTAGAGCCAAGCGATCTCGGGCCCCCAGCTTTCCCCGAGCCCTCTGGGCCTTCATGCGAGCCTCACCACCGCCCTCCAGCGCTCGTTCTCCCAGGGCCTGGAGTTCTTCCAGCTTCTTCCGAGTGGTCATGGATGGCGGCTCACTGCGCAGGGGGGATCAATGACGAAGAGTGTCGGGAGGAGGCGGCGGGGGGTTCCAACGAAGCTCCAATTCCCGGCGAAGGGCCTCCGGGTCCAGAGGGTGGAGTTCACGGGCCCGGGGGCGCACCAGCCGGTGCTCCCGCACCACCCGCCCGTCCCGTACGGACAGCAACCCCGTAGCCCCGGGAACATCTCGCACCCGGCTCATTCCGTCCAGGAGCCCGGAACGGGTACTCCCCCCCAGCCGGGCGGCCTCCAGGATGAGGAGAGCCGCATCGTGGCCCAGCGCCGGAACGGGATTCCGCAGGGTCCGCCGATGGAGGGTCTCGAACCGCTGTTGGAACGTTTCCATGGCTCTGTCTACCGCAGGAAGTCCCCGCGGTGTGGCAATGACCACACCGTCGGTGTGGCGAGGGTCCACGGCCTCCAGGACGGCCTCCGTGCCCCACGCCGCCGTCCCCAGGACCTGCACGCCCAGGGTGTCCAGTCCGGCGTAGGCCACCTGGGGAGCCAGAGTGGCCACGTCTCCGGCTGGGATGGCAGCCACCAGGGCCCGGGCCCGGAAGAGCCGGGCCTCCTCCATGAGCGCCTGGAAGTCGGTGCTGCCGGGAGTGTATACCAGCGCCCGGACCTCCCCTCCCCGTTGCTCTCGGAACACCTCCTGAAAGCGCCGGGCGTCTTCGTTTCCTTCCGGAGATGCGGGGTGTATCACTACGACCCGACCATATCCCATCTCCGCTGCATGCCGCGCCAGGAGTTCCGGGCCCGTGGGGTCCACGCCGGAGAGGGAGTACACGTGGGCCGCTTCAGGCGGCACACTGCGGGCGGTGGGAGAGATCATGAGGAGGGGTGTGGTACGAGCCGCCACCGCAGCGTCCACCTGTGGATCCAGAAGGGGCCCGATGATGGCCACCACTCCTGAGTCCGACATCCTCTGAACGGCCACTTGAGCCCCCTGCATTTCGCCTCCATCATCTCCCCGCTCAGGCACCGGGAGGGCGCTGGTGCCCTGGTGGGGCGCCAGAGCCACCGCCACACCTTCCTCCAGGAGCTGTGCGAATTGCCGCTGAGAAGGAGATCCACTCCAGGGGAGGACGAATCCCAGGCGCAGACCTCGAAGCACGGAGATGGGGAGGGCTCCCGACATCCCTTCGGCACGAGGGGCCTCGGCACTGATGGAAGCCAGGAACGGGGACCCCGGAGGCAGCCATGACTGAATGGCCCGAACCTCTGAGACGTCTGCTTCTGCAGCCCATTCCGCCATCCAGGAGGCAATCCGGTTCACCAACTCCGCCGGGACGGCTTCCGGATCAATCTGGGCTAGAAGAGCCCCCCCCTCCGCAGGCGAGCCGGAACGAATCCGGGCCGTGGCCTGCAGGGCGATGGCTTGAAGGGCGGTGGCCTGTAGGGCGGTGGGTTGCCTGACGGATCGGTCGGTGGGACGTATGCCGGCCTGGGAAAGGCGCTGGGTCAGGAGGGCCGCCGCCGAGTCGGCATCCTCCCACCGGGACGTCTCCATGAAGGCGCGGACCAGGGGAAGCAGGGCTTCGCTTGAACCCGGTGTGGCGGATAGCTCGCCGGTGATGCGGAGGGCCGCATTCCGCACCACCTCCCACCGGCCGGCTTCCACCCCTTCCAGCACCTCACTCCGGAGCCGCTGGAACTCCCTCACTTCAGCGGGTGAAGTGGGGCCATCCTGGATGGACGGGTAGGCAGAAATGTCCTCCACCGGTGCCGGAGACGGCGAAGGGGTGGGTGCCGAAGCACCACACCCCCATGCCCACAGGAGGGGCAGTACCGAGACAACGGCACGTCCCACCTGCTTCCCTGGAATGAACCCTCTCATTCCGTTGCCCTCGCCATTGCCCGTCCAGGGCCGCAGATCAGGCTTCGTCCTTGACCTTGTCCTCATGGTCGGCAGCGTCCTCTTCGTCGGCCTCGGCCTCGGGGGCATCTGCGGTCCCTTCCTCCTGGGCCGCCTCGGCGTCTGCCGTGGCCTCGGGCTCATCCGGAGCCTCCGCCACCACCTCGGCTTCGGGTTCAGCCTCAGCTTCGGGTTCAGCCTCAGCTCCAGCTTCAGCCTCACCGTCTGCCTCGGACTCCGCTTCCACGCCGCTCTCGGCCTGGCTGCTGACTTCCTCACCCGCCTGGGCCTCCGCCTCCGCCGCGGCCTCCTCACCTTCAGGAGCCTCGGCCGGCTCCTCCACCACCTTGGCCCGACGAACCGGCTCGGAGAGGACCTCCAGAACGATGCGTCGGTTGTTGGCGTCGGACTCCATGACCCGGAGCGAGACCTCGTCCCCGGGGTGGAAGTACTCGTCCAGGTAGTCCAGATCGTTCACCGCAGCGTGGGAGCCGGGCACGAAACCTTCGATCTCGTCGCCCAGGTCCACTACGACCCCCTTCTCCTGCACCCTGACCACCTTGCCTTCGCACTCCACTCCAGGAGCGAAGCGCTCGGAGATGCCGGGCCACGGGTCATCCTGGATCTGCTTGATTCCCAGTGAGATCCGCTTGTTCTCGGCATCCACATCCAGCACCAGGACTTCCAGATCCTGGCCCTTCTGAACCACCTCGGAGGGGTGCTCCACCCGACGGGTCCAGCTCATGTCGGAAACGTGGACCAACCCGTCGATGCCGGGCTCGATCTCCACGAACGCCCCGAAGGAGGTGAGGTTGCGGACCTTTCCTTCCAGGCGCGTGCCCGTGGGGTACTTCACCGGCAGAGCCAGCCACGGATCCTCTTCGATCTGCTTCATGCCCAGGGAGATCTTCTCGTCGTCCGAATCCACCTTCAGGACCACGGCTTCGATCTCGTCGCCGATGTTCACCAGCTTGGACGGATGACGGATGTTACGGGTCCAGGACATCTCGGAGATGTGGACCAGCCCCTCCACACCCTTCTCCAACTCCACGAAGGCGCCGTAGTTGGTGATGGAAACCACTTTCCCGCGAACGCGGGCACCCATCGGGTACTTGGCGTCGATCTCGGTCCAGGGGTAGGGCAGGAGCTGCTTCAGGCCCAGGGAGATCCGCTCCCGGTTCCAATCCACGTCCAGCACCTTCACGTCCACTTCCTGACCGATGGTCACCACCTCGGAAGGATGTCCCACCCGGCCCCACGACATGTCGGTGATGTGGAGGAGTCCGTCCAGCCCGCCCAGATCGATAAAGGCACCGAAGTCGGTGATGTTCTTCACGATTCCGGCACGCACCTGACCCACCAGGAGCTCCTTCACCAGGGTCTCACGCTTCTTCTCCCGCTCGGCTTCCAGGATCACCCGTCGGGAAACCACGATGTTACGCCGACGCTTGTTGAGCTTGATGATCTTGAACTTGTAGGTCTCGCCCAGGAGGTCTTCGATGTTGGGGACCCGGCGCAGGGCGATCTGGGAACCAGGGAGGAAGGCATCCACTCCCATGAGGTCCACGGTGACACCGCCCTTGATCTTCCGGGACAACATCCCCTTCACAGGACGATCGTCGTCGTAGGCCTCGCGGATCTTCTCCCACACCCGGAGGAAATCGGCCTTCTTCTTGGAGAGAACTACCACCCCGTCGTCGTCTTCCAGACTCTCCAGAAGAACATCCACCTCGTCGCCGGGAGACAGGGTCTCGGGATCCTTGAACTCGTCCAGCGCCACCGAACCTTCACTCTTGAAGCCGAACTCCAGGATGACCGCACCGTCGGTGAGTCGCAGGATCTTGGCGGTGACGATCTCCCCTTCCCTGAAGGTCTGGCCGGCACCTTCATGGCCAAACAGGAGGGCTTCGAATTCGTCCCGGGAGGTGGAGAGGGGCTCCTCTCCATAGGTATCCCGGATGAGCTCGGGGGAGATGCCGGAGGGGACTTCGGGGTCTGCCACGCCCGTGGCAGAGTCTTCGGTGATGCGCTGAACGTTGCTCATGATGGATTCCCGCCGGCGCTCCGGTTGTCGTCCCTGGCCTTTCCATCTCCCAGACGGGAGGGGGAGACCATGAGAAAACCCGGGCCTGTGCCGGCTCCGCGACCCGGCGAGATGCCGGTGGCGGGGTTGAGGTGGTAGATGCCGAACGTCTGCCTTGGGGCAGCGACGGAGGATTAGCCTGGAAAGATTATGGAAGTGGCCCTACGGCGTCAACCGGGTCCCTCAATCGGGGCCGGCAACCGGAGAGGGCTCCCAGCCGGGGGGAAGCCAGGGCTCTACCCACCCCACGATGGCATCCACCTGTTCCTGGAAGGAGATGCCCGTGGTATCCAGCTCGTGGGCATCGGGCGCCTTCCGCAGGGGAGCCTCCTTCCGGCCCTCATCCTGCCCATCACGGGAAGCCAGACGTTCCGCCTCCTGGATCACCCGCTGCGCGGTGGGCTCGATTCCCTGCTCCAGGAGGCGCCTCCGGGCCCTTTCTTCCAGGTCGGCCACCAGAAAGACCTTCACCCGGGCCTGGGGAAAGACCACCGTGCCCATATCCCTGCCGTCGGCCACCAGAGCGCCCGATGCCCCCGCCGCCCGCTGTCGACTCAGGAGCCATTTTCTCACCGCGCCCAGGGTGGCCAGTCCGGGGACCCGGGCATTCACCTCTGGGGTGCGGAGTGACGCATCCGGGAGAAGCCGCTCTCCCGCCATAACGGCGAATCCCCCACGGACAGGGTGGAGGTGGATCTGAAATGCATCCAACTCGGCCTCCCCCAGCCCTTTCCACGCCGCCGGAGGCAATCCCGATTCCACAAGGACACAGGTGAGGCCCCGGTAGAGGGCGCCCGAATCCAGGTGCCTGAACCCCAGGAGCCTGGCCACCTCCCGGGCCGTGGAGGACTTTCCTGCTCCTGCCGGACCATCCAGGGTCACCACCGGGGGGAGCCCCCCTGTGGCCACGCCTCTGATGAGCTCCCAAAAGCCGGGAAAGCTCACCTCGGAAACGGAGGGGTCATCCACCCGGATCCAGGCCCCGGGCACCGTTCCCAGCACCCCGAAGGCCATGGCGATGCGGTGATCATGACGCACCTCTACGTGGCCCCGGGGAGGCGCCTGTCCACCGGTGACATCCAGTCCATCCGCATGCTCCACCACGTCCACCCCCACGGCCCGGAGGTTGTCCACCATGGCTCGGATTCGATCGGACTCCTTCACCCTGAGCTCTTCTGCCCCCCGGATGCGAGTGGTGCCCGAGGCCCTGGAAGCCAGAGCGGCCAGGACGGGAATCTCGTCGATGAAGCCAGGCACTTCCCGGGGAGGCACATCCACCCCCATCAGAGCCGAAGGGTAGGCCACCAGGGTCCCCATGGGCTCTCCCTCCTCACCCTGGGCTTCCATTTTTTCCACCTCCAGGCGCGCACCCATACTCCGAAGCACCGGGAGGAGGCTCGTGCGAGTGGGGTTCAACCCCACGCCCGTCACCCGAAGTCCCTCCGGCGGACCCGACAACAGTCCCAGGGCCAGAAGGAACGCCGATGAGGAAAAATCCCCGGGGATGGTCCATCCTCCCGCCGGCAGGACCGAAGGCGGCGAGGGCAGTTTCACTCTCCACCCCCCTTCCACCTCCTCTCCCCATACCTCCACGCCGAGCCCTCGAAGCATCCGTTCCGTGTGATCCCGGGACCGCCCGGGCTCCAGCAGCTCCACGGACACGCCGCCGCACATTCCGGCCAGGAGAAGGGCACTCTTCACCTGGGCGCTGGCCACCGGGAGGATATAGCTCATGGTGGCAAGCTCGCCCCCCTGGATCCGCAGGGGCAGCCGGCCTTCCGCTTCCAACCAGGTGACCCTGGCCCCCATTTTCTCCAGAGGGCCTGTGACCCGCGCCATGGGTCGACTTCGGAGAGAAGCATCGCCGGTGAGGGTGGCCGTGAGAGGCTGCCCGGCCAGGACCCCCAGGAGAAGCCGAGCCGTGGTGCCGCTGTTTCCGCAGTCCAGTACTTCCTCGGGGCTCCGGAGTCCCCGCAGGCCCACCCCCGACACCGTCACCTCGTGGCTTCCAGGCCGTATCCCCCGGATCTCCACCCCCATGGCACCCAGCACCCGAGCCGTGGCCAGCGTGTCTTCGCTCATCAAGGGAAGATGAATCCGGCTGGTCCCCGTGGAGAGGGCGGAGAGGAGAAGAGCCCGGTGCGTGATGGACTTGTCGCCTGGAACCCGGTGGTCCTCCGTGGATGCGGCCCCGCTGGATACGGCCCCGCTCATTTTCCCCTCCACTTCCGGGTGCGCTCCATGAATCGGGCGACGGCGTCCAGGTCTCCCTGCACCAGGAGATCCGCCAGGGCGTCCACGGCCCGGGCGAATCCCCGGAGGGCCGGCGCGGCTTCGGGTCCCGAATGAGCCAGCAGATCCACCCACATCTCCGGCGACGAGCCGGCCAGCCTCACCATGTCCTGACCTCCAGGCCCCAGTGCCGATGGAGCCACCCCGGCTGAATCCAGGGCCCCGGCCAGGGCGTTGGACACGAGTTGGGGCAGGTGGCTCACCATGACCATGACCTGGTCGTGCTCCCGGGCCACCATCCAGTGGGGCCGGGCGCCCAGGGCCCTCCAGAACCCTTCCACCTGCTGCCGGACGGCCGGAGCTGCGGTGGGGGATGTGGAGAGGTGCACCGGACCGTCCACGTAGAGCCCGTCCCGCGACGCCTCGAACCCCGATGCCTCCCCCCCCACCATGGGATGCGAAGTCACCAGCCGAGGGGCCAGGTCCGTGCCGGTCACCACCTCCAGCACCGGCCGGTTCAAGCTGGCCAGGTCCGTAATGGCTCCCACCCCTGCCATGGCCTCCGGCAGGCGCCGGAGTAACTGCAGGGTGATCCCAAGGGGGGTGGCGAAGACCACCAGATGGGGGGTGGGGAACTGCTCCAGAGCCTCTTCGGTGGTGGAGAAAGCGCAATCCACAACGCCTTCCGCCACGGCACCATCCCGGTGGGAAGGAGTGTGCGACACCCCCACGATCCGGGGTCGCGGTTCCAGTCTGGCCAGGGCACGAGCCAGGGATCCTCCCATGAGGCCCAACCCCACCACTACCACCTCACCGGGAATCCATGGGACTGCCGGCGAACCCTCTTCCGCAGAGGAGGAGGTGCCGGTTCCTGACGCTACCACGGGCAAGGTTTCAGCTGACAGGAGACACCTCGCCTTCGTCGGGGAACGGGATTTCCAGGGTGAGTCCGTCTCTGGCGAATCGGGCCCCAGGGAACTCTTCCCGAGCCTGGGCCTCCAACACCTCGGCTCCATCGGAGTGCCGCGCAGAGAGGTGGGTCATGACCAGCCGCCGCACCCCGGCCTGGCGAGCCAGGCGTCCGGCCTCCCTGGCCGTGGAGTGATGGGTCTCCAGAGCTCGTTCTTCCTCCCCATCTCCAAACGTGGCCTCGTGGATGAGGAGGTCAGCCCCCTCCGCCATGCGCCGGACCCCTTCAGACGGCCGGGTATCGCCCGTGTAGATCACCTTTCGACCAGGGCGAGGGGGGCCCACCAGCTCCTGGGGGTGGAACACTTTTCCGTCTACCTCCACACTCTCACCCCGATGCAGGCGCCCGTACAGGGGACCTTCGGGAACGCCCATCTTCCGGGCCAGATCCACGTCGAAACGACCAGGACGATCCTTCTCAACCAGAGCGTATCCCAGTGCCGGCGTACCGTGATGAACTCCCAGGGCCTGAATGCTGAAGTCATCCATGTGCAATGCTTGCCCATTTTCCAACTCCCGGACCACCACGGGGAAGCGAATCCGGTCCACACCCAGCATGGCAGCCTCCTCCAGGGTCCCTCCCGAGCCCGGGGGGCCGTAGATCAAAATGGCCTCCCGTCGATCCTGCAGCGCCAGGGTCCTGAGAAGGCCGGTGATCCCCAGAAAATGGTCGCCGTGAAGGTGGGTCACGAAGATGGCCTCCACGCCGAAGCCCGTCCCGTAGCGCATCATCTGGCGCTGGGTCCCCTCTCCACAATCGAAGAGGAAGAGGCGCGATTCCCGCTGAACGGCCACGGCCGACACCCCTCGAGCCACGGTGGGTCGGGCGGCAGCAGTGCCGAGAAAGGTGACACGGAGCATGAGAAACCGCACTGGAGGAGCAGAGAGAAGGATTTTCGCCCACGGAAGGTAGTGGGCCACGGCCCTGGATCAAGACAACGCGTACCACTCTGCCACTGGTTGCACACGCTAGGAGCGTGCCCGGGTAATGGGGCGAGCCGCGTTACGAGCATCACGGGTGCCAGATCCGAGGCGGCGCTCCGACACCATAGCGAAAGCTACGGTGA
>JBBDRI010000003.1:0-13149 GCA_040905545.1 Gemmatimonadota bacterium | reverse complement strand
CGGCGCCCTGTACTTCTTCAACAGCCTTCTAGGCCGTTTCCAGTCTGGTTCTGACGCCCCCGGGCGCCGCGGGCGCCCGGGGGCTTCTTCGTTCCCCTTTCCGCAGCTTTGGGTCGCCGTTAGTCTCATCGGGCATCCACCTTCCACCCGCTGCCGTCCCGCCGCGATCCTCCCCGGTCATAGACCCGTGCAGATTCTTCTCCTCGCCCTCCTCATGGCTCTGCTTTCACCCACCTCCGCCGAGGCCGGGCAGGAAGGCGACGTGGCCGCATCCGACACCCTCAAGGCTCTGCGGGCGGACTCGGGGGCCCACATATCGAACATTGTGGGGTTGGGGGCAAGCCTGGGCACCCCTCTTTTGGACCGAGGCTCTGAAATCCGGGTGACCGCGCCTCGCTCTTTCCTTGGCACCCGCACCGGAACAGCGGTAAGCCTGGAGGGGGACCTTCTGGTGTTCACACCCTCAGATTACTCGCCTCCGTTCCTGGAAGTGGTTCTGGACCCCACCGTGGAATTATACGTCCGTCGGGAACCTCGATGGACGGCGGTGGAGGTAGCCGTGGGAGGGCTGGCCCTGGGAGCGGTGGTGGGGTCCGTCATGGGCTATTTCGGACCGGAGGAGTGCATCGGGAGCCAGCCGTGCTCCCTACCTGCCCGGACCTTCGTGGGTGGGGTTCGAACGGGGATCCTCGCGGGAGCGGTTGGATATATCATCGGCGAAACGATTCTACGCCCCCGCTGGATCCGGATTTTGGAGCGAAATGAATGAGTGTCCAACCGTTGGACAGCCATCGGGTCATCGCCCTGGCGTCAGGCAAGGGAGGCACCGGAAAGACCACGTTGGCCCTGGCCCTGGCCCACGTTCTGGCCACGGAGAAGGGACACAGCGTAACCCTGGCGGACCTGGACCCCCAGGCCGCACTCACGGATTACGCGGGTGAGTCCCCGGTGCCGGATCCCGTCACCGCATCGGCCATTCAGGTGCATGGCTTCACGCTGTTCCGGGGAGGGCGGGCCCTGGCCCACGCACCCTCGCAGAGGGTGGACACCCACATCTCCAGGATGCTGGATCAAGGGGGCACGTTCATTGGCGATATGGCCCCGGCATGGAGCGACGTCCCCCATCGGGTCATCTCGGCCTACGTCGATCGCCTCTTCCTGGCAGCACGACTGGACGCCGGAGGGCTACCTGCCATCTCCGAACTGGCCGAGATGTGCCGCTCCAACCAGATCCCGTTTCGCATCATCCCCACCTTTCACAAGCGGTGGGTCCTGGCTCGAGATGTGGAGGAAAACCTCCGGGAAAGCTACGGGGATGCCGTCACCCGCACAGTGATCCCCGACGATGTCCGAGCGGCGGAGAGCGTCGTGGCAGGGGAGCCCCACACCGCCTATGCGCCCCACTCCCGGGCCGGTGATGCCATGCGGGAACTGGTCCAGGAGTTGCTGGACCAGGGAGATCTCTGACATGAAGGGAAAGGGGTCACGGGACCTTTCCCGCCTGAGCCGGAGACGGGGAGCGCGCTACATGGAGGCCGCAACCCGAGCCCCTGCAGACGATCGTCCGCCCATCATGGACACTCCTATCCGGGAGCTCCACCCGTCGCCCTTCCAGCCCGCAGCACGGCCGTCACCGGAGGCCGTAGCCCAAGTACGCGCCGGCATGAAAGAAGCCGGATCCCTGGAGGCCCTTTTGGATGCCTCGGGTGCCCAGCATCTGAACCGACTCTCGCCGGAAGCCCGGGAGCTGGCTGCATTGGCCAGGGACATCCAGGCCAACGGGGTGGATACCCCTCTGGAGGCTCGCCGGGTGGGAGACCGGTTGGAACTGCTTTCCGGGCACCGGCGCTGGACCATGACCGCTCTGGCCGGCCTTTCGGTGGTGCCGGTGGCGGACCTGGGGGAAATCCCCGATGAAGAGGCGGCGTCCATCGTGTTCCGGCGCAACCGGCTCCGCGCCGACCTCACGCCGTGGCAGGAAGCCCGAGCGCTACTCCATCTCCGGGAGCAACAGGAGGCCCGGGGAAACTCCACGTCGGTGCGCGCCCTGGCCCGCATGGCGGGCTACTCCCATGGGAAGGCGGGGGGGCTTCTCCAGATCGGCGACGCCTTCCTCCCACTCCTGTCTCAGGTGGGAGCCGGCCACCCCTCTCAGGGCGAGGCTATGCTGGCCAAGGTCGGCTACCGGGTCCTCCAGAAGCTGGCTCGCCTGGATCCTCCGGTGGCCCGGGTAGCCGAGGCCCGTCGGGCCGCAGGAGTGAAAGAAGGCGCCGCAGACGAGACGGCGCGCAGCCGAGGCAAGCAGAGTTCCCCGGCCCGACCGCCGGCAGCTCGGTTGGTGCAGAGCAGGAAGGGCGGGGTGCGTGTGGAAGTGGCCCGTGACCCGGACCAGTTGGAGCCTTGGGAAGCGAAGGAAGTTCTGGACCTCCTTGCCCCTCTTCTCAAGACTCTCCGAACTCGCGCCCGGAAACAGACAGACTGAACGATCCCGCACCCCCCCTGGCAGCGGGTGGACACGGGCTGGCAGGGTCTACTCCTTCCGCAGGCCTTTAGGCCAGAGGTGGGTCCTGATCCAGGGCTCGTCTCACCGGAAGATCCCGCTGATACAAGTCGGTGCGGAACTGGAGAACCCCCTCACGATCCACCCAGGCAGTCCAGTAGTGGATGTGGACAGAGATCGCCTCGGGCAGGGGCACATTCCTCTCCATTCCCTCATCTACCACCGCCTTCATGCGTTCGGTGTTCCAGGAGGGGTCCCCTTGCAGCAGATACGCCGCCAGTTCCAGGGGGTCTTCGATCCGAATGCACCCCGAACTGAAATCTCGAACGTTCTGCCGGAAGAGATCCCTGGCGGGGGTATCGTGAAGGTACACGTTGTGGCGGTTGGGGAACATGAATTTCACCTGGCCCAGGGAGTTCCAGGGCCCCGGGTCCTGACGGACCCGATAGGTGCGGTTGAACTCCTGCGAGGTCATGGCGAGCCAGTCCACCGAGCCCGGGTCCACCCTGCGGTTGGTGGCTTGCTCCAGGACTATCATCCGGTTGGCTCGCAGGTACCCCGGATCCGACTGCAACCTGGGAAACACATCGGCCGCTGCGATCCCCGGAGGAACATGCCAGTAGGGAGACAGGACCAGATATGTCATCTCGGAGCTGAATGCAGGCGTCTGACGGTACCCTCGCCCCACGATGGACCGCATCCGCAACACGGCCTCCCCGTCCTCCACCACCTCCACGGAAAAGTCCGCTGTGTTGACGGCGATGTGGCGGCGGCCCAGGGAGGGTGGTAGCCAGCGCCAGCGCTCCAGGTTGATCTCCACCTGTGAGATCCGGTAGTCCAGCGAAATGTTCATGGCGGCCAGAGTCAGGGCCCCGACCCTACCGTCCGACTCCAGGCCCTGCCGCTCCTGGAATAAACGCACGGCCCGGGAGATGGACGCATCGAAGTAGTGGGGATCCCAGCCGCCTTCACCCTCCCAGGTAGCCCCTCGGTTGGCCGTGGACGGCAACTCGCCCGAGGCCTCGAGTCGGGAGCGAAGTTGGGCCACCCGGGGATGGCGCATCCCCTCCTCCAACAGCTCCCCGGGTTCGATGCGAGCCCACCCTCCTCGAAATGCCAGCTGGCGTAGGCGGTTCAGCTCCTGTCGGAGCGCGTCATAGCCGGCTTCCTCGGGCAAGAGCGACTCCACCACCCTTGTGGGCCCCATCCCCTCCACCCCGTCGTGGAGCAGCTGCATCATGTCCATGCCGTCACCTCCCGGCACCCATCGGGGCCGGCGTGAATCCGAATCTACCCGGCCCCATTGGAGGTGCGTGGCCAGGAGAAGAAATGCATCTGAAAGGAGGAGGTCCACATCCACCCTTCGGCGCACCTCCGCTTCTCCTCCAACCCCCCACTGCTGAAGCAGGGAGTCCAACAGGGGAAGATGGTAGTCCTCAGGGCGCAGTCCGTGGCTCCTGATTCCCTGGACCTGAGCCAGTACTTCCCTTCCCCTTGCGCTCAGGTCGCCATCCTCCATCCAGGCGGGCCGAAAGAGCCGGGACCGGTAGAACTCCAGAATCGTATCATCGCCCATGAGCGTCCGGCCGGCTGCGGCGATGCGCCCCACTTCACCTCCCCCTTCCAGCCGCAACCCCAGACGCTCCATGAGCTGTTCCTGATCCGGATCCGGGAAGCCCGATGGAAGCGGCGTCTGAGCCAACCCATGCATCGGGCCGAGAAAAGAAGCCAGTGCCAGGAAGAGTGGAATGCAGCCGACACGACGCATGGCAAACTCCGAAAAGCTCAGCGAGCCAGGAAATTCGAATCCGGGAGAAACACCCAACCCTGTACCCCCTCCCACCCCCGGGTGTCCCGGCATACCTTCCTTGCATGCCACATCACCATCCAACCCGCCTGGGCTCCCTGCTCTCTCTGTTCTCCCTCCTTCTGCTCCTCCCGCTCTGGGGATGCGGCAACGCCCCTCTTTCCGCCTTGGAGTTGGAAGGGGTCGCATGGACGTCCGACGAACTCCTGGGCGTCACTGCAGAGCGCCGGATGGAATTGGCGGGAATCACGGCCCTGGGACTGGCGGTGACCCGAAACGAGGTAGTCGGGCTGGCGGAGGCCAGATCGCATCGCACTCTCCGCCTGGCCCGCATCGCCATCCTGGCGTCGGAGGAAGCACTCCAGGAGGCAGACGTGAGCGACGACGCTCTGGAGGCCCACTACCTCTCCAACCCGGCTTGGGAGTTGGAGGTGCGCCACCTGGTGCGACTGGTGGACGCCGGGGCATCCCAGGAGGAGGTTGCGGCGGCCCGGGCGGCGGCTCAGGGGGCTCTGGATCGCGTCCAGGCCGGCGAGGATTTCGCTTCGGTGGCCGGTGAAATTTCACAGGAACCCGGTGCCAGGGAGCGAGGCGGACTCCTCCAGCCAGGTCGAGAGGGGAGTTGGGTGCCGGAGTTCTGGCAGGCGGCTCTCTCTTTGGAGGAGGGAGGAACGAGTCCGGTGGTGGAAACGGAGTATGGGTTCCATGTGCTTCGACTGGAGCGCCGGAGCCCCGTGCCCTTCCAGGAAGCCCGGCCTCAAGTGGTCCGGGAGGCAGCTCGACTCCTCCTGGGTTCGGATCCAACCGAGGCGCAGCTGACCCGGGTCCAGGAGGAACTGGTGTTGGATCTGGATGCCCTGGAAAGCTGGCTGGGCGGAAACCCCTCCCCCCCTCCCCTGGCTCTCTGGCAGGGCGAATCCATGGCGGCTTCGCGCCTCCTCGGGGAGACCCGACATCTCCCCTGGAGCCGGTTCCAACCCCTCCTGGAAGGGGGAGTTGAGGCGTGGGGAGCGTTCCTCCCGGAGGCAGCGGCCGAACTCTTCCTGGATGAAGCGGCGCTGGCCCGCGAAATCGTCGTTCCCTTAGGAGAGGTGGAGGCCATCAAGCGAGAGGCCCTTCAGGACATCCAGCAATTGGCGGCACCGTTCTCCTTTCAGCCGGGGATGTCCCCCGAGGCGCTTAAGGCTCGTGCCCTGGAAGGACTGCGGGGAACGGGACAGGGCCTGCGCATCGCCCGGGAGTCCCTCCCCCAGCACCTTCCCCTCCTTCTATCGGTCTGGCCCGTGCTGGTTGAGGGAGAGCCCCTCACCCTCCCTTGAGCCGAAAACGGGATCTGAGCAAGAGAAGTCGCACCAAGAGGAGCGGGAGCAAACGGAACCGGGCCGCGTTCCTGGGGGGGTTCCTGGCTCTGCTGGCAGGCCTGCTCCTGTTCTGGAATACCGTTTGGCTGTATCCCCTTCAGCTGTTTGTGGTCTTTCTCCACGAAATCAGCCACGCCCTCATGGCCCTGGCCACCGGCGGCCGAGTGGATGCCATCGTTCTGGATCCCCGATTGGGAGGGGCGTGCTACTGTCCTGGTGGAAACGCCTTCCTCACGCTGTCGGCCGGATACCTGGGGAGTCTGCTCTGGGGAGGCCTCTTCCTGGAGGTGGCTCGAAAGTGGGGGAGGCACGCCGTTCAGGTGAATTCCCTCATCGGAGGTACCACCATGGTGCTCACCCTCCTCTACTTCAGGAGCCCGTTCAGCGTGGCCTTCGGCCTCCTGGCGGGTGTGGGCTTTCTGCTGGCCTCCCGAAAGCTGGCGCCCAGGGGGAACGCCGCCCTTCTCACCGTGGTGGGCGTGACCTCATGCCTGTACGCCATCCTGGACATGAAGGCCGACATCCTGGACCGTCCTCACCTTCCGTCCGACGCCCAAATGCTGGCAGAGCTCACGGGAGTCCCCACCGTGGTGTGGGGCCTGGTCTGGATGGCATTGGGGACGGGGGTGGCCCTCTGGCTCTTCCTTCGGGCCTGGCAGAGACCGTAGGACTTCCATCCTGGCGTAGGCCTTCCAGCCTGGCAGAGAACGTCGGCCTCAACGTGGGGTTGCCCCTCCGCCGACCCCTCTTTAGCTTCGGGGCAACCTGGGGCTCGAGACGCCTCGGGGATTCGGCCCAAAGTTGACTCTCAGAAAGGAGGTGATCCCTTGTCTAGTCCGAGTACTGTGCGCAACCTGGCACGGGCAAGCGGTCGCCGCGCCGGCAACTAAAGCCGGACGAATCGATCGGATCTGTTCGCGCCGCGCGTGGTCACCGCGCCGGGTTGCGGCAGAAGGACAGACGCCACCGGAGGCCTTGCCGGTGGCGTCTTTTTTTGTACCTCGACTACGCTCCGAAGTAGGCGGGTTCCTTTCCGGGCTTCCATTTGATGTTGCACCCCACTGAGGGGACCTGCTCCCGGATGGGATCTTCACCCGCCAGCACCCGTTCCACGGCCCGGCGGAGGTCATCCCCCGTTACCGGAAGGGAATTCCCGGGTCGACTTCCATCGAACTGCCCGCGGTACACCAACTCCCCCTCCCCATCGAAGAGAAAGAAATCGGGCGTGCATGCCGCTCCATAGGCCTGGGCTACCTCCTGGCTCTCGTCGAACAGGTACGGGAAGGGGTACCCCGCCTCCTTCGCCTCCTTCGCCATGGCTTCCGGTCCATCCTGGGGATACCGCTGGGAGTCGTTGGCACTGATGGCCACCACACCCACTCCCTTTTCCACCAACTCCCGGCCCAGGTCTGCCAACCCGGCTCTGATGTGCTTCACGTAGGGGCAATGGTTGCAGATGAACATCACCAGCAATGCCGGTGCATCGTCGAAGTCGGAGAGGGAAACCGTCCTACCCGAGATGGTATCTTTGAGGGAGAAGGGGGAGGGCGTGGAACCCAGGGGAACCATGGTGGAAGGTGTGCGAACCATGAAGGGACTCCTTGCGATCTGACATGACGGTTGGGCGAGACAGTTGGGGGGGTTGGCGCAGGGTAACCCTACCCGGGCGCTGGGGTAGGGATCCTCATGCGCATCGTGTCTCTGGCCTGTTCCAACACGGAAATCATAGCCGCCCTGGGCTGCTCCCATCTTCTGGTGGGGGTGGATGACCACTCCGATCATCCGCATGACGTGGTGAACAGACTCCCCCGCCTGGGCCCCGACCTCCAGATCGATCTGGAGGCAGTGGAGGCCCTGGCCCCCGACCTGGTGCTGGCCTCCCTTACGGTGCCCGGGCACGAGACCGTGGTGGAGGGTTTGGAGTACCGCGGCATTCCCTGCCTGACTCCGGAAGCTGATTCCCTGGAAGACGTGTACCGCAACATCCGGGAGGTCGCCCATGCGCTGGCCCCCGCCGACCCCGACGTGGTGTCACGTGGAACCGAGCTCATCCGAGAGATGCGGCAACGCTTCCAGAATCCATGGGGAAGCTCCACCGATTCCCACCGAGCACGCTCCCATGCACCTCCAAGGGTCCTGGTACAGTGGTGGCCCAAACCTGTCATCGCACCGGGGAAGAGGAGTTGGACCCACGATGTGGTGGGAGCCGCCGGAGGGGTGAACGCATCGGGTGGCCATGACGTCAAGAGCCGACCCTTCACCTGGCCCGAAGTGGTGGAGTTGGCCCCCGACGCCATCGTCATTTCGTGGTGCGGAGTGGACCCTCAGCGCTACCGCCCCGACGTGGTGCTTTCCAATCCCGAGCTCCAGGGGGTGCCGGCCGTGCAGAGCGGACGGGTGTTTTCCATCCCCGAAGCGTACCTGGGGCGACCGGGGCCTCGGCTGGTGGAGGGTCTGGCCGCTCTCCGGAGCGTGGTGGATCGGTGCACCCACCCCCCTTCCCCACCCTCCCTCACTTGATCATGGAGGCTTCGCTGTGACGGATCTGTTGGACTGCATCGTATCGCCCGGACCGGAGGCCACCGACGGTTCACCCGTGATGGTGCTTCTCCATGGGCGAGGAGCCGATATGGACGACCTTCAGGGACTGAAATCACACCTCCCTTCCCACCTGGTGCTGGTCACCCCCAGAGCCCCCTTTCCGGCGGCCCCGTGGGGCTATGGGCCGGGGTGGGCGTGGTACCAATACGCCGGAGAGGATGGAGTGGTGAGGGAGACCCTGGAGGAAAGCCAGGCCTGCCTCCACGACTTCCTCAAGGGCCTTCCGGAACGCCTCCCCCACGCTCCCGGACCCCTGGTGATGGGTGGTTTCTCTCAGGGGGGTACCATGGCACTTCGCTGGGCGCTGGAGCACCCGGGGTCAGCGGCGGGAGTGGTAATGCTCAGCGGGTTCGTGGTGGCCGAGCCCCCCCTCTCCGGCTCTCTGGAGGCGTCCCGGGAACTCCCGATACTCTGGAGTCACGGAATGCGGGACCCGGCCATCCCCTTCGGCCTGGGGGAGCGAGGACGTAGGGCTCTGAAGGAGGCGGGACTGGTGGTGACGGAAGTGGACCACCCGGGGGGGCATTGGATTCCCCCCGAGGCGCTGGAGCTTCTTCCCGACTGGCTCAGCTCCCTCCCAGCAGAAGGTCCACCTTGGCCATGAGCTCCTGGGGAGTGAACGGCTTGGGAAGGGATGCGTCGGCACCCAGGATTTCCGCATCCAGAAGCGGACCTCCTTCCTCAGCGGAGCCTGCCCCTGAGACGGCGAGGATCTTCAGATCGGGGTAGGCCTCCCGAAGCTCCTGGATGGTCTCGATGCCCTCCTTGTCGGGCATGAGGAGGTCTGTGATGACCAACTGGGGCTGATGCGTCCCCACCATGCGTAAGCCGACATCTCCATTCTCGGCCTGCCACACTTCGTGGCCATCCCGCACCAAAATCCGCGCAATCACGTTTCGGATCCCGGGCTCATCGTCGATGACTACCACCTTTGCCATGGTCAGTCTCTCCCCTGTTGTCGGGCGTTGGACACGCCAACCTCCCCTTCCAGCCGGGCTACCCCCCGGAGTCGCGGGAGATTCCGGAGCCCTCCGGAGCGTACCCCGTGAGTTCTGCGAACCCTCTACCCGTGACGGTCCCTCCGTCCAAGGTTCCCTCCACCCTTACCGCCCCCTCCCAGTAGCGAACCGAGAGAAGCTGTTCCTGATTCGGAATCAGGGGCGTCAACCGAAGTGACAAGTTGTCTTTCGGCACCTTCAGAAGCCAGCCCGAAGGGTACCGGGTGCCATCCACCGGAGACGCCCACTCGTTCGTCACCTCCAACGACACCTCTTCCAATGTAACCAAACGTGTCCGTCCATCCGGGTAGATGCGCAGCCCCTTGGAGAGGGCATCGGGAGATCCGTCCGCCCGCCGGATATGATAGAACATGAGCTCTCCACCCTCCTGGAGTTGAAGAGAGAACCAGTCCCACCCCACCTGCCCGTCCGCCAGGGCTGAGGTGCTCCATTCCCGGTCCATCCACGACTCCCCCTGGACCTCCGCATCCACCCCCCCCAGTGACACCCGCCCCTGGGTACGGATGCGGGGAAAGGAGTAGTAGTATGAGGCGTCGCCCGGATCGGGGCCTTTCTGACTGAGTCCATCCACCCCCTGCAGGACCGGGCCCTTGGCCTGGTCCAGGACGAGATCTACCCGAAGATCTCCATCCGTGGCCTGGACCCGGAGGGGGAAGAGTCCGCCGGCTTGGCTCCCCATCTGCCAGTCTTCCACCCACACCCGGAAAGGGGCGGCCTGAGCTCCCGCCAGTCCCACCGCCCCCCGGGCCAGTCTCTCCACTGCTCGGTGGCGTCCCCGGTCACCGTCCGTCACGGCCAGGTGGGCCATGTAGATCTGGTTTGTGGCCCAGACCGAATTCCCCTCCGGTGGCTCAGGTGTGAGCGCTGTGCGAAAGATCGTGAGGTGATAGGCCCACGGGGCGCCGTCCTGGTCGGTGAGATTGCCCGTGAGGTACCACCACTCCGTCCGGAACTCCGGATGGGGCCCATGATCGGCAGGAAACTGGAATGCCCGGGGCTCCAGGGCCCGGGCGAAGCCTTCGTCAGTGCCTTGGGTAAGGGCACCCACCGCCGAGAGGGTGGGGCCGGCATACTCCTCCGCCTTCCCGCCCCAGGCCAGCCAGAGCGCCCACCCTGACGCGAGGAGAAAAAACGCCAGGGCCACCCCCGCCGCCTGTCTTCCGGTGATCCCTCGCCCATGTTCACCTGACCTCATTCGCCGTCTCCCCTCAGACCCTCAGCTGGTGAGGTGCGGCTCAGTCGCCAGATGGGGTACACCCCTGCCAGGAGCGATCCGGCCAGAGCCAGGGCGAACGACTGCAGCAGGATCTCAGGGCCCACGTGCATCTCCAGTGTCCAACCAAACGAGCGACGATTCACCACGAAGATCATGATGACCGCCAGAAGGACTCCCGCCGGGAGAGCCAGCAGTCCTGAAATGAACCCCAGAAGCCCGGTCTGGGTGGTGACCATCCCGGCCAGCTGACCCGGTGTCATCCCCGACGCCCGTAGCAGCGCCACCTCCCGGGTTCTCTCCAATTGAAGCGCCATGAGGGCAGAGAGCACCGCAATGAAAGCCACGATGAAGGCCAGGGCACGAAGTACCCCGGTAATGGCGAAGGTCCGATCGAACACTTCCAGGGAGGTCTCCCGGAGAAGTTGGTTGGACCTCACCACCACTTCCCCGCCGGCGGCGGCGGCCAGACCTCGGATGGTATCGGCCACCGCCTCAATGGAGGCTCCCGGAGCCAGGAAGAAGGCCAGGGAGGTGACTTCCCCGGCCTCGTCCAACCAGAACCGGCCGAAGGTGTCCCGACTCAGCATCACCACTCCCTGACCGGAGCCGTAGTCTCGAAAGACCCCGGCCACCGGAAGGGTGACGGGGCCGCGGTCTCCCGGGAGGACGATGGAGTCGCCTCGGGCCAGAAGAGCCCTCCGAGCGAAGGGCTCCGACACCAGTGCCACATCTTCACGGCGGAAGCGGCGAAGGGTTTCTTCTTCCCCACCCTCCAGGAAGCGGAGGGCGCCCTCTCCCCGTGGATCCAGCCCCAGGGCCACCAGACGAATGAGGCCATAGTCGGAGAGGAGTTCCTCTCCGCGGTAGCTACTGAGACCATCCACCCCGGGGAGCGCCGCCGATCCAGCCACCAGCCCTGGGGGGAGCCGGCCATCAGCTCGCGCCGTCACCGTGGAAGGGGGAGAGACGTACAGGTCCGCCTGCAGGGTATAGTCCAGCCAGCGCTCCACCGTGGTACGAAACGACCCGATCATGGCGCCCAGTCCTACCGTGACGGCCACGGCCACCACCAGGGCCGCCACCGCAGGAGCCGTGCGGGACAGACCCACCACCACACCCCGTGCCGCCATGGCGCCCTGCATTCCCAGGACGCCCCGGAGAATGGGACGAAGCCCCCAGACCATCAGCACCGTGGCCTGGGGCGCCAGGAGGGCCACCCCCAGGAGAACCAGGGCCAGGCCGGCGAACCCCATCCCCACCCCGCCTCCCGGAAGCATCAGAACCCCTCCGCCCAGCGCCAGGGCCAGCACACCCACCCCCGCGGCCATGGGGACGAGCCGGCGCACGCCGGCTTCCATCTGGGAGCGGGCCATGGCGTCCCTTGGGGAGATGCCTGCCGCCTCCAGGGCCGGAGGTAGGGACGCCAACAGGGTGGCCCCCAACCCCACCACCGCCCCCTTCAGGAACACCGCGGGAGGTAGCGAGAGCCCGTCCACAGAGAGCACAAAATAGAGGTCGTTGATGGTGCGGGTCACCAAAGTCACCAGTCCTCGCCCCAGGATCACCCCCAGGAGAAGGCCCAGCATCGTGCCCACGGCCCCCAACAAAACCGCCTCGGCCAGGATCCCCTTCACCAACTCCCCTCGGGTGGTGCCCAGGATTCGGAGGGTCCCCAGAAGTCGCCGCCGCTGCACCACCGAGAAGGTCATGGTGTTGTAGATGAGGAACATCCCGAACACCAGAGCCAGAAGGGAGAGCGCCGTAAGGTTGAGGTCGAAGGCGCGAACCATCTCGGCAAGGGTGGCTTCCCGGGCGCCCGCCTCCAACAGCCGCACTCCCGGGGGGAGATTTGCCCGTACGACCTCCTCCGCTTCCTCTCCCGGGAGGCCGTCAGGGAGACGCAGATCTATCCGACTGAGCCGCCCCTCTCGGGCCAGAAGCTCCTGAGCCAGCGAGATGTCCATAAGAACCACATCCCGAAGACCCTCCTGCAACCGGGGATCTGCCACGGTGAGGAGCCCACCCACTTCCAGGAGGGCCCCATGGGAGCCGAGCTCCAGGAGGAAGCTGTCGCCCAGCTCCAGCCCGGCGGTGCTCGCGGTGCTCTGCTGGAGCACCACCCCCCCGGTGCCTGTGAGGAGAGTCGTGAGGTCCAGCCCCCCCGAGCCCCCGGTGAGATACGGCCGGACGGCACCCTCCTGGAGGGGGTCTATCCCCAGGATCCTGAGAGACCGGCCGGGAAAAGCCGGACTTGACCCGGACCCCTCCACCAGCGGCGCCACATTTCGCAGCCCCAACTCCACCCGCAGGAGTGCCGGCAGGGAGTCGGGGATGCCGGCAGCACCTCCGTCCAGGGAGTGGGAGGCGCGGCCGGCAACCGTCTCCGTGGAAATGGCGAAGGCAGTGCGGGAACTCTGGATGGCCAGATCCATGGCCACCATGAGAGCCACTCCCAGCGCCACTCCCAGAACCGTGAGGATGAGCTGCAGGGGATGCTGCAAGAGATGACGGAAGGTGGCTCGTCGCTGCAACCGTCCCACGGATCAGGCCTCTAGAAGGCTGTTGAAGAAGTACAGGGACCACCGGGACAGGGTCTTGCGGTATCGGGCGAGGCGGCGCGCTGAAAGCCATGCAGTAGCATCGGT
>JBBDRI010000002.1:30703-63068 GCA_040905545.1 Gemmatimonadota bacterium | reverse complement strand
CAGGTGCAAGACCCCCGCGCGCGGCCGCACCCCATTACCCGGACACGCTCCTAGTATCGAAGGCCGCGAACCCTGGGTCGGAAGCGAACCGGGTTCGAGCCGGAGCCTGCAGCGGAACGCTGCAGGCGGAGACGAGCGAGGATTGCGCAACAACCGGAGATCATTCCGACCGGCGCCTCTTGCATTCCCTTCCATACCATTCACTCCGATGCCAGCGCCCGAAGCGGACTGATCCTCGAGGCCTGCCATGCCGGAAGGAAGGCGGCGCCGAGGGCGATGGTGAGGATGAGGACGACCGTGAAGGCGTATGTCGATGCGTCCAGCGCGGACACACCGAAGAGCATGGACTCGACGATCTGCGAAGCCGCGGCGGCGCCGGCGGTGCCCAGGACCGCACCTGTCAGCGCCAGCTTCAGTGATCGCCCGAGGACGGTTCGCACCACCGCCCCCCGCCTGGCGCCCAGGGCCAGACGAACACCGATCTCCTGCCGCTGCCGGAGCACCGCGTAGGAGAGGAAGCCGTAAAGGCCGACAGCGCTCAGCAGAAGCGCCATGGCGGCGAACCCGGCCACCAGCGTCATGGCGAACGTCCGCGATGCCGTGTTCTCCCTGAAGGCATGCTCCACCGTGCCCAGTGACTGCGGGGGAAGATCGGGGTCGAGTTCGAGCATTCCGGTGCGGAGCGCGTTCTGGACGGCAACCGGATCGGCACCCTCCTGCGCCCGTGCCACTACGCTCCCCCACGTCAGCCATTCCCACGACTTCTGCGCGAAGGGGATGTAGATCATGGGCCGGGGCGCCACGTCCGGGCTCTCCAGCCGCACGTCGTCCGCGACACCGACGATTTCGAGCCAGGGCGTCTCGCCCGCTCGGAAGGCGATACGCTCTCCCACGGCGCCCCCTTCCGGCCAGTGCTTGCGCGCCAGTGACTCACCGATGATTACCACCGGAACGGCGCCGGCATGGTCGCGTGAGTCGAATGCCCGCCCCTGGAGGATGCGCTGCCGGAGCGTCTCAAAGTAGCCGGGGGTCACTGCCAGGAGGAGCTCGTCGTCCTCCCGGCCACTCGGGTTGGTTGCCTCCCGTCCCTCGATGGCAAAACTGAACGTCATGGCGTTTCCCGACCCTGGAGGGTGGCTCGAAGCTGCGGCGCTCACGACGCCCGGCGTCCCTCTTGCCCGCTCCACCATCCGGTGGTAGAAGTCGCTCTGCTGCGGGGAGTCCGGGTAACGGGGCATGGGAAGGTCCACCGAAAAAATCACCAGGTTCGACTCGTCGAAGCCCAGTTCCGTCTGCTGTAGCGCCTGGAAGGAACGTACGAAGAGTCCGGTGCCTACGATGAGCAGCACCGAGAGGGCGACCTGGGTTACGAGGAGGCCTTCCCTGAGCCGGGTCTGGCCTGCGGGTGAGGCGGTGCGTGCGCCGCGCAGCGTCGTCTGCAGATCGACCCGCGCCAGGCGAAACGCAGGGGTGAGGCCGAAAAGGAGAGCGCATCCCACGGTGGCCCCGCCTGCGAAGAACAACATGCCTGCGTCGATCTTGGCTCGCTCCAGCAGGGGGATCCCGGTGGGTGCCGCTTCGAGCAGGAGCTGGAGGAGGAGGGGCGCGACGAGAAGGGCGCAGGCACCGCCTACGAGCGCAAGGAGCGTGCTCTCTGTGAAAAGCTGCCGCACGATTCGCCCGCGTCCGGCACCCAGCGTCCTCCGCACAGCGAGCTCCCGGTCCCGTCCCACACCCCTGGCGAGAAGGAGGCTTGCCAGGTTGCCGCACGCGATAAGGAGAACGGCGCCCACGCCGCAAAGGAGGAGGATGAGGAGAGGGCGCACGTCCGCCGTGAGGTCGTCGTGGAGAGGGACCACGTTGACCCCCCAGCCGGTCATGAACTGTGGGTGTTCCTGCTCGATCCCGCCGGCGATGGCGTTCATTTCAGCGCGGGCAGCGTCCAGGCTCGCCGTGGGTGCGAGCCGGGCCAGGACCCCGAAGTTGTGGCTTCGCCGCTCGTTCGGATCCATCCTCGCGGTTCGCACCGGCTGCCAGAGTTCCACGCCCCGGCGGGGGAAGTCGAAGCCTGGGCCCATGACCCCGATGATGCTTATCGGGCGATCGTTCAACACGATCCTGCGTCCCAGCACCTCGGGGTCCTCACCGAAGCGATCTCGCCAGAGTGCATGGCTGAGGATGGCCACGTCGCCTGCCCCCTGGGCGTCTTCTTCCACGAAGGTGCGTCCGAGGACGGGAGCGACCCCCAAGGCGCGTGCGACGCCGGGTTGGATTTCGGCGATGATCACGCGTGCCGGTTCGCCGCTTCCGGTGAGGGACACGCCGTAGGGGCCCGAGTACGCGCCTAGATGCGAGAAGGAGCGAGCGCGGTCTGTCCAGTCCACCACATTGCCTGGCGAGACCACATTCCGCTCCGTCCCCTGCGGGGACGTCTCCCAGATGAGCACGAGACGGTCCGGTTCCGGGTAGGGGAGGGGAGCGAGGAGGACCGCGTGCACGAGGCTGAAGATCGCGGTCGTCGCCCCGATCCCCACCGTGAGGGTGAGTACGGCCATGAGGGCGAACCCCGGGGCCCGCAGGAGGGTGCGGGCCCCGTAGCGTAGATCCTGGCGCAGCGCTCCAAGCCGTTCCCACCGGCCCCTTTGCCGCTGCGCTTTGGTCCCCAAGTGCACACACACGCGTCGCACGGCCTCCATGTCCCCCAGCCGGGCCTGGGCCGCAGCGCTTGCCTCCTCCCGGCTCATTCCGCGCTCCATGTAGTCCCTCATGCGCATGTCCAGATGGAACTTCAACTCGTCGTCCGTGTCCGCCCCCGGGTCCGCGCCGAACAGGCGAGCGTATCGGCGCCAGATGGGCTCGCGGCTCATGCCCCCTCCTGGGCCCACTCCGGCGATTCACGTGAGGCGAGGGCCTCCCCGACTATGCGCACCATCCGCTCCCAACCTTGGGCCTTGCGGGTGAACTGTGCTCGCCCGTCCGGGGTCAGCCGATAGAACTTCGCCTTCCGGTTGTTCTCGGATAGCCCCCACTCCGGCTCGATCCACCCCTTCCGCTCCATGCGGTGAAGGGCCGGGTAAAGTGAGCCTTCCTCCACGCTCAGTGCGTCGTCCGTCGACTGCTCGATCCAGCGCGCGATCCCGTAGCCGTGTGCCGGCCCCCAACTCAGCGTCTTCAGGATCAGGAGTTCGAGCGTCCCCTGAAGCAGGCCCCTCTCGTCTTCGAACACGCAACCTCCCCTTCATGCCATGATACCTCGGACTTCCCATGGACTCCGCAGGGGAAGCATGGTGAAGAACACATAGACTTGCAAGGGGAACGAGATGCCGGCACGATGGTATCGGCTTATCCTGAATACGTCCGGGTCGATGAAACGGGGGTGAATGACTTCGTCCTGGACCACTTCTAAGAGTTCACCCGTTTTGCGCGCGTTCCGGACCGCCGTTTGTGGGAGTCCGGACCCTACTCCAGAAAAGGACGTACACGATGCCGGCACACCTGATTCCAACCGAACCCTTTCGCCCGGCCATGACCTTCATGGCCGCCACGGCTGCCATCTTCCTTACCGCCTGTACCCCCGCAGATGAGCGTCCAGATGGCCATGCGAGCCCTACATGGACCGAGGTTGACGCGGCCTGGGGCGAGCTTCCCGATGGTCGCAGCTACGGGGCGGTGAGTGCCCTCTATCCCAGCCCGGACGGCGAGAGCATGTGGGTGGCGGAGCGATGCGGTCAGAATGACTGTGCCGACCGCCCGGAGATGGATCCGGTCTTGCACTTCAACCTGGATGGGACCTTGGAGCGGGCTTTCGGGGCCGGCGACATGGCCTGGCCTCACGGGATGTTCGTGGACGCCCAGGGCAACGTCTGGGTCACCGACGCAGTGGGCTTCCGGGACACGCCGGAAGGGCTGGGTCACGTGGTTTTGAAGTACAGCCCGGAGGGGGAACTCCTCATGACCCTGGGGACGAAGGGAGAGGCGGGCTCCGGCCCCAACCACTTCACCAAGCCGTCGGACGTCCTGGTGGCGCCGGATGGACACATCTTCGTGGCGGACGGCCACGACGCCGGCGGGAACAACCGGATCGTGAAGTTCGACCCGGAGGGAAACTTCGTGCTGGAGTGGGGAAGCACCGGGGGGGAGAACGGTGAATTCCGGGATCCCCATGCTTTGGCTCTGGACTCCCAGGGAAGGCTCTTCGTGGCGGACCGAGCCAACAACCGGATCCAGCTCTTCGATCAGGAAGGCAATCATCTTTCCAGCTGGACCTCGTTCTCCCGCATCAGCGGACTCTTTATCGATGAGAACGACATGCTCTACGCCGTGGATTCCGAATCCAACATGCAGCGGAACCCCGGTTGGCAGCGCGGCATCTACATCGGCAGCGTGACCGATGCCCGGGTGGTGGACTTCATCCCCGACTCTGAACCTGATCCCGACAATTCGGGCACCAGCGGCGGCGAGGGGGTGGCTGTAGATGCCCGCGGCGATCTCTACACCGGCGAGGTGGGCCCCCAGACGGTGAGGAAATTCACCCGCAACTGAGGGTCAAATGGAAGAGCCCACCGGGAGATTCACTCTCGGTGGGCTCTTCGTGATCCGTCAGTTCCCGCCCGTGCGGCGGCGAGGTGGGGGTGCGGCTCGCGAGCCGGTGGCGGCACTGCCTCGGCTCTGAACACTGCCTCGACCCTGCACAGCTGCTCCCCCTCTTCTCCTGGAGGTGGCGGCGGCCGGGGGCTGACGCCGAACCGGTGGAGTCGCGCGGGCCGGGGGAGCCGTCCTCGCCCGCGGCGCCGTCCGCGTCGCGGGTGTAGCCCTGGTCTGAGGCGGTGTCCGTGTGGGAACCGCTGACCCCTGTGCGGACCGGCTCCTGGTGGCGGGGGCGAAGCGGGTGGCTGGAACGGTGCGGGACGATGGCGTGGCTTGTCCCCGCCTTTCCTCCATCTGCACGTCACCGCCACTTCCCGGTGTGGACTGCACCGGGGGCGTGGGGCGCACCCGCGGCGGCGAAGTTCGAGTGGGAGGAAAGACGCGGGTTGGCCCTTCCGACTCCACTGCTGGGTTGTTCCTGACGGGCGGCGACGTTCGGGCCGGAGGGGAGTTCCTCACCGGGGGTGCGGTACGCACCGGCGGGGCCGTCCTGGCCGGCGGGGCCGTTCGACTGGGCTGAGCTGTCCGGGCGGGACGCCGGGTCTGGTCGGGTGCCCTGACTACCCCTGCGTCTCCTCGTACGAACCCTCCCCGGGTGTTGCCAGTGGGGACGGCAGTCGCACCTCGAGGTCGTGCCGGGGCTTGAGCGGCACCGCTGGAAGGGGTGGGCCGCCCTGCGGTGGCTCCCCGGGGTGATGCCCCTCTTTCGGGAGATACGGTGGCGGCAGGTGCACCAGCCGTACGCACGGCGGGTCGGCGTCCAGCCGCAGGGCTACCGGGGTTCTCCTTGAACCCGGTGCCACGCACCACGCCTCCCGTGGCATATCCGCCTGTGCCGGCGATGGCCACGGCAGGCCGTGGAGCTATCCACCGCGGTACGTGCACTGGCTGCCAAACCACGTGGCCCCGGGCTCTGGGGTTGTAGGCGTAGTAGTCGTAATAGTCGTAGTAGACGGGGGCGTATCCGTAGAAGATGTTGATGGTTCGGGGATACGGATCATAGGCGTAGTATTGCACCCGGGTACGGTGATAGCGGTACGGAGAACCCAGGCCCAACGAGAATGACCACGAGGGACTTCCGTACCATCCCCAATGGAATGACATACGAGTGCTGGGTCCAGGGTACCAGGAGGAGCTCCAATACGGATCCCAATAGGGGTCCCAATGGCCCATGGCGCTGCCCCAGTATGGGTCCCAACCCCAGTATGGGTCCCAATCCCAGTAGGGATCCCAACCGCGATTGGCAACCACGGTCACCGGGCCGGAAGCATTGTTGTACCACCCGAAGTGGGCCGTGGCATGGGCCTGGAGGTTCACCGACTCCGACACCGGGGAGAACGCGGTTCCGCTGAAGGATTGCGCGGTTGCCTCGGCGGGACCGAGGACCAGGGCCGTCCCAGTGGCAAGCAGCGTAGTGACCGCCAGGTGGCGGACTGGGGTGATGAGGTTCTTCATGTCGCTACCTCCTGACCATGAGATCCGATGCTCCTTCACCCTAACACCGATGCAGGAGACGTGCCAGCCCTGAAATCGCTTGAATGCAGGGTCCAATGCATGCACGGGGGCGGATCCTGTCCCCCAGAGGGGACGCTCACCGGAGCAATCCCTCCAGTATCAGCCAAGCACCTAGGAGCGTGTCCGGGTAATGGGGCGAGGACCAGGCGCCCCCACAGATCCCGGTCCCTCGCTCGGCTCGCCCATCTGCCCAGGAACATCCCCCACCTCGTATGTGTAGGAATCCGTCAAACCCCCTCGTCTTGGATGCCTCCCCTTGTGGAGAGCGCGTTCCCATACTACGCTAATGGTGTTCCAACCGGCAGGTTTCCGCAGAACAAGATCCGGATAGGGTATCTTCCCTTGACGTTCATTTGCGGTCCCTCCCGTCCCGCTCAGCCCCGCAGGTCGTCCCGCAGGTACCAGTTGCGTGAGACTCCGGTTGGGTGAGCAGACCCCCACCCGACCTTCCGGTCCGGTTGCGGGGGCTACATCCAGGCGCTACGGGCCACGAGGCCCTGAGGCCGCCCAAACTCCTTTTCTGGTGAAGAAGACAATCGTGTCCAAGCAAGAACCTCTTGGCATCCTGGAAGTCCTGAATTCCGGCTCGGGCTTCGTCCGGCGGAAGAGTTCCGGGTACCTCCCGGGGAATGACGACATCTACGTCAGCGGCAAGATCATTCAGCGCCTCGGTCTCCGCACAGGCGATGAGATCTCAGGGAGCACGGGGGGCAAGCCCCGGAATGGGAAGTCCCCACCGCTATCCCACGTGGCCGTGGTGAACGGGAAGCCGCCCCATGAAATCCGGGATCGGCCGCAATTCTCCCGCCTGAGTGCCATGCATCCGGACCAGCACTTGAAGCTGGAGTGCGAGGCCGTGTCTCACGGTCACCCGGACTACACGAGCCGTGTCATCGACCTCTTCTGTCCTTTCGGAAAGGGTCAGCGCGCCATGATCGTGGCGCCGGCCAAGGCAGGTAAGACCACCATCCTGCAGCGGGTGGCCGAAGGGGTGGTGAAGAACCACCCGGAGTGTCAGCTGTTCGTACTGTTGGTGGACGAGCGTCCGGAAGAAATCACGGATATGGAGATGTGTGGCTACGGAGAGGTCATCGCCTCCAGCTTCGATTTTCCCCCGGAACGGCACATCGCCTTGGCGGAACTGACCCTGGAGCGAGCGCGTCGTCGGGTGGAAATGGGGCAGGATGTGGTGATCATCCTGGATTCCATCACCCGGCTGGCCCGGGCATACAATACGGTGGAGGATGGCAGTGGCCGAACCCTTACCGGAGGCCTGGATGTGGGCGCTCTGGAGAAGCCCAAACGGCTGCTGGGAAGCGCCCGCAAGATTGATCCGGCCCAGGGCGGAGGCTCGCTGACCATCGTGGCTACGGCACTGGTGGACACTGGCTCCCGGATGGACCAGGTGATCTTCGAGGAGTTCAAGGGCACGGGAAACAGTGAACTGGTGCTGTCGCGGGAACTGGCCGATAAACGGATCTTTCCCGCCATTGATCTGGTGGCTTCCGCAACCCGGAAGGAAGAGCTCCTTCTCTCCCCTGAGGCGCTGACCCTTTCCCGGGCGCTTCGGCGGCAGTTCAACAACCAGGACCCCTCGGGCGCCATGCAGGAACTCCTGGGGGCCATGAAGAAAACCCGCACGAACGAGGAGCTACTGGCTCGGGCACGAGCCCTCAGCGCCTGACAACCCCTTACCTGGGGGCCTCCACGGCTTCCTTGAGACGGTCCAGGGAGCGCTGAAGCTGGAGCCCCTGATCGCCCTCCATGCGGAGGGCCTGATAACCCAGCAGGGGATTCCGCCCGAAGTCACCCTCCTCGCGCCAGACCAGACGGGTCCCTTCGTCCAGCGGCTCCAGGCGCAGTTCGCCCTGGATGCGGATGCGCCCCCCTTCCACCTCCACCGTGTACTCCACCGCTCTCGGTGGCTCCAGGCGCCTGAGAGTGAACTCCCCCTGTCCGTAGGTACCGTCGTCCCATTCCCAACCGGCGCCCACACCTCGCTCCGGCGCAGGAATGCGTCGGGCGCTCTCCGGCCACACCGTCCAGCCCGGCCAACCGGCTGGATCCGCCAACCGAGGATAGATCTCCTGGGGTGTGCCATGGAGAACGATGCTTCGCTCCACGGCCCACGTCCCTGGCAACAGGAGCCCCACGCCCAATCCCATCAGGAGGAGAAGGGCCATGACCCCCAGGATACGCCCTGCCGTCTTCATGGGTTGCCTTCCAGAAGGGACTGCAGGTGGGGCCAGACGGTTTCCGCCATGACTTCGTGTCCCTGGGCCGTAGGGTGGATTCCGTCGGATTGATTCAATGAAGGGTATCCGGCTACACCTGCCAGAAGAAAGGGAACCAGAGCCAGATCCAGCTCCTGGGCAAGGCGGGTGTAGACATCCCGGAAGGCCGTGGTATACTCGCCCCCCATGTTTGGAGGAGCTTCCATGCCCACCAGCAGGATGGGTAGTCCTGGATCATGCGATCTGGCCTCCCGGACGATGGCCCGAAGATTCCGTTCCAGCTCCACCACTGGAAGCCCTCGGAGGGCATCATTCGCTCCCAATTCCACCACCAACACGTCCACGGGTCCCTGCAGCAGCCAGGTGATCCGCCGGAGCCCTCCGGCACTGGTATCCCCCGAGACCCCGGCATTCCTCACCGCATGCGGATACCCTTCCGCCTGCATCCGTCGGGCCAGTACACTCGGCCACGCCTGGTCCGGGCTTTCCAATCCCAGCCCCTCGGTGAGACTGGTCCCCAGGAAGACCACGGTGGGGGGAGAGCCGCTCGCCCGTGGGGCCTGTGAAGTGCGTACGGCACCTTCGCCCCCTTCCGGGCGTACCATCTGGCTCTCCCGATCCTGCCCGCAGGCGGAAAGGAGGAGAAACGCCAATGTCAATGCGGCCTGGAAGCGTGGAGCCATATGATCGTTGTCCGAAATCTCGAGAAACGGTACCCCACCCCCCAGGGGGAGATCACCGTACTGCATTCCATATCGTTTACGGTGGAGCCGGAGGCGTCGGTGGCCATCGTGGGGCCGTCGGGGAGTGGAAAGACCACCCTATTGGGCCTCATGGCGGGTCTGGACCTCCCATCTGCAGGGGAGGTCCGTCTCCTGGATGAAGATATCTTCTCTCTTACCGAAGAGGAGCGGGCCAGGTTTCGGGCCAACCACATCGGCTTCGTTTTCCAGACCTTCCATCTCCTGTCTTCACTTACGGCGCTGGAAAACGTCCAGGTTCCGCTGGAATTGGCCGAGCCCGGAGACACCAATCTACTGTCTCGCAAGGAAGGGGATGAGTGGGCCCGTGAACTCCTGGAGCGGGTGGGTCTGGGGAACCGGATGAAGCATTACCCTTCCCAACTCTCCGGTGGGGAGCAGCAGCGGGTGGCCCTGGCTCGGGCCTTCGCCAACCGACCGCGGATCCTGTTCGCCGATGAGCCCACGGGAAATCTGGATCGGGAGACGGGAAACCAGGTAGTGGCCCTCCTGGAAGAGTTGAACCGTGCGGCGGAGACTACGCTGGTTCTGGTGACCCATGACCTGGCTCTGGCAGGCCGGGCAGACTCCCGCATCCATCTGGACGGAGGAAGGGTTCAATCGGATGGGGAAGGGGTCCGGAGAGACCGGGGAGGGGTTCCCACCAGATGAATCGAAGGTTCGTTCTGGGCCTTGCCTACCGTGAGGGTCGAACGGCTCTCCGGCAGGTAGGGCTGTATCTCTCCTCCATCGCTCTGGGGGTGGCGGCGCTGGTGGCCATCCAGGGCATCCGTTCGGACCTGGACCGGGCCATCAGGGCCGAGGCCCGGACACTTCTGGGAGCGGATCTGCAGCTGGAAAGCCAGTTGCCGTTCTCCCCTGAGGTGTTGGAGTGGGTGGAGGAGATGGCCCGCCGCCCCGAAGTGCGTCAGGTACGTGAGACCGTGGTGGGCAGTATGGTGCGGTCCACCGATGGAGAGGCTCGCTTCCTCCAGCTGCGGGGCGTGGGTGGTCCGTTCCCTCTCTATGGCGCGCTTTCCACCGATCCTCCCGGGGCCTGGGACGAGACCCGAAGAGGTGAGGGCGCAGTGGGAGATCCCCCGGTCCTGGCGCAGTTGGGAGCCCAGGTGGGGGATACCATTCTCGTGGGGGAGCTTCGCATTCCCATTCTGGGAACGGCTCCCGACCTGCCTCCGGAACTGGGTTTCCAGGGAGCGCTGGGGCCGAGGATCTATATTTCCCACAGCCTGCTGGAATCATCGGGCCTGCTGGGGTTCGGTAGCCTCGTGCGGTATCGCATCCTCCTGGCCTCACCCGATCCCCTCTGGGCGGAGGGAGTCGTGGAGGAAGCCAGGGGCTTTCTGAGGCAGAACCTCGTGTCGTTCCGGACCGCGTCCGGCCAGGCCGAATTCCTTTCAGAGTCGGTGTCGGCGTTCGCCCGGTTTCTGGGGCTGGTGGGGATTCTGGGGCTTCTCCTGGGTGGGGTGGGCGTGGCCAGCGCCATTCACGTTTATGTGAGATCTCGCCTCCCGGCCGTGGCGGTCCTCCGGTGCCTGGGGGCCCGGCAGGGAGATCTCACCGCCGCGTACCTGCTCCAGGCCGGAGTCCTGGGAGCCGTGGGTTCGCTGGCAGGCGTTCTGCTGGGAACCACGGTTCAACAGCTCCTGCCACTGGCGATGAGTTCATGGCTCCCGCTGGAACTGCAGCCCCGGTTGAACTGGTCCGGGATGGCGGTGGGCCTGCTGGTGGGGAGTTGGGTTGCGCTGGCCTTTTCGGTGCTACCGCTCCTCAAGATCCGGGAGGTCTCCGCTCTCCGGGCCCTCCGCGAGGTGACGGGTCCCGAGGAGGAAGGGAGCCGGAGCCGAGGGCTGAGGGCGGCGGTGGCCGTAGCTTTGTTCATGAGCCTTCTGGCGCTCAGCGTGTGGCAGGCGCCATCGGCCTGGGTGGGCGTGACGTTCGCGCTGGGCGCCGCGGGCGTCCTGGCCTTGCTCTGGGCCGGGGCGTGGGGCGTGACCCGCGTGGTGCTGTGGTGGGGAGGAGGGGGACTTGGCTTCCCCCACCGGTTGGGTGTGGCTTCCCTGGCGCGACCGGGTAACCAGACCACGGCGGTGTTGGTGGCGCTGGGGTTCGGTACCGCCCTGCTCTCGGCCATTCTGGTATCTGAGCGCAGTCTCGTGGGGGCCGTGTCTCTGGAGACCAGTGAAGGTCGCCCCGACCTGCTCCTCTTCGATATCCAGCCTGATCAGACGGATGGCCTCCAGAGACTCCTGGCCCGCGTGGGATCGGCCGGGGCTCTTCAGGGTCATCCGCCGCTGGCGCTTATCCCCATCGTGCCCAGCCGACTTGAGTCGGTGGCAGGTCGGTCGGTGGGAGAGTTGGCAGAAGCCGAACGCGGAGACCGACCCCCCGGCTGGGTCCTCCGAAGAGTGTATCGAAACACCTATCGCCATGAGCTCCATGGATCGGAGATCATCCTGGCGGGTCACTGGTGGAATGATCCAGAGGCTCCGCTGCCCATGGACGATGTCCCCAGGGTTTCGCTGGAGGAGGAACTGGCCCGGGACCTGGGCGTGTGGGTGGGAGATGAGATCGTCTGGGATGTGCAGGGCGTGTCCATACCCTCCCGGGTGATCTCCATCCGAACCGTGGATTGGGCGCGGTTCGAGCCCAACTTCTATGCGGTGTTCGAACCGGGGGTTCTGGAGGAGGCTCCTCAGAGCTTCCTGGCCCTGGCCGCAGTACCCCCGGGCCCTGCACGTGAGCGGTTGGAGCGGGGGCTGGCCCAGGACTTCCCCAACGTGTCCTTGCTGGATCTGGGGCGTGTTCAGGAGGTGCTGGACGGCATTCTGGGCCGACTGTCCACGGGGATTCGATGGTTGGCAGGCTTTGCACTGGCCATGGGCTTCCTGGTCTTGCTGGCCTCTGTGGGAACCTCTCGTCGACACCGTACCCGGGAAGCTGCACTTCTCCGGACCCTGGGGATGGGGGGAGCCGGACTACGGAGCGCCGTAGGGACGGAGTATCTGGCCCTGGGAACCCTGGCCGGCGGCCTCGGCGTGGTCCTTGGCTCTCTGGGCGGGGGTCTTCTCACCTGGCAGTTCTTCGGGGTTCCGGTGCTGTGGCCATGGCAGGGGCTCCTGATTCTGGGTGCGGGTGTCATTGTGGTCACCGGTGGCGCAGGGGTTTTGTTCACCGGACGTTGGCTGCGGTACCCCCCTTTGGCCATCCTCCGGGAAGGCACGGGTTGAGCCCAGCAACTTGTCCGGTTGACGGGGTGCGGCCGCGCGCAGGCCTAACTGGGGCTGGCGAAATCAGGCCTCATTCCTGAAGATACTCCATGACCTCCCTCCATCTTCCTCCTGGAACCGTCCCAGCGGTCCCGTGCGCCTCATCCAACTGGCTGGGGAGTTCCGAGTGACGGCTCCTGCGCCGGCAGATGGAGGCACGTCCGAGGTCCGACGGGCCACACTCTCCAAGGATCTGAGCGAGTTCCTCATCGAACTCTCCATCGGCGTGCACCGCTACGCCATGTATCCCCGGAGCCACCCCTCACTCCGCCCCGTGACGCAGGATATCCTCACCGGCCTGGGTTCTCTCCTCTCCTCCCGAGCCAACCTCTCCATCGGGGTGGCCCAGAAACAGCTGATCATCGAAGGAGTGGCCACCGACGCGAAACACCCGGTGCTCAGCGATCTGGCCCGTCGGCTCCACTCCCATCAATTGGGAGCCATCTCGTTCACCAAGGGTGTGACCGTGGTGGATCTGGAGGGCCTCCTGGAGACGCTGGCAGTGGAGCCGGAGCGGGAAGGGAGTCCGGTGGGATTGTTGCCTCCGGACCAGCTCCCGGCCTGGGACCATGTGCGGATCTTCCCGGTGGGCTACGACCAGCTGGGGATGAAGGAGTCCGGAGAGAGCAAGGAGAGGGAGCCCGCCCGGGCTACTCAGCTCTGGTTGGGGCTGGCCCAAGCCGCCATGGCATCCGAAGATCCCCTGGATCCGGATGCCCCGCCTGATGCCACAACCGTGGCCCGAACCATCGAGGGTCATCAGCGGGAGTCGGCCTACGATCAGGTCATCGTGGGGTATCTCCTGCAGCTGGCCGAAGAACTCAAGGAGTCTGAAGGTGCGGAGGCCGACGCCGTGCGGGCCCGCATGTCTGAGTTGGTGAAGGAGCTGGATGGCCGCACCCTCCAGCGGATGGTGGAAATGGGAGGTAACTTCGCCCAGCGCCGGCGCTTCGTTCTGGATGCGAACCAGGCCCTGGCGGTGGAGTCGGTGGTGAAGATCCTGGAGGCTGCCGCCAACGCCTCCCAACAGACGATTTCCTCCTCGTTGACCCGCCTTCTGGGGAAGTTGGCCAACCACTCGGATCAGGGCCCCCAGCGTGTCCGGACCCAGGCCATTGAGGCCTTCCGGGAGAATGTGGAGGAGCTCATCGAGAACTGGGAGCTGAAGGATCCGAACCCGGACGAGTACACTCTCATTCTGGATGCCATGTCCCGGGCGTCACCTATCTTGGCAGGAGCGAACCAGGAAGCGGAGTTGGACGGCGCGGCCAGGGTGCTCAAAACCGGACTGGAGGTGGATGTCTACGGCCCTACCATGCAGAAGGCCGTATCCGACCTGTTGGATGACGGGGAAGTAGCTCAAGTGCTTCAGTTGGTGGACCAGGCCTCGGCTGACAACAAGCTGGCTGAGAGGCTCCGAAAGCAGCTCACCACACCGTACCAACTCCGAAAGCTTCTCGCTGCAGATGATGTGGACGAGGACAATCTTCGGGATCTGGTGCGAAGGCTGGGCGATACGGCGGTGGAGACCCTCCTGGAGACTCTGGTGGAGTCGGAGTCCCGGGCCATTCGTCGGAAAGTGTTCGACTGTCTGGCAGAGCTTGGGATCACCGTGGCGGAGCGAGCCGTGGAGCTGGCGGCCGATTCACGCTGGTATGTGCAGCGGAACATGCTGGCGCTCCTGCAGCGGGTGGAGGAGCTCCCCAAGACCTTTTCACCCATGCCCTTTTTGGGGCATCGAGATGCCCGGGTCCGTCGAGAGGCCTTTCCATTGGCCCTGAGGATGCCCGAAAAGCGGGATCGTGGGTTGGGCCTTGCCCTTGGGGATTCGGATGAGCGACTGGTGAGGATGGCGCTCCTGGAGCTGCAGACGGGAGTCTCGGAGTCGCTGCTTCCCACCGTGGTGAACCGGCTCCTTCGGGACGAGACCCACCCGGACCTCCGTCCCCTGGCCATCCGAGCCATGAAGTCATCCAGGTCGTCGCTGGCACTCAAGGCGCTCTTGGGGGTGTGTGATGGGGGGAAGTCCCTTCTGGGTCGCCGGAAGCTTGCGTCGGCTTCTCCGGAGCTCCATGCGGCACTGGGCGTGCTCAGGCACCAGTGGCGGGAGCATCCCGATGCGGCTTGGGTTTTTCAGGCCGCCGAGGCTTCCAAAGATGCTGACATCCGCAACTGGATGACGGAAGGAGACAACATTTCATCATGAGTCCGGCCGCTCGCTTTCTCACGGCGCTGGCCCAGGCCATCTCCACCATGACCCTCTACAAGGAAGGACACCCGGCCAGGGAACGCGCTCTGGACTCCGCACACGAGCGACTTCAGGAGTTGCAGGAGGGTGACCCTCGAATGGAGTTCACCTTTCTGGGCGACGAGATCGTGGTGGATCGGCGGCCCCTGCGGGACCTGAAGAACTGGGACTGGGGGAACCGCTTCTCCTCTGCGGGAGTCCAGCGGGTGGAGTTCCTGGGGCCTGTGGATCGGGATGATCTGGAGGTCTTCCTGGACGATATCATGGGACGCCTCAACCAGACTCCGTCTGATCCGTCGGAAGCCCGGTACACCCGGGAGACCAGTATCCGATACGGTGCCGTGGGCATCAAGGGCGAGGACGAGGGAGAGGGCTCCAAGATTCGGGATCTGGCCACCGCGACCTTGAGTTTCTCCCTCCGGGAGGAAGCGGACACCGTAGATTGGCTCCACGGCGAGCTGAAGGAGGGGAAAGACCTTCACATGGTGGAGGCGGAGGCTATCGTTCGGTCCCTCTCCGTGGCCATGCATGGCGACCAGCAGTTTCTTATTCCGCTGCTGCGTCTCAAAAAGTACGACCAGTACACCACCACACACGCCCTGAACGTGTCGGTGCTCTCCATGGCCCTGGCGGAGTATGTGGGTCTCGGCCCTCGGGAGGTTCGGACGTTCGGGATCTCCGGTCTTCTCCACGATCTGGGCAAGACCACCATTCCCGAAGAAATCCTCAACAAACCCGGCAAGCTCACCGACGAAGAGCGGGCCATCATGAATAACCACCCCATGGAGGGGGCCCGGATCATCCTGGAAACAGAGGATAACCTGGACCTGGCTGCTGTGGTGGCGTATGAGCATCATGTGCGAGTGAATGGAGAGGGATACCCCACTTTCCACTACTGTCGGAACTGTCATCAGGCCAGCAACATGGTTCATGTCTGCGACGTCTTCGATGCCCTGCGCACGAACCGGCCGTATCGGGAGGCCTGGCCCCAGGACAAGGTCCTGGACTACATCCTGGAGGGAGCTGGTACGGAGTTCGACCCCCATCTGGCACAGGCGTTTGTGAAGATGATGCGACAGTGGACTGGGCGGATTGCCGAACTGACACGAGAGGACGAAGCCATTCCCATGGGTGGAGACGACGTGGAGGGACAGCCCTCGGGGGATCCGCAGGACGCAAGAGGGAAGGATGGAAGTCAACCCACTCAGGGCACCAGAGAGTCGGCCCCTGAGGCAACCGGCAGTTCCAGCAAGGGTCCCGAGCCCTCCGCGGATGTCCCACCAGAGGGCTTACCACAGGGGGAGTCGGACTCAAGCGCTTGAGTCTGCGAACTCCCGAAGACGCGCGGCGGCGTCATGGAGGGTCTCCACTCGCTTGCAGAATGCAAAGCGAGCCAGGGTCTTCCCCACATCGGAACCCGGACGAAAAAAACTACTGCCAGGAACCGGGGTTACACCGCCTTCCCGGGAAAGGCGGTGGGCAAAGGCGGTGTCGTCCTCTCCCACCCGGCTCAGAGGCGAGAAGTCAGCCATGACGTAGTAGGCTCCCTGGGGAGCCTGGCATCGGAACCCCGCGTCCTGGAGCCCCTTGACCAGGACTTCCCTCCGCTCCCGGTACTCCGTGGCCAGAGAGCGAAAGTAGGGTGCGCCCAGCTCCCTCAAGCCCACCGCGCAGGCCTCCTGAAGGGGCGCGGGGGCACCCACGGTGAGGAAGTCATGGACCTTTCGGATGGCCCGAGTGAGCCCTTCCGGAGCCACAATGGTTCCCACGCGCCACCCGGTGACACTGAACGTCTTGGAGAGCCCGGAGACCACGATGGTCCGCTCCGCCATCCCGTCCAGGGTCGCCAGTGCCAGATGCTCCCCGTCGTAGATGATATGCTCGTAGATCTCATCGGTGACCACGATGAGGTCACGCTCCCTGGCCACCCTGGCCACTCCTTCGGCCTCCTCCCGGGTGAGCACACGGCCCGTGGGGTTGTTGGGCGTATTGAGGATGAGAAAGCGAGTCCGAGGGGTAAGCACCGCCTCCAGGCGCTGGGGATCCAGGTGGAAGTCGGGAGGGGTCAGGGGCAGAAAGACGGGTCGCGCCCCGGCCAGGGTGGCGTCAGGTCCGTAGTTTTCGTAGAAGGGTTCTGGGACGACGACCTCGTCGCCCGGATCGGCCAGGGCCAGGAGGATGGCGGCCATGGCTTCCGTGGCACCGCAGGTCACCGTCACATGGAGCTTTGGGTCCACAGGCATCCCATACCAGGTCTGATAGAACCGAGCCAACTCTTCCCGGAGGGATGCGGCGCCCCAGGTCACGGCATACTGGTTTACATCATCTCTGATGGCCTTGCAGGCGGCTTCCTTCAGTAGGTCAGGGGCGGGGAAATCAGGGAAGCCTTGAGCCAGGTTCAGTGCGCCGGTGCTGGCGGCAACCCGGGTCATCTCCCTGATGACGGATTCGGTGAAGCCGTGGGTGCGGCTGGCGGTGCGGAGATTCGTCATACCGAAGAGTCAGAGTCGGAGGAGAGGGGTTCGGAGGAGAGGAGACCGTCGGATGACTTGGGGCCGTCCCGGCCATCGAGGAGGGCGTCGTCGTGGATCCGCTTCAACTCCGGAAGGGCTCGTTGAAGGGGTGCCAGGAGGCCTGGGTCGAACTGTTGACTCGCCACGCCTCGGAGGCGGGCAATGGCTTCACTCCAGGGCAGGCCTTGTCGATGGGGGCGTGGGGAGGTCATGGCATCCAGGGCATCCACCAAAGCCACCAGACGCGCTTCCAGCGGGATGGACTCCCCGGCGAGTCCATCGGGGTATCCGGTGCCGTCCCACCGTTCATGATGCCAACTCACCACTGCCAGCACCGTGGACATGTCCAGCACCGGTTCCACGATCCGCCGACCGATGCGAGGGTGTTCCCTAACTTGCCGAATCTCATCGGGGTCCAGGTCACCCTTCTTCCCAAACAGGGTTGCGGGGATCCCCAGACGGCCCAGGTCATGTAGCCGACAGGCCAGGTCGAGTTCCTGGGCGTTCAAGGTGCCGTCCAGGATGCCGGCCGCACGGGCCAGCTCCAGGGCATAGCGGGCCACTCTTTCTCCATGGCCGGCCATATAGGGCTCCCTGAGCTCCATGGCCTCGGCCAGAGCCAGAAGTCCCTTCACCGTTGCGGTGTGATGGGGAGTCTCATGCCGCCCCTTCCCATCCGCCGAGAGTGGGGAGCCGTCTGGCTCTCCCGCATCACGAGCCCGATCATACCGAGCCAGGGCATCTGCCAGCTCGGCTCGAAGCTCCGGCATGCCGAAGGGCTTCATGAGATATGCATCCGCGCCGGCGGCCAGGGCTTCCGCCATGACCTCTGCTTCTCTCAGACCGGTGATGACCAGAACCTGGCTCCGGGGCCATCGAGACTTCACGGCTCGCACCAACTCCGTGCCGCTGGGTCCGGGAAGCCGGAGATCCGTCACCACCAGTTCGTACTCCGCCCCAAGCTTCCGGAGGGCTGAAGGGGCGTCTCCCACCGCCTCAACCTGAAAATGCTCTCGCTTGAGATAGGTGCGTACCAATTCCCTTACCGACTCCTCGTCCTCCACCAGCAGCACCCGTCGGCCTCGTCCGAAGCCTGAGAGCTGGTGGGGAATCAGGGTGACGGGGGCTTGGGTGCGCCCCACATCGGCTCCTTCCCGGGGATATTCACCCTGGGGTTCCTGATGGGGGTCATACTCCAGATCCGGTTCGGCCTGTTGCGGGGTGTCCCTCTCCAGTAGGGGACGCCCGAAGAGCCGCACACAGTTCCTACCCTCCCGCTTTGCACGGTAGAGGGCGTGGTCTGCGGCCGCCAGGAGTTCGTCCGGCGCCCGCATACTGGGGTGGTAGGCGGCTACTCCGGCGCTCACGGTGAGGGCACCCACGGGAAGGCGTTTGTTCTTCAACGCGATCCGAACTCGTTCCGCGAAGGCCAGGGCCCCCTCTCCGTCCGAACCGGCCAGGATGGAGACGAACTCCTCTCCCCCGAACCGGGCGGAGAGGTTCATACGTCGAGTCGTCTCTGTGAGGATGTCACCGAAAGCCTGGAGAGCCTCATCGCCGGCCTGGTGCCCGTATTGATCGTTGTACTCCTTGAAGTGATCCAGGTCGAACAGAACGGCGGAAAGAAGGCGCCCCCGCTCTGCCGCGCCAAATTCATTCTCCAGGAAGACCCGGGCATGCCTCCGGTTCGGGAGGCGGGTCAGGATATCTGTAAGAGCCAGATCCTCCACATCCGCACGATCCCGGTGAAGGAGTTCGGTAACCCATCCGATGCCCATGGAGATGAACAGGTAGGCCACCACGATCCCGAAGAGGAGGTCCGGGATACTGTGACCCAGCCAGGTGGACACCACCTGAGTCAACGACAGAGTGGCCATGCCCAACGCCAGGGCGGTAGCCACGCCGCGCCACCCCCGGTAGTATGCCAGCAGAAACGCGGGGACCAGGGCCAGAAGCCAGAGCAACGCCCCCTGTTCCCCCAACGCCTGGGGCCACAGGAGTGCTGCGGCCACCGGCACTGCCAGGGCCAGCAAGGAGAGGGCCAGAGCTCGTGGAGGGACGGGTCGTACGGTCAGTTGGGCGGTTGAGGACATGGGGACGAATAGTGGGACCCCCACGTCACTGGGGTCAAGCGGCCCCCGCGCGCGGCCGCACTACCCGGACACGCTCCTGGAAGCCGGCGGTCAGGGCAGGGTCGTGCCGGAACCCGGTGCCCGGGATAGGTTGAAGCCCGTCGGATGGTACTCACCCTCGAAAGTCGGATATGGAGACTGCCCAATGAACGGTGTCCGCGCACTCTGGGGTTCTCCCAGGCCCTCCCCGAATCTGGTTGGCCCCTCGGCCCTGTGCCTTCTGACATTCTTCATGTTCGCCATGCCAGGGGGGGTCCGAGGGCAGGCCAGTCCGCCACTGGCGGCTCCCCTCCTCCTCCCGGGCGTGACGGGGTACGACGCCTCCATCCCCTCTCCGGAAGCCCTGTTGGGGGGTGAGGTGGGTACCCGGCATCTGCGGCCGGATGAGTTGGTGACCTATCTCCGACAGGTGGCGGCGGCGTCACCTCGAGTGCTCATGGGAGAGCATGGTTTGACCTATCAGGGGCGGCCGCTGGTACATGCCATCATCAGCTCCCCGGAGAATCTGACTCGTCTGGAGGAGATCCGGATGGCAAACCTTCGCCTCTCCGATGTGCCTCAGCAGATCTCCGACGGTGAGCTGGACGTGATGCCGCTGGTGGCGTACATGGGGTATTCGGTGCATGGGAATGAGGCCAGCGGCTCGGACGCGTCGTCCCTGGTGCTTCACCACTTGGCCGCGGGTGAGGGGCCGGCGGTGGAGGAAGTGCTGAGGAATGTCGTGGTGATCCTGGACCCGTCCATCAATCCCGACGGAAGAGCCCGCTTCGTGGAGTGGGTCACAGGGAACCGGGGTCGGGTGGCCACCTCCGATCCTGCCGACCGCGAGCACAACGAGCCATGGCCGGGGGGGCGCACGAACCACTACCTCTTCGACTTGAACCGGGATTGGCTGCCGGCAGCCCACCCCGAATCCCGAGGACGCCTGGAGCTGTTCCATCGTTGGCGCCCACAGTTGCACACCGATTTTCACGAGATGGGGGGGGATGCCTCATTCTTCTTCCAGCCCGGCGTGCCCAGCCGGAATAACCCCAACACTCCACTCAGCACCGTTGAACTCACGGGCAGGGTGGGCGAATACCATGCCCGTGCCCTGGACAGGATTGGTCAGCTCTACTACAGCCGGGAGCAGTTCGATGACTTCTACTACGGAAAGGGTTCGACCTACCCGGATGTGAACGGTGCGGTGGGTATCCTCTTTGAGCAGGCATCTTCCCGCTCCCTCCTGGCGGAGACCTCCCGGGGGCTGCTGCCCTACGCCTTTACGGTGCGAAACCAGTTTGTGGCGTCTCTGAGTACCCTGGAGGCGGGAGTAGCCCTTCGGCTGGAACTCCTTGCCAACCATCGGGATCAGTACCTGGGTGCCTCGGCGTTTGCCCAGGCTCAGCCTGTGCGGGGATGGGTGTTGTCCCTGGAGGAGGATCGAACCCGCGCCCAGGCCCTCATCCAGATGCTGCAGCGCCACCGCATCCGGGTGCATTCGTTGGCTACGGAGGTGGCGGGCCCCACGGGCACCTTCCGCCCGGGGGAGGCAGTGGTGGTTCCCCTGGATCAACCCCAGGCGCGGTTGGTGAACGGCATCATGGAGCGTCGAACCACCTTTCAGGACTCCCTGTTCTATGACGTGTCTACCTGGACCGCTTCGCTGGCCTACGGGGTGAGGGATCTGGAGGTGACGCAGGACCCTAGCGGGCTGCTGGGTGCCCCGCTGGCGGAGAGGGTGGAGTTGGACGGGGGAGCGGTGGTGGGAGGGCGCGCCGAGTATGCGTACCTGCTTCCGCCCCATCACTACTTCTCCCATCGGGCTCTCCACACTCTCCAGAGTCGCGGGGCCCAGACGTTGGTGGCTACCCGGCCTTTCCAGGCTCAGGTGCAGGGCACCCCTCATGACTTCCCTCGAGGCACCGTGGTGATCCCGGTGAAAGGACGAGTGGAGACGCTGGCTTCCCGCCCGGACTCCATCCACGCATGGGTGGCGGAGGTGGCGAGGCTGGACCATGTGCGCATCTATTCGGTGGGCACGGGATTGAATGCGGTGGAGCCCGATCTGGGCAGCCCCGGTGTGGTGCCCATCCACCAGCCCCAGGTGGCCCTCCTGGCCGGGTCCGGGACGAATTCGGGGATGGTGGGGGAAACGTGGCATCTCATGAACGAACGGATGGGGATACCTGTGTCGCTTCTGGATCTGGGCTCCGTGGGTGGAGCGGATCTGTCCCGGTATAACACCGTGGTGGTGGCGGGGTCCGCTTCTCCCGGCGCGGGGGAGACCGAGGCGCTTCTGGAGTGGGTGCGGCAGGGCGGTCGCATCATCACCCTGGGCCCTGCCGTGAACTGGGCTCTCCGAGCCGGGCTTCTGGAGGGAGAACTCCGAAGCCCGCCGGAGTTGGAGGGCCCGGTGCTCTGGGAGGATGTCTCCACTCGATCCGGGGCTCGTACGGTGGGTGGCACCATCTTCCGGGTCGTTCTGGATTCCACCCATCCGGTGGCCTATGGCTACGGCGACGAGGTTTCCGTCTTCCGGAACCACAACACCTTCGTTGAGCCGCCCAGTGCTCTGGGAACGGTGGTGGGTCGCTACGCCGATGCACCCCTCCTGAGTGGGTATCTGCACGCCGAGGTGGAGTCCACCGTAGCGGGCTCCGCATCCATCCTGGCTCGGAGGGTGGGACGCGGCGCCGCCATCGCCCTGCTGGACAACCCCAACTTCCGGGCCTTCTGGTATGGTACGAACGGCCTGTTCTTGAACGCCGTCTTCTTCGGAGGTGTTCTCTGATGCAGACGGGGAGTCATGTGATGCAGGGCACCGGGAAGAAAACGTGGGGGAGCCGCATCGTCGCGCTGCTGCTGCTGGCCATGGGCGCCTCCTGTGGCGGACCGGAATCCCCACCGGTGGCGCTGAATCAACTTTCGCCCGAGGCCACGGGGGTGACCCTGTACCTGGTCCGCCACGCCGAGCGCCTGGATGACACGACAGACCCTCCCCTGAGTTCCCAGGGCCAGGCCAGGGCAGAGAGGCTAGCCCATGCCCTGGCCGTGGCGGGGATCCAGGAGATTGGCGTGACCCAGTACCTTCGGACCCAGGAAACCGGCCGGCCCCTGGCAGAGGCCGCAGGGGTGCCGGTCCAGGTCTTCCAGGTAGAATCGGGGGAGTTGGATCACCATCTGACGGAGATCCGGGATTGGGTAGAGGAAGGGAAAGCCGACACCCTCTTGCTGGTGGGCCACTCCAACACTGTGCCCGCGGTTCTGGAATCCCTCACTGGGGTGGCCATGGAAGAGGTGGCTCACGATCAGTACGACGATCTGCTGGTCATCCACCTGCCGGCGCCGCCCGGGCGTCCGGTACACTTCCACCTGCAGTACTGATGGGTAGACTTCCGTTGTAGGAGCGTGACTGGGGCGGAAAGCAGGTCAGCCGGCCATGAGGATCTTGGCAATGCGGGTGCCGGCCTGCCCATCCCAGAGGGCCGGGCGGGGTGGCGGCGCCCGGTTTCGACCCCTTTCCTCCAGAGCTTCAAGAGCCGCCCGGTGGATGGCATCGCCGTGGGTTTGAATGAGTCGGTTGGTGCCATGGGTGATGGTAATGGGCCGCTCGGTGTTCTCCCGCACCGTTCGGCAGGGAATTCCTAGGGCCGTGGTTTCTTCCTGGACCCCGCCTGAATCCGTGATGACCACCCCGGCGCCGTCCATGAGACCCAGAAACTCCAGGTACCCCTGGGGGGGGAGGAGGCGCACGGCCTTGAGGCTCAAGTCCAGGTTGGCATCCTTCAGGCGCTGGTGGGTGCGGGGGTGCACGGGGAAGATCACCGGGACGGAGCGGGCCAGGCGGGAGAGCCCATCGGCGATACTCTCCAGGCTTCTTACATCATCCACGTTGGATGGGCGATGGAGGGTCACCAGCACGTATTCGCCCCGCTCCAGCCCCAGGCGGCGGGGGGTGGCCAACTCCCGAGCCTGCTCCACATGGGCCAGAAGGGTGTCGATCATGACGTTGCCCACGAAGTGGATGCGGTCCGAGGGAACCCCCTCCGCCTTCAGGTTCTCGTTGGCGCTCTCCTCTGTGGTGAAGAGAAGGTCCGAGAGGCGGTCGGTGACCATCCGGTTCACCTCCTCGGGCATGGAGGTGTCGAAGGAACGGAGACCCGCTTCCACATGAGCCACCGGGATCCCCAGCTTCGACGCCACCAAAGCTGTGGCCACCGTGGAGTTCACGTCTCCCACCACCACCACCCGGTGGGGTTGCCAGTCGGTACAGATGGGTTCGAATGCCATCATGATCCGGGCGGTCTGTTGGGCATGGCTACCCGACCCAACGCCAAGGTCGTCGTCCGGTTTGGGTAGTCCCAGATCCTGGAAGAAGATCCTGGAGAGGGCCTCATCGTAGTGTTGTCCGGTATGCACCAGTCGGGGTTCAGCGTCAGGGTATTCCTTCAACGCCGAGAGGATCGGAGCGATCTTCATGAAATTGGGCCGGGCGCCCACTACGTGAAGGATGCGGGGCATGGGATGGTCTCAGCTCAAAAGGGAAGTCGTGCCAGAAGCGACGGGTCTACGTTTCCACCACAGAGGATGGTGGCCGCCGGAGCGGAACTCTCATTGTGGGAAAGGTCCAGAAGGGCTGCCACCCCTGCGGCGCCGGCAGGCTCCACCACCGCCTTGCTTCGCGTGAGAAGCAGGGACATAGCCTGGAAAATGGAGGCATCTTCCACCAGTTGAATGCCCTTTACCTGAGACTGGACATGTTTCAAGGGGATACGTCCGGCCATGGGGGCTGCAAGGCCATCTGCAACCGTGGAGAGCCTCTCGAGGGTGATGGGCGTTCCCGCCTTCACGCCCGCGGTCATGGCCGCGGCGCCCCGGGGCTCCACTCCGAAGATCCGGAGGGCGGGCCTCAGAGCGGACAGCGCAGCGGCCACCCCGGCGATGAGTCCGCCCCCTCCCACGGGAACATAGAGCTCCACTACCTCCTCGGGCATTTCATGGTGTAGTTCCAGACCGACGGTTCCCTGGCCTGCGATGACGTGGGGGTCGTCAAAGGGGTGCAGGAGGAACCGGTTCTCCAACTCAGCCAACCGCAGCGCCTCCCGGAAGGCTTCCTGGACGGTTTCCACCAGCCGAACATGGGCGCCGTACGACCGGCTGGCGGCTACCTTCACGGCGGGTGCGCTCCGGGGCATCACCACGGTGGCGGAAAGCCCCACCTGCGCGGCCGCCCAGGCCACCGCCTGCGCGTGATTTCCGGCCGACACCGTCACCACCCCGGCCTGCTCCCGCGCCCCACCGGCCAGAAGGGCGTTGAGCGCTCCCCGGGCCTTGAACGAGCCTGTGCGTTGGAGATGCTCCCCTTTCATGTAGACCGGCCGCCCCGCCATCTGCGAGATGGAGCGGTTCGTCAGGAGTGGGGTCCGGGCGATATGGGGAGCCAGGCGATCCGCTGCCTCCCGTACGGCATCCAGCGATACCAGAGGGGGATCGTGGGTGGGGGAGGGGGAATCGCTCATGTCCAGGAGTCTGGGGGAATTGCTTCGTCTGGGCCACCCCCCTTCGTGGGAGTTGACTTCGTTGCAGAATCGGCATCTCCTCTGATACCTTTCCGGCATCAGGAATCGCGGTCAGATGGATTGCCCACCCCGGCTGGAGGTCGATTGATGGTCACCTCTTCTCGCAGGAAAACCTCACCCCGTACCCTCCTCTTCCTGTTGGCCGTTTCTGCGGCTGGGCTTCTACAGGCACAACAGCTCCATGGGCAGGTTGGGGCCGTAACGGGGAGGGTGATCAACGCGGAGACCCGGGCCGCCGTGGCCAGCGCCAATGTGGAGTTGCTGGGCTCCACCGGCACCCAGGTCACCGGTGTCCTTTCCAATGCCCAGGGGCAGTTCCGGCTCCAGGCGGAAGCTGGCACCTATGCGGTGCTGGTTACGCTCATCGGGTTCGAAGCCACCCGTGTGGATGGGGTGAGCATCGCCGCAGGGGGCAACACCAATCTGGAGATTGAAATCCGCTCCCGGGCCTTCGCTCTGAATCCCATCGTGGTGACGGCGTCCCGGCGGGAGGAGAAGGCGCTGGAGGCGCCTGCCTCCGTTTCCATCGTGGGAACCGAGCGGATACAGGAGCGGGCAGCCCTGAGCCCAGTGGAGCATGTGCGGGTGCTTCCAGGGGTGGACGTGGTGCAGACGGGCCTTCAGCAGAATAACGTGGTGACCCGAGGCTTCAACAACGTGTTTTCGGGATCCCTGCTGGTCATTACCGACAACCGATACGCAAGCGTTCCGTCACTCAGGTTCAATGCCTACAACCTCATTCCCCTCTCCAGCCTGGATCTGGAACGCATCGAGGTGGTCCTGGGCCCGGGAGCGGCTCTCTACGGACCCAACAGCGCTTCCGGGGTGATGCACATGATCACTCCATCGCCCATCGATGATCCCGGCACCCGGGCCAGCATTGCCGGAGGTGAACGCTCCGTATTCCATGGAGCGTTTCGCCACGGTGTGGCCGTAAGCGATCGCTTCGGACTCAAGGTGTCAGGCCAGTACTTTCAGGGAAACGACTGGGAGTTCAGGGATCCCGTGGAGTTGAGTGCCCGGGAGAACAACCCCGGCAACCCCCTCATCGCGGCCCGGGACTTCGATGCCAAGCGGTGGGGTGGCGAGGTCCGCATGGACTATCGTCCCTGGGACGACGGAGAATGGATCCTGTCCGGGGGTGTGAACCAGTTGGTGTCCTCCATCGAGATGACCGGAGTGGGTGGGGCCCAGGCCAGTGACTGGCGCTACTCGTACCTCCAGAGCCGACTTCGGAAGGGGCGGCTCTTCGCCCAGGTCTTCGGGAACTTCTCCAACGCCGGCGATACCTACCTTCTCCGCACGGGGGAATCGCTGGTGGATGAGTCTCGTATGATAGTGGGTCAATTGCAGCATGGGCTGGACGTGGGCGCTCGCCAGAGCTTCACCTACGGTCTCGATCTACAACACACCGACCCCCGCACCGGCGGAACCATCACCGGTCGGAACGAAGACGACAACAACATCAACGAGGTGGGCGGCTACCTCCACTCTGAAACCCGCTTGACGGATCGCTTGGACCTGGTGGCGGCGGTTCGGGTGGACCATCACAGCCGTCTGGAAGACCTGGTTTTCTCCCCGCGAGCGGCCATTGTATTCCGCCCGGCACCCGAGCAGAATCTCCGCTTTACGTTCAACCGGGCCTTCTCCACCCCCAGCACCAACAACCTTTTCCTGGATCTACTTTCGGGCCGGATTCCCGTAGGTCCCGTGGGATATGACGTACGGGTTCGGGGCGTCCCCGCCTCCGGATTCACGTTCAACATGCAGTGCGCCGGGGGGCTGAACGGCTTCTGCATGCAGAGCCCCTTCGCACCGGGGCAATCGGTACCGGCCAACGCCGCGCTGGTTTGGTCTGCCGCTCGGGAGTTGGTCCTGGGGAGCCTCGTGCAGAGTCAGCAGATCCCGGCCCAGTTGGCCGATGTGCTCCGGGCGCAGCTGTCCGATCCTGGCCAGGCCGTGGGCACGGTCTTCCGTCGCCTGGATCCGGAGACAGGCACCTTCCCCCTGGATGCCGCTGGTCCTCAGGCCATCGCGCCCATCCGCCCCACCATCACGAACACCTTCGAGGTGGGCTACAAGGGGCTGGTGGCGGACCGGATCCTGCTTTCTGCTGACGTATACCACAGCCGGGTGCGGGACTTCATCGGACCCCTCCGGGTGGAAACGCCCCATGTGTTTCTGGAGCCCGGCTCCGTCGGCGCGTATCTGACTCAACAGATCACTCCACTGGTGCAGGCGGGGGTCCTCAGCCAGGCGCAGGCGGCGGGTCTCATCCAGGGGATGACGGGGGGGTTCGCGCAGATCCCCCTGGGGATTGTGGCCCCCGACCAGAGTCAGGACACGGATCTGATCCTCACCTATCGGAATTTTGGGGATGTGGATCTGTGGGGGGCAGATCTGGGTGCTCAGATTCTCCTCACGGACGCTCTGTCTTTGCAGGGCTCCTACTCCTGGGTGAACGACGATTGCTTCAGCTTCAGCGGGGACGAGGAGTGTCGGTCGGCGCAGGACATCGCCCTGAACGCACCCCAGAACAAGGGGGCTGCCGCCTTGCGTTATCAGGCCATCCGATCGGGGGTCACGGTGGAGGGCCGGGTTCGGTTCACCCAGGGCTTCCCCATGAATTCCGGAGTCTACATCGGAGACGTGGAGGGGTACACTGTCTTTGACGCCAATCTGGGATATCGCATCCCCATGCTCCCCTCCACCACGGTGACCGTGTCGGCCACGAATATCACGGACAACCAACGAAGGGAATTCGTGGGCGCCCCGGAGGTGGGCCGGATGGTGCTGCTCCGCCTGCAGTATGGATTCTGATCATCCAGGTAAGAGGGGCGTGTGAGACGCTCGTCAGATAGCCCTTGGGAGTAGAGAGTTGCCGGGGGGGCGGACCCTTTCCGCCCCCCCGGTCCTTTTGGCGGTGCTGATCCGGAGGCCGCCAATCAACCGCAGCCAGTCGGGGGGATGGGCCATGTCCAGCAGGGGGAAGCGAGACCGGCAGGATAGTATCCTGACGGTGATTCGAGAAAACCGGGTCACCAGCCAGGAGAGCTTACGGGAGTTCCTGTCCACGAAGGGTATCGACGTGACCCAGGCCACTCTTTCCAGGGATATCCGTGAACTCCGCCTGGTGAAGGTGCCGGGGGCCGATGGATCGTCCCAGTACACCCTCCCGGATGAGTGGGAGAACACACCGCCTTTGGAGGGGCTACTCCCCACACTGTATATTTCATCGGAGGGCACAGGGAATCTGCTGGTGGTCAAGACCATGACAGGTGGTGCGCAGGCGGTGGCATCGGCCGTCGACTGGGAAGAGTGGGCAGAGGTCCTGGGGACCCTGGCGGGGGATGACACCATCCTCCTGATTCTGCGGGATGCAGCGCACCTGCCGGCCATCCAGGCCCGTTTGGAGGGGATTGCATGGCCCCGTGAGCGAGGGTGATTCCGAAACGTATAAAAATGCATTTATCGCGCGTTTCGGCATTCCCGTTCCGACTCTTCCCCTGCTTGGCTTGAGGGATGCGTTGACCCCCTCTGGCTTTTGTGTATTTTTATTCTAAACGAGCGCCTCCCTGGATGCATGGCCAGGCCATGACTCGGGAGGCTTTTTCACCACCGGATGCAGTCCAGAGTGAATGCGTCCACAGGTATGGGAAGGTTCGGCCATGAAGGTCGTGCTTGCATATTCTGGAGGGCTCGACACCTCCGTCATCGTCCCTTGGCTCCGGGAGACCTACGGAGCGGAAGTCATCTGCATGGCCGCAGATGTCGGACAGAAGGGGGGACTCGTGGGGTTGGAGGCGAAAGCCAGGGATACGGGAGCTTCCGGGTATTTCGGGGAAGACCTCAAGGCCGAATTCGTGGAGGATTACCTCTGGCCACTTCTGCGCTCCGGGGCCGTGTATGGGCGGAAGTACCTGCTGGGCACCGCCATCGCCCGTCCCATCATCGCCCGCCGGCAGGTAGAGGTGGCTCGGCAGGTGGGAGCGGAGGCTTTGGCCCATGGCTGCACAGGGAAGGGGAACGACCAGGTGCGCTTCGAGCTCACCTTTGGTGCGTTGGCCCCTGATCTCAAGATCATCGCTCCCTGGCGGGAGTGGGACCTCCGGTCCCGGGAAGACTGCCTGGCATACGCTCGGGAACGGAAGATTCCCCTGGATGTGGACACCACCAAGCTCTACTCCCGGGATGAGAACGTCTGGCACATCTCCCATGAGGGCGGTCCCCTGGAGGATCCCGCTTTCGAGCCTGAGGAGGAGATGTACCAGTGGACCACCGCTCCCGAGAACGCGCCGGACACTCCGCAAACTGTGGAGATTGGTTTCGTGGAAGGAACCCCGGTTTCCGTGGACGGCCAGGAACTCAGCCCCCTGGAGATGATTCTCCATCTGAACGAGGTGGGTTCCCGGCATGGCGTGGGCCGGGTGGATCTGGTGGAAGACCGGCTGGTGGGGATGAAGTCCCGGGGCGTCTATGAGACCCCAGGCGGTACCCTCCTCTTTGCTGCCCATCAGGAGCTGGAGCAACTGACCTTGCACCGGCGGTCCCTGGCCCTGAAAGATCAGGTGGCCGACCGCTACGCCGATCTCGTATATGAAGGTCGGTGGTGGACTCCGGAGCGGGAGGCCCTGGATGCCCTCATCTCCGTTCTCCAGCGCAATGTGACGGGTTCGGTCCGCCTGAAGCTCTTCAAGGGCTCTGCAAGGGCGGTGTCTCGGTCCAGCTCCCTTTCACTTTATGACGAATCGCTGGCTACCTTCGGGGATGGTGGCGACTACGACCAGAGCGATGCCAAGGGGTTCATCCGCCTCTTTGGCCTGCCCCTCCGTTCCCGTCCGGATGCCCCGGGGGGAGATCCGGTGGGAACGTTGCTCAGTGAGTTGGCCGGGGTCCGGTGACGGGGAAGGCCCTTTGGGGCGGGCGCTTCCGGGAGGGTATGGATCCCGCCATGGTACCGCTGAACCTTTCCCTCTCCGTAGATCACCGTCTCTGGCCCCACGATATCCGCGGTAGCCGGGCATGGGCTCGCGCTCTGGTAGGCGCGTCGATGCTCACCGTGGAAGAGGGCGGATCTCTGGATGCAGGACTGCTTCGGGTTGCGTCGCGGCTGGAGAGCGAAGGTGTCACCCATCACCCGGATGAGGACATCCACTCGCTGGTGGAGAGGCTTCTCTTCGAGGAGGCCGGGCCCGTGGCTGGAAAGCTTCATTCGGGGCGTTCCCGGAACGATCAGGTGGCCACGGATTTGCGGCTCTGGGGGATGGAAGCAGGGAAAGCGGTGGTTTCCGGGTTGGAGGCCTATGCCACGGTCCTGCTGGAGCGAGCGCGGGAATGGAAGGATGTCATTCTTCCTGGCTATACCCACCTCCAGCAAGCGCAGCCGGTGACGGGGGCGCACTGGGCCCTTTCCCACCTCTGGCCGGCGCTTCGAGATCGAGACCGCTTCCGGAACGCAGTGCATGCCGCCGGCGTGCTACCGCTGGGATCCGGCGCGTTGGCCGGCTGTCCCTTCCCGGTGGATCGCCACGCCATTGCCCAGGAGTTGGGATTCCACTCGGTGACCCCCAACAGTCTGGATGCCGTAAGCGATCGCGACTGGGCGGCGGAGTTCATCTTCGCCGGCGCCCTCCTGGGTGTTCACCTCTCCCGTCTGGGGGAAGACTTGGTGCTATTCTCCTCCCGGGAGTTCGGGTTCGTGCGGGTGTCGGACGGCTTTTCCACGGGATCCAGCCTGATGCCTCAGAAGAGGAATCCCGATGCAGCTGAACTCATTCGGGGGAAGTCGGGACGGCTGGTTGGGAATGTGGCTGGGCTGCTCACCTTGCTGAAAGGGCTACCTACGGGATACAACCGTGACCTTCAGGAAGAGAAGAGCCTCCTGTTCGATAGTCTGGACACCCTCCTTTTGGCGCTTCCGGCCACCACCGGAATGATGAAGGGTCTCACCCTACAACCGGAAGCCATTCGGAACGTCATGGACCCGCAGTTGCTGGCTACCGACCTGGCGGAACGCCTGGTTCGTGCAGGGGTTCCTTTCCGGACCAGTCACGAGGTTGTGGGAGGCCTGGTTCGGGAAGCGGAAGAAGCGGGGGTGCCCCTGCACCGGCTTCCCCGGGAAAGCTTCCAGGCGGCGCATACGGCGTTCGGGGCGGGCGACCCGGACGATCTCTTCAACTGGGAGCGGTCGGTCCGCTCCCGAGATGCGGAGGGGGGCACGGGCCCAACTGCGCTCCAGACCCAGATGGCTGCGGCCGAGGCCCGACTCAACCAAGCCTGAGAACGCTTCGAACCATGGGACTCCGGGACTCCGGGAGTCGGTCAGCTTCCGGTGGTCACGGGAACGTCCTCCTGGGCCTCGTCGCCCCGGGATGATCCATCCGGACTGGTGGCCGGCGCCAAAGTGCGGCCTGCCGCAGCCACAAACGGGACCAAGCTGGACATGAAGCTCCGGAACCCATCCAGTGTGAGGCTCTGGTCGCCATCGGATACGGCGCAGTCCGGATCTGGATGGATCTCCACCATGAGTCCGTCGGCTCCCGCCGCGATGGCCGCGAAGGCGAGGGGGGCCACCAGATCCCGCCGGCCTCCAGCATGGCTGGGATCGGCGATGACCGGGAGATGTGTTTCCCGCTTCAGAACGGGAATCGCAGCCAGGTCGAAGGTGTTTCGCGTGGCAGTTTCGAAGGTGCGAATGCCTCGCTCACACAGGATCACCTGAAGGTTGCCCTGTGCCATCACATATTCCGCGGCCAGGAGAAGATCCTTCACCGTGGCCGACATCCCCCGTTTCAGGAGCACCGGCCGGTGCACACGGCCCAGCTCGCTCAGCAGGTTGAAGTTCTGCATGTTCCGTGCACCCACCTGCAGGACGTCGGCATAGCCGGCAACGAGTTCCACCTGACGGGTGTCCATGACTTCGGTTACTACCGGGAGACCCGTGGTCTCTCTTACCTCGGCTAGAAGTTGGAGCCCTTCCTCGCCCAGTCCCTGGAAGGAGTAGGGAGATGTCCGGGGCTTGAACGCGCCACCGCGGATGGCTCTCCCGCCGGCATCCCGGACTGCCCGGCCCGTTTCCTGGATCATCTCCCGACCTTCCACGGTGCAAGGTCCAGCGATGACAACTACTTCCTCCCCCCCCACCAGGGTTCGGCCCAGAGGGATGCGGGTGGGTCCGGCGGCGAACTCCTTGGAAGCCAACTTGAACGGCTTCATCACCGGATGGACGGCTTCCACACCGGCGAACGACCGGAGTGCCACGTGAGCCAGCTTCTCTTCGTCGCCAATGCAGCCGATGACGGTGCGGTTCTCGCCACGGGAGATATGGGTGCGAAGACCCAGGGACTCCACCCGTTCCCGGATGGCGTCGATTTCGTCTTCGGTGACGCCGGGGCGGGTCACGATGATCATGGTGTACTCCTAGCTGGGGGAGGTGGAGGGTCTGGGGGCCGATTCGCCGGGGAACGAGAGAGGCCCCCGGATCGGGAT
>JBBDRI010000002.1:0-30693 GCA_040905545.1 Gemmatimonadota bacterium | reverse complement strand
GGGGGGGCCCCCCCGACGCAGGTCTGTTCGAATGGAGTCAGATCAGACGGGCACCGGAGGCAACTCCCGGAAGGAAGTTCCCCAATAGGGATACCATGCAAAATATCCCGTCAGCCCGATTTGATCTTGCGATTCCATGGCCGGAGAATGGCCGGCTGCGCCCGATGTGTCAAGTTGCCTGTCCGCAGGCACCCGCTTTTATGCCCCCGAGGGTGGCCTCGTGAAGGTCCCTCGGATAGATTCCCCGGACCCTGTAAACGCATCCAACTGGAGTGTCCATGCATAGGCAGTTCCTTGTACTTCGCCACCCCAGGGCAAGCCTATGAGGACCGAAGGGTGGGCAGCTGCAGCGGAACAGGGCAAAGCCCAGGCCGGACGGGCAGCGGCGGCCCTGGTGGAGAACGGGATGCGACTTGGGTTGGGCACCGGAAGTACGGTAGACCACTTTCTGGTGGAATTGTCGCGCCGGTGCCGGGAAGAGGGTCTGGAAAGAGTGGTGGGTGTTCCCACCTCCCAACGCACGCACCAACGTGCCCTGGAGTTGGGTATCGTCCTGGTGGAGTTGGCAGACATCGGCGACCTGGATCTGACCGTGGATGGCGCCGACGAGGTAGACCCGAAGTTGGACCTCATCAAGGGGATGGGCGGAGCTCTGTTCCGTGAGAAGATGGTGGCGCTTGCGTCGCACCGGATGGTGGTGGTGGCCGACTCGGGAAAGTCCGTGAAACGCCTGGGCACCCTTTCCCCACTCCCCGTGGAAGTTGTGCCATTCGGCTGGAGCAGTCACAGTGCGTTCTTTCGGGAGTGTGGGGCAGAGCCGATTCAGCGGTTGACGCCGGATGGCACAGCCTATGTCACGGACAACGGAAACTTCATCGTGGATCTCACCTTCCCGGACGGGATCCCCGATGCCATGGGCCTGGAGGAGGCACTCACCGGACGCCTGGGCGTAGTGGCCTCAGGGCTGTTTCTGGGAATGGCCACGGAAGTATTCATGGGAAGCGAGGATGGAGTCATCACCCGGGTTCGGGGAGGAGGATCGTGACGGCGATTCGCATTGCGCCGTCCATTCTCTCGGCGGACTTCGGCCGGCTGGCTGAAGAAGTGGTTCGGGCGCAGGAGGCCGGGGCTGACTGGATCCATGTGGACGTCATGGACGGGCACTTCGTACCCAATCTCACCCTGGGGCCGGCCATCACCGCGGCAGTACGAAAAGCCACCCACCTCCCTGTGGATGTCCACCTCATGATAGAGAACCCCGGCAGGTATATCCAAGCCTTCCGGGATGCCGGTGCCGATGTTGTCACGGTGCATCAGGAGGCGTGTCCTCACCTGCATCGGACATTGGCCTCCATCCGGGAATCGGGTGCCCAGGCGGGCCTGGCGCTGAATCCGGGCACTCCCGTCTCCGCTGCGGAGGAGGTGGTGCAGATGCTGGATCTCCTTCTCATCATGTCGGTGAACCCGGGTTTCGGAGGCCAGTCGTTCATTCCGTCCAGCCCCGGGAAGGTGGCCCGGGCTCACCGCATGCTGGACGCTGCTGGCCGACCGGACATATTGCTGGAGGTGGATGGGGGCGTGGACGCAAGCACGGCTCCGCTTCTGGCAGCCGCGGGAGCCTCCGTACTCGTGGCGGGGTCAGCGCTGTTCCGAGCATCCGAGGGCCTTGAGATAGCCCTGGCCCGGATGCGACGGGCGGTGGATCATCAACGAGGGGGATCATGACGGACGACAATGAAGGGCGCAGCCCGGCGCTGGATGCCGAGGCCCTGGAGCGACTCAAGGAGTGGGGAGGGGATGGCTTGGTCCAGAAGATGGCTTCCCTCTTTGTGGAGAATGCCCCTGCGCGTCTTACCCAGATCCGCACTGCCGTCGAAACCGGTGTGGCCGAGGAGGCTGAGCGGGGGGCCCACTCCCTGAAATCCAGTGCCGCCAACCTGGGTGCCATGCGCCTGAGGAATGTGGTGGCTACCATGGAGGAACAGGCGTCAAAGGGAGATCTGGACGCGGTGAAGGATGCGCTCGCGCTTCTGGAAACCGAGTATCTGGCGGCCATGGAGGCCCTGGAGGCTGTAGCCGCCGGCGTCCATGGCCAGACCGGCAACCATGGAGGAGGATCATGAGGGCTACGCTCGCCCTGGTGGAAGACAACCCGGACAACCGACTTCTGGTGCAGGCCATTCTGGAGGATCGGTACGAGATCATGGAGTACGCCACGGGGGTGGCTGCGGTGGAGGGCATCCCGGCAGCGCCGCCGGATCTGATTCTCCTGGATATTTCCCTCCCGGAAATGGATGGGACCGAGGTCCTTCGCCGTCTCAGGGAGCATCCCGAGCTGGAAAAAATCCCAGTGATCGCTCTCACGGCTCACGCCATGGCAGGGGACCGGGAGAAGTATCTGGAGGCGGGGTTCGATGACTACGTCACGAAACCCATCGTGGACGAAGCCGTGCTGGTAGGGGCCATCGAACGTTGGCTGCAGCAAAGCAGGTGAGATTCCAGGATCCGGAGGACGAGGAGCTGGGTCCGGATCCCCGAGACCGCAGGGCGGGTCGCCGCCAGGCAGTCTACTGGGTCCTCGTGGTGGTGTTGCTGCTGGGGGCCATCCTCTTGTATGGCAGCCCTTGGGAAACGGGCCCTAATCTCCATACTGTCATGGAGGCCATGGCCACCGTGCTGGCACTGGTGGTGGGTGGGCTGGCTCTGGTCCGATACTACTCCAAGCGGCGCAGCACCTACCTCTTCATCGGCACCGGATTTCTGGGGACCGCCTTCCTGGAGGCCTTCCATGCGGTCATCTCGTCCGCTCCCCTGGCGGCGGGTCTCACCCCTGGAGAATTCGCCGATCTGACGTCCTGGAGTTGGGTGGCGTCACGCGCCTTCCTGTCGGTGTTCCTGTTCGTGAGCTGGCTGGCGTGGCGCCGGGATGAGGCGGCCGGAGGGGCTGATCTTGCCACGGAGCGATCCGTTTACACCACTGCGGCCGCACTCACGCTCCTGGTCTTCCTCGTTTTCGTGACCCTTCCCCTGGCCCCGGCATATCACCCGGATCGCTTCTTCTCCCGTCCATCTGAGCTCATTCCGGCCTTCTTCTTTGCCCTGGCCTTGGGAGCGTACCTCAGCAAGGGACTCTGGCGCAGGGACGTCTTCGAGCACTGGTTGGTGGTGGCTCTCATCATCTCGGTGTTCCAGCACTCCGGATATCTGGTCTTCTCCAGGGAGCTGTTCGACAGCGCCGATGATGCTGGGCACCTGCTGAAGCTGGTGAGCTACGTATCGGTGCTCATGGGCCTTCTCATGAGCGTGTACGTATCCTTCCGGAGAGAGGCGTCGGCGTCGGAGGAGATTCTGGAGGCGAACCAGGCTCTGGCCCGGGAAGTGACCGTCCGGGCGGCTGCAGAGCGCACCCTGCAGGAGAGCCAGGACCGGTTGCGGGACTTCCTGGACAACGCCCATGACCTCATCCAGAGCACCGATCCCGATGGCACCATTCTCTACGTGAACCAGGCCTGGAAGCGAACCCTGGGTTACGAAGGCGAGGAGGTGGAAGGCAGGAACCTGTTCACCCTGGTGGACCCGGAATGTGTGGATGCTTGCCGGGAGATCTTCAGCAGGGTGTTCGCCGGAGAATCCGTTACGGGTATCGAGGTGATCTTCAGGACGCGCTCCGGAGGGAAGGTGATCTGCTCCGGGAGTTCCAACGCCCGCTTCGAAAACGGGAGGGCAGTGGCTACCCGGAGCATCTTCCGGAACGTCACCGACGAACGACGGGCTGCAGAAGAGCTGGCCACTTCCCAGGCGAATCTCCGAGCCCTCTTCGAGAGTACCGGAGACGCCATCTGGTCGGTGGACAGGAACCATCGCCTCATCACCTACAACAGTGCCTTCTCCCTGGGGGTCGAAGCTCGGGTGGGGCGGGAGCCAGGTCAGGGGGATGGCCTTGAGGATCTGGCCTCCGGGGAGGAAAGGGAATGGCTTCAGGAACGGTACGATAGGGCCTTGGCCGGATACCGGTTCTCGGAAGTGCGCCACTACCGGGAGGGACCGGATCAACGCTACTTCGAGCTCTTTTTCAACCCCATCCTCACCCTGAGCGGGGTATGGGGGGTGGTGGTCTTCTCCCGCGACGTGACTCCCCGCCGGCGGGCTGAGGAGGCTCTGGTGCAGGCCAAGGAAGCCGCCGAAGACGGGAATCGTGCCAAGAGCCAGTTCATGGCCAACATGAGCCATGAACTCCGCACTCCCCTGAACTCCGTCATCGGGTTTGCCAACATCCTGCTGAAGGATCGAGCGGGAAAGCTGGGAGATCAGGAGAAGGGCTACCTGGACAGGATTCTGGCCAACGGGAAACATCTGCTTTCTCTCATCAACGAGATTCTGGATCTCTCCAAGATCGAAGCCGGTCGGATGGAACTGGAGTTGGAGCCAGTGGAATTGGGCGACCTGATTCGGGAGACCCTGAGTCAGTTGGAGGGGCAGGTGAGAGGCAAGCCGGTGGAGCTGAGAGCCAAAGTGCCTCCTGACCTCCTGACGATTCATGCCGATCGGGGGAAGCTGAAGCAGGTGGTCATCAACCTGGTGGGCAACGCCCTGAAGTTTACCGAAACGGGAAACGTCACCGTCCAGGTGGAGACCGGGGCCGACCCGCGGCAGCCCCGCCGGATCTCCGTGCACGATACCGGAGTAGGCATCCCCGACGATCGGCTGGAGGCCATCTTCGAGGCCTTTCAGCAGGCCGACGGGAGCACCACGAGGAAATTTGGCGGTACCGGGCTGGGCCTGACCATCTCCCGTTCGCTGTGTTCTCTCATGGACTACGATCTGACGGTGGAGTCCACAGTGGGCGAGGGGTCTCGCTTCACCATCCACCTTTCTCCACCTGAGAGCGACCCCAGTCGTGTGGCCCTCGATGAAGATGAGGGTGCGGGACGCGGGCAGCCTCCCATCCCGCAGCTTCCCGGTGCGCGGCTCGGGAGGCTCGAAGGGCTGAGGGAGAAGACCATCATGGTGGTAGATGACGAGGCCGACTCCCGCTTCCTCCTCCGACACTACCTGGAAGAGGTGGGTTGTAGGATCCTCACCGCACGGGATGGCGTGGAGGCCATGGAACTGGCACGAAGTGAGCGGCCGGATCTCATCACGTTGGACCTCATGATGCCCCGGATGAGCGGCTGGGAGTTCCTGCAGAAGCTCAAGGCAGACAATGACCTGAGCGAGATTCCCGTGGTGGTGGTGAGCATCGTGGCCCGGGATGGCACCGGGGAGATCCTGGGAGCCGCAGATCTCTTGAACAAACCGGTGGAGCGAGAGGAGCTTCTGGAGGTGCTGCAACGGAGCCTGCTACCCGCTTTTGGGCGGGTGTTGGTGGTGGAGGATGACCCCGATACGCAGTTGCTGCTGGAGCGCCATCTGGATGGAAGCGGAGTGGAGGTGCGCGTGACGGCCAACGGGAAGGAGGCGCTGCAGGCACTGGATGCCTTCGAGCCGGACGTGATCCTCCTGGACTTGATGATGCCCGTCATGGATGGATTCACCTTCCTGAAGCACCTGCGAGAGGGTGAGCGCCATGAGGGGATCCCTGTGGTGGTGCTCAGCGCCCGGGACCTGTCGCCGGAGGAAGAGAGATCCCTGGATGAGCAGACACTCGCCTTCATCCGAAAGGGAACAGATGTGGAAGAGCGGCTGCAGGAGGTCCTCCGCACGGTTCTCGGTGAAGACGGTGCGAAGGCCTGATGCCCATCTTCAACAGGCGCACTGAATACCCGGTCTCAGTGGAGACCCTCTTCGGGTGGCATCGGCGTCCCGGCGCGTTTCAGCGCATGACCCCCCCCTGGGAGAGCGTGGAGATTCTCCAGGAGGAGGGGGATATGGAGAGCGGCGGTACCGTTCTCCTGGGCCTCCACAAGGGGCCGGCTCGACTCCAGTGGAAGGTGGGGTATACGGCCTATGAAACAAACCGTCTATTCCAGGACGAGCAGATCTCCGGTCCCTTCGGTGCGTGGCGCCACGCCCATCGATTCCACCCCATGGGCCCTGATCGGTCCATCCTGGAGGATGAGGTGGAGTGGGCGCCGCCGCTGGGATCTCTGGGAAGCGTTTTCGCAACGGGGTTCCTTCAGGGAACTCTGGAGCGTCTCTTCGCCTTCCGCCATGAGCGGCTGCGGCACGACCTGGAGTTGGCGGTGAGGTACTCCACGGGTTCCGGGCGGCGGTACGCCATCACGGGGGCCACAGGATTGCTGGGGTCGAGTCTCACCGGGCTGCTCCGAAGCCAGGGCCACACCGTCCTTCGGATAACCCGCTCGCCGTCGGAGCCCCACGATGTGGGGTGGGATCCTGGAGCTGGAGAGTTGGACGCGGGCGCCCTGGAAGGGCTGGACGGATTGGTACATCTCGCTGGGGAGTCCATCGCCGGGGTTCGCTGGACCGCCAAGAAGAAGCAGGCCATCCGACGAAGCCGCGTGGAGGGTACCGGTCTGGTGGCTCGGACCCTGGCCGATTTGAAACGTCCCCCCCCGGTCCTGATCTCGGCTTCCGCGGTTGGTTTCTATGGCGACACCGGCGATCGGCTTACGGATGAACGCGCCCCCGGCGGGGATGGCTTCCTCGCAGGGGTCTGCAAGGCATGGGAGGAAGCGGCCCAGCCCGCCCGACGTAAGGATATCCGAACGGTTCACCTGCGTACCGGGATGGTGCTTTCCCCGGCCGGGGGTGCTCTGGGTACGATGCTCCTCCCCTTCCAACTGGGAGCGGGAGGACGGCTGGGATCGGGACGTCAGTATGTTCCCTGGGTCGATCTGGACGACGTGGTGGGGCTTATCCTCCACGCGCTGAACACGCCTTCCCTGGAGGGCCCCATGAATCTCACCGGGCCGAATCCCGTGACCAATGCCACCTTCACGTCCACGCTGGGAAGGGTGTTGGGACGCCCCACGCTGCTTCCCGTCCCGGCTCCGGCCATCAAGTTGGCGCTGGGCGAGATGGGAACGGAACTCCTCCTGAGGGGCCAGCGCGCCGTGCCCCGGGTGGCAGAGGAATCCGGGTACCGCTTTCTCAAGGAAGAGTTGGAGGCGTCGCTCCGCTTTCAGCTGGGCCGGGCTTCGCCTTCCGCAGAGTAGGACTCGGGAGGATGACTCGCCGCTACCCGGGCCAGGGTGCCGGTGGCATCCAGGGGCCAGAGATCTTCGGCCCGTTCGCCCCCCCGTGTGAGGTGTTCCCGGACAAGATCCAGCTGTGCGGCTACGGCCCGCTCCACTTCCCCCACCGAGGTTGAACCGGAAAGGGGGGTACCCATGTGGAGAAAGGCTCTGGGACTCGGATTAGGACCCATGGAGAGACAGATGCCCAGGGGGAGGATCACCACGGGTTCCAACGCCCGGGCCACGCCTTCCATGCCCCGTGCGAAGCCCAGGGGACGCGTGTCCGGGGGCCACAGCGATCCTTGCGGAAAGAAGAGAAAAAGGGCCTCCGGCGTAGCGCCGCGTCGTTCTCGGAGCCACTTCACCAGGGCTCGAAGAGATGAGGTGGACCCTCGGGTGAACCCCCGTGCCCCCAGCCAGCGCAGTACACGGTTTTCACGGAGCTGTTGGGACAGCATGATGGTGTAGAAGGGCGAGTGAGGCCGGAGTCGCCGATGGATCTCCCTTACCAGAAATCCATCCCACCAGCTGGTGTGGTTTGCCACCACCAGAACCGGGGTGTTGGAGGGGAGTCTTTCCGGGAGTCCGGCCAGGAACACCCCATCCAGGCGGCGGCGTCGCCAGGGACGGAACCCCAGTTCGAAGGCTCTCCAGGCAGCTGCGGTCCAGCGGGGAGGAGGGGGTGTTGGATCCAGCTGCCTCCGGGCGGTCAAGGCGCCCCGGTCTCAGGACGGAGGACGCATGCGGAGTGGTCTCGCGTGAGGGCATCGCACGCGCGCACCCATCCGGCCATGAGGGCGTTCCGCTGGTCCTGGTCCGGGTCCCCGTGCTCCAGGAGGAAGCGGGCGATGACTGCCTTGACCCCCGGGGGAGTGACCCCAATGGTGGGTAGGGTCTCCCGGAGGATGCGAAGATCCTCCTGAACCACGTCGCCTCGCCGGAAAAAGAAGGGAAGGTAGTAGCCTGTTACCAGACGGAGGTAGCGGATCTCTGCGCTCTGACCCGCTATTTTCACCTGGGCGTCCAGGGTGGCGAGGCCGTCGTTCACATGGGAGACCTTGTTGGGTGGCCACCGGGCGTGCTTGCCCTTCAGAGCCTCCAGGGCGCCCTCGTACGCCCGCAGAAGGGGGAGGAACGCAGGCCCCTGATGGAGTGCCCGAGGCTCAAGTGTTGCGATGGAGCGAAGCGCTTCGTCCAGCGCATCGCGGTCTTCCAGCGCGAGCAGGTAGAGAACCCTGATCCGGTCCAACTGAAGATCCGTGCGGTGGGGCTCCGAAGTCACCAGATGGTTCAGCCGCGCCAGTTCGCGATGGATTTCCGAGAAGTTTGCTTCCGGCCCCGGGGGCTCCTGGGCCTGGGCCAGGGGAGGCACACTCTGAAGGGACAGCATGGAGATCAGGGACAACAGAACGATCCGGGACGGCGAGACGCTGAGCGTGTGGAGCGTTCCAAGGGGAGGCTTTCTTGGCATGGTGGGGCCGGGGAGGGGAAGGGGCATGAACCCCCTGTTCAGCACTGGGGTTAACGTCACCGTTGGTCGCTACGATTTCTGGGAAATCATCTACGCGGAATACCTTTCATGTCTACATTCGTTCCTCGAACATCCCTCACCAGGGAAGATCTGGATGCGAACCCGGTGGCCCAGTTTCAGCTCTGGTTCCAGGAGGCGGAGGCGAAGTCGGGGCTCGAGTATCCCAACGCCATGACCTTGGCCACGGTGGATCCGGAGGGATGGCCTCAGGCCCGCATCGTTCTCCTCAAAGGGGTGGAGGATGGTGCCTTCGTATTCTACACGAACCGGGAGTCGGCCAAGGGGGTCGCTCTGGCTGCCACGCCCCGAGCCGCACTGGTTTTCTACTGGGAATCGTTGGCTCGTCAGGTGCGGGTTCAGGGAGTGGTTTCCACCGTGACGGATCCTGTTTCGGATGGGTACTTCTCATCGCGGCCTGTGGGTAGCCGGATCGGCGCATGGGCGTCGGCACAGAGCCGTCCCCTGGAAAGCCGCGCGGTGCTGGAATCCCGGTTCCGGGAATTGGAAGCCCGCTACCCGGACGGCCAGATACCGCGTCCTCCCCACTGGGGCGGATATCGACTGGAGCCCCGAATGGTGGAGTTCTGGCAGGAGGGAGCCAGCCGACTCCATGACCGCTTTCAGTACCGAGCCAGGGCCGACGGCCAGTGGGATGTGGTGCGTCTGAATCCCTGACCCTGCTCCCAGGTCATCCTTCGATGCTGCCCTGGGCGTCCAGCGGAGGGTAGGGGGAGCCCGCCCGGCGGAGGGAGGCGGCCAGCCGGGGGTATGCCCATCGGAAGGTCAGTTCTCGGAGGGTGTCGGGGTCCAACCGACACTGGGCATACATGCCCGCAGCCTCCCGCTGTCGTTGTGCCTCGTAAAGCAGGACGGCCGTGGCCACCGACACGTTGAGAGACTGGACCATGCCCATCATGGGCAGCACCACCGTCTTGTACTCCCCCTTGAGCGCCTCGCTGTCCACACCCACCAGTTCCGACCCCACCACCATGGCGGTAGGCTGGGTGTAGTCCACGGACCGGAAGTCCACGGCCTGGGGATCCAGGTGCGCCACCACCAACTGAAATCCTTCTCTGGCCAGGTCCCTCATGGCGACTGTGAGATCCGGATGTTCTCTCACCTCCACCCATCCCGCCGCCCCGGCGGAAGTGGCATTGTGGAGATCCACTTTTCCCGCCAGGGGCACGGCGTGGATGGTTCCCACTCCCACGGCATCACAGCTCCGGGCCACCGCAGACAGGTTGTGGGGCTTGTGTACCCGATCCATGACCACCGTCAGGTCGGGTTGGCGGCGATTCAGAACTTCCTGGATCCGGCGAAAGCGACGAGGACGGATGGGCGTGGGCGGGGAATCCATGGGGTCTGCTCAGTATGGTGGTGGGGGAGAGAGGAAGGGAAAGGTATGCCCCGTGTGCAAACCCGACCATGGAGTTGGTAGCGTCGTTACGTTCCGTAGGAGCTACAGCGCTTCGACGAGTGACAGCGCTCCGACGAGCTACAGCGCGTCGACGAGTTCGAGAGCCCTTCGACGAGTTCGAGGCATCCCTTCATCAACTTGGCCCATTCTGCTATGGACAGCTTTTCGGATGACGCAGCTGGGCTGGTCCAAGATCGGCCCGTGGAAGTGTGTTGGAAGCTCCCGAAGGGCCGCCAAACCGCTTTGGGGCGGGAGGCGCGATTTCGATGACATGACCACTCCCGTTCGTGCCTCTTGCGGCGCCCAGTGAAGCCTCAAAACCGTCCCTTATATTTGTTGTAACATTATACGTTACTCCATCTTAGGGGGTGGGCGATGGTCCGGTTTGCGATGGTGCGGGAGAGGGGGGAGACGTACGGGGGTGATGTGTCGGAAGGGTTGGGTGTGGGGAGTGTGCAGGGCGGGCTCGGCGAGCTGGACGTGAAGCCGGGCCACGCTCCGGTGCTGGATCCGGACTCATGCCTCGTTCCGGATCCAGGTCCTGCTACCGAGCCAGGTCCCCTTCCGGCGCCCGACCCCTTCTCCGACCCCGACGCCCTGGAGGATCTCGGCGACGAGATCGCCACCATCGCGGCGCGGATCCACCAGGCCACGCACCGGCTCCTGGTGCTCCTGGCGGAGTTCGATCGGCGTCGGGGGTGGGAGCTCGGCGGCCATCGGTCCGCGGCGCACTGGCTGTCGTTCCGTACCGGGATCGATCTGGGAGCCGCACGGGAGCGGGTGCGTGCAGCGAGGACGCTCACGGAGCTTCCCCAGATCAGCGTCGCCATGTCCCGGGGCGAACTCTCGTTCTCCAAGGTTCGGGCGCTGACTCGGGCGGCGACGCCGGAGAACGAGTCCGAACTTCTCGCGTTCGCAACGGAGAGCACCACAGCCTCTCTGGAACGGTTGGTGCGAGGGTGGAAGAAGCGGAGCCGGAGGGAGGAGGCAGACTGGGAGCGGATGCTCCACGAGACCCGTACGCTGGCGGTGTTCTCGGACGATGAGGGCATGTACGTGGTCAGAGGCCGGCTGGATCCGGAGGTGGGTGCCCTGCTGATGCGGGCCCTCGAAGCGGCAGGCGATGCGCTGTTTCGGGAGAGGGGAGGAGAGGTGCTGGATGCACTGCGCGGTGAGGAGGAGTGCCGGCGGGAAGCAGCCCAGCGCCGGGCGGACGCCATGGGGCTCCTGGCGGAGCGGGCCATGGGGGCGGGGTTCGGGGAGGGGGCGGAGGAGGGCGGGTCGGAGGCTGGCGCAGGGGTAGGCGCCGATGCCCTCGTCTCCGAGGCCCCCGTTTCCGGCACCCTCTCCGAAGCCCCCATCTCCGGCACCCGTGCCGAGCGCTATCAGGTGGTGCTCCACGTGGATCCCAGGACGCTCTCCGAATCTGACGAGCCCGGTCAGTCGGAGCTGGAAGACGGCACGCGTTGGGTCGTGCTTCGCCCGGCCGTCTCGCGGAGCGAGCGATTCTCCGCTCCGCGCAACACGGGCTGAGCCGCTCGGCTCAGCTGAAACGTCCCGGAGGCTCTGCTGCGACGCCTCCGTCGTCCGAGCCGAGCACGCGCCGGACGGCTCCCTCCTCTCGGTGGGGCGCCGCACCCGGACCATTTCACCTGCGCTAAGGCGCGCCCTCGACATCCGCGACCGAGGGTGCCGGTTCCCGGGCTGCGGGCTCCGGTTCACCGACGCCCATCATGTTCGCCACTGGGCCGATGGGGGGGAGACGAGCCTTGGCAACTGTGTGCTGCTCTGCCGGCATCACCACCGACTGGTGCATGGAGGGGGATGGCGCCTGGAGTGGTGGGGGCGGGGACGCCCGGTGTTCTACGATCCCAGAGGCGGCATGCACTTCGACGGGAGGTTCGCGCAGGTGCGGGATGCGGAAAAAGCGGCGGTCGAGGCGGCTGCTACGACTGAGGCGACCAGAAGGGCGGCGGTTGAGGCGGTAATCGAGGCGGCCCCCGGAGGACCCTCGGACCCCGGCCCCGCCCCAGAAACGCAACCCGCCCCCGGCCCGCTCACCGCCGGCTCTAGATGGCGCAGCGAATGGGACATTCCCGAAGCCCTTCGGCTCCGAGCCATCGAGGCGATGCGCTCATAGGCGCGGGAGAAGGGAATCCGGGACGGGAGGCGAGAGTGAAACCCGGTGCGGGATCGGCTCTGACGGTGGGGCAGTTGGACCAGCAACCGCGATACTTCGGCTTCGGGCGAGATGGTACCAATTCTCGACCCTGAACCAGCGGTTGCCGTGGTGGGCCGAAGCGGAAGCTTCTACCTTGACAGTCAGGCAGCAACAGCTCTCAGCCGGGGTGGCGAAACGGTAGACGCAGGGGACTTAAAATCCCCCGGGCGCAAGCCCATGCGGGTTCGATTCCCGCCCCCGGCATCTAAGTAGTGGCCACAAAACACCCATGGGGCGGGCTCAGCGAAGCAAACGCCATCGCCGCACCTCCCACCCTTGCTTCCGTGCCAGCCGCGCCAGGCGCGGATGGGGGTTGACCGCCACCGGATTCCCCACCGCCTCCAGCATTCCCGCATCGTTGATGGTGTCTCCGTAGGCCCAGGAAGCCGACAGGTCGATGCCCGCCTCCTCGGCGTAGGTCTCCAGGACCCGCCGCTTCCGCCCTCGCTGCGAGGGAGGAGGTTGAACTGGACCGCTGAGAAGTTGGTTGGGACGATACCCTCCAGTGAACCGCCCGCCCTCCTCCACGAGCCCCTGGGCCAACAATTCGGCCCCCAGGGCCTCTGCCAGTGGTGAGAGGATGTTCTCCACTCCGCTACTCAGAAGAACGATGCGGCGCCCCTCCTGGCGGTGACGGGCCATCTCTTCCAGTGCTTGGGGGAAGCAGGAGGGTAGTAGGACCTCCTCCGCGCACTGCCGAGCCGCCTCATGAACCGCAGCCGCGGGAAGCCCTGCGAACTGCCGATAGATGATCCCGTCGGCCCACTCCCGGTTCACCTGATCCGCCATCCATGCAAGGGGCGCTTTCCAGGTGAGGCTGGCCAGCCAGAGCCTGTGCCGCCACCGGGGAGTGAGCCTCCGTCGGATCCAGACGAGACTGGTGGTGCTCCGGGTGGCACAAAGGGTCCCGTCTACGTCGAAGATGGCTGCAGCACGGGTCTTACCGACTGCGTCGTCCACGCCGTGCGGGCTTCGGGCGATGGCCGGAGATGGCCCGTTGGGTCTGGGCATATCCGGAGTCACAAAAGCTACGATCCCTTCGGACTGCGAAGGATCTCCAGGGCCGCGGTCTGGATGGGGTCCTTTGCCGGAGCGCGTCTGTCCATTCCGAGAAGCGTGGCGGTGTCGGTGCTGGTGGCGGGGAAGTCGTCGAGTACCGCCCGGAGCACGGCGGAGACGGGCTGCTCCCCCTGTTCCATCAGGGTCTTGACGGCCGTATTCAACTCAGGGTCTCCCGGGAGGGGATGGTCGGCGGAGCCCGTGGGGCCCAAGGCGTTGATGCGACCGGCCACCATCTGGCTTCGAAGGGCGTAGGGCAGTTCCCTGAGTTCATCTGGCAGGATGGCCTTCCCCAGGAAGTAGTCCTGCATTCCCAACTCGAAGGGAAACTCCAGGCGCTGGGGGCCGGCCGTCAGGGGGAGGCCCCCAGCAAACTTCACCGGGATCACAGGGAGGTCGTGCTTTAGGGCCATATCCAGGAACACAGAGCCCACCCCTGCCACCGGCACGCCACCCTGTTGTGTCCTCGTCCCGTCTACATGGACCAGGAGGGAACAGGGGTCCGATTCCACGCTCTCACCGTACTCCTGAAGGAGACGAAGCATGTCGGACTGCTGCTGCCGTTGGAAGAAGAGCATGCGCAACGGATTCCTGTCTCCCATGGTGAGATCGCTCAACGCATGCAGCTTTCCGATCCAACTGGCCCGGTGTTCATCCTTCGCGATGGCCCCGGCAGGCGTCTGAGCCAGGGTGGCCGCCAGAGCCAAAAAGAGGAAGGATTCCACGGCCACCTGGTGGTTGGCCATGTAGAGCACCGGCCTTCCCCGAAGTCCCACAAAGCCTTCCGGATCGCTGAGGACCACCCGGCGCACGAACTTCCGCATGAGGGAAACCCCCAGATCCGTGGCAAAGCTGGGCTTCCCGTCGTTCCGACGCAGCCAGTCGCGCAGGATGGATTCCCAGGCGAGGGGGGCGGGCGCCCCCGAGGTGACTCGGACCGCCTCTCCTTCTGCGGTGGCTGACACCCGGAATCGGTTCAAGGGGAGGTTCAGACAGGTGCCTCGCTCCCGCCCAACTCGCACCTGGCTGGGATGGAGGCGGATGTGGGCCGCCACGTGATCGCGTATTGCCACTTCCCGGAGTAAGTCATCCGGAGGTGTTTCCCGTGGCAGCCCATAGACGTGGGACAGAGTACCCGGAAGCCAGTCACTGCCCTGCACTTCGCTTCGGGTGAGAGTGGACTCCTCCTGGCTGACCCTGGCCAGAGCCACGTTGGGCTGAAATTTCCCATCCCGCAGAAAGGCCAGTCGTTCCAGCGGTGGGGCCAACCCCAGTCTCCCCTTGGGGAGGAGAACTTCCACCAGGTCGAAGGCGGCCATGAGACGGCCCTCGCTGGTGATCCTCACGTGACTGCGAGGAAAGCGGCCACTGGCCACTTCCACGTGCCGTGCTTCCACCGTGACCTTGCTGGCCTTCGACAGATCGCCCCGGACCTGCAGACCCTCCAGACGAAGGGGATAGGCAGCCATGCCTGCATCGATCTCAGGGGCCCAGAGGTGCAGGGCGTCGTGGGGGATGCAGTGAAGTGCCGCGTCCATGAGGCCGGGGTTCAACTGTCCCCGGGGAAGCGGGCCTGCCGCTGGGGAAGGAGCCGCGTCCATGTCCAGGATGGCCCAGGCACCGTTCTCTCCCAGGCGGAGGTCGGTCATGAGCTGCAGAGAGGGGCCGTGGAACAGATTTCCAAGAGAGTAGGGGGCGGGTACGCTCACCGCTCCCCGGAGAGGGCGAAGGGGTCCCAACCCCTCCTCCCAAGCGGTCTCGCCGGAGGGTGCGAACCGCAGCTGTCCGTCGGCGGCGGCAACGAATGAGCCGTCGTCCAACGTCCGTTCTACCGTGACCCGGGCTTCTCCTTCCTCGTCACCAAGCTCAACGCGAGTACGGCCCCGGCTCACGTCCGTGGGGAAGCTCACCCACTGGCGAGCTTGGGCTTTGATCACCTCATGGAGGATCATCCCGGGAAAGTGGGGGGCCGCAGCCTCCACCATCATTTCCACCAGGTAGGTCATGGGGAGGGCTGGGATGGTGTAGGTGGGACAATGATCTCGAATCCAGGAGAATTGGGGATCGGAGAGGTCGATGGTCCAGTGGACCTCCATGGCCGGGCTGTGCTCGTGCGGCTCCCGCGAGCCCTCCGGCCTTTGCGAGTCGGGCGAATCCCCCACGATCCGCATGCCGAGACGGGGGGCCTGGTAGATCTGGAGGCCGTCCACCCAGAGTTGGGCTTCACCCACCACCCAGGGCCCTCCTTCGTCCACCCCCTCCTCCGTCACCTGGAACTCCACCGAAACCGTCCCCTTCTCCGGGGTGACCTGTCCCCGGTAGTGCCAGGTGGCCGTGTCGTTCATCCGAATGGGCTCGAAGTGGGAGGGTTCCAGGCCCGTATCCTTTCCCTGGAGGAGCATGAGGGCCTGGACGGCCTGGAGCATGGCCTCGATTCCCAGGGAGCCCGGCTGCACAGGATCCTGGTAGAAGTGGGCCTTGAAGAACCACGCCGACGGGTCCACATCCATCTCGCCCCGAATGGCGCCCAGCCCGGCGGGTCCCCCTTCCGGCCAGTGACCCGTGATGCGGTCCAGCATGAGAAGTCTGGAGGGAGGAAGCGAAGGGTTTCCTGTTCCCCGGAAAAGTTCGGGCGGGAAGTCCCGGAGGGGAATGAGGGAGTCCGACGGCTGCTGGAGACGAGCCACCGCCTGGGCTTCTGCGCCGAACCCCTTCTGGCTGATCATCGCTTCCGGCGGGAAGAAGCCGAAGGCCGTGTCCAGCGCCAATACCTCCTCTCCAGCGATCCTGCATCTCACGGAGAATTTCTCGATGATGAGGTCGCCCACCTGAGAGACGGACAGGAGTTCCACCTGGGTCTCCAGGGTGCCATCCGTGGGTACCACCTCCCGGTGCTGCACCGACTCGCCATCCAGATTCCGGAAGAGGAGCTCCTTTCGAGACGCCTTCGTGTCCAGTGTGAACGAGGCCAGCCAACCGCAGGGTTGAAGCGCAGCTTCCATGAGGACACAGTTGGGCATGGTGGGAGCCCCGTTCTCCTGGAAGTACCAGGCGTCCGGAGGGATGTCATAGAGCGTCGTGACCCGCGCTCCCGGTTTCATGACCCCCATCTGCCCCTCCAGGTGGGTGATCCGGGTCATGAAGTGGTACGGTGGTCCCGGCAGCCGCGGGGAGCGTCGGGGGCCGTTGTAATGGGCAAACCCCTGCCCGAAGGCCCGGGTGGGCATCCCCCAGGCGCAGTGGAGGAGAGAGTTGTAGTCCAGGGGGAAGTCCCCCAGGTGGGCCACGGGCCGGGAGTCTGTGTCCTCCTGGATGAGCTGGGGCATACTGCTCAGGGGCCAGTCGGGCACCAGCTGCAGCCCCAACCGCTCGCACAGGAACGCCTTCCGGCCATCCACCGTGCACAGCACATGGGCGAACAGCGTGGGGAGTCCCTCGTCGTCGAACATCTCATCTACAAAGATTTCGTAGATGATCTCCTTCGAGGTGGGCGTGACCTGCCCCCGGCACTGGAATCGGTAGGACTCCTCGGTGACGGGCTGGAAGCGCCAACCGTCTCGGGGGAGGGTCCAACCTGCCGCCGCCATGTAGAACGACATGGCCTGGAGGCAGGCGTCCGCCATGAGGGTGCCTGGCATGCATGGGTCGTTCTTGAAGTGGCCGTCGAAGAACCACTCATCTCCTCGAACCGGCGTTTCCACCCGCAGATACCCCCGGCCTGCGGGACCGCCCTGGAAGTCCAACTCGGTAACCTCTCCCAGGAAGTTGTGGCTTCCGGAGGGCGTCCGGGGCGTGCGGGTATGGGCATGGGCCGGGAAGAACGGGGGGCCGAAGGCGGCTTCCAGATCGCCTTCCAGATATGCCTCCACTTCTTCCTTCGAGAAACGGGATGCCTTGGGAGTAGCCGGGGGTGGCGCCATGCGAGGTGTATCCGTGTAGCTCCCTGACTCCGGCTTCCAGATGACGCCGGCGGAGTTCTCCAGCTCCTCCACCGAGAAGAACCCGGCCTGGCCATTCCGCACGGAAAGGCGGAGTTCCCCGTTGATTCGACAGTCGTAATGGAAGAAGAAGAGGCGCACCTGGCCCTGTCGGGCGTGCCCATCGATGTGGATGTCGTACTCCAGGGTCTCGCCGGGCTCCGGTGGCGGTCCGTGGAAGACCAGGTCACAGCCCAGAAGCCGGTAGGCACGCTCACCCTTGTTGAAGGCGTCGATTCCCAGCCACGAGATGAGCAAGAGGTCGGCTTGCCCGCATTCGATGAAGACTCCGGCAGGCATCCGTCCGTGATGGAGATACCAGGAGTCATTCCGAACATCCGTTTCCGTCCAGATGCTCCCTTGGCCCATGCTGTGGGCGTCGCCCTCGATACCCAGCACCCGGTCACATAGCAGGAGGGGTGGCTCCGGCATGCGGACCTGGATGGGGTATTCATCCTGACCTGCAAAGCTTTTTCCGAACACGGACGAGATCTGTCCGCCGGCCAGAATCACCAGGTCCTCCCGGGAGAAGGAGGGGCCAGGGGAGCTGCGCCGGGGAGCCGGTGGCTCCGACGGTTGCACCGGCTGATCCGCAGGGACGTCTGGGGGGAGTGGGGCGGCCGGGAGTTCTACCGGGGCTGCCACGCGGTGTACCGTCGGCTCGGGCGATAGCGGCTCGGACGATAGCGGCTCAAAAGGTGCCGGCTCAGAAGGTGCCGGCTCGTGTACGGCCGGGTGGGCGGGAGCCAGCCCCAGGGCCATGGCCCGCATGCGCCCCATGGAGTCCTGAAAAGCCTGGAGGGCCCGGCTCTGTGCCTGAAGGTATTCGGCATGGACCTCAGCCATCTGTCGATGCCCTTCCACCAGCATGCCGTGCACGCCGGTGGGCTCCTTCGGCGGTGCTGGTATGGGTTGCCGCACCTCCTGAGGTGCCTCCCTTGGCACCCTTGCGACGCCCGGCCGCCCTCCCAGGGAGGTGGGGGCAAGTGTAGGTGCGGGGGGGAGCTGGCGGCCTTCCCGCAAACCGCCTCCGTTGGCATGCTGAGCCACTTTCACGGGTTTCAGTTCGGTTGCAGGGGTAAGCGGGGGGAGATGGATCCCGGGGGGGCGCAAGTCGAACGAGACGGAGGGTTCGTCTGGATTCGGAGCAAACGGTGTGGGAAGGGCGAAGGCGCTCCGCAGGGCCTTCAGATCCACGGGGACTCCGGCGCACCAGAGTTCGGCGGCAACCCTGTGGAGTTGGACCACCGATGAAACCCCCGGTCGGTCTAGCGACACCGCCAGGTGATCTCGGGATCCCAGGATGTCGCTCACCGCCGACGCCAGGCTGTTCCGGGGGCCGTGTTCCACGAACAGCCGTACGCTGTCGTTCCAGGCCAGTTCCACGATGTGGGGAAAGTCCAGGGTCTGGAGTGCCTGTCCCGTGAGGGCGTCGGCCACCGAGGTCTCGTGGGGCTGGAAAACCCCGCCGAAGTAGTTGGAGTAGAACCGGATATGGTCCACGGGAGCGGAGGGACGGGTGTGCAACCGCCGCCACGGCTCTTCCCATGGTGTCACGGCCTCGCAGTGGATGGCCAACTCGTGACCCAGAGCCACTGACGGGGGAGAGCCCAGTGCCTTGAGCAAGGCCTGGCAGGCCGCGGCATCTCCTCCGATAACCACATCCGTGGGTGTGTTCACGATGGTGACATAGGCCCGGGGCGTGCCTTCAGCCGCCTCCAACACCTTCTCCGCAGGTGCTCGAACCCGATGGCTTTCCCACACGACTTCCTCGTGGGGGTTCAGCTTCCAATGCTCCCTCACAGCCTGGAAGGTGTTGGCCAGGGCGGAGGTGTAGAGCCCACTCTCCTGGATGTCCTGGAACAGCCCATCCATGTCTCCCCACACCCCCAGGGCGAACATGGCATTCGTCTCGCCTGACGAGAGTCCCAGGGAGACGTCGGGCTTGAGTCCCAGGAGCCGCAGGCTGGCCTCTGCGTGAAGCTGGCAGAGGAAGGAAGAGCCGGCGAGCTGATAGAAGGGAAGGGTGGCCCGGGGGTCGTCGGGCAGGTAGGCCCAATCGGCGAGAGCGGCTGGATCTTTCAGGCGACCGGACATGCCGTCTAGAAGTTGGGGCAGGGCCAGCAGCAGCTCCTTCCCCATGCCGGGATAGGCAGAAGCTGCGCCGGTGAAGGCGAACGCCAGCTCCCCTTCCAACGGAGATTCCCGGAAGTAGGTGCCGTCCATGTCCCAGAATGGGCTCTCCGGGGCCGTCGAGAGGCGCTGCCGGGCCCGATCCAGCCTTGCACTCAGCTCCTGGGGCCGGCAGACCACCGCCAGGCGGACCGGGCCCGCGCCTCCGGGCTCACCGGCTTCCAGGAGATCCAGGAGCTGGGGGCGATCCCGAGCAGCGAAGAGGAAGATGGACGGAGTGCCCCATCCTCGGAGGGGAGGGACATGGGGGGATGGGCGGTTGGCGCCGGTGGGCGCGGAGATCCGCCAGTGGGCGGTCTCCCCGGTGAACGATCGGTTCTCCACCTCCACGGCCAACGGCTCCCCTTCAGGAAGGAGGGGCTGTGCGGTCCCGTCGGGGTGCACCTGGGTCCCGCACCGGGTCATGAGGTGCCCCAACACGATATGGAGCAGCCCCGACGCTGCGTGGGAGTGTCCCAGCTGCTGCTGGATGGGGCTGTCGGGGGCGTCGCTTCGGAGCTGGGCCTGGCCCTGGGGTTCCCCCGGGCGATGGGGGGAGACAAAGCCCAGGATGGGATCTCCGTCGGCCTCGGCCCGGCCCCGATCCTTCACCACCAGCATGACGGCGGCGTCGGCAGCCTCTGCGCGGGCCTCCCCCAGAAGTTCTCGGGCGGCCCATTCGTGGACGGGTTCCCGGGAGAGGTCCACCGCTGCAACCAATGCGGTATCCAGCTCGCCCCGGGAGATGGCCGCCATGGCCAACTCCAGCGCCGCGTCGCCGGAGAGCTCTTCCCTGGACACCGCGAAGCCCACCCCGCACAGATCCCGGAGGCTGTTCAATCGATTGGCGGTGATGTTGGGCATTTTCCCGATGACCCCCGCTGACCCCAGGGGGGGTGCCAGGGCATCCTGAGCAGCCTTCACCCACGCCGGAGAAGCCCGCACGTCCGATTTCTCCACCAGGTCGGGCCAGCGCCAACGAAGGCCATACCGACACGCTTCAGAATCGGTCTGCATCCCCACGAAGATCCCCGACCGAACGGGGTCCAGGGGGGGAAGGCCCTGGGTAGCTTCCTCCAGCACCTCCAGAAGCAGGAGTTGCTGCCCCAGTGCTTCCTTCAGCTCCGCAGGAGGAAACGCGAGTCTCCGGGCGGGGAGGGTGAGGACCTTCGGGTTGAACTGTGGGTCATGCTCCCCATCCCCCAGGATCCGCCGAGCAAAGGCCGCGGTGTTGGCATCCAGATGGGTGCGAAGACCCACCCCGATGATGGCCAACTCCCGGGTGGATTCCACCTGGATGCGCTCCGGGGATCCCGCACTCCCGTTGGAGCCCCGTCCTGGCCGGTACTGCTGGACCAGAAGATGTGCGTTGTTGCCTCCGAAGCCGAAGCTGCTCACGCCGGCCGTTCGGATGCCGTTCTTCGGTTCCCAGGGAATTGCGGCGTCTGGAATGCTGAAGGAGGTGTCGTCCAGGGCACCTGTGAGAGGGCGGCTTCCGGGCGTGCCGGGGATGACCCCTTCCTCCATGGCCCTGAGAGTCTTCAGAAGCCCGGCCACCCCCGACGCAGTGAGGAGGTGTCCCAGATTTGCCTTCAGGGAACCCAGCGCCAGCGGATGCCGGCCGTAGACCCGGGAGAGGCTCTCCAGCTCTATAGCATCCCCCACGGGGGTGCCGGTGGCGTGGCATTCCACGTACTGGATGTCGTGGGGACGAAGCCCCGACTCTGACAGGGCTACCTCCATGCTTCTGACCTGACCTGCAGCCGACGGGGAAAGGAATCCTCCTGTCCGGCCGTCGTTGGACAGTCCCACGCCCCGGATCACGCCCAGGATGTTATCGCCGTCCGCTTCGGCATCGTCCAGCCGCTTCAGGGCTACGAAAGCCGCACCTTCCGCAGGAACCAGGCCATCGGCGTCCCGATGGAACGGCCGGCTCTGGCCCGTGTGGCTCATGGCCCTCAAGGCACTGAATCCCATGTGCAGGAAGAGTTGGTCCGCTGCGTTCACGGCGCCTGCCAGCATGAGGTCTGCCTCACCGGCGTGGAGGCGGTCGCATGCCACCTTGATGGCGTAGAGCCCGGAGGCGCAGGCCGCATCCAGGGCAAGGGCCCCGGCGTGGAGGCCCAGGGCCCGCGCCACGGAGATGGCCGGAAGCCCGGACATGAACCGATTCTTGGGGTGGATCACATCCTGGGCCGGGAGCTCTCTGCCTGTGAGCTGTCGGAAGTAGAACTGTTCCGCCAGTCGGGTATGCTCCCGGGTGGGGAAGGAGAGATTCCCCAGAGTGAGCCCGGCTCTTGCGCCCAGGGGTTTGTCGGCTACTTCCGAAAGGGCCTGTTGGGCGGCCTCCAGGGTCCAGCGGAATACTGGATCCAACCCCTGGAATTCCGGGTCTACTTCAACTTCCTCTTCCACATACCCGCCCTGCTGCGACCAGGTGGCGTCGGGGAGGTACTTGCCCGGCTCTCCCCTGAGAACGCGATCCATCCTGATGCGCCAACCTCCGGCCGGCGGAGGTCCCACCTGGATCCCGCCCTGGGCCACCACCTCCCACAGCCGCCCTGGAGAGGGGCATCCCGGCAAGACACACCCTCCTCCCACGATGGCAATGGGGGAGAAGGCAGATGGGGCTGAGTCCTCCCTCCCGTCAGGCAACGTCCGCGCCCACCGCCTTGTCCCGTGGGGAGTCACCCTCCGCCGGGGGAACCAGGTGGATGCGAACCCCTTCCATGGTGCAGAGCCGGTCGCCCGCTTCCGTGGAAAAATGGAGATCCCATCGGGTCATGAGGGAGGTGCGGGACCGCTGCACCGCCTCACAGACCACGGCCTGCCCCGGGTTCCAGCCTCGGTGGAGGTGGAAGCCATCCATTCCCATGGGGAGGGATTCCTGCCCCTCATGCTCGTGGACCCACAGAACCGCCAGCTGAAGCCCTCCGTCCAGGATGTCCAGATTCGTGGAATACCCTTCCCTGGAGGGAAGCGCAGCCTCCAATCGACCGGAGCAGCCTTCCTCCGAAATGCCCTCCAGCTTGCGGATGACCTGCAGGAGCGGGCCATGGAAGAGACGGCCATCGTAGATGGAACCGCTCTTGGGTTCCCATGATCTGAGACTCCCCAATCTCGTCGGACTGCCCAGGGCCTTTCCGTTGGAGGCGGGCTTCTCCCCACCTCCCAGCAGCACCTCGAGGGTATAGTGGAGGGCCCCCTCAGGGGAGACGATGCGGACCTTCACCGCTTGGGAGCCGGGCCCCCGGGTGCACTCCAACTGGTAGAGGTCGCCGGCGTCCCGAAAGTTGTGCAGTTGGATCCCCTTCACCACCTGGAGGCTACGGGTTCCCACCACCTCCTCGTGGGGGAAGCGGGCTGCCACGGCATGGAGTGCCAGGCTATTGGCCGTCACCATGGGAACCACGGGTGTCCCCCGGATAACGTGGCTATCGAAGTAGGCGAAGGTACTCTCGTGGAACCACACCTGTGCCTTGACCGTAGCCGTGCCCCCCCCGTTCTGGCTGGCTGGAGTGGCAGCCCGGGGGGAGCCTCCCCCGAAGTGCCCCAGTCCGCCTCCGAACAGGACCTCCACTGCGTCGCCGTTGGCCCCTGTGTATTCGAGGGCGAAGAAGCGGGCGCCTTCCTCCAGGGGGATGAGCGCCACTCCCATGGCGGCGAAGTGCTTCTCCAGCGAGGGATCCACCATTCCGCCAGCCCACGGGCCCCAGCCCAGGGCCTTCACCCGACAGCCATCTCCTCGCTTACGTGCCTCGGCCTGGCAGACCCGGTTCAGGACCTCGTTGGCCATGGCGTAATCCACCTGGCCTACGTTTCCGAAGCGTGCCGCCACGGATGAAAAGCAGGCGATGTGCGTGAGTTCGTCTTCCTGAGTGGCGTTCAGCAGGTTCCGGAAGCCATCCACCTTGGTTTGCACCACCTTGTTGAACTGCTCATGGGTCTTGAAGCGGATCTCCTTGTCTGCCAGAACTCCTGCGGCGTGGATAAGACCCTTGATGGGGCCCATCTCTGCTCGGATGGACGACACGGCCTGGGCCACGGCCTCGCCTTGGGATACATCCACCGAGAGATAGCGAACCTGAGCACCCAGCGCGGAGAAGCGAGCCAGATTCTCCCGGATCTCCCGTTGCGCCAGGACCCCTCGCACCCGGCTTCCCAGTTCCTGAGGGGTGATGGACTCTCCCTGATCCGAGGCCCTGGCGAGAAGGGCCTGCTTCAACTCCGCATCGGAGACGAAGGCCGCCAACCCCTCGGGCTCGTCCTTGAGAGGGGTGCGACCCAGGATGGCCACGGTTGCAGGTTGGTCGGTAAGGAGCGCCTCCAGACACGCCGCCGTAACGCCCCGAGCTCCACCGCTCACGAGGATGACCCCTTCCGGATCCACCGGGAGAAGGGTGCGCGATTCCTGGGAGGTGCGCGCCTCAGAGCCTGACTCAAAGCCTGCCTCAGACCCTGCCTCAGGGCCCCACGGCGTCACCGTGACCTGGGGGCTCCAGCGAGACCCGTCTTTCCTGATCCCCACCTCCAACTCAACTCCGCCCGTGAGGAGCTCCTTCACCAATCGCTGGGCCAACTCCCGGGGCGAAGAGCCATGGACTTCCAGGTCCAGGGCCCGCACCGTGGCGGATGGCCACTCCAGCGCTGCGGTACGGGCTGCGGCTGAAATTCCCGCCGCCCAAGCAGAGGCTGGGTTGGCGCCGGAAAGCCCGAAATCCCCGCCGGTGGACTGGACAGTCACCAAGAGCCCACCCTGGGTGAACATGCTCTCGGCACACGTCTTCAGGTGGTGGAAGACGATGCCATTCAACTGGGCTTGGTCTTCCGGGGTGTCCCCCCGAGGGTCCAGCGTAGAAAGTATGATCACGGCCGTTGCGTCAGGGGGAGGGCTTTCCACCACCTGAACGGTGACGCCCACCTCTTCCAGCTTCTCCGCCAGCGCAGAGGCCACCGGCTGCTCCGGAGCCGCCACCAGGTAGAGGGGTGAAGCGTCCAGGAGTCCCGGGGCGATGAGACCCGAAGCCGGAGACTCCCTCAGACTCACTTCCATGCGGTGGAGCGGAAGCGCCTGGGAGGGCGAGGTCGACTCGGGTTCCGTGTTGGACTGGGACCTGTCGCCCGCCAGTTCAGGCACGGCGGCGGCGGCGAAGTCCACGATTTCGCCCAGGGTGTTGAGGGCCGCCAGTCGGCCGGTATCCACATCGGCCAGTTGGGGAATCTTCTCCTGAAGCGCCGAGAGGATCTCCACTCGCTTGATGGAGTCAATCCCCAGGCCGGCTTCCAGCTCCATATCCAGGGTAAGCATGGAGGCGGGATACCCCGTCTTCTCGGCTACCACCTCCATGAGGAGAGCCTCCGGATCCATGGCCGGGGCGGCCGGCGCGGCGGGGGCGGCGGGGGCACTCCGAGCTTGGTCCTCTCCCGAGGCCACGGCTGGGGCCGCTGCCGGCGAGGACGACGCACCGGTTTCTGCAGCGGCCAGTTCAGGCACGGCGGCGGCGGCGAAGTCCACGATTTCGCCCAGGGTGTTGAGGGCCGCCAGTCGGCCGGTATCCACATCGGCCAGTTGGGGAATCTTCTCCTGAAGCGCCGAGAGGATCTCCACTCGCTTGATGGAGTCAATCCCCAGGCCGGCTTCCAGCTCCATATCCAGGGTAAGCATGGAGGCGGGATACCCCGTCTTCTCGGCTACCACCTCCATGAGGAGAGCCTCCGGATCCATGGCCGGGGCGGCCGGCGCGGCGGGGGCGGCGGGGGCACTCCGAGCTTGGTCCTCTCCCGAGGCCACGGCTGGGGCCGAGTGGCTGGGAGCTACTCCAGCGGCTTCGGCGGGCGTGCTCTCACCGGGCGTGCTTTCATGATGGGGTGTGCGCTCATGCACGGGTGCCGAAGCCGGACGTGGCGAAGCCACCGCCTTCGGTTGCACCCCACCCCGGGCCACCGCTGGAGACGCCGGGGTGGCAGAGCCCAGTTGACCCAACTGTGTGAAGGCTGTTTCCGATGCTCGCAAGAACGCCTCGTGGGAGGTGCTCAAGGCCTGGGTAAAGGCCTTCTGCGCCTCCAGGGTCTGTTGCTGGAGGAGCTGGAAGCTGGTGGCCCAGTCGCTGTTGAGGCCCTCGCCGGACGGGGCCGGAGGAGGGCCGTTGGGCCGCTGGTTCGCAGGCGCCGGGGGTACAGGCGCCGGGGGTGCGGCGGCGGCTCCGTCCGCTGGGGGAAGGCCAGGCGCCCGCGACACTTGCTCCAAGGCAGGCTCAGGGGATGGTGGCGACGCCTGACTCTGCGCAGGCTCAGGGTTGGGGAGCGCCCGACCTGCCGCACCATCGGCCGGAGGATAGGGTTTCCCGAAATTGGCTCCGTTCAGCTTCACGGTGGCAGGTGAGAGGGTTGCAGGGTCCACAGGAACGTCAAAGGGAGCGAACTCCCCCCACAGGGCGGCGAAGTCCACGGGAACGCCGTGGACGGAGAGAACCGCCAGGGCGTTGAGGAATCCCACGCGGCCATCCAGTTTGCGGTTGTCCATGGAAACCGCCACGTGGGATCGGTCGGAGAGGCAATCGGAAACCAAACCCGTGAGCGCCGAGCCCGGGCCCACCTCCAGGAAGATCCGGATCCCGTCGTCGTGCATTTTCCGGACCATCTCGAGGAAGTTCACGGGCTTCGCCAACTGATGAGCCAAGGTTGCCCGGATCTTCTTTTCGCTGGAGCCGTAGGGCACGGCGTAGCTGTTGGAGTATACGGGGATGCGGGGACTCCGGACCGACACATCCTCCAGGAAATCTGAAAACGGCTTTGCTGAATCGGCCACCAATTCGGTGTGGAAGGCCGTGGCCACCGGGAGGGGTCGGCTAGCCAACTTCGCAGCCGCCAGTTTCTCTCCAATCGCCTCCACATGGGCGGTGGAGCCAGCCACCACCACCTGTTTGGGACTATTGATGTTGGCAATGGTCACCGGAATGTCCCGATGGGCAGCCAGCACCTCCGAAACCGCTTCCTGCCCGCCTCGGACGGCCAGCATTGCCCCGGAGGTGGACGAGGCGGCGGCCATGAGTTCTCCCCGCTTCCGGGAGAGCCGGAGGAGGGTGGCTTCATCCTCAATCACCCCTCCAGCCAGCAAAGCCGGGAGTTCGCCGTAGCTGTGTCCCGCCGTGGCGGAGGCCTTGACGCCCACCTGGTCCAGGAGCCGGAGCATGGAGAGCGATGTGGCACCAATGGCCGGCTGAGCCCACTCCGTCTGTGTGAGGCGCGCCTCCTGTTCCCCACGAGCCTCATCCGAGAAGACGGAGATGGGGAAGACCACGTCATGCAGATGCTCGCCGACCGCCGGCTCCCAAGCTGCCGCGTCGTCCCAGGTCTGGCGGGCCGACTGGAACTCCATGGCCAGCTCCGAGCCCATGTCCACATACTGGCTTCCCTGCCCGGGGAAGAGGAAAGCTACGGGCCCGGGGCACTGGCCTACCTGATAGTGCACGCGGTTGGGGAGGGTGAACGGCGTGGACCCGTCTTCCTGGATGCGCTGGGCAGTGCGGGCCAGTTCTTCCCGAGCTTCTTCCTCATCCCTCACGAGAAGAGCCAGCCGATGGGCGCTGTTCGGATCGAATGCTTCCTGGCTCGCCCGAGCTACAGCCGGCAGAGTGGGCCCGGACAGGCCGTCCAGGGTGTTGGTGATGGAGGCGCGAAGGGAATCGGGCGAAGCGGCACCCAGAAGGAGAAGGTGCACGGGAAGGGCAGGGTAACGTCGGGCCGCAGATGACCTGCCCGAGTACTCTTCCAGGGCAATATGGAAGTTGCTGCCTCCAAACCCGAAGGAACTCACCCCGGCCCTTCTGTTGTGCCCTCCAGCCCGAATCCAGGGGCGAGCCCGGGTATTGAGGTAGAACGGGCTCTGGTGGATCTCCATCTTGCTGTTGGGTTCATGCACCTTGATGGTGGGCGGAAGCACCTTGTGGTGGAGAGCCATCACCACCTTGAACATGGACGCGGCTCCTGCCGCCGCCTTGGTATGTCCGATCTGGGACTTCACCGAACCCAGGGCGCACCACTGTGTCTTCCCGTCGGAAGCCGATCCGAACGCCTGGCAGAGGCCGGAGAACTCGGCCGCGTCCCCAGCCCGGGTAGCGGTCCCATGGGCCTCCACCAATTGCACCTCCTCGGGTTGGAAACCCGCCCGCTCATAGGCGCGCCGAATGGCGAGTTGTTGCCCCTCGGCTCGGGGGGCGTAGATGCTCTTGGCCCGGCCGTCGGAGGAGGACCCGATGCCCCGGAGCACGGCGTAGATCTTGTCGCCGTCCCGCTCCGCGTCGGCCAGCCGGCGAAGGGCCAGCATCCCGATGCCTTCCCCCAGCATGGTCCCGTCGGCGGCGTCGGAGAACGGGCGGCAATCTCCGGTGCTGGAGAGTGCGGGGGTTTTGGAGAAACACATGTACATGAAGATGTCGTTCAGGGCATCAACCCCGCCGGTGATGACCAGGTCCGAGTGGCCCAGCGTCAACTCCTGCACCGCCATGGCCACCGCCCCCAGGCTGCTGGCACATGCCGCGTCAATCACGCAGTTGGTACCGCCCAGATCCAGCCGGTTGGCGATGCGGCCGGCCACGACATTCCCCAGAAGTCCCGGAAAGGTGCTCTCGTCCCACTCCGGGTAGGTGGCTTCGATGTGATCACACACCGTCTCCACCTGACTTTCGGGGAGCCCTGCGTTCCGGAGTGCGTTGATCCAGTGGGGTCGTTGGATCCGGGCGGCCATCTGCCCCACCAGCTCCGTGGCCGAGGCCACCCCCAGAATCACGCTGATGTCAGCTTTCTTCACCTTCTGGAACTGCACGCTCACCGCATCATCCAGGACCTTCTGGGCCATGATGAGGGCCAGCAGCTGGGCGGTGTCTGTGGTGGACAACTGCTTCGGAGGGAGCCCATGCTGAATGGGATCGAAGTCCACCTTGGGGATGAAGCCCCCCCGTCGAGCGTAGATTTTCCCGGGCGCTTGGGGGTCCGGATCGTAGTAATCCTCGATGAGCCAGTGGTCTGCAGGGATTTCGGACATGAAATCCCCTCCTTCCAGGATGTTTCTCCAGAAGGAAGATGCGTCGGCAGCTCCGGGGTAGAGGGCACTGGCCCCAACCACCGCGATGGCGGCGTCGTGCTTAGTTCCGTTGGACTTCATAGCCAAACCTCTAGGCGCCTCAGGCGCTCAGCTTCTCGGGGGTGTAGTGGTAAGCCTGACCTGGGACCTCCAGGCCGTAGCTCCGATACTGATGTGCACGGGTCACGACTGCAGCACCCTCCAACAAATTCAGACCGATCTGCTGGACACTCCGGGTGGCCGCAGGTTCCAGGAAGGTGCCCTGGACCCATCGGTTGAAGGCACCCATGGCCGGCCCGCACCAGAGCTGATAGTCGGCCTGACGATCCAGCTCTCCCTTGATGGGCCACCGGCTGGAGTTGCCCACATACCATCGACAAACCAGGGCCAGTTTGTGTTTCGGATCCTTTTCGGCCCGCGCAAGTTGTTCCGGGTCGGCCTTGGTGAAGAAGTGCTCCGTCTCCGTCCACACCTCGTCCAGCGGTTTCCGGAACAGGTCTTTCTCCAGCTTTGCGCGAATCTCTGGAGGAATCGCCTCCAGAGAGGGATACCGACGATATAGATCGTACAGATGGTTACCCCGCACGGCCATCATGGTACCCCGAGTGAGGACCTGAACCTTGACCCCCATCTCGAACATATCGGCTGAGGCAGTCATGGCTACATCCGCAGGGCCCGCCTGTGCCAGCAGCTCCCGGCTGTCCTGGCTGACTCCCGATTCCAACGCTCCCTGATGCACGGAGCCCATGACCACGAAAGCCGCCCCCAGGCCGTAGGCGGCAGCCAGGGCTTCGGGAGTGCCCAGCCCCCCCGCCGCTCCCAGATGCACCGGGTCACGGTAGCCGAACTCCTGTACCAGGTCGTCCCGGAGGCGAGCGATGACGGGGAAGAGAGCCGTCAGGGGCCGATTGTCGGTATGCCCCCCGGAGTCTGACTCCACGATGATCTGCTGGGAGAGCGGTACCTCACGGGCCAGGTCTACCTCTTCGGGGGTGAGCTGTCCGGCAGACAACAACCGCGACAGGAGCGCCTCAGGGGCCGGAGAGAGGAAGGGGCGCGCCACCTCCTCCCTGGAAACCTTGGCGAACAGGTGGTTGGACCGGAGAATCCTCCCGTCCGGTCCCCGCTGCAGTCCCGAACAGGCATAGCGCACAACGGCGGGAGTGAGGCGCATGAAGGCTGAGGCCTCCACCCGGCGGACGCCCCGCTGGAGGAAGAGCTCCACCAATTCATTCTCCAGTCCAGCCTCATTGGGGGAATGGATCAAGTTGCACCCCCACGGCAGGCCCAGGGGATCCAGGGCGGACGCCATCCACTGGATGGCGGCATCCACTGCGGCGGGAGCCAGACCCGCAGCGCCGAACATTCCCAGGGCTCCCATTTTCCCCAGGGCCACCACCAGGTCCGTGGTTGCGATGCCCCTTGCCATGGAGCCGCCCATGTAGGGAAAGCGGAGTCCATGGGTTTCCAGGAAGGCTCGGTCGCCCAGCCACTCCGGATACAGGGGCCCCAGGGTGGAGAGCACGGGGAAGCCCATGCCATCGTCGGGAGGGGCGTCCCGTTGCAGGGTTCCACCCATCGCGAGGCCGACCCTTTGCTCAGTGGGATGGTAGATCACGGTTACAGGACGACGCACAGAGTCTACGATGACATCCGGGGAGAGCGCTCCGAAATGCACGCCAGCAGGGTCTCCGGACCAATACCCAAGGGTTGGGGGGCCCAAAGGAGCGACTCCCGGATCCCGTGTGCCGGTGGTCTGGGTCACGAACCAGGCTCCACAGCCTCAGGGAGCCGAGGGAAAAGGCAGGGGAGGCGCCATCTGGGAATCACGGGACTGGCGAGAACCGGGCAAGGGGGGAGGCGGGACACGAAATCACCCCGTTGGGGCTCGGGGCCGCCGGAGGCGGTGGTTCTGGATGGAGTCGGACCTGTGGTTGGTGGAACGCTGGTGATGACCCATCCTGAAGCCACGGAATGACGAATAACCTTCCACTGAGGTTGGCCCGGGGAATTTGGCCTCGAATGGGGGGGCGCACAAGTAGGCTAGGAGCGTGTCCGGGTAATGGGGCGAGCCGCGTTACGAGCACCACGGGTG
>JBBDRI010000001.1:0-13916 GCA_040905545.1 Gemmatimonadota bacterium | reverse complement strand
CCCCCCCGCGCCCTTCGGGTTACGGGCAGCACGGGACCATCTCCTTCGTTGGCGCGCGTGGTGCTCGTAACGCGGCTCGCCCCATTACCCGGACACGCTCCTAGTCCACCAGAGGAGCAATTATGCGCGCGAAGTTACGCCCTTACTTCTGGGCGTGAGGTTCGCGCGGCTCCAACTCATTAGTCCACCAGAGGAGCAATTATGCGCGCGAAGTTGTTGCGGGCGCGGTTCAGTCGGCTCTTGACGGTGCCCAGGTTCACCCCGGTGATATCGGCGATATCCTCGTACGTCTTTCCCTCCAACTCCCGGAGCACGAAGACGATGCGGTGATGTTCCGGAAGTTCCTGAACGGCCTTCTCCACCATCTCCCGAAGGTGGCGCTTCCGAAACAGGTCATCCGGCTTGTAGGAGTGATCCTCCCATTCCAGGGGCCGATGGTCGGCTTCCCAGTTCCTCTTGATGGTCTGAAAAAGAACCAGGGGATTCCTGGAGCGATTGCGGAGCTCGTTCTTCGCCAGGTTCGACGCAATGGTGTAGATCCAGGTGGAAAACTTCTTGGACTGGTCGAAGCGGTGGAGGTGCCGGTATACCCGGACGAAGGTCTCCTGGACCAGATCCTGGGCTCGCTCCCTGTCACCCACCGTGCGATAGACAAAGTTGATGAGGCGGGAGTCGTACCGATCCACCAACTCCCCGAAAGCCCTGGGCTCGCCGTCCAGAAACTGCTGCACCACGTCACTGTCGGAGAGGGATGAAAGCTCCTCCCGAACTGACCGGGACGGGGTCTCCACACCCAGGGACTCCATGGCTTTCTTCTTCACACTACTCATCGCTCTCCACTCCCTCAACCAGGGGATGTCATCCGACCTCAGGCCGGTGGGGGGTCGCCCCCCTGCCCACACCCTTGCAGGAACCGTACCAGAGGGAGAAGCACCAATTGTCAGGCCGTCCTCCGGGGGTGTGTCCCCATGGGAGGACACTTCTTCACACGGCTCGGGTCAGAACTCCTGCCGGATTGCCGCGAACAGAAGGAGAGCCACCGCCGTCTTGGCATCCTGGATGGTCCCGTCCCGTACCCACCCCAACGCCTGGGAGAGGGGCACCGAGAGGACCTGGATGAACTCGTCGGGATCTTGACGCTGCTCCACCGGCGAGAGGTCCGTGGCCAGATAGAGGTGAACCACCTCATCCGTGAAGCCAGGGGTGGTGAAGAACCGGGTGAGAAATCGGAGGGAGCCCGCCCTCCATCCGGTCTCCTCTGCCAGTTCCCTGCCGGCACAGCGCTGGAAATCCTCACCTTCTTCCGGGAGGCCCGCAGGAATCTCCAGGATCTCTCCCCCGCAAGCGTACCGGTACTGCCGGATGAGCAGGAGCCGGGGATCGTCTGAACGCGGTTCATCCAGCAGAGCAAGTGTGGCACCTGCACCACGATGGCGAATCACTTCCATGGTGGCCGACGTCCCATCGGGCATCCGAACCTCTTCCAGATTCAGCTCCACCACCCGGCCCTGGTAGATGGGCGTCCGCTTCAGGAGCGGATCGCCGGTCATCGGACCTCCACGGGCCCCACCCCCAGCGCCTCCAGGGGAGCCCTCACCACTGCGGCGTCTCCCACTACCACCACCACCATCTCCTCCGGCTTGAGATGCAGGCGTGCCGCCTCCCCGGCGGCCTCCACGGACACCCCTCGGATGGCGTCCCGTTCTTCCACCATGGCAGAGGGAGGAAGGCCATGCACGGCGAGGGAGCCGATACGTCCAGCCACATCCTCCACAGTCTGCAGTTGGAGGGGGAACACCCCTGCGAGGTAGTCCCTGGACGATGCCACTTCCAGCTCCGTGGGTCCCTGGTCCCGGAGGCCCCGCACCTCGTCCAACACCTCCCCTACCGCCGCAGCCGTCACTTCCCTGTCCACCGCCGTCCCGACCCAGAAGGGTCCCGCACCCCTGCGGAACGAGAAGCGGGAACGCACTCCGTAGGTGAAACCGTTCTTCTCCCGCAAATTCAGGTTCAAGCGGCTGGAGAAGGTTCCCCCCAGAAGGGCATTCACCACCCGGAGCGAAGCGTGATATGGAGAAGCTCGCGGTACCCCCACGTGCCCCAACCGGAGCTCCGACTGCACCGACCCCGGTCGATCCACCAACACCACCCTGGCTTCCCGGCTCCGGGGCAGGGAGAGAGAGGGAGCCTGCACGGAGAGAGGTCCCCCCTCCCAGCCCCGCAGGAGGGGCTCCAGCATGGCCAGCACCTCGTCCCCCTCCACATCGCCGGCCACCACCAGGGTGCCCCCCATGGGGCGATACCGACGCTCCACAAGCCCCACCAGGTCAGCCGCTTCCACCTTGGCGATGGACTCCGCCGTCCCTCCCAGGGGCCGGGCATAGGGGGAGTCGGAATGGTGGATCTCCGCTGCGGCCCAGTCATCGGCCAGGGCCCCAGGGTCCATGGCCCGCTGGCGGATGGTGGCCAATCGCCGCTCCCTGGCCCGCTTCACCTCATCCTGGGGGAAGGCGGGCTCCCGCACCATCTCCATGAGAAGTGGCAGGACCAGCGGTAGGCGCTCCGGGAGAACCGTCAGCTCCAGGTGTACCGCATCCCAACCCGTGGCCACCCCCACGCCTGAGCCCGCCCCCTCCAGCGCTCGGGCCAGGGCGTCCCCACTCCGCTGACCTGTCCCGCCCTGGAGTGCCGTCCCTGCCAGGAGCCCCCACCCGGCCTCCGGGCCCGGCATTCCCGCCTCTCCGGCATCCAGAACCAGCGATACGGCCGCCACCGGCAGTCGGGGCATTTTCACCAGATGGAAGGTCAGCCCCTGGGGAAGGTGACGCGTATCCACGTCGGGCATCCGGAGCGGACCCACGGGGCCAGGCTCGGGGGGCACTGATCTCGGCCTCTTCTCTGTCATGAAACCCTCGAAGCGGGTCGATAGGTAAGAATGGCTCGATTGTCTTCCCCCAGAAGAGCGTCGGCTGCATCCCGCACCTGGCCGGGGGTCACGGCCCGAAGCCGAGCCATCTCCCGATTCACTTCCCCGGCGTCTCCCAGGAGGGTCTGGTACATGGAGAGCAGATCGGCTCGGGTACCCACCTCCTGGAGTCCGCTCACCAGTCCGGTGTCCGCCAGCGCCACCGCCCTCTGCACTTCCTCCTCCCGGACCTCCCGGACCCCCGCCAGTTCATCTACCAGCAACTCCTCGAGAAGCCCCACAGCCGTGCCGGACACCCCGGTGGCCTGGATGAGGAAGGTGGAGCACCCTCCCACCAGGGGATAAGGGAAGGCCATGACATCCCGGGCCACCCCGGACTCCCGCACCAGCTTGCTGTAGAGGCGAGACGACCGGCCGGAGCCCAGAACCGTGGCCAGGATCCGGATGGCCGGGAAGCCGGCATCTTGAAGAGGTGGAATCCTCATCCCCATGTAGATCCTGGGAAGGGGGACCTCGGCCTCCACTTCCTGACGGATCGTTTCGCCCAGAACGGATGCCAGGACCGGCACCCTGGGCTCCGGTGGCTGCCCGCGGGCCGGAATGGTCCCGAAGTAATCCCGGATCCATCCCATGGTCCGATCCCGGTCCAGGTCACCCGCCACCGACAGAACCGCGTTCTCGGGGGTGTACCAGGTGAGGAAGAAAGAACGGACATCGTCCAGGGTGGCGCGGTCCAGATCTTCCATGGAACCGATGACCGAGTGGCGATACGGATGCCCTGGGGGGAAGAGGAGGGCCTGAAGGCGCTCATCCCAATCCCCATAGGGCTGGTTATCGTACCGCTGCTTGCGTTCGTTCTTCACCACCGACCGCTGGTTCTCAAGGGTCTCGAGGGTGAGGGCCTGAAGAAAGCCTCCCATCCGATCGGCTTCCAGCCAAAGAGCCAGTTCCAGATGATGCGAGGGAACCGTCTCGAAGTAGTTGGTCCGGTCAAACCAGGTGGTGGCGTTCACCGAACCACCGGCCCGCTCCAACAGCTCGAAGTGGCGTCCCTTCGGAACGTTGGCCGACCCCTGGAACATCATGTGTTCGAAGAGGTGGGCGTACCCCGTCTTGCCCTCCGGTTCGTTCCGCGATCCCACCGCGTACCAGAGGTTCACGGCGGCCACGGGAAGGGATGGGTCGTGCGACAGGATCACCGTGAGTCCATTGTCCAACTCCACCCGGTCCACCGGCAGTTGGATCATGGCCGCACCATGAGTCGTTCGCGATAAGCCACCGGAGCCAGGGTCTTCCGAAGGAATTCCCCGGCAGCCTCGGGTCCGGTTTCCAGTCGCTCTTCCACCTCCAGCATCACCAACTGATCATGCCCCACAGCCTGGAGACGGGATCGCTCCAACATCTCCAGCGCCGGCCCTTCTGCGTCCAGCGCGCCCAGGGTCAGGGCTGCCAGGAGTTGGGCCTCCACATCCTCGGTACGGAGGCGGGCTGCCTCCTGCAATTCCCGGGCAGCCTCTTCCAGATCGTCCAACTGGAGATGGGTAAGCCCCAGGAGTACCCTTGCCCAACCGTCGTCATCCTGGGGATCCACCGCCGTGCCGAAGGCTTCCAGCGCTTCCGTGAATCGACCCGCCAGGGCCAGGGCTACCCCCCACTCCAGAGCGATCTCGTCATCCTCGGGATCCAGGCGGCGGGCGGCCTCCAACTCTTCCAGGGCTTCCTCCAAGAGCCCTTCGCGAGCCAGGTAGGCCCCATACAGCCAACGAGCCAGAGGCAGCTCCGGTGCCAGGAGGGCCGCCGTGCGCAGCGCCGCTCCGGCTTCGGGGTCATCAAAGGCCGCAACGCCATTCCCCGCCGTGGCCAGAACCCAAGGATCCTCCGGAGCCAGAGCCAAGCACTGACGAAACCTCTCGTAGGCCGTGCCGTCGTCCCCCAACTCTCGCTCGGCCACCGCCAGCCAGCAGAGCAATCGGGCATCGTCCCCGTGCTCCTCCGCACCGTCTCTCAGGAGCCGCGCCGCCGAATCCCAGTCCCCCTCCTCCTCCATCTGGAGGGCCTGCGCCAGGATACCTTCCACCGGATCCAACCCAGGGATCTCCGTCATGCGCCGAACTTGGCCATACGACCGGCGTGGGCCAGGAGAAGGCTCATGAGCTCCGTGCTCCGGACCGAACCCAGAGACCCGGTGCGACAGGCGTTCTCACCGAATGAATCGGCAGAGGGTCGGACCCAGGATGAGTGGATGAGAAGGGGCACGGGGTGCCAGGAGTGGGCCTTCATGGTGGAAGGGGTGGAGTGGTCGCCGGTGATGCACACCACATCCCAGCCCACCGAAAGGATCCGCGGAAGGATCTCATCCACCGCCTGGATGGCGGCCACCTTCCCGTCGTAATCCCCATCCTCCCCCCGGGCATCGGTGGCCTTCACGTGAAAGAAGGCGAAGTCGGATTCGGGCCCTGCCTGCTCCAGGAGTGCCACCTGCGCGTCCAGGGAGGTCGGTTCGCCTGGAACTTCCATCCCCACCAAGCGGGCCACCCCCCGATACATGGGATATCCGGCCACTGCCACACCCCTCAGGCCAAAGCGCTCCCGGAACGCTGGGAATCCCTGGTAAGAGGCATATCCACGAGCCAGGAATCCATGGACCCGCGGATGGTCGGCCAGAGCCTCTCCCGCACCTGCCAGGAAGGTGGTCATGAGACGAGAGCTCCGTGTGGACTCCCCGTCCAGGGCCAGGGGCGGACGGGGTTCCACCCCTTCCGCCTGGGGATCGGTGTCCTGCAGATGAGGACCCAACTCCCCACCTCTCATGATGAGCACCGCGCGATGCTCCTTCTCATGGAGGAGGAAGTACTCTACGCCCCTCTCCAACTTGACCCGTTCCCGAACCAACTCCACGACCTTCTTCCCTTCGGCGTCAGAAGGCCTCCCGGCCCGACGGTCCGCCACCCGCCCCGACCCATCCAGGGTGGCCAGGTTCAGGCGCACGGCCAGATCCCCGGGCTGCAGGGGGAACCCCACCCCCAGTGCACTGAGGGCGCCCCGCCCCACCAGATACCGAAGCGGGTCGTATCCGAACAGCGCCAGATGGCCCGGACCGCTTCCAGGGGTCACCCCCGGTGCCACCGGATGGAACAGGCCCAGGGAGCTTCGTTCCGCCAGGGAATCCAGATGAGGCGTCCGGGCGGCATCCAGTTCTGTCTCCGCCCCTGGGCGGGCGGGCAGCCCCCCCAGGCCGTCCAGTACCAACAGGAGGATCCGCCCACCGGTTCCGTTTCTCAGCACCAGGTCGTCGGGAATCACGGGAGGGTTCATAAAAATCGCTACACGAGGGGAAATCGATGAAGGCAGGTGGATGGTACCAGGCGGAATATACCCCGCGCCTTCACAGGGGTGAACCGCTGCGGGTCGGGAAGTGGCGGTTTTCCCGGGCCGGATCAACCCATCTTGAGCTCGGGGGGCGCCATCCCCTGATCCTCCCGGAATGCTCTCCATGACGCCAGCCCGTCGCGCGCCACGATTTCCAGGAGGGCATCCGCAACCCTGGGATCGAAGTGGCTCCCTGAATCTGTCTTCACCCACTCCAGGGCCTGGTCCACCGGAGCCGCTACCTTGTAGGGACGTGTATGGGTCATGGAGTCGAAGGCATCTGCCAGTGCTACGATCCGGCCCACCAGGGGAATCTTCAACCCCGTCATGCCCAGATACCCGGTTCCATCCCAGCGCTCGTGATGGGTCAGGGCAATCCGGGCAGCCATCTGGAGCAGTGGGAAGGCACTCCCTTCGAGAATGCGGGCTCCGATCTGGACATGCTCCCTCATGAGGGTCACCTCGTCGGGCGTCAGGGATCCCGGTTTCATCAGGATGGAGTCGGAGATCCCGATCTTCCCCACGTCGTGAAGGGTGGCGGCCCGCGCTATGAGGGAGACATCCTCAGGCTGCATCCCCACCTCCCGGGCCAGAAGCGACGACAGAACCCCCACCCGATGGGCGTGGCGACCCGTCACATCATCCCGGTACTCGGCTGCCGCCACCAGTCGATCGATGATCTCGTCCTGCGCCGCCGAGAGTTCCAGGGTCCGAGCCCGGACCCGCTCCTCCAGATCCTCGTTCTGGTGCCTGAGCTCCCGATGGAGCATCCGGGTTTCCAGGAGATTCCGGATTCGGAGCAGCACCTCCACCACATCGAACGGTTTGTTCACGAAGTCCCGGGCACCCACCGCCAACGCCCGTTGCCGGACCTCCAGATTCGGATCGCCCGTGAGAACGAGAATGGGAAGGAAGCTCCCCTCCGGAATCAGGCCACCGAGACGCTTCATGATCTCAAAGCCGTCCATTTTCGGCATGTGGAGGTCCAACACCACCAGATCCGGCTGGAGTTCCCTGAAGAGGGGTTCCACCTCCCTGGGGTCGGAGGTGGCCGACACTTCCGAATATCCGGCCCGGGCCAGGATGCGCTCCAGCACACGGAGGTTAGCCCCTTCATCGTCCACCAGAAGGATGGACGCAGCGAGCAACCGCTCCTCCATTGGGGTGGTTCTCCCTTCCAAACTCATTTCGACGCCAGTCCCTGGGGTTGCGATTCAGACGACCCCGGCCCGGCTTTCCGGTCCTGGGCCCTTCGGGTGAGGACCAGAAGCCGACCCCGCTCCCGAACCTTCCGGAACCCCAACAGGTGAAAGAACTCCAGCGCCAGCCATCGAGCCACTCCGCGATCCACTACGAGAATCTCTGAGCCCTCCCGGGTACGGTGCACCCCGGGCAACCAGGGAAGGAGACCGGAAAGCTCCCACCGCCGGAGGAACGCCGAAAGTCGGAGCCACACCGGGCGCACCCGACGGATGAGGAAGTAGCCGTCACTCCCGAGAGACTGATACAGGGGCATGAGAAGTCGACCGGCGTGGGGAGCCGTCACCGGCCCTCTTCGATCATGGGCCAGAAGCTGGCCTTCGGCCACGGGCTGGAAATTCGAGTAACCCGGCTCCATCTGAAAACCGTCTCCCACCTCCACCGGGTGCCGGTACCGCATTTCGGCAACCCTGGGTCTCCGGTCTCCCCGCCGCTCTGTAGCCAGGAGCTCCCTGGCCCGTCGAACCCTGGGGAGAAAGCCCGCCCCCAGCAGGCCGGTAGCCTCCAGGGCCAACCAGATGACGGCCTCAGCACGGTCCGGAGATCGGGGGTCCTGATGCTGACCACACTCCACCACCAGATTCGCCCAGCCTCGCTCGTCCAGATATTCCAGAAGCGTCCCTTCCACCTGCTCCTCCAGGCCCAGCACCAACGGCACTGGCAAAGACAGCGCCAATGTTCGGTTCTGAAGCGTATCTCCCGTAGTGGACCAGGCGGCGCCCGGACCGGATGTGGTATGGAGATCCAACACCGTGATAGCCCCTCTCGCACGCCTCTCGGCTTCGTCCAGCACCTTGAGGATCTCGGACTGTTCTCGATCTTCAAGGCGGGGAGGGCGAGGGAGCCTCCCTCTCTGGAGGGCTCTGAGTCGGGGGGAGAGCCAGGCCCGGTTCAGATCCAGGTCCTGGAATCGGATTCCGCGAGACACGGCTTCCCGATTTCCCACTACAGCGAGGAAGTCACCCCTGGGGAGGCCGCCTGCGGCCTCCAACTCCTCCAGGACGCGCTCCGCGCCCAACATCCCGGCAGGTTCGTTCCCGTGAAGGGCCGTCATCACCAGAAGGGTGGGACCAGGCTCTCGTCCGGCCACGGTTCCCATTACCCGTGGGGGAATCAGACCTCCCTCAGACGCTCCTCCAGGAGTTGATAGGCGATGGGCATGAAGTCCCGTTCGCTGACGAGCCCCACCAACTTGCCGTCCTTGAGCACTGGTAGACAGGAGACCCTCTCCTTCCGCATAAGATCAATGGCATCCAAAGTGGGCGTCTCTGGAGTCACGGTGGCCAAGGCGGCCTCCATGATCTCTCGGACAGGGAGGCTCTCCAAGCCTCGACGCCGGCCGCCCTCCGCGACGATTCGCAAGATGGAACGATACGACACCAGACCCACCAGGCGGTGGTTGTCGTCTTCCACCAACACATGGCGCACCCCTTCCCGATCCATGAGGAATGCCACCATTTCCACCAATTCTTCCTCATTCACGGTATAGAGGGTGGTATTCATGTACTGCTCCACCCGCATATAGTTCTGCTTCCACCCCCCGGCCTCATGAAGTTCCGCCAGGGTCCAGCCATGCACCGGATCACCCTTCTCCTGCCTGGCCACGGTAGCGGCGGTAACAGCGGCCAGGCGTTCAGCTCGAGTACCGTGGTCCCTCATGGCGGCCAACGATCGAAGGGCCCAGACGCTTCCCGTCTGTCCGGACTCCACGCGGTCGTGAATCACCCCCAGGTACCGATCCACATCGGAGGAAGCGACACCCGCCTCCAGCAGACCGGTCCGGGCCAAGGGAAGAAGATCGCGTTGGATGAGTGTCCGCACCCCCACGGTCTCTCCGCCAAACCAGTTCACCCCCGCTGCCAACCCCAACCGCGAACACGCCAGAAAGTTGGCCTTGGCATCATCGAACTCCATGCGCTCCCGAATATCGCCGAACTCGGCGCCCCCCCCCAGTACCAACCCCATCCAGAAGGCAGCATTCGCCACCTCGTCCCGGATGGTGGGGCCCGACGGAAGCGCCCGGCACTCGATGCGCAGATGGGGCTCCCCTTCACTGATTCCATAGCAGGGTCGATTCCAGCGATACACCGTCCCGTTGTGCAGCTGCAGGGCGGGGAGTCGGGGCACCCCTCCCTCGTCCAACACCCGAAACGAGTCCTCCGCCACCTCTTCGGCCATGATGACCCGGAAGCGGGAGATATCGTCCTGGAACAGTTCGATGACGGATTCGTTTACCCATCCTTCCCCGAATCGCACCCGGGGACTCAACTCCCGCAGGTGAAGGGTGGCGCTGCGGGTATCCAACGACTGCTGAAAGAGGGCAATACGGGTCTCCGCCCAGAGACGCTTGCCAAAGAGCACCGGGGAGTTCACGGAGGCGGCCAGAGCCGGCGCCACCATGGTTTGCGCCACATTGTAGAAGCGGGCAAACTCGTCTGCGGAAACCTGGAGATGTACCTGGCAACTGGTGTTGCACGCCTCCAACATGACCGTGTCGTGTTCCAGGTTCAGTTCGTCGGTCCCCTCAATGCGAAGCCGATACGCTCCCCCCCTCAGACGGCTGATCACCTCATTCAGCCGATGATACCGGGGTCGGGGCGTCATGTTTTCCAGGCCCAGGTCTGACTTGACCAGGGTTGGGAGAATCCCCGCCAGTACCACTTGGCCACCCTCTGCCCGCGTTGCGGCCCGCACCTTTCGAACCATCTCGTCCAACGCCTCCTCCAGCACGGAGAGGCACTCTCCCTCCAGCAGGTGGGGGGGCACGTTGGCTTCCAGATTGAAAAGGGCCAGTTCGGTGGTGAAGTCCCCGTCGGAGAGCCGTTCCAACACCTTCAACGCCAGGGGAGCGGGCCGCCAGCCATCGTCCACGAGAAAAAGCTCCTGCTCCGCACCGAACCGGCGAACGCCGGATTCGATCCGTCCCTGCTTGATCATTCGCTCCAACACCCTCAGATCATCCAGGAGGGAGCGGGTGAAGGCCCGGCTCACATCGGCGTCGTCGGAACCGGCGGCGGCGGTCTGTCCCATGGATTCCCCGTTATTGCAGCAGGGCGGCGATGATCAGCGCGGAGAGCCGCCCAGACCAGCATGGGCTCCCACAAAGCTGGTACTGTTTGCTCGAGCCGTCATGACTGCGCCTGGAGCGAGGGATAGACCCTGGGAGAGCACGCGCAAATTCACCAACGCCAGAACTTCATCGTCAGAGAGGGAGAGAGTACCCCATCGGTTCCGGGGCGTGGCTTCATACCGCTCGTAAAGCCCCTGGAGAAGCGGCCCAGCCTCAGCCACCGTCATGGGGACATGGAGGAGATCGGCACCCAGGCCGTACCGGGATGTGATGGAGCCCCATCCGTTTCCGGCCCGGCGAAGGGCTACCAGGACATCCGGCGATATCCCGCTCCGGTCCGCCAGGAAGAGAATCACCGGCACGTCATCTGGGGCCACATTCCATTCCGAAAGTATGAAAACCTCGTCCACGGGCAGCTGAAAATGGGTAGCCACGGTGCGGAGAAAGGATGCGATCCGAGCTGGATCCTCGCCTCTTCCTCCCTGCGCCAGGACCCCCTGTGCCGACAGAGCGAGCACAAAGAAAGCCCCCCAAAGGGTCCGAAGTCCCCGGGTCATCAGTCAATCCTCCTGGCCGTGGCTCCCGGCAGGGCCCATGCACCCGCCGGGCCATCCGACAGCTTCATGATCGGGGTCCCACTGTGGGACTTCCACCGAGGACCCTTGAAATCGTAGCCCATCATGGTACCCGAAAGATGGGATACAGGTCGCCGGCGCCCAACTCCGTGGCCAGAAGCCCCCAATTGGCGAAGCCATCGTGAGATCTGGGCTCCAGAAGCATGAAGGCCAGTCGACCCAGTGGCTGGCGGACATCCACCCGCACGGTCCCCTCCGGAAGGTGGACCTCCCGGAGCTCATATCGCCCCTGGATCTCCTGCTCCGTCCGGTCCTGGAAGGGTCGCTCAGCGGCGATCCGGGCCGAGATCCGGAATGCCTCGACGGTTCTCGTTTCCTCCTGGCCCAGGACCTCCGTTCGCACCCCGTGGGCCCTGAGACGCTCCACCACATCCCCCATGAGGATTTCCACCTCCCCCGGCGTAGCCTGGTAACGGGTGCGTGTCGGAAGCAGGGTCCCTACCAGATCTTCCTGGTCCTGAGCCTCGGTGACATCGCGGATCTCAGCAGCGTTGGCCCAGGCGAACGTCGTGACCTCCTCCACGAAGCGCAGAGTGGAGTAGACGCGATCTCGGAATGAGGCGTAGGAGTAGGCCTCGCTCAGGATGCCCACCCGATTCCGGAGGCCCGCGTAGTTGGTTCCAAACCGGGGGCGGGAGTCGAAGGTGACCCAGGCACGACCATCGCCGTCGGGCGCTCCGCCCAGATTTCCGTAGTGATAGAAGTCCCAACCGTCCATCTCCCGGACCCGGGTTGCCACCTCCGGTAGCCGGCGGTCCCAAACCAGGTCCAGAACGGCCTGGGGGGTGCCGGGATGGAGGGGGGGAGCATACGTCAGCATGTACGCGTGCCGGGTTCCGTTGGTAACGTGCAGGTCCACTGTCACATGGGGATCGTACGCCGTGAGGAAGCGAGTGAGGGACCTGGATTCAGGAGCATCCAACTTCATATGATCCCGGTTCAAATCCAGCCCCATGGCGTTGGGGCGGGTCCCCATCCCGCCAATGGGGCCATGCTGCCTGGGTCGATTGTTGAGATCCACCCGTTCGTTCCCATCTGCGTTGTAGATGGGCCCCACCAGAAGCACGAGGGAGTCCAACCACCGGGAGTTCGCGCCGTCGGCCATTTCCCGGGCCACCATGAGCAAGGCCTCCTTCCCCGCCACCTCGCCGGCGTGGATGTTGCCCTGTAGGTGGATGTTGCCCTGTAGATAGATCCGTGTCTTCCCGGATTCCCTGACGGATTCCGGTGAGGCGTCTTCTACATCGCCGATGACCAGAAGGGGGAGGGCACGACCCTCGCGGGAGTACCCGAACGTGGTGAAGTGCATCCTGGGAGACGCCTCGGCCAGATTCCACAGGATGCTCACCACCTCATCGTACGACGAGGCCTCCTCTCCGGTGGTACAGGCGGTGACCAGGACTGCAGCGGCCAGAATGCCTACCGATGCAAGGGCGAGTTGGGGTCGACGCACCTGAACTGCTCCAGGGAAACGGGAAGACGAATCACTCCTCACCGCCAAGGTATGGACGCCCCGTACCCTCCAGCAATGGAGCCATGAATGGAAAAGCCCCCCCCGGACGAATCCGGAGGGGGCCCTGGTCCAGAAATCCTTCTGTAGAGATTACTGGCGCAAGCCAGCCTCGTCGTCAGCGGAAACCGTGACGTTGAGGTACATCCCCACGACCGCGTGACCTGTCACGTAGCAGATGAAGGCGTAGTCACCGGCCGTCTCAGCCGTGAAGCTGATGGTCTCCGTCTCACCGGGCATGGTGGCCTCGGTCATGGAGGTAGCGTTCTGGGTGATGCCCCCGGCAAAGATGGGCACCGGGTTGGTGAAGGTGGCGGGGTAGCTGCTCAGGCGCTCTCCGATCCCGATGGAATGGGCCATGTTCGGGTCATTGTTGGTAAGGTTCACCGTGACCTGGTATCCCTGGGGGATGACCAGATGACCACGACCACCGTACATGCCGTTGTAGTTCCAGTAGTTGTTGTCGGACGACGTCCCGGCAGTGATGTTCAGCGTCACCGTCTGGGCGTCCCGATCGATCTGGTACCAGTCGGGCATAGTGAGGGCCCCGGCGTCGGCGGCGGGAGTCGAAGCGGGTGTCTGGGTGTCGGCGGCGGGCTCATCGCCACCGCAGGCAGCCAGTCCAAATACGGCCAAAAGGCCAAGTGCAGAGTAGCGCATGTTGATGTCAGTCCTGGGTTGAAGTCGGGCTCGAACACTCTGGACGCAACTGGCGTTGCCAATCATCTCATCCAGAGAGCGCCGGAGTCACTCAACCCGGCGCCTTAGCCTGGGAAATATACCATGGAGCCGGTTCGTGCGGTAGGCAGGGGCCTCAGGTCGCCGGCCATCCGCCGGAACACAGCGGCCAACCTTCCCTCTCCCGCTTCCTCCAACCGATCGGCCTTGCTCAACAGGAACTCCATCCGACCCCGCCGCGTAACCCCCCCCATCCCCACAAGCCTTCCCATGACCGTAGCCTCCGTTCGATCCCCCTTCCGGCAGTCCCGGACCGGATACCTTCCTCCTCAGCCTACGGGAGAACGGATCCCGCGGTTTCAAGCCAGGGCGGATGCAGCGGCGAACGGATGCCGACGAATCTCTGACTCAGGACATTAGAAGGCCGTTGAAGAAGTACAGGGACCACCGGGACGGGGTCTTGCGGTA